>CAKOHK010000005.1 GCA_934085595.1 uncultured Bacilli bacterium
ACCTCTATTCTATAATTCTATCTAATAAAAATTATAACAGGTACCCCCCCCCCCCCATGTCAAGAGGCAAACAAAAAGCGAACACTTTCATCCGCTATTTTAAATCAATCATATATTTTTTAATTTGTTTTGAATTAGGTCCAAGTATTATTTTTAATTGATTGTCAATCTCAACTATCCCTTTAGCCCCTAATTTCTGTATACCTTCTTTATCAACTAAGCTCACATCTTTAACTGTAACTTTAAGTCTAGACATATTAATTTCAGCTTTAACAATATTATCTTTTCCACCTAAATATTGAATCAATTTATTAATTTCAATATGAAAATCTTTTCTAGTCATTTTTAAAGCAATTAATACCATTATTATTAGTATACATATTATTATTAAATATTTAATTTCCATAATCTCCTCTTACTTATTACAACTTGTACACACGCCAGCATTATAAGTTTTAAAATAACTATCCATTTTAGAATTAAATAAATTAATTCTTTCCTGATTCCAATACTCATCCGGTGTTGTTCCATCACTAATAGTGGATGTTTCATCATCAAGTGCTATTACTTTTCCATTTTTAACAAATACTACTGTTGGCACAAATACTTTTTTATTTCCATTATCATCATAAGGCAATAAATCATTTAATATTTCTACTATTTTTTGATACTCTTTAGTATTATTACTTCTAGCATCCTTTATATTATAATAATATATTTCTTCTATATTATATTCTTTAGCTAAATTATTTAAATATACTACATATCTTTGACACCAAGGACACTCTGGAAATCCTAAATATACTATACCTGTTCCTTTACTAAGAACATTTATAATATCATTAATACTTTTATACACATACACATTATCTTTATCTACTAAAGTATATTCTTCATTAAACTTTTTATTAGATACACTCTCTTCTCTAGGCACAAACTCATATATAAGTATAGCTCCCACTATAGCTAATATTGTAATTCCTATAATTATTCCCTTCTTTTTCATAACTACATATCCTCCTTAAAAATTATATCATAAAACATCTCATTTGTAAAATTGTTTCATAATAGATTCATCTTTATGCTTTAAATAATATTCTGTATCAAAAGCATCTCTTATTACTTCTTTAAACTTTTTCTTCTTAAGTTCTTTATAATTTATTTTAACAGTTTTAGGTACACTTCTAGTTAATAAATATTTTTTCTTATAATCACTAAGCGCTATCACTTCTGCTATTGTACATATACATCCTAATATATTTATTATATATGGTGTTTTATTAATAATAAATAATGGAACAAAATCTATATCAACTACTCTTAAACTTAAAAGCAAAAATGATGCAATAACACATATATCCATAATTATTGTTTTAATTTTACCTATTTTAGTTGACTGTACATTACCACCATTTCTAAACGTAGCATAACTTATTATAAGTATAGATACTTCTGCTATAATAGGTAAAAACATTACATTATAAGTAAAACCAAGTAATATAAATGATATAGTATTTAAAAGTTTATCACTAAAAGCGTCCATGCTACTTCCAAAAAAAGTAGAACATTTTAATTTCCTTGCTAAAAATCCATCAATCGCATCAGTTAAAAACAAAATAATAGTTACAAAAGCACATACATTAACTCCATATTTAATATATACTAAAGGTAAACTAATAGCTCCTATTAGTCTAATTAATGTAAATGTATTTACTAATATAAGTTTTAAAACTCTTAGCTTCTTCATACTTATTATTCTAAATAATTCTATTATTTTTGTCAATTTATTTATTATAAATAGTAGATATATTATAAAAATTATGTTATAATTCATAAGTAACTTGGGGCTGTATTTGGTTTCGACATTTTAGATAAAGATTGAATGCAAGTAAGTTAGTATTTCTTTAAAAAATACAAAATTAAAAATAATCGGAGAAAAATCTTACGGTTTTGCTCCAGCATTTGCTTAATTTAGTAAATAGCTGAGCCTTCCTCTTATACTTTATCTGTGAGTATAAAAAGGGAGTTATAAAGCAGATTATATTACTTAAATGTCTATTATAAGTAATGAATGATTAATAGACTTTGCATAGTAAACGGAAGTTGGAAATCCATATTATTATGTAAGAATAAAAACCAACTAAACTTGTAGATGTTTAATAGGTATCTATTATGGACAGGAGTTCGACTCTCCTCAGCTCCACCAATAGTAAATAAGTTCGAACTATTCGAACTTTAATATATAAAATTTTAAAAAAATAAAAAACAAATAAAAAGATGATTTAGATTTATCTATACAATCATCTTTTTTCTTTATTTAAAGGCTTATTTGTACTATGACATATTGGAATTTGTTTACTTCCTGCTGATACTTCTAGTCTACATTCTCCAAGGACTTGTGCTTTTTCCAAATCTTCAATAGCAAAATCTAACATATTTAATGCATTTGGATTTTGGGAAATTTCTGCACAACTTGCGTGTTTTTTTGTTCCCATATCAAGTCCGAAATTCATACTTACACTTAGCTCATCAAAATCTGCTTGAGGAGCTAAATTTGCAACAACAAATTCCTTATCTGCTGGCGGTGCATAAACTGTTATTTTATCTATTAAAAAAGAGTCATCTTCTTTTTTATAACTAAAACCTAAAGTAATGCATCCCGATTGAGGAAAACCATATTGTACTTTATAATCATATATTCTTTTTTGCAAGTTTTCATCATTACATATTTGATTAATGCTAAAATATTGATTTGAGTCTAAAGCAATTTCTTTTCCATAATATTTTAATGATTTTCTCCAAAAAGCACTTATTTTTTCTAATGCTTGTTTTTCATCTTCCATACTAATCCTCCATATAATTCCATTTTATCACAAATTTAATAGTTTTTTATTTCTTTCGCTTAATTTAAATGTACAATTAATTCCATTTCTTTATTGCTGAATCTGGGATCAAGTTGTGACTCATTTTCTATACCATACAATTCCATTTTTTTAGTAATAATTTTACTAAAATCAAGATTTCTTAAATACTCAATCAAATCTTTATTTTTATTAAATAGATTTCTTAGTGTCCAATTATAATCCTTCACAGTTGATATATTAGTATCTAATGTATAGCCATTCTTTAATTTGAAACCCCAGCTACTAGAATCTACATATTTATTAAATGTACTACTTAATTCCCTGTTTTCAAACTGAAACATATTTATTTTTTGATTGTCAATAGCTAATGCCCCTAATGTACAAGTATAAAGAATTGAATCAACCTTATCAAAACCAATTACAAATAGTGAGCTAACTAATGCCTCTGTATTTATTATTTTCATAAGACCTCCTTTACATTTATTATAACATTATATTTTAATATATTATTATAAAAATACAGTATAATTTAACAAGTTACTAGTTATCACTTCATAACTGCTAGTTGTTATATCAATAAAAATAATAAGTAAAAATATTCGAACTTTAAATATATTATTAGCCTAAAATAGACTATTTTTTATTCCATAAATATTTATTCAAAATAAAAATGTAGGCTCACCTACACTTACTTTTCCATAACAAGTTTTATTTCATCAGAATTATTTTCTTCTTTTTCTTTTACTACTGGAATTAAATCATAAAAATCTATACCACACTTATTATATATTTCTTTAACTTCATCAAAAGTAACACCTTCACTATACCATTCAAAATACTTTTGATATAGTTTACTTTGCTTAAATAAAAGTACTCTTCCCCTAATGGTAAATAAATCTATAACTTCAGAAGAATCTTTAGGATAGTCCACCTCTACTCTTTTAAATCCAAGTCTTTCTAAATCCAAAACATTATCTAATGTACGTACACTTCTAAAAGAGCCCTCTTCTAAACCTGTACTCTTTTCAATAAAATCTGTTAAATAAGATAGAACTTTAAACGCATCATTACGTTCCATTCCATTAGGTAACATAAATGGTTTAAATGACCAATCAATAATACCTACATTAAATTTCTTATTATTTTTACCATAATATTGGATTTTTCTATAATATTCCATAAAATGTAATCTATATATATTTTGATCACCGATACTATGATCTGAAAGTTCTGCATCAAACTCATAATCCCTACTAAAATTCAAAGTATGATATAAATCATTTCTTAAACCCACTAATTTATCTTTTAAACTCATAACAAACCTCCTTTACATCCAACATTATATCACGAACAATTCAAAAATCAAAACGCAATTTCCTATATTATCCGACATAATTCGACAAACTTCGACATATTAAAAGATATATAATTAATATTGGTGAAAAAAATGGAAATATTTGACTTATTTTGTTTAAACATATCATTAATATGTTTTCCAATTATTATTTATACTTTATTTATAACAGTAAAATCAAAGTTTAAAAAAGGAGAAAAAACTACTTTCTTAGAAGTAACACTATATACAATACTTTTTATACTTCTCTATTTTTTAAGAAAATATAATATTGCAGAACTATCTTATAATTTATTAATACCTATAATTATATCTAATTATAAAAAGAAAACTTATACATCATTTGCCTTATCTATAATAGTTGGTATATATTTTGTAAATGTACTTCATTTTAATATATTTTATACAGTTATTCTTCTTTTAGCTCTAACAGCTCTTGATCACATATATAAAAGATCATCTATTCCTATATATAGATATATTTTATATTACACTATTATATGTATAATATATGTTTTCGCAACAAGTGCTTTTAATGATGCAGTTGATATGCCTAAAAGTATACCTTTATTTGTTATATCTATATATAGTGTAATGGGTATAATACTTATGGAAACTAAATTATTAACTACTTTTAAAACACTAAATGATTACAAAAAAGAAGATGAAATTAGATTAACAATTAGTAAAATATCACACGAAATAAAAAATCCCCTTTCAGTCATAAAAGGTTACATAGAAGTACTTGATAATAAAACTATCATAGATGACAAAGATAAATTACTTAAAGAAGTAAACTATGCTTTAAATATAGTCAGTGATTTTAAAGACATAAATCATTTAACTTTAAATAAAAAAGAGTTTAACATCAAAAAAATGATAAATGATATATTAAAAGATGTAATTCCTTTCTTTACTGATAAAGAAATAGAATCAGAGCTTTATTTTAAATGTGATTATAATATCTATGCTGATCCAAAAAGAATTAAACAAGTTTTAATAAATATAATTAAAAATGCTATCGAAGCATGTGAAAGAAGTACAGTAAAATTAAGTATTAAAGTATATAAAAGACTTGGTAACATAGTTATTTCTATCAAAGATAATGGCGAAGGTATGGATAAAGAAACTATTGATAATTTATTCTGCCCTTTCTCATCAAAAAAAGAAAATGGTACTCATCTTGGCTTATGTTTATCAAAAGAAATAATTGATAGACATGGCGGATCAATATCATTTTTCTCTAAGTTATATCTTTACACTATAGTGACAATTAAACTTCCTATTAATAGTAAGGATAATAAGGACCATAGATAGGATATTGATATACTGGTCTTGGCCTATATGGATTAAATAATATTGCACTTCCCCCACCAACTAAAGCACCAGCTAGAAAAGGAAAAGCAAATCCACCAAAACGATAATTATAATTACCTCTCATAAAATCACCTATTACATTCTATTTATATATTAATATAACGTGTGTACTAATTAATTAGTTTTCTTTAGTCTATATAAATTAATAGATGGCTTATTTAAAAATCTATAAGGATATTCTAAAGTACCAATACCACTAGAAATAAATATATTAGTAATACCCTTTTTATATTCATGAGTATAATAATCACTAGACTCTTTAGGTATAAATAATGAACCATAATAAGGAACTATAACACTACCATTAAGAGAATGACCACCAAGTATTAAATCAACTTCATAATCACTATCATTAATTTTATTTATTATATTCCCCTCATGTATTAAACATATAGTATACTTTCTATTTTCATCACTATAAAATGAAAACGCATCATCTAAATTAATATCTTCTTTAATCATACTAGGTAACCCAGTAACATATATATAATTATTATCTTTATAATATATTTTTTCATAACTATTATTAAGTAACGTAAAGTTACTATTTTTTATTATATCTTCATAATAATCATTATAATCATTATCCCCTTTAATAGCGTACTTTCCTAAAGTAGCACTCATATTTTTAAAAGTTTCTATAAGTTTATCTTTACTTTTATCATTCATCTTATATGAACTATGTACCATATCACCAGTAAACACAATAATATCTGGTTTTAAATAATTAACTTTCTTAACTAATCTATCTAAATCATCATTATTAACACTACTTCCATATAATAAATCACTTATATGTATTATCTTAACTCCACTAAAATTACTACTTAATATATCACTATCTACTCTATACTCATAAGTTATAAGTCCCTTAACACCTAAATATTTAGAATACATAAACGCACCCAAAGACAAAATAACTATAAATAATAATATATTTAAAAATCTAAAAGATTTCTTTTTTTCTTTTACTTCTTCTTCCATTACATACTTCCTAAAAGCATAATAAGTACATATGAAAATGTATTATGAAAAGCATGATAAGTAATAGATGAAAATATAGTTTTACTTTCATAATCCATCATCGCAAAACAAAATCCCAATGATGCATAAGGTAATATATATATAAGATTAGTTAAATTACTAAGATACGCAACTACATGAGCAAGACCAAATAATAATCCACATATAGTGCTGCCTACCCATTTATTTTTACATACATTCATTATACTTTTTCTAAACACAACTTCTTCAATAAAAGGAGCAATAAGCACAACACATATAAAAGAAATAAATGGTTCTTTATGAATATAACTTCTTATTAAAGTTTCATTATCAGAAATACTTCCCATATAAGAATTAATAATTAAATTAAATATAACCATTAATAATACCCCAAGAAAATACCATTTAAACTCACCAAAAACACTATCAAAAAACTTATTTAAATATATTTTAAGTTCACGAGTAATATCTTTAAAATACATAATTAATAATATAGCAAGTAAAACCATATCACCCATTAAAGTAAGCACCATAGAACTATCAGTATAATCTTTAAATATATATGCAGTTAATGTTGGAACAAAAACCATACCAAGAAGACTTGCTATACATAATATAATTCCCTTATAATTTTTCTTAAAATATTCTATAACTTTCATATTCTCACCATTATAATTATATAACATTAATAACTTTATTAAAAGAAAAATTAACTTATTTTACTAAGTTAATTTTAATATGTATTTTTTTACCTTTACTAATTACAAAACTATTATTTTCAAAATCATCATATTTAATAGCTTTATTTGGGTCATTTACTTTTTCTGAATTAATACTAATACCATTTCCTTCAATTAATCTTCTAGCTTCACTCTTAGAACTTACTAAAGATGCTTTTACCATTACATCCATTATATTATCATTTTCTAGTAGATTAACAGAAACTTCCTCCATCCCCTCTTCACTGTAACCTTTACTAAATACTTCTTCACTAGTTTTCTTAGCAAGATCAGCTTCTTCTTTACCATGAATATCTTTAACTACTTCATATGCAAGTGCCATTTGAGCAAGTCTCTTTTCTGGTTCCTTTTTAACACTTTCTTCTAATGCTTCAATATCTTCTTTACTTAAGAATGTAAATACTTTTAAATATTCAATAACTTTACTATCATCAGTATTAATTAAGTATTGATATATTTTATAAGGACTAGTTTTATTTTTATCAAGCCATAAAGCATTACCTTCACTTTTACCAAACTTATTTCCATTTGAATCAAGTATTAATGGCATTGTAAATCCATAAGCTTCTTTTCCTAGTATCTTTCTTATTAATTCTATACCAGTAGTAATATTTCCCCATTGATCACTACCCGCAGCCTGAAGTGTACATCCCATTTCTTTATATAAATGTAAGAAATCATAACCTTGAAGTAATGTATAACTAAACTCTTTATATGAAATACCACTTTCAAGTCTTCTAGCAATTATATCTTTATTAAGCATATAATTTACATTTATATATGTCCCTATATCTCTTAAGAAATCAAGAACTGTTACGTCTTTAGTCCAATCATAATTGTTAACAAGCATTGCTTTTCCATCTAATAATCTATCTACTTGTATTTTAAGTGCTTTAACATTCTCATCTACAAACTCTTTAGTAATAGTTTTTCTCTCCATAGTAGGTCTTGGATCACCTATTAATCCTGTAGCTCCACCAACTAATATAATTGGTTTATGACCATGTAACATTAATCTCTTAGCAGTTACAAAAGAAGCATAATGCCCTATATGTAATGAGTCAGCAGTAGGATCAGTACCTAAATAAAATGTTAAACTATCATTATTAAGTTTATCTTCAAGTTCCTCACTACTAATATCTTTTATAACACCTCTCCATTTAAGTTCATCAAAAAATTTCATTATATTTTCCTCCTATCAGTTGAACCTATACCACCCATTCTAGTGGCAGTTATTTCTTTTTCATCATCAGTAACTAAATACTTCATAAACACCCCTTGTGCTATTCTATCTCCTATTTTAATATTAAAATCTTTTTTACCATTATTAACAAGTTTAATCTTAAAATGTCCTTCATTATCAATATTATTATAGTAATCACTATCAATAACACCAACACTATTCACTAAACTAACATTATATTTATAACCAAGTGAACTCCTAGAATAAATATAAAATACTTCATCATCATTCATACACACTTTAAGCCCAGTTCTAATAACACTATCACATCCAGGTTTTATAGTAACTTCATCCATACTTCTAATATCATACGCAGCACTATGTTTAGTACTTCTAGTAGGTATTTCAATCTTATCATAATTTACTTCACTACCAAACTCTTTAATGTACGTTTCTTTACTTATCTTTTCAAAAAATCTCATTTTACCTCCAAAATAAAAAGTGATACTAAAGGACGAATATATCGTGGTACCACCTTAATTACTTCTTAAATACTATAACGCGTAACCTATAAACTCCAAAATATGTATATTCATTTTTATAAACTATTAGTTCTCACCAATCACTAACTCTCTTAAAATATTTATAAAAACTACTCTTATTTCTTCAACATTTATAAAACGATTATAGATTATCAAAGTACATTTGTCAAGTTAAACTAAACATATTTTTCTATATCTTTCGGAACTTTATCATTTACTATAGTATTTATTATCTTTTCTCTTTTTTCATCACTTACTTCTTTTCCTGTTATATCACTAAGTTCATCTATTATTTCATTTAGTGTATCTTTATTTTTAAAGTTACCCTCTTGTAATTTTCTAGCAAGATTTACTATAGTATCTTTACTAACCTTGGTTTTAGCTTCCACCCTATCAAAAAAGCTCTCGTTCATATACCCTCCTAAAATAGTATATGTAAGAAAGCCCATATTGTTTTAATTATCTATTTTTTTCTTTTGTATTTTATATATTATTTTCATAACAAACTTACGACTAAATATTCTATTGGCAAACACAGCACATCTCATTCTAAATGCTGGTATTATTAATACTTTATTTTTAAATATTTTATCAAGTGTATAATCAGCTACATAATCACTAGTTAAACTTCTAACTCCAAATTTAACATTTGCTCTATCATTAAATAATGTTTTAGTAGGTCCAGGACATAATACTGATACTTTAACATTACTATTATTTCTTCTAAGTTCTTCATATATAGCCATAGTTAAATTATAAACATAACTCTTAGTGGCATAATAAGTAGCCATTAATGGCCCAGGTTCAAACGCAGCAATACTAGCTACATTAAGTATTCTACCATAATCTTGTTTAATAAAATCTTCTAAAAATAATTTAGTTAATATATGAACACTTCTTATATTTAAATCAATCATATTAAGTTCATTATCTAAATTAGTACTAGCAAACTCACCAAACGCACCAAAGCCAGCATTATTTATAAGAAAGTTTACTTTACCACTATACTTTTCATAAAGTTTATATAAGTTCTCCTCTACGCTTAAATCCATAACTTCTATTTTAACTTTACATTTAAGTTCTTCTTTTAAAAGTCTTAATTTATCTTCACTTCTAGCAACTAATATTAAATCATATCCCCTACTAGCAAGACCTCTAGCAAGGCTCTCTCCTATCCCACTACTAGCTCCAGTTATTAATACTTCCATTCTTATCACCCATAGTTATTTTATCAAATAAAATATAAAATTAAAAGTACTATTTCTTCTTAAGTAATGGACAAAAACCACTATTATCAATTTGATAAGTTTCCTCTAGTGTTACATCTTGACATACAAAGCACTGAAGTTTCTCACAAAATATAGATAAATGAGACATACTATCAAACATATCACCATAGTTTTCTCCATTTGTAAAAGTATAAGGACACTTATAACACTTAGCAAAATTAAGTGAACTCTTACGCACTACTCTACCATTTTCAAGTATAGTAAGGTCACTATCTCTAGATAATATATTAACAAGTCTATAAGTAACAATAAACTTCTCTTTTTCATCTCCAGCCACATTACTAACAATTCTTCTAAGTAATTCTTCCCAAGTTAAATTATCATCATACTTATCAAGATATTCTCTTATTTCTTTATTAATTCTTTTTAAGTTTTCCATTTTTCCCTCCATTTATAAATAATTATTATACAAGTAGATTAATAAAAAGTAAAGAAATTACTCACACATTCCTTTACTTTTATAATAACTACCTAAAATATAATACAAAACATATAATAAAATACTAACTACTATAAACGCTATTATTATAGATAATATTAATGATTTAACATTCATAATAATACATGCCCCGCAAGCAATAATAAATGAATTAATCACCGCAAGAGTATTTAAAAGCCTTTTATATTTAACTTTCCTCATATCAAGTTTATATCTATTTATAATATACATAACTTCACTATTCTTTTTAAGTTTCTCAAAGCTCTTTCTCTTACCATTTATAACAAACACATATATTAAATATGTAACTAAATATAATATAAGAAAATCTATTATATATTTCATATTCACTCCCACTAAAGTATACTAAAGTTCTGCCATATATTCAAGTAACTTAATAAACATCTTAACAAATATAGTATCTAGTCCCTTTCTTCTAAGTCTTCTTATTTTAATTCTTTTTTCTTTAATTTCTTCATCACTAAATATAATCTTATCTATTTCTTCTTTAAGTCTAGTTTCTATCTTCGCATCACTTATAATACTTGCTAAATCCTCATTTATTACTCTAAATGCATTAATTTCTATATCTTTACCCTTACAATATACAAATATCTTACTAGTAGTATCTACATTATCAAACATAACTAAGAAATCATTTTCTTTACTTTTAGTTCTAAATGGTATATTTATTTCATTAACAAATACTTGTACATCTTTAGTACTCTTAGTATTTCTAAAATTGATTACATAATTTCTTTTTTCTGGTATAACTCCCTTCTTACCTTCAAGTGGTGTTATTTGTACTGAAAAATCATTTTCTTTATAGAAATACTCTATCTGCGTAGTAAAACTATATCCTTCTTTATACATATTACTTACGCCATCATCTTCATATAACTTATATGCATTACTTTTACCTGGGAATATCTGCACTTCAAGTGTCTCTGGAGGTTTTATACTATTAAGATTATCATTATCATTTCTAGCCATAGGTATAATAGCTCCACTACTCGCATACACAGGATAATCCTCATCCTTATAGAATGTTGTATATCTCTTACCACCAACAAACTTTTTACCAGTCTTAAAATCATACCAAATACCATTAGGTAAAAATATCTTATGAACAACTCTATTCATAACATTATCTTTCTTATTAGTAATCGGACATATAAAGAAAGAACTACCAAAATAATATTCATTTTTATAAAGAGGTTCATCATAAGTTTCAGGATATCTATAATATAGTGGTTGCACTATAGGACTTCCATTAGTACTATATTTATATGCTTCAGTATATATATATGGTATTAATTTTTGTCTTATTCTTAAATAATCACCAGCTATCTTATTAGTTTTAGCATCCCACTTCCATGGTTCTCTTTTATAATATTTCCCACTTTCACTAGAAAGTCTAAGTATAGGACTATAAGTACCAAGTTGTACATATCTTATATATAACTCTTCATCCTCACTTCCCCCTTTAAATCCACCAATATCATGACTCCACCAAGAAATACCAATATTAGAAGAAGTACTATTATAAAAAGGAAGTAATCTAAGAGTCTTAAAACTAACAGGAGTATTTCCACTATATAAAGCCCCTAAATTATGAGCACATACCCCATTATTCCTAGATATTATAAAGTTTCTCTTATCTTTATACTTACTAAAGTTCTTATATAAATAATAATTAGTAGTATAATTCATAAGTTTACTTTTACTATTATTATCATCTACCCATAAGAAGTCAACACCACTATCAATAACAGGATTAATTATATTCTTTAAAAATGAATCACATAATTTATAATCAAATACATTAAAAGGAATATCTTCACCCTTATTACTACCATAAGCATTTATAAAATTATTATAATTAGTTTCATTCTTACTTATTATTCCATTAGTACGTATATTAAGTCCAAGTCTAATATCATTATCATGTAAATCTTTACTAAGTTTACCTATAAAAGGAAATAACTCTCTATTAACACTAAAACTAATATTACTACCAAAATTATTTCTAGCTTTATCCCCAAGCATAATAACAGATAAAGGAATACTATTCTCTTTAAAATTATTTACAAGTTTATATATATCTCTTTCATTATATATTTCATCTTTATACCACCACACACCTAAAGCATATCTTGGTATTAATGATGGAAAACCAGTTAAATTAAAATAATCTTTAAGTCCCTTTCCAAAATCATTATTATATATAAATAAATATGTATCTATATTTTTATAATTAGATGATATTATATTTCCATAATTAGTAAGTATAGGCGTCTTCGCATCATCTATTGAAACAAATCCATCAAGGCTAAATAATCCATTATCATATTTAACTCTACCTTTAGTATCATCAAGACTATAACTACTTCCCTTAAAATTACGTGCTTCAGGATGATTAAAATACCATACTTTCTCAGTTCCATTAATAGTTACCCTAAGATTCGCATCAGGAACAAGTTTAGTCCCAACATAAGGACTTTCTTTTTTATATTCTATCATAAATACATCATTACTTATAACAAGAATACTCTCATCCTCTTTAACTTTAAGAGAAGGTTTACCAAAACTTCTATCTTTAGCAAACAAAGTAGGATAATCACTAAACTTCCCATCATTACTATATTCAAACCTAATAAGAACATCACTTATTATACTAATTCTATATTTTTTACCCTTATATACATATCTAGATGGAGTCTTAGCTTTCTTTATATCTATATAAAATCCTGGTCCAAAATCATAAAACATATTTTTATCCTCCTATTTTTTTATACGAGCCATCCAATTATTAAATATCTGACAGTTAGAACTACTAGGTTCAGGATTTGCTTTTTCCATCTTAACTATCATAGGTATTTTAAATATTTTACCAAATGCAATACAAGTACCTGGCTGTAATGTCTTTTGTTTTTCTACTATATCCTCACTCATATTAGGTACAGAAGCAGCTATATAATCTAAATCCTGAGGATGATTAATCTTAAATATAATAAAATTAGCACACTGACTTATAACATTACTAGAAAGTTCAGTAGGTCTTTGAGTAATTAAATCCATAATAAGTCCATACTTTCTTCCCTCTTTAGCAATTCTTTCAAATATGTTATATCCAAGTATCTTTTTATCATCATTCTCAATTACATATCTATGCGCTTCTTCAAGTATCATATGTATTGGAAATGAAGCTCTATCACTAAGACTTCTAGTATATCTTAAAAATAATCTACCAAATATTTTAACTATACTACGAGCAAACCTATCATCAACATCTTCTAAATTAAAATTAACTATCTGACACTTCATATTATCTTTAATCTGAAGTCTTTTAATATAATTCTCAAGAGTAATAAACTCATTACTAAAAAACTTACTCTTATCTCTTGTAACTAAATCATGTAATCTTACTTTAAGACTCATCGCACTATCATACATATCTTCATTAAGTAAATATCTTTCACTATATAAAGTAAAGTTAAGTGCTACTTCTAAATCTTTAAGAGAATATCTAGTATCTTCTATATCAGTAAAGTTCCATTCTCTCTCTTCATTAATAAATGATTTAATATAATCTGTTATAACAGTACGTTCGGCAAATCTACCTTCCATATCTATATCAAAACAATCTCTAAACTTACGTGTAAATCCTATACCTTTAACCTCTGCTTCAAGATTTAACTCTGGTGTATTAGTTTCACTTAATATTTCAAATATCTGATCTCTTATCTTAGATGCTGTTTGATTAGTATATATTATTGATGTAATTGCTTTACTAAGAATATGATTCTTAAAATCATGTGCTTCATTATCTTTACGGGCAAACATACGCGCATAAACAATTGCTGTTTCAACTATAGCTATTTGTGAAAAATCACTCGCATCAAGTAAATTAAGAACATCTTCAAAATTAAGTAAACAAACAGGTATACTAAGAGTTTCATAATCAAGTCTAGGATTAGTCGTTATAACTTTAAACTTATAATATTTATTATTATCACTTAACTTACTAAAAGCGTTAATATATTCACCATAACTATCAAATATAAAAAGATTAGCTTTATATGGTATAACATCCCCACTAGGAAAAGCATTTTGTATTATTCTACATATACCATTAGTTTTACCACTACCAGTATTACCAAATATCGCAGTATGATTAGAGAATAAATCATCTATAGAAACATTAAGAGGATACCCATTATATAAAGGACTTATACCAAGAGGTATACTACCCCTTTCATTACCAGTAAGTATTTTAAGTTCATCATTATTTATAATTCTAACTTTACTATCCATAGAAGGTTTTCTAATTAAACCACCAATAAAATTATTAGATGTAAGTTCACCTAAAAAAGAAATATTTACAGTCTCTTCACTAATACTATCTATCTCACCTAATATCTTCTTATCATTATCTTCAAACACAACATGTAAATTAATTAAATCTTTAATAGCACTCCTATCACCACCAAGTTTAACACTAGCACTATTCTTATTTATAGTAAGTATCCTATCAAACATACCCGCTCTCCTATTCTATAAATATTTTAACACAATACATCACCATAAACAATATAATAGAAATAAAAAGTAGTACTTAGTACTACGATTATTTAACACTAAACACATTACTTCCAACTAAACCATTAAACTTATCTGCTTCTGTTTGATTGCGAGCGTAGCCTTTACTCACGCTGCAATTATAAAACATATTACTTATATTAGTTACATTTGTTGTATCAAAACTACTTAAATCTATAACTGTTGCATCACACATATAAAACATACGGAACATATTCGTTACTTTGCTTGTATCAAAACTACTTAAATCTAAAACTTCTGCAGAACTTCTATGAAACATAGAATCCATATTTGTTACATTTGAGGTGTCAAAATTACTTAAATTTAAACTTGTGGCTTTGCTACTATAAAACATATAACGCATGTTTGTTACATTCGAGGTGTCAAAATTACTTAAATCTAAACTTGTGGCTTTGCTACCAGAAAACATAGAACGCATTTGTATTACTTTACTCGTATCAAAACTGCTTAAATCCAGACTTTCTGCAGCACAATCCTGAAACATACCTTCCATACTTGTTACACTACTTGTATTAAAGTTTTTCAAACCTTTTATTTCCGTTGCAGCAGTACCATAAAACATAGTATCCATATTCGTTACATTTGAGGTATTAAAACTACTTAAATCTAAACTTGTAGCTTTACTACTTTGAAACATAGCTGCCATATCTTCCACTTTGCTTGTATTAAATTTTTCTAAACCTTTTATTTCAACCGCTGCGCTATCATAAAACATCGCGTGCATATTTGCTACATTCGAAGTGTCAAAATTTGATAAATCTAATGATATAGCTGAACTATTCATAAACATACCATACATATTGTTTGTTTTACCAGTATCAAAACTACTTAAATCTAAACTTGTAGCTTTACTATTAGTAAACATATATTTCATATTTGTTACCTTATTTGTATCGAAATTCTCCAAGCCGATTATTTTTGTCGCCGAACTATTCATAAACATACCATACATATTGTTTGTTTTACCAGTATCAAAACTACTTAAATCTAGACTTTCTGCAGCACTACTTTGAAACATTTCACTCATATTCGTTACATTAGACGTATTAAAGTTGCTTAAACCAAGTTCAACTGCTTTGCTACCAGAAAACATTCTCCACATAGTAGTTACTTTTGACGTATTAAAGTTTTCTAAGCCAATTATTTCTGTTGCGGCACTATCTTTGAACAGTTCATTCATATAAGTTACATTACTCGTATCAAAACTAGATACATCTATACTTGAAGCTTTGCTATCCCTAAACGTGGCTCCCATTCCAACTACAGGTTTATCATTAACTGTTTTGCACATTTCTGTTATTACTGGATCTGTTGAAGTTGCATCAGTTAAAATGATACCCCACGCATCATTATATGAATAATATGTATATGTATATTGTCCATCTACAAATTTATTATTTGTAACTTCACCATAACATTTTCTCTTACCTTTAACATATAAATTATTTATATCATTATCACTTAATTTTACATTAAGAGTTATATTTTCTTTTTTAATTTTAACATTATATTTATTATCTGCTTGAACAATATCATTTGTTCCACCCATTAATTTAATTGATGTATTTATTATATTATTATTCTTATTAATATCTAAACTATGATCTCCAAGTTCTACATCATTAAATATTACTGTACCATTTTCATCAGTAGTTCCAGTCATTGGATTAGAATGAAGTGTAACTTCACTATTTGCAACAGGTGTTCCATCTGCATTAGATATATTAAGTGTAAGATTATATGTATTGTAAGCAGGAACTATTCCAAGAACACCATAAAACTTTTTACCTTGATTATAATTCTGTGGTTTATTAGTATAATTTATAAACTCAATAGTTACAGTATACGTATGAGTTTCACCTGATAATATAAGTGCTGCTTCTTTATATGGATATAATACTTTATTAGTTTCAGCTGTGACTTCGTTTGTTTGAGGTACTATTACATTATCAGTATTATCACATGTACCTTTAGTAGCTCCACTACTCGTGCATGTACTTCTTATAACAAGTTCATCTTTTTGGATTTCATTATAAAGTTTCTGCCAACCTAAAGTGTAATATGCTTCTTCATTACCAGTATTCACTACAGTAATAGTTTTAGTCATTGTCCATCCTGGTTCAATATTACTTGCTCTTACTTCTTTTCCATCAGTATACTTAAGCTCAAGTTTAGTAGCACTTACATTTATAGTTTCAGCTACATCATTACCACTTATAGTTAAACTGAAATATGCATACGTTAAACCTGCAGTTAATAAGAAAACAACCACAATTAAAACCCCATAAATAAACTTTTTATCTTTCATACATGTACCTCTATTCTCTATTTAAAATTATAAAGGTCCCACTCCCTCATGTCAAGTGGCAAACAAAAAGCAAACACTATTATGCTCACTTTTATTACAAGTTACTTCTATTTTTTAAACTCAATCTTATTCAAATATAACCCACATCCAGAAGCACATCTAAGTAAACTACATCTATTTTCACTCTCAAATATCAGATCTATATCAGAAATATTTTTCTTTCCATCATTAATATCAAGAAGTAACCCTACTATATTTCTAATCATATATCTTAAAAAGCCTTTACTATTAAAAACTAAATATAATATATCACCATCTTTATAATAAGATATCATAATATTTCTCACATAATTATTATTATCTTTATCAGAAGTAAAACTTCTAAAATTATGTTCTCCACTTATTCTACTAATAAACTCTTTCAATACTTCTTCACTTATAATCTTATTATATTGATTAACGTATTCTACTTCTATAGGATTATATTCTCCCATATTTATCTTATATATATATTCTTTATTTATAACATCTCTTCTAGTATCTATATTACTTTCACTAATATCTTTAATATATATATAATCATTTATCATAGAATTAATACTTCTCTTTAAACTATTAACATCTACTTTAATATCTATATCAAAATAACAATACTGATTATTCGCATGTACATATCTATCAGTCCTAGAAGAAGCTATAGTATTTATATTTCTATTAAATATAGTAGATAAACACTTCTCTATTTCCCCTTCTACAGTTAACTTATCTTTTTGTACCTGATATCCATAAAACTTTGATCCATTATAACATAAATTAATTAAATATCTCATTATTAAAATATATCTCTATATATTCCTTTAATTAAATCAAGTATATTTCTATAATTATATAGAGTTCTTCCTTTCTTATTATATTTATCTATAAAATCCATAATTAAAGGATACATAATACCACATTTATCTAATAACTCTCTATCTTTTAGTATATCTCTATCCCCATCTTTAATTATCTTTCCTCTATTCATAATATATATATAATCACTTATTTCATTAACCGCATCACTATCTTTACTTATAAATATTATTATTTTATTATATTTACTTTTAAGTATTCTAAATAATCTATATATATCACTCTTATCTCTTTTAGTAAGTCCACTTGTTATATTATTTAATATTAATATACTAGGATTATATAATAACTCTCTTGTTAAATATACTTTCTTAGCTTCTATTAATGTTAAATCATATATATTACTATTTAATATATTATTATCAAGTTCTAATATTTTTAATGATTCATCTATTCTTTTATCTATATCTTTATTATATTTATAATTTATAAGAGTATTTTTAAACTCTTCATATACAGTTCCTTTTCCTAATTTCTCATATGGATTATTATCTACATATCCTATCTTTTTATTTATTATATTTTTATTTTTAATATTCTTATATTCTTTCTTATTATAATATACATTTCCATCATACTCTAAATTATATTTAAGTATATCTCCTATTATATTATTATTAGATATATCTATTCCTAAAAAAGAATATATTCCACTTTTATTTATATTAAAACTTATATCTTTTATTTTATTTAAATAACTTACTTTATCAAATCTTATTTCCATAATTCTTCTATTAACTCCTCATTACTTAAATAATATTTATTAGTTATATTATAATCCATCATATATCTATTTAAATCTATTATAAATGGTAATGAATATCCTAGTCTTTTAAGTAATTTTTCTTCATTTAATACACTTATCTTTTTACCATCACATATTACTTTATTATTATATATTATAATTATTCTATCAAAATATAATGTTTCTTCTATATCATTAGTTATATTAATAAATGTTATATTTTTATTTTTAATATTGTTTAATATTTCTATTTTATCTTTATAATCAAGTTCACATAATACATTTTGAAATACAAGAACATTTACATCATCTAATACTTTATTAATATAGTTTTTTATCTTAGTACTACTTCCTAGTGATTTAATATGATTATATGATAATATTACTTCATCAGAAGATAAGTTTAATCTATATAATTCTCTACATAAAAACTCACTACTATCTAGTATACTTATTTTTTCATCACATATATTATATTTACTTTCCAAATATTCCCTCATAAATACATTCTATCACATTTAAAAAAAATAATATACAATTGAATGTATATTATTTTGAGTATATCATTATTGTATCACAAACGGATTACTAGCACTTCCATTACCTGATACATATTTTACACTTGATGAAAGATATACAGAAGGACGTAAATTACCATTTGCATTACTTGAAGTATCAAAACTTACTATACCACTACCGTACACACGCATCGAAACATTAGAACGGAAAGAACAAGGTGATAAAGTCCAGAACCAATTATCTGTATCTATAATCCAATCAGTACTCATACATGTTCCAGCGAAGTTATTTCCTGAAGTACCATTGTTATAGCATTCACTACTACCATACATATAATCACTTGGATATATTAATGCTACTTTTCCATCCCATGTTTGACTATTTCCGCTATGCACACTTGTACTTCTTTCTTGATTATACATTTCATCCGTAGTTCCAACACCAGGTCCATTAGACCACACCACATTACCCAAATACCATTTTGTACTACTTATCTGATTTTTTGCTTCAGATGTTAAACCATTACTTGCATATGTACCAGTTCTATTATAATATTCACCGCTATTTAGTGTTGTCATTAATGTTGAAGTTGTCCAATCGCTATAGTTTATAGTTGAATTAGAACTCCACGCTGATTTTCCTATTTTATTTCTTACTAGTTTTATTTTATACTCTTTCATATATCCGTTGCCATTAGGCGTTTGAACTTCAAACACACCAATAATTCTCCACACTCCAGTTTCACCATTGAATGTTATATAATTGTTTGGATTTGCTCCTTGATATCTATATTCAGTTGTTGCATAAGTTTGATTCCCTGTTGATGTTTGGTCTATTTTTGTTAAACCTAAAGCACTATAATTACCGATTAAATAATAAGCAAATGTCGAAACTTTCCAATGAGCATACAATGTCTGAGTTGTAGTGATTGATACAGTTGAACTCGCTTTTATTTGTGTTCCACTTGTTGCACTTGTAAACCATCCTATAAACTCATGTCCAGGCTTAGTTGGAGTTGGTAAAGTTCCATATTTAGCACCATATGTTACAGTCATACTTGATGTTGAAACACTTCCACCATTAGCATTAAAGTTTACTGTATATTTATTTGCAGTATAATTAGCTGTTAGTGTTGTGCTTCCACTTCCCATTGTTAGAGTTGTACCACTTAATGTTGCATTACCAGACTTTGTCCAGTTTGAAAATGTATATCCTTTTTTTGTAGGATTTGATATTGTTTTAGTAGCTTCATAATATTCACTACTTACTGTATTTGATGTACTTCCATTATAAGTTCCACCATTTGGATTTATAGTAAGAGTATATTTATTTCTTGTATAATTATAAGTTACCACATTCTTAGTACTTGGTTTATCCGAATCAATTGCTATTGTAATTGTTTTTGTTGATGGACTTGTAAACCCTGTATATGTTTTTACAGATGGTGTTACTTTTGATAAATAATCAGCTTCACCTTCTTCTGTATCAGCACTTACTAATGTATAAGTACTTCCATCAACATTCATTTTATTATGATATGCTACCCATGGATAAGTATTTGCTTTCCAGTGTGCATATAATGTTTGATTTGCTGTAATAGTTACTGATGAATCTTCTTTTATTTGGAGTCCACTACTTGCATCTGTAAACCATCCTAAAAATACATATCCATCTCTTGTTGCAGTTGGTAATTCTCCATAAGTTCCATTATATGTAACATCTTTACTTGCAGTATCAACATCTCCTCCATTAGCATTAAAACTTACTGTGTATTTATTTGCTTCATAATTGGCTGTTAGTGTTGTATTTTCACTTCCTATTGTAAGTGTTGTATCTGTTAAAGTTGAATTACCTGTCTTAGTCCACTTTGTAAATGTATATCCAGTTTTAGTTGGACTCTTTATTGCTTTAACAGCTTCAAAGTATTCACTTGTTGTAGTACTTGATGTATTTCCATTATATGTTCCTCCATTAGGATTTATTGTAAGTGTATATTTATTTCTATCATAATTATAATTTACTACATTCTTAGTGCTTGGTTTTGTATCCACCACTATTGTTATTGTTTTTGATGCTGGACTTGTAAATCCAGTATATGTGTTTACTGTAGGTGTAACTTTACTTCCAAAGTCAGCTGTACCCTCTTTTGTATCTGCACTTACTAAAGTATATCCACTTCCAGTTACATTCATTTTATTATGATATGCTATCCATGGATAAGAATTGATAGCCCAATTAGCAGTTAATGTACAGTCTTCAAGTCCCATAGTTAATTTCTTTCCGTTTAATGAAGCCTTATCACTGCTTACTGCCCATCCAGTAAATGTATATCCCTCTCTTACTGGATCAGATATATCTACATCTGTTCCGTATGTCACACTTGATGTTTTAGTTTCAGTACTTCCATTATAACTTCCGCCATTTGGATTAATAGTTAAATCATAATTATTTTGTCTCCATGTCGCAGTTACTTTAGTTTCTTCTATTCCCATTACTAATGTTTTACTTCCATTACTTGTTTCAGCAACTTTCGTACTCATCATTCTTACTTTATTAGTAAGCATAGCTGTACTTGAATCTTTTAATGTACTTTTCTCTCCTGTAACATTCCATCCGCTAAATGTATATCCTTCTCTTGTTGGATCACTTAATTCTATTTCATTTTTATATCTTTCACTTGTTGTTATGCTTCCGGTTGAACCTTTATATGTTCCTCCTGCTGGATCTATTGTTAGATTAGATATTGGTGTTAAATCTTTATATATTACATTTCCATCTATATTTTTAACCCATAATTTCTTATCATAATCATCCACTTTATCACTAACTGTATACTCATTTTTGCTTACATTCTTCCATGATGATGGCTCTTCTGCATCAGCACTTGTTACTGCATATGCACTAAGTCCATTTGTATCTTTTAATAAAGCAGTTAATAATAAATTATCTATTTTTGCATTATTTATTACTGGTACATTTGAATCATTAAAGTTATATTCATTTATTTGTATCTTTCCTATAAACTTTTTACCTTGATTATAATTTTGTACAGAACCAGTTTCAACAAATGTTATAGTTAATTTATATTTATTTGTTACACCAACTTTAATAGGATTATTCCCTTTTAACTTTTGTGATGTTGGTACTTCACTATATATAAAAGGTGTTGTTCCTTGTCCATCACATGTTCCTATTCCTGTTTGACCCTCTTGTCCATATTTTTCATAACTAACACAGTCTAAACTAAAGACAAGTTCATCCTTTTCAATAGTATTAATCATATCAACCATATTAATATCAAACTCTGTATCAAAGTCACCTGTATTCGTTACAGTAAACTCTTTAATTAATGTTTTACCCGGCTGTATATTATCCACTTTTAACTCTGGACCACTATTATAAAATAATGATAAATTACCAGTAGTAACTCTTATATCTTGTGCTTCTTCATTACCATTTACAGTAATACTAAAATACGCATAAGATACACCAATTACTAATAATAAACCTAATACTACAGATAAATAAATCACACTTTTATTTTTAAACAACTCTTTAAAATTGATACTTTTCATATACACCTCTATTCTCTATTAGTATTATACTTTAACTATTTTTTTATTTCAATACTAACATTAAAAAAATGATCATTTTTATGATCATTTAAGTTATATTTTCATTCTTAATTTATATTCTTCTTCACTATTTAATTCCATAAATGTTCTATTATCAAAATTACTTGGTGAAAATAAATACATTATATAATCTTTTATATCTCCTGTACTATATCCTTTTATTCTAGCTGCTGCACTAGTAGGACTTCCACCACCACCTAATAATTTCATAATAGCTGATACATCTATAATACCTTTACTTCTAGCACTTATAGATACTAAATCTTGATCTATATATGCTATCGCAAACGCAGCATCTACATTATATCTAGATATATAATCTGCACATTTAGCTATATCTTCTACAGTAAATATTCTACCACTATCACTACTATCAGCAGCTATCCCTATAGAATATTTTAAAAACTCGGTTCCATCTACTAACTTTTGTATTAGTCTATCATGTTCAAACTCTTCTAAAAATAAATTATTAACTGTTTCAGGATTAGCCCCCCTTTCTGTTAATTTAGAAAGAACTGAAAATGTTTTAGAAGTTAAGTTCTTAGTAAGTCTATTTGTATCTAAAACTATACCTGATAATAAATAATTTGCTTCATCTGGATTAATTTTAATTCCAAGATTAAATATAAGTCTAGATATTTCTTCACATGTACTTGATAAACATGTATCTACAAATAAATTAGGTGTCACTATAGTATGTTCATCTGTTTTATGATGATCTATTACTAATATATCTTTAAATGAATCAAAATAGTCTTTTGTAGATACTAAATAATCTTTATTTGCATCTACTATTACAAGCATACTATTATCTGTAATAAGTGGTGATAAATCACCTATTCTAATTACATTATGATTCTTATTTATATCTCCTATCATCTTTTGTATTTCTACTGGCAAACTCTTAATTTCATCATTAATAATAATATAATTTTTCTTTTTATATTTCTTGCCTGCTATTAATGACATCCCTACTGCTGCTCCTAAAGCATCAAAGTCAGGCCTATTGTGTGGAACTATAAAAACACTATCTACTTCACTCATTAACTTATCAAGTGTAGGTTTCAGTTCCCCGTTTGTTTCCATATTAAATATTTCCTCCAAAAAAAATGTACATATTAACTATGTACAAATTAATTATATCATTTATATTTTAAAAGTCAAATTGTTACTACTTTTCCACAAATCCATCTGTTATCATCTTAGCAACTATACCATGACTGCCAAGTTCACTACTACTAAGATCATATAACCCTACTACTCTCCACATAACTTCATGGAATAAATAATTATTTTTTTCTTGTCCTGATATTATACAAGCATTTACTTTTTCTCCAGTTTTAGTGTCTATTAATTTTGTTGGATTATCACTCTTATCACATTTACATGTCGCATCACTAGTATCATATTTCCCTATAAATGATCCATTTTCAAATCTTTCACATATAGCTTTAGTAAGTTCACTATTATCTGTATCAGTTGATTTACCATTAAAATCAGCAATAACCCCTACTGTATCTTTAGTTAAAAGAACATAATCAGAGTTCATACTTTTTTTAGTAACTGGATTTACAATACATCCTTTACTTGTTACTTCTACTCCTTCTATTAATGTTTTTAAACAAGTTCCGCTACTTAATTCACCATCTTTAGTAGATTCTACTTTTAAATAATCTTGATTTATTAAATCAACTACATATAGTTTAACTTCACTTTGTCCATTAAATACTTCAGGTTTATTAGTGGCATATAATTCAGCAGCACTCTTTATCATATCTACTTTTTCATTATACATTCTCTTATTTATATTTTTATTAATTAATGAAATACTTGGAATAGCTATCGCACTCAAAACTCCAATTATCGCAATAACAACCAAAACCTCTGTAAGCGTAAAACCATATTTATTTTTCATATCCACCTCTACTATATAAATTATAAATTATTCTAACATTTTTTACAACATCAAAACTATAATTCTTTTAAAGTATTTATATTATTTATAATATCTTTATGTATATAAGATGCACTAACAAGCATATCACATCCACTTTCTATACATTCTTTTCCAGTAATATCATTTATCCCACCATCTACAGATATAATAGTTTTATATTTATTCTTATCTATTTCTTTTCTTAATTCACTTATTTTATTAATACTATTTTCTATAAACTCTTGTCCACTTTTACCTGGATTAACACTCATTACTAATACTTCATCTATATCTTTAAGATATGTAAACACACTTTCTACATTAGTTTCAGGTTTAATACTAATACCTACTTTAAGTCCATATTCTTTTATTTTATTAATAGTACTTTCCACATCTTTAACAGCTTCTATATGAAATATAAAATATTCTGTATTTAAAACAGCAAAATCATCTAAATACTTTAAAGGATTTTTAACCATTAAATGTACTTCTATCTTTTTACTAGTATCTTTAAGAAACTTAAATACTTCTTTATTACTCCAAGTTTTATTACTAACAAACTTTCCATCCATTATATCTATATGTATTAAATCTGCATTACTTTTATCAACTACTTTTACTATATCACTTGCTTTAATACTACTACTTAATACTGAAACTGATACTTTACTCATTACTTTCTCCTAATAACTTAATATAATTATTATATCTCCATAAAGGTATCTTTTTATTTTTAACTAGTTCCTTTATCTTACAATAATCTTCTTTATCATGTAAACATGATTTATATCTGCATGGTTTATTAAAATCTTTATAATAATTTTTTATTTCATTTTTCTTTATATTTATATCTACCATAGAAAACCCAGGAGTATCTACTATAAATCCACCACATAACTCCATCATTATAGATAGTCTAGTCGTATGTTTTCCTCTTCCAAGACTCAATGATACTTCTCCAGTTTCTAAATTAAGAGTTTTATCTATTTTATTAAGTAATGTACTCTTCCCAGCCCCAGTTTGTCCACATAAGGCAACAGTATTATTCTTAAACTCTTTTTTAATTCTTTTTATTTGATTATTATAATATACTCTTATTCCTATCTTTCTATAATATTTAACATATTTTCTTATTAATAGTTTATCTTTTATTTTAAGAGTATCCATTTTAGTTATAACAATAAATGGTTCTATATTATTTGAATATGCTATTAATATAAACTTATCTATTAAATATGAACTAAAAGAAGGAATAGATGTACTCATAACTATTAGTAGTTTATCTATATTTGATACAAGTGGTCTTTTTAGTTCATTTCTTCTTGGTAACACTTTTTCTATCATTTTATTTTGATAATCTACTATTACGTTATCTCCTACCAAAGGTACTATATTATCATTTCTTATTTTACCTCTAGTTGTGCATTCTATTACTTCTTCATTTGAAAGTAGTACGCTATGTAAATATTTATTAATGCATATTATCTTTCCATTCATTTTAGTTTCCTTCCGTTATATCTCCACTTTCATTATCATCTTCTATTACTGGTGCTATTGCTACTGTTATTGTAAGTTTTACTCCAGCAGTCACAACACTTCCCTCTGGTCTTGATTGTTTTAATATAGTTCCAGCAGGTACACTATCTGTTGTTTGTTCTACTATTTCAAGTGTAATTTCATGATCATCACAATATTTTTTAATCTTATCAAGAGTATATCCCTTAGTAAAATTAGGATATTTATATTCTATCTCAGGTATATATATTGTAATACCAGTTCCAAGTTTAACACTACTTCCAGCTTCAGGAACAGTTCTTAAAACAGTATCTTCTTTCTTATTATCTTTTTCACCAACTTTTTCTTTTTCTACTGTAACATTACAATCACATTTAGCTTCTATTTTACCCTTGGCAACTAAATAATTTTCTCCAGTAAAATCTTCTATAGTATAACTTTTATCTCCACTAGATATATATAATATTATAGTATTTCCTTCTTTAGTACTAGTTCCTATAGACGGAGCACTCTTAACAACTTTCCCCTCTTCTATAGTCTCACTAACTACATACTTATATTCACTATTTACTATAAGTCCTTTATTAGAAAGTAACTTAGATGCTTCTTCAACACTCATATTACTTATATCAGGTATAGTTACATCTTTAATTTCTGTTTTATTAAAATATATCATTAAAAACACTGTAGTCACAAGTACTAACGCAGTAAATATACTAATTAATATTATAAGTAATTTATTTTGTTTTCTATTTTCTTTCTTTTCTTCTAGTTCCATTTCACGCAATTGTTTCTTTTCTTCTTCTACTTTTTCTTTCTTAATTTTTTCTAAATCTTTATCAAGTACTTTAGTATCATCCATATCATTTTCAGGATATAAATATACATATCTTTTTTCATTTTCTCTTGATGGATCTAATGCAGTAAGTAAATCTTCATGCATACTTCTCGCATCACTATATCTATTTTTAGGATTCTTAGCGCATGCTTTTAATATAATATTTTCTATAGATTGTGGTATGCTTGGAATCTCTTTTCTTATACTTGGAATTGGTTCTTTTAAATGTTTAAGTGCTATTTCTACTGCACTCTCTCCTTTATATGGAACCTTTCCAGTAAGAAGTTCATACATCATAATTCCCATAGAATATATATCACTTCTAATAGTTGATCCTTTTCCATTAGCTTGTTCTGGTGGTAAATAATGTACTGTTCCCATAACTGAATTAGTTTGTGTAAGCTGTGTTGAATTAAGAGCAGTAGCTACACCAAAATCAGTTATTTTAATTACTCCATTTGGAAGTATCATAATATTTTGAGGTTTAATATCCCTATGTATTATATATGAATCATGAGCATGAGCCATTCCATCAGTAACTTGTAACATAATATCAACTACTTCAGTAACAGATAATTTACCTCTTTGTTTAAGAACTTGTTTAAGTGTCTTACCATCAACATATTCCATTACTATATAGTATCCACCATCATCTTCTCCAACATCATACATCTCTACTATATTAGGATGAGATAAACTAGAAGCACTTAATGCTTCTCTTTGAAATCTTCTAACAAACTTTTCATCATTAGCAAGATCTCCTCTTAAAACTTTAACAGCAACATTCCTATCAAGTATTTCATCATGAGCAAGATAAACATTAGCCATCCCACCTTCTCCTAAAGTTTTAATTATTTGATATCTATCATTTATTTTAGAGCCTTTTACTATCACAATTTATACCTCTTTTCTTAAATAAGCAATCGTAATATTATCCGTTCCCCCTCTAGTATTGCTTTTCATAATAAGTTTATTTACTTGTTCTTCCAAAGTTAAATCCCCATCATTTAATACTTTTTCTATTTGTTCTTTAGTAAGCATATTAGTAAGTCCATCACTACATAAGAATATTCCATCCACTGTAAGTTCTACATCAAATATATCCATATCTATCTTTTCAGCAGCCCCTAGTGCTTTCATTAATATATTTTTTTGTGGATGATTTTCTGCATCTTTAGGTGATATTTCTCCACTTTCTAGTAATAAATTAACAAGTGTATGGTCTTTAGTTACTTTAAACAATTTCCCATTTTTAAGTACAAATCCACTTGAATCTCCAATATTTCCAAATATTAAAAACTCTTTAGTTAAAATAGCACATACACATGTAGTACCAAGTCCACTCGCATCAACATGCTCCTCAGCATACCTAAGTATTTTAACATTTATTTCATCTATTATTTCTTTTAAATAACAAGCTGCTTCTTCTTTAGTTCCTATACTTGATAAAGCTGTAAATCTTCTTCCAAGTTCATTTACTACAAGACTACTAGCAACTTCTCCTGCTTTATGTCCACCCATACCATCAGCTACCACTAATAAGTATTCATTATTTAGATTCTTAACTATAGTAACTGAATCTTCATTATGACTTCTAACTTTGCCAGGATCAGTTTGATAAAATGTTTGCATCTATTCTCCTTCCTTAAGAGCCCTAAGTTGCCCACAAGCAGCAGATAGCTCTCCCCCCATCTCTTTCCTTATTGTTACATTAATATTATTCGATTTAAGTATATCATAAAACTTATTAATTTTAAATACACTACTTCTCTTAAACTCAAAATGAGATGTTTCATTATAAGGTATCAAATTAATATAAACAAGTTTCCCTTTAAATAAATTAACTAACTCTAAAGCATTATCATAAGTATCATTTATACCATCAAGCATTATATATTCTATAGTTACTCGTCTATTAGTAGTATTTATATAATAATCTATTGCTTTTATTAATTCTTCTATTTTATATGCATGATTTATTTTCATTAATTTATCTCTTAATACATTATTAGGAGCATGTAAAGATATCGCAAGATTAACTTGATTCTTTAAATTAGCAAACTCATATATCTTAGGTACTAGTCCACATGTAGATACTGTTATATGTCTAGAACCTATACCTACCATATGATTATTAGTTAATATACTAAGAAAATCTATAATATTATCATAATTATCAAAAGGTTCTCCTATTCCCATAACAACTACATAATCTATTCTTATATTTTCTAGTTTCTCTACGCTTATTATTTGATTAACCATTTCATATGTTAATAGATTTCTAACTTTCTTAAGTCTTCCACTCTCACAAAAAGCACATCCCATATTACATCCTACTTGACTTGATATACAAAGACTATTACCATAATCATGAAACATTAAAACACATTCTATTTTATTTCCATCACTAAGTTCAAATAAATATTTATTAGCAAGTTTACTTTCTTCTTTAGTTATTAATTTTAAATCATTTACTTCAAAATGACTATTACAAAACTCTCTAAGTTTTAAAGATAAATTACTCATCACATTAAAATCATATATTTTCTTCTTATATATAAAATCTATTATTTGAGAAGCATTATATTTCTTAAACCCATTTTCTATTAAATATTCTTCTAGTTTTTCCTGTGTAAAATTATATATATTCATCATATAAAAATTATAGCACACAAATAACTCTTTTTGTAAATAAAAACCAGAATATTACATTATTCTAGTCTATTTTACACTTAAATTACTCCTCTCTTCTTAAGTTCTTTAAGTACCAAACTATTATCTTCTTCAAGTCTATCTATATCTACCACATCACATACACGTTTAAACTCTTCCATTATTTCACTAGGATCACTACATTTAAGTTTGTTAAATTCTTCTACAAACTTATTCCTAAGTTCATTATTTTCTTTAATCATCACTTTAAAAGCATCACAATTATTTAAAACACTTCTACCACATAAAGCATTCAAACAATATTCAGCATCTAAAGCATTCTCTTTATACCCTTTAATACATAATGAATTAGAAAACATTAATAAATAACTATTAGGAAAATATTCTTTTACATCTACACCAATTACAATTGCTACTAAAAGTAAATATATAATAAAAGCAATAAAAACAGCAAGCGTATTTAAACCAACATGGTCATAAAGAACTATATTTTTAATTACTTCTTTTATTTCTTCTTCATTTAATAGATCTCCACTTTCAGATATACTTTCCATAGTACTAATATAATCAATGCCCATTTCTTCTAGATTTAGTTTTAAATATTCTTCTAAATCCATCTCACCAAGACTACTAATATCATATGTCCTAACTTCTCTTTCACTTTTCATGTTCCATGGCTCATATATTTTAATATATGTTCCCTCACTAGCTTCATTAATAGGTACATATTTTTCTTCTTTACTATATCCAGTTTCTTCGTTGTATGCAAGTGCTGCACTATATACCACTTGATAATTATCATTAAGTACTTTATCACTTAACTCAAAATATCCCTTTGAAACACCGAAAAATATACCTATAGACGCAATCAAAGTTATTATTCTTTCTTTAATTTCTTTTTTATTTATATCACGAATTCTAGAATATTTGGCAATTTCATTAACAACACTTCTCATTCCAGATTCTTTAATTTTATTATTACTTTTTTCAATACTATGAAGTATATCATAAACTTCTTCTTCGTTTACTTCTTCTACTTTTTTAACATATGCTTTACTGCTTTCCATCAATACCCCTCTTCTTAAGTTCTTTAAGTACCAAACTACTTTCTTTTTCAAGTCTATCTATATCAACTTTACTACAAAGAGCCCTAAACTCTTCCATTATCTCACTCGGATCACTACATTTAAGTTTATTAAACTCTTCTACAAACTTATTCCTAAGTTCATTATTATCTTTTATCATATCTGTAAGACGGCACATATTCTCTAACAAATCTCTATTATATTCAGATTTAATATATCGCTTATAAAAATTTGCTTCTTCCATGTAAACTTTTAAACTACATACATTACCTAGAACAAAACAATAACTTTCAGCATCAAGCATTCCAACATCAACATATATAATAGCTAGTATTATTAAAGCATATATCAAAACAGTAGCTAAAGAATAAGAAGTGTCTACTTTAGTTTGATCACTATATATTATCTTTTTAACAACTTCTCTTACTTCTTCTTGATTAAGCAAAACATCACTTCCAGATAAATTTTCAATAGTACTAGTATAATCTATTTCCATTTCTTCTAGATTAAGTTTCAAATATTCTTCTAGTTCCATATCACTAAGGCTACTTATATCATATGTTTTAATTTCTCTTTCACCTTTCATATTCCATGGCTCATATACTTTTATATACGCTTCTTCATTAGCATCTTTAATTGGTATATACTCTTCTTCTTTACTATATCCAGTTTCTTCGTTATATGTAAGTGTAACACTATTAACAGTTTGAAAATTATCATTAAGTATCTTATTACTTAACTCTTTACATCCTTTTGAAAATCCAAAGAATATAGTTAAAGATGCAATCAAAGCAAGTATTCTTTTTCTAACTTCTCTTTTATTTTCTTTATATCCTTTAATACTTCTAACTGCATTATAAATATCATTTTGTATTCTAAAATTATCTATTTCTTTATTACTTTCTTCAATTTTTTGAAGAATATCATACACATCCTCTTCATTTACTTCTTCTACTTTTTTAACATATACTTTACTGTTTTCCATTAATACCTCTCTTCTTAAGTTCTTTAAGTATTAAACTATTTTCTTTTTCAAATTTGTCAATATCAGCTTCTTTACAAAGAGCTCTATACTTTTCCATTATCTCACTAGGATCACTACATTTAAGTTTATTAAACTCTTCTACAAACTTATCTCTAAGTTCATTATTTTCTTTAATCATATCTGTAAGATGACACATATTCTCTAATAAATCTCTATTAAATTCAGATTTTATATTTCGCTTATAAAAATCCGTTTCTTCCAAACAAACTTTTAAACTACATATATTACCCAGAACAAACCAATAACTATCAGCATCAAGTATTCCAATATCTACATATATAATAGCTAATAATATTATAATATATATAAGTATTGCTTCAAATGAAGAAAGAACATCATTCTTAGTTTGATCATAATAAACCATCTTTTTAACAACTTCTCTTACTTCTTTCTCATTTAGCAAGACACTGCCTGATAACGTTTCAAATACACTAGTATAATCTATACCCATATCTTCAAGATTAAGTTTTAAATATTCTTCTAGGTCCATATCACTAAGACTACTTATGTCATATGTTCTAATTTCTCTTTCCTTTTTCATATTCCATGGTTCATATACTTTAATATATGTTTCTTCTTTAGCATATTTAATTGGTATATACTCTTCTTGTTTACTATATCCAGTTTCTTCATTATACGTAAGTGTAACACTATTAACAGTCTGAAAATTATCACCAAGTACTTTTTCACTTAATGCCATATATCCTTTTGAAACACCAAGAAATACAGTTAAAGAAGCAATCAAAGCAAGTATTCTTTTCATAATTTCATTTTTGTTTTCTTTATACTCTTTAATACTTGTAACAGCACTATAAACATCATTTTGTATTCTAAAATTATCTATTTCTTTATTACTTTCTTCAATTTTTTGAAGAATATCATACACATCCTCTTCATTTACTTCTTCTACTTTTTTAACATATGCTTTACTGTTTTCCATCAATGCCTCTCTTCTTAAGTTCTTTAAGTATTAAACTATTTTCTTTTTCAAGTCTATCTATATCTACCATATCACATACACGTCTAAACTCTTCCATTATTTCACTAGGATCACTACATTTAAGTTTATTAAACTCGTCTACAAACTTATCTCTAAGTTCATTATTCTCTTTAATCATATCCGTAATATGACATATATTCTCTAACATTTTTATACTACATCTATAATTTATTTCCTCTTTATCGTATTTTGCAGCATCTACACAATCTATCAAACAACCTAAATTGCCTAGAACAAAACAATAACTTTCAGCATCAAGTAACTCAACATCAACATATATAATAGCTAGTATTATTAAAACATATATCAAAACAGTAGCTAAAGAATAAGAAGTGTCTACTTTAGTTTGATCACTATATATTATCTTTTTAACAACTTCTCTTACTTCTTCTTGATTTAGCAAAACATCACTTCCAGATAAATTTTCCTTAGTACTAGTATAATCTATACCCATTTCTTCTAGATTAAGTTTCAAATATTCTTCTAATTCCATATCACTAAGACTACTTATATCATATGTTTTAACTTCTCTTTCTCTTTTCATATTCCATGGTTCATATACTTTTATATAAGTTCCTTCTTCAGCTTTACTTACAGGCACCCATTTTTCATTTTTACTATATCCATTTTCTTCATTATACGCAAGTGTAACACACTTAACATCTTGAAGAGTATTATTAAGTACTTTTTTACTTAATGATATATACCCTTTTGAAGCACCTATAAATACAGTTGTAGCCGCAATTAAAGCAAGTAATCTCTTTAGAGCTCTTTTTTTACTTTCTTTATACTCTTCAATTTTTTTAACCATCATATAAATATTATTATTCCATCTAGAAGATTCTATTTCTTTATTACTTTCTTCTATTTGCTGAAGCATATCATAGATATCCTCTTCATTTATCTCTTCTACTTTTTTAACATATGCTTTATCACTATTCATTTCATTCTCCACTATATTTTAAAGTTTTAACCATTTTATTATATTTATCACTTAAACTTGATGTATCTACTTCACTACATACACGTTTAAATTCTTCCATAATCCCACTAGGATCACTAAAATCAAATTTATTAACTTCATGTGCGAACTTATTTCTAAGTTCATCGTTTCTTTTAATTATTTCAGTCATTAAAACACTATATTCAAGCATACTTCTTAAATCATATTCATTATTAATAGTTTCAGTATATGATTTAATATATCGTTTATTAGATTTAATTTCATCAATATCATCAAAAAATCTATACATAAATGTATCACGTCCAGCATTTTCAAACACAATCGAAAATACTACATAAAGAGCCAATAATCCAAAAAACAAAGGAATAATTCCTTCATATACATCCATATTAGTTTTAGCATCATCTGGATATATAACTTTTTTAACGACTTCTCTTACTTCTTCATTGTTAAGTATTGTATGTTCATTATCTTTTAATGTTTCAATTATTGTAGTATAATCTATCCCCATTTCTTCTAGATTAAGTTTTAAATATTCTTCTAGTTCCATATCATCAAGATTACTAACGTCATATACTTTAACTTCTCTTTCACTCTTCATATTCCATGGTTCATACACTTTAATATATGTTTCGTTTTTACCATCACTTACTTTAATATCTTCTATATCTTTACTATACCCAGTCACTTCATTATAACTAAGCGTAGCGCATGGCATTAATTTATTTTTAGAAGCTACTAACGCTGTAACCCCACCATATGTAAGAACAGCGCCAGATATAATACTAATTGATGTAATCAAAGAAACCATTCTTTTTTTAAGATCTTTTTTATATTCTTCTAAACTTCTAATGTACCTCAAAACCTTATCATATTCATATTCAATTATTACATCTTTTTTATTAGTAAAATCTTTATTACTATTTTCTATCTCATGTAAAGTATCATAAACACTATTTTCATCCATTACTTCAGCACTTACTTTACATTCTTTATCCAAACTAACACTATTCATAAATCCCCCTCTTCTTTAATAACATTTGCACTTCATCATATCTAGAAAATATAGATGAATCTATCATATCACATACATTACTAAACTCTTCCATAATCCCACTAGGATCACTACATGAAAGTTTATTAAATTCTTCTATAAATTTATTTTTAAGTTCTTCATTTTCTTTAATTATTGAAGTCATCAAAACACAGTATTCAAGCATACTTCTTAAATCATATTTATTAATTTTACTATTAATTATCTTAACATTCCATTTATTTTTATTAATATTTTCAGATTCATTATAAAATTTATACGTAAAACTTTTTTTTAAGTTAACTGAAAATATCCAATAAATAAAAATTGATACAATATATAAAAGTAGACTCAATCCATATACTAAAGTATTAGCTTTAGCTTTATCAGGATATGAAGTTGTTCTAACAACTTCTCTTACTTCATCACTATTAAGTATTGTTTCTTCATTATCACTTAATGTTTCTATTAATGTAGTATAATCTATTCCCATTTCTTCTAAATTAAGTTTTAAATATTCTTCTAGTTCCATATCACTAAGACTACTCACATCATATGTTTTAACTTCTCTTGTTGTGTCTATACCCCAAGGTTCATATACTTTAATATATGTTTTACTCTCGCCTTCACCAAACTTAACATATTCTATATCCTTACTATAACCAGTTACTTCATTATAAGTAAGTGTTGCACTTGGCATTACTTTATTCCTTGAAGCTATCAAAGCAGTCAATCCACCATATCCAAGAGTTGCTCCTGCTAAAATGCTAAATGATGTTAATAAGGAAACAATACTTTTTTTAATTTCTTTTTTATATTCAGATAAACGCGTAGAATTATCTATAAACGCAGAAATATATCTTTCTATCTGATTACTATTATTATTTTTTAAAGTAATATTATTTCTTCTTATTTTTTCTAAAGTATCATAAACATCCTCTTCATAAGTGCTTTCACTATCATTAGATTCTAATTTATCATTTTTTTCTCTATCATATGCAAATCCCATAAATATCCCCCTAAAAGTAAGATTTATTATATATCAAAACTATAAAAAAGAAAAGAAAAATAATACAAATTCAACATTTTTTATATCATAATAAAAAAGAAGCAATTGCTTCTTATAGCCCAGTAAATATTTGTAGTATTGAAAGTAATAGAATTATCATAACTCCAATACCTGTAGATGAAAGCATAGACATCGTTTTCTTTTCCATTTTTTCAAGTCTTTCTTTATATTTTTGTTCTCTTGATTTAGCTTGTAAATTAGAAACAGTTCTTGAAAAAGTTATTAATTGCTCTTGTTTTCTATCTTGATTACCAAGACCAAGTCTATATAAAAGTCTCATCATTCTCATTGAATCTCTAACTGGATAACGTCTAGCGAATGCCATATAAGGTTCAATACTAGAATCGCCTGAATCAATCGCGGCTATCAATTCTCTAAGTCCAGGCTTAAACATATCTGGAGCTTGATCAACACTCTTAGTAATCGCAACTGGCACTGTATAGTGTTGTATTAATATCTCAAGACTCTTTAAATAATATGGTAATTTAAGATTAATATCATGTAAATGTACTTTATAATAATTCTTAACTCTATTATAGTCTGATTTAAATACTACAAAAGTAAGAACTAAAACAATAACAAGTTTAACAGCACTAAAATCAGTAACTATAAACAATAAACCAACTATAAATACCATTATAGAATCTCTAATTCTCTTTTGATATCTAAGTTCTTTATCTACTTTATCACCAAAACTAGCATCTAAATAAAAATCATAATCACTTTCTTTTAATTTAGAAAATATAGCCTTATTATCTGCAACAAATGTATTAAATTGTATAGCCCCTAAATAATTAAATAAGAATAAAAGTATAACACCTATTAAAACTATCTCTATCATTATTCAGCCCCCACATCTTCATGGTAATATTTAATACCAGATAATATAAAGCATGTATTTATTATTATAACCGCATGCAGTAGAACCTGAACATACCAACTCGTTATAAGTGTCGCATAACTCTCTTTTCCAAGTAACACTTGAACTAAAACAACAAGTAAATAAAGCATTAATCCAAATGTAATAAATTGTTTATAGAATGTTGTTCTATCAAGTCTATCTCTATATACACTTTCAACAAGTAAATCTATATCTTGCATCATTCCTTCTAAAGCTTCACCAGAATCCTTAGAACCTTCTTTATTTATTTGTAAGAATAATTGATGCATATTTTTAATTACATAATAATCATATTTTTCATTCATAAATCTTATAGATTCATCTATCGTACCATTGTCATAAGCCATCTGTATCATCTGTTCAACATCACTTTTAATTGGATCTTCAAGTACTCCAGAATCTCTAACACCCTCCAGTGCTTTAACAAATGATTGTGTTGTATTAAACTCCATTATAACATTAGTTGTATATATTTGTATTTCTTCAAAAATAAACTCACTATAGGCTTTCTTACATCTAAGATAAGCAAGATATGGAACAAAAGCAACCGCTATTAAAGCATAAACTATACTCCATATAATACTATAAAAATATATATAAGCAACAAACGCAGCACTTATACTAAATATAAGTATCTGTGCTATATATTGTTTAGTAGTATATTCTTGTCCAAGTTCTTTAGCTTTCTCACGTACTACTTTAAAAGAATAAGGAGCATATTTTTCATAAGTACTACTTACTGTTTTAGCAATAAACTTATATGAATTATCTCCAGTATTCTTCCTATATATAAATACAAATATAAGAATAATACCAACAAGTATTATCTCTATATACATAAAGATTCACATCCTTTCATTTATTAAAAACTAATTAATCTGATTAACACCAGGAGGTATACTAATAACATTTTCTTTAAAAACATTATTTGCCGTATTACCAGCTCCACTACTAGTTTGTGTATTTGCATTTTGTGTATTAACTGCTTGAACAGTAGGCTTTTGTACACCAGGTATTTGAGCATTAACACTTTGTGTATTTAGCGCTTGTTCATTTACATTAGTATTTGTATTTTGAACACCATTATTTACTACTGGCTTAGAAGCACTTACTGCATTGCTAACTACAGGCGTTTGAGTGTTACTCACATTAGAATTAGCACTACTGTCTTCAACTTTCTTTTCTTCACTAGAAGTTTCCTCTAAAGTTTCATCACTACTCTCTCTTAAAACACCCTCTTTAGGTATAAATGGATCCTCTCTCATTAATACACCTTGACTAGCTAAATAATCTATTAAATGAGAAGTAGGATTATTATATTTTTCATTTCCAACTAAATCTCTTTCATATAAAATATTAATTTTAGCTTCATTCGCATCATCATCAACATAGAACTCTACAACCTGTACAATTTCTCTTTGAAATCTATTATATTTCTTAGAAAAATATCCTTTAACATGTATACCTAATTGTATATATCTATGCATACTCTTAACAAATTGATCTATATCTTGACTCGTTTCAAGTAGCGAATATAAACGCATAGGTATCGCAGATGCTTTATCTGAGTGTATTGTTGATATAATATTATGTCCTGAAGATATTGAGTTACGTACAGCAAGTACTGCTTCAGCACTACGAACCTCTGACAAAAGTATCCATTTAGGGTTCTGACGCATACATGTAACAAGTACATCACTATAACTTGCTATATTATTTGTTTTCATCGCAACTATATCTCTATCTGGATATATCTTATCAAGGTGAAGCTCTAATGTATCTTCAATAGTTATTATCTTTTCATCTACTTTAGTATGACTAGCTAAGTATTTAACAAGTTCTGTTTTACCACTACCAGTTTCTCCACTAACAAGTATATTACAGTGTCCTTCAACACACTTCATAAGAAAATCATGTAGTTTTAGTGATACATAATCTTCTTTAATTAATTTATCTTTATTAAGTCTTATCTTAGCAGGAGTTTTTCTTATAAGAACAGCAATTCCATTAGTCGCTATTGATTCATGTACAAAGTTAAGACGTAACTCAGCACTCTCTGCATCAAGAAATGGATGAGCCATATTAAATGTCTTACCCATTACATTAGAACATTGAAATGCAAGTTTTTCCATTGTTTCATTATTAACACCTGGAACATCTCTTTTTTGTACACCTTGAGTTAGTGTTTTAACCCAAAGCACACCACCATTAGAATAAGATATATCTGTTATATCATCATCCTGTAATAGTGGCATTAAAAGACCAAAATCTATTTGAGAAAACACTAAATCATTCATATATACTCCTTTTTATTGATTATTATTTGTATTATTATCTGTAGTTGTATTACTACTATTATTACTATCAAGTGGAACTTCTATTGTTTTTGATAGTATTAATGATTTTAAATAATTACTTGATATTGTTGGACTCTCTCCATAATCAGCATTTCTTGGTACTGGTATTATTTCTCCATCTAAATAAGATGCTTTTCTTAAAAGTAAATGCATATCTTCACTAACAGCAAATATTAATGCTGCTGCTTGTTTTTGATTAGGAGCTTTCTTAAATATATGATTTCCTCCTTCATCTTTAACAGCAAGTACTTCTATTCCTTCAATAAGTTTACCAAGTACAAGTTTTCCATTACTATCTATTGTTTTATAATATAAATCTATTTTATCTTTAGGGAATATTGAATTACCATAAGTAGTATTAACATTAACACCTAAAGAAACAATAGTATATCCCTCTTTAATATTAGACCAAGCTGAATCTGGCATGCTACTCCAATCAACTAAAGCAGACTGATAAAATAAACTACCAGCTGGAATCATTGTATTATAATTTACAAACTTTCCAATAACATCATTCTTATTTCTAATAACAGTATTAGTTACCATAGAAGCAGCCATTTTAATTGTTTTAACTTTATCTTCAGTAACTTCTTCTCTAGCATATATATCTACTGCTGCATAAGGTACACTTACAGGCTTAGTAATTTGATTAACCCTATAATTATAAGCAACCATTATTATTACAGTACAAACTATCCCAGCAATAATAGTAACAAGATTCTTATTTCTAAATAAATTACCTAAAAAAGCTTTCATTATTTATTACCTCCAGTTCCATTATTGTTTGTATTGTTTTTTGTATTATTAGTGTTAGTATTTGTATTATTATCTGTAGTTGTCATATCTTTCATATCTTCTTCACTTACATTAATTGTTTGACTTAATATATAACTTTCTAAATAACTACTACTTATCTTAGTTTCACCTGGTTTTAGTGAATACTCTGCATTTCTTGGTACTGGGAATATAGTACCTGATAAATAAGATGCTTTTCTAAGTAATAAGTGATAATCTTCATTAACTGCAAACATCAAATATGCAGGAGGATTTAAATCAGTACTTTTTTCAAATACACTATTTCCTTCACTATCAACAACTGCAAGTACTTTAATACTTTCAATTAACTTACCAAGTATAAGTTTTCCATTACTATCAGTAACTACATAATATAAATCTATATAATTACCTGGAAATATTGAATTACCATAAGTACTCTCAAGTGTTACAGGTAAATATACAACTGTATATCCCTTTTCTATATCACTATATAAACTAGAAGGTAAATCTTCCCAATTAACAAGTACTTTTCTATAAAATAAACTACCAGAAGGTATAACAGCATTACTACTTACATACTTTCCAATTACCTCACTAGAGTTTTTAATAACATTATTTCCAACCATACTCTTAGGAACCTTTATAGTACCTACCATATTAGCACTCACCTGCATTCTAGGTGATATTTCCTTTAAAGCATAAGGAACACTTATCGGATCAGTCTTAGACTTAATCCTAAAATAATAAGCATAATAAATTATAAATAAACACAAAAGAACTGCTAATATAGTAACAGTATTTTTATTCTTAAAAAACCTCTTAAGTCCTATTTTTAAACCTTCCATCTTCTTTCCTCCTATTATCTATTAATAATTATATAATATAAATTATCCAAAATCAATTTCAATTTTCTAAATTAATACTATTTTGTATTTTACTTATTACTTCAGCTTTATCTATAATTTCTATTATATTATCATTTCTAAGTTTAAACTCTATTTTATTTTCACTTTGCATATATCCAACTATTATCTGTACTGGAATACCTATCAAATCATTATCTTTAAACTTAACCCCAGCGCTTACTTTTCTATCATCAAGTATAGTATCTATTCCAAGATTTATAAGTTTATTATATAAAGTACTAGCATATCTAAATGCTTCTCTATCATTCATATTAACTACTATTATTGATACAAGATAAGGTGCTACGCACATAGGAAAATTAATACCCCTATCATCTCTATTAGCACTTACTACTGAATATAATAATCTTTCTATTCCTATACCATAACTACCCATATATACTTTATTATAATTATTTTCTTCATCACTATATTTCATATTAAATATATCACTATACTTAGTACCAAGTTTAAATAAATTACCTATTTCCATAGTCTTATATATATTACATTTACTTTTACATATCGGACATAAATCATCTTTATCAAATATCTTTAAATCAGCATATTTATTTACTTTAAAATCATACCCAGGAGTTATATTTATATAATGATAATTTTTCTCATTACTACCACATACACCATTTATAATATCTTTAACATTATTATCAGCTATTATTTCAAGAGTAGTATTTATAGGACCAATAAACCCAATTTCTCCACCTAGTTTTTCTATTTCTTCATCACTAGCAAGTCTAACTTCACTCTTAAATAAACTCCTAAGTTTAACTTCATTTACTTGATCAAGTCCCCTCATAAGTATAAGTTTATAATCATCATTAACTTTATATATCATAGTTTTAATAATACTATCAGCTGGTACATGTAAATATTCAGCTACATCACTAATACTACTTACATAAGGAGTATATACTTTTCTATTCTTTTTATCTTTAATAACATAATCTTTCTTTTTATGATATACACTAGCTACCATTCTACTAGCAGTATAAGTACAGTTACTACACTTAACTACTTCATCACTACCACTATCACATATATAATGTACCTCTTCACTATACACCCCATTCATACTATAAGGATCACTTTCACATACTAAATAATTAATATTAAGTTTATTTAATATATTATTATATACATGAAACATATTATCATAACTTATATTAAGGCCATCAAAACTACTATCAAAACTATAACTATCACACATCATAAACTCTTCTTTACGTGTAAAAGATAATTTATTTTCATCCCTATATTTATTACTTATTTGATATAAAGTAAAATGTAAATCTTTATAACTTCTTATTTTATCAGCACACATTACACTAAATAATTCTTCATGAGTAGGACATAAACTTAAATGATTACCCTCTTTACTAATTATTTTAAACATTTCTCTATCATTTCTATTACTTTTCTTAAATATATCATTATTTATTAAACTAGGTAATAACACTTCCATAGAGTTATATTTATCATGTTCTTCTTTTATAACATTTAATAATTTATTAAGTACTCTATATCCCATAGGCATATAAAAGAAAGTAGAATTATCATATTTATATATCATTCCACTATTTATAAGTAATTCTATATCACTAGAACTCTTAATATCACACCTCTTATTCTCAAAAAAACAATTAGATAATTTCATACTCTTTCCCTTTTTATTCTTATATTTTATATTCCTTCTAAATTAGCTTCCATTATTCTATTAGAAAATCCTTTACTTATATCATATCTTACACATACTCTATAATTATTAAGCTCTTCATTATTAACAGGATTCTTAAGTATAGTTTTATTATTTTTATCTCCCACTATATACCCTTTAGATATAAGTTCATCTACATATACATAATTACATACAGTATAGTTTCTATTATTACTATCTACATCTAATTTAAGATGTTCTAAATTATCATTAGCCCATTCATATGAAGCACTCTCTATATTTTTAACTTTAATATCTAAATCTCTTTTTAAAGCATCTTCTTTAGTACTTATTATATTAGGTATAACAAGCGCACTTACTATTCCTATAAGTACAACTGTAATTAACATTTCAATTAAAGTAAAACCTTTTTTCATATTATCCTCTATTAATATTTTCTTCTATTTCAAGTAATCTATTAAACTTACAGATTCTCTCTCCTCTACTAACACTGCCAGTTTTAATAAAAGGTATTCCAAGTGCAACAGCTGCATCTACTATAAATGTATCTATTGTCTCTCCACTTCTATGTGACATAATACAAGTATAATTATTTTGTTTAGCAAGTACTATAGTTTCTAAAGTTTCAAAGAATGTTCCTATTTGATTAGGTTTAATAATAATAGAATTACACATATTATTTTCTATTCCCTTTTTAAGTTCATCTTTATTAGTAACAAATAAATCATCCCCAACTATATTAATCTCTTTGCCAAGAGTTTCTGTTATTAATTTAAATCCTTCATAATCTTTTTCATCAAAAGCATCTTCTATTGATATAATAGGATACTCTCTTACAAGTTCCATATAATAATTTAATAATTCTTCTCTATTTAAAAACTTATCATCTATTTTATATGTTTCTTTTTCTTCATTATAAAGACTACTTGCCGCTACATCAAGAGCTATAAATACATCTTTACCAGGAATATATCCAGCTGATTCAGCAGCTTTAACTATGTATGAAAGAGCACTTCTATTATCTTTTAAATCAGGAGCAAATCCTCCTTCATCTCCAACTCCAGTAGAAAATCCATTTTCTTTTAACAATCCTTTTAATGAATGAAATACTTCACTAGCACATCTAACACCTTCTTTAAATGTACTAAACTTAGGTACTATCATAAACTCTTGTATATCAAGAGTATTCTCAGCATGAGCTCCACCATTAATAATATTAAACATTACTTTAGGTATCTTTTTCTCTCTTTGATTTAAATACTCATAAACTTCTTTCCCAGCATCATTACTCGCAGCCTTAAGACACGCAATAGATACGCCGATCATCGCATTAGCACCAAGTTTAGATTTATTACTAGTTCCATCAAGACTAATCATTAAATTATCAATAGTCTTTTGTTCTCTAGCATCTATTCCAATCAAAGCATCTCTAATAACAGTATTAACATTATTAACTGCCTTTAAAACGCCTTTTCCAAAATACCTCTCATCATTATCTCTAAGTTCAAGAGCCTCTTTAGCACCAGTAGAAGCACCACTAGGTACACCAAAAACACCATAAGCTCCACTTTCTAAAATAACTTTAACTTCAACCGTAGGATTACCTCTAGAATCAAGAATCTCCCTTGCTTTTACATCTTTAATCTTACTCATAACTCTACTCCTCTTATTTTATATAATCTAATTATACTATTTTTTTTATAAATATGCTATAATATTTATGAATAAAAGGAGAATTAAATATGCGTATAGAAATTATATCAAAAGAAGTATTCACATCATTTGCAAGTAAACACTTTCTAAAAAGCTTTTTTCAAACAACAACATATGGAGACTTTGCAAATAAAGGAAAATATTCATCAATGTACATCGGAGCATATAAAGATGGCAAATTAGTCGCAGCATCTCTAATATTATCAAAAGAAATATCTTTTAAAGTTAAATATGGTTATGCCCCACGTGGTTTTCTAATAGATTATTTTAACACTGAACTATTAACAGAATTTACAAAAGCTATAAAAGGTTTCTTCTTCACTCGTGGATACGCATTCATAAAAATAAACCCAGAAATAACATATGCTACTATAGACTATAAAAATAAAACAAAACAAATAAATAAAGAAAGTGAAGAATTAATATCAACACTTAAATCACTAGGATACAACAAACTAAAAAATAATTTATATTATAGTTACATATTACCAAAATACACTCCTATTATTTATTTAAATGAATATCAAAAAAAATCAAATAACTTAAATGATATATCAAAAAATGGTCTAAATATTAAAGTAGGAGATCTAAAAGATATAGATAAGTTTTATACTTATTTAAATACATCTTATGATAAACACACAAAAGATTATTATAATGTACTTTATAGTGAATTTTCTAAAACTAATAGTGTAGACTTATTATTAATAGAATTAAACTATTCTTTATACATTAAATACTTACAAAAAATATATGCTGAAAAGCAAGAAGAAAATGATAAAATAAACACTTTCTTTAAACAAAATCCTAATGATGATGAGTTATATCACAAAAAATTAGAATCTGACAAAGAACTTAATGATATAAATAATTCAATAGCCTTATCAAACAAAAGATTAGAACTTACAAATATGGAAGTTGTTGGTTCAGCTCTAATTATTAAACAAGATGAAAGAGCTACTCTTCTATCTTTTGGTACTAAAGAAATAGAAAAAGATATTTATGTAAAAACATTTATTATAAACTCTCTTCTTGATAAATATAAAAGTGAAAACTTTATGTTCTTAGATTTATATGAAATTATTGGTAGTTTAAATGATGAAAACATTTATAGTAAAAAACCAGACTTTAAACTTGAATATAATCCATCAGTATATGAATACATCGGAGAGTTTGATTTATCAATAAGTAAAACACTACATAGAATATTACTAACAACAAATAAACTTCAAAAAGAGTTCTCAAGAAAAGTAGAAATAATGGATTAAAAATAACGGTGTTAAACCGTTATTTTTTCTTACATCTTTGAATTACAATATTACATACAAATAATATAATACCACTTATACTAGCAATAACACCTATATTCTTAAATGGTGAATTATATTCAAATATTATATTATATTCTCCACTATTTATTTTAAATCCAATAAATCCATAATTAACTTTTTCATAATCTATCTTTTTACCATTAACATATATACTAAAGCCATCTTGATATGGAATACTAGTTATAAAATAACCATCTTTTTCACTCTTAACACTAGCATATATCTTATCCCCTTTAGTTTTATCTTTATCTATATTAACTTTAGTTATATTACTATTAGTATTCTTAATATCACTATAATCTAAATAATATAGTCCTATATCACTAATATTATAGTTACCCTTAGAAAAACGAACTAAAACTTCATCATTATCTTTTAAAGATATTACATAAGTAAACTCAGTATTTCCATTATAATATTTCCATTCATCACAAGTAAGAGAGTTCTTCTCGCCATTAATACTTATTATTCTATCTCCAACACTGCAACTTTGCCTATTATTAATCTTAAACTTAATAAATATTATTTTATCTTTCACATAATCAGGAACACTAAACTTAATATAATCATTCTTATTAGTACTAAAACTATAACTATTATTTTCATATTTATAATTTATACTACTATCAATAACATTAATATCATTAAACTTAATTATATTAGAATTATAATTACTATTACTCTTACTATCAGTAACACTATGTTTTAATAATAATTCATTATTATATGGAAAACTATATAAAGAAGCATCACTATAATTAATATTATTATAACTTATATACATAAGAGGTAACACTTCATTATTCTCATATAAACATATTTTATTTGTACACTTAACAGGATTGTATCCAATAACATTCTTATCTTCATAATTAATAATATATTCTTCATTCATAAACATATGAAATAACAAATTATTATTAGCACTAGTAATAAGTCTATTTCTTGACTGCATAACATTATTAAATACATCAAAATAAAACTTATTATAATCTATATTATATAATGAAGAATATATATTACTCTGATACATATTAATATTACTATATATATTATTAACATTATAACTTCTATTACTACTAACACTTATTCTATAAAAATCTTTATCATTTATACTATTAACTAATTCTTTTTCACTATTATAATCATTAAAATATTTAAGATTCTTTAACACTAAATCACTATTTTCATTTATAACTACAAAACTAATTAAACTAATCAAAACCACATAACACATAAATATATTATTATGTTTATATTTCCTACATAAACTAAATACTATAAAACTAACTATAATTTCAATAACTATATAATAACTATAATAACTATTCATAATTAAACTAAATATAACTATCACACTTATTATAACAAATACACCCCTAACCTTAAGAGTGTCTATATTCTTAAAGAAACATGCTATGCCTATAGAATACATAGTCAAAAAAGGAATCAAAGCTTTAGCGTCAATATACATAGTTGCATTTAATATATAATTAAATGTTGGAAAAATAAATATCAAAGAAAGTACAATAAATAAAAATCTATTTTCTTTTTCTTTACTATAAAATAAATATATAAGTCCAAATAAAACTATAGATGTAAGACCTACTCCATAAGAATTATACATCAAATAAGATAAATTAAACTTAGGTACTAATAAATCAAATAAACTAATATTTATAGGAGAATCCATTCTATTACTAAGGACACTATAAAACTCTGGAACAATTAATATACCAGAAACAAGCACACCAATTATAATAGGAAATATAAACTTACATCCATCTCTAAGAAATAATTTAAAATCTTTATATCTACCCTCTTTAATATAATAATAAACACCATAAACAACTATACATATAATTGATGGAATACTATAGTAATAACTCATAAGAATAATTAAAAGAGTACTTATAGATAACAAATCGCTTCTATTTTTATCAAAATATCTATTTACCCCAAACAAAGCACTTATCAAAAAAGGCATATAATTAATAAACATAATATGTCTATGAGAATGAAATACTAAAGAAGAAGATAGCATAAAACAAATACTTGTAACTAAAGACACATTATAACTAAACTTATTCTTTCTTAAAAATAAATAAAACAATACACCACTTACAATAACTAAAATAATACTACTATACATCAAATAATCTCTCATATTAACAAAAGGAAGTAAATAAGAAATCATTATAACAGGATTAAATAATCCATAATAAGCATAATTATATATATTTTGTCCAGCACCTAAATTAAAAGCAAAATCAGGAAAAATATCATGAGTACTATAAAACAAAGTTCTAAAATATTCAGGAATAACACTATGCTGAGATAAATAATCAATATAACTTGCCCAAATATATTTATCTTGAAGAATTATAATAACCCCAAAAACAAATATTACTATTAAAAGTAATATGTTTATTAAATCTCTATTTTTATTTAAAAACTTTTTCATAACTAATCCTATATTTTATATTAATATGCTGGTACACCATAACCATAAATACTATCATATCCAACTGGATAAGTATTTCTTTTAACTGTATTTCCATCATTTCCAGATATATATGTTACATTATTTCCACTAACACTTTCAACAATACCAACATGATCGGCAACACCATCTCTACTATTTTTCCAGTCAAAGAATATTATATCTCCAGGATTTGGTACATAACTACCAGTTTGCCATCTATTATTTTGTTTAAACCAATCAGCCCCTGCACTACAAAGAGCAAACTTAGGAACAGTACTATTTAAATAACCAGCTTGATTAGCAACCCAACTTACAAATATAGCACACCAAGCAGCAGATTGATTACGTCCATAATACCAAGTTCTATATGGTTCACCTCCAACATTTCCAAGTTGAGCAGCAGCTATCTGTACCATCTTTTGTGAACCAGTACCAGTAACACCAGTAGTACCACCACTACCAGCAGGACCAACAGGTCTTTGAACATTATCATGAGCTTCCATAGCTCTTCTTATTGCTTCCTTATATTCTTCTTCCCTCTTCATATCATATTGATTCTTAGCATCATCAATTCCCTCTCTAGTAGCCATTTGATAACAATTAAATCCATCATTAAACCCAATAACACCAGTAACCAAATTAAGAATTGTAGGAACTAAAAATATAATAATCGCAGCCATAGTTTTATTAATCATACCTTTTAATATACCGTTAAAAGAACTACTTTTATCTTCCCCCTTAAACACATAATTAAGTAAAGTAATCATGACACTTAAAATAAGTATAATAGGCGCCACAACACATATTATTTTAATAACTATTTTAATTATATAAAGAACATTAAGTACTCTATAATCTTGACATATTGACAATAACATTTAATCACATCCTTACATTAAATAATATTTTTCTCTTCTATATTATCATTAAACTTATATACTTTAGCAGGCTTAGTACCTCTAAATATAGCTTGCTCATTAATATCTCTAATTATGTTAGAAGTAATCATTTTCTTTCTAAAGTTTCTTCTATCTAATTTTCTTTCTAAAATAGTTTCACATACGCCCTGTAATTCAGGTAATGTAAACTCATATGGAAAGAATCCCTTTAATATATTTGTTTTAACTATTCTTTTCTTAAGTTCAAGAGTGGCACGATCAAATATCTCATTATGATCATAAGCCATAGTTGGCATATCTTTTATATCAAACCACCCAGCATCACATGTTTTAAGTGTATCCTTTAATATAGTTACAGTTTTAGCATCTATAATACCTATAAAACCAAACGCAATCATTCTCTTAAGCGGAGATCTATTTATATTATCAAAGTAATCATAGAAAAATAAATTATCATTCACAATCCCAGTTTTTTCAGCAAGTTCTCTTTTAGCGGCATTCATAATAGTTTCATTATTATACATAGCTCCACCAGGTAAAGCCCATAGTCCATAAAAAGGTTCATTTTTTCTCTTAACAAGTAGCACTCTTGTTACACCTTTAATTACAGTAAATAAACAAATATTTACATGTATACCAATATTATTATATAAAGGATTCTTAAGTTCCATAATAATCACTCCTAATATAATTATAGTGTAATTACTACACAAGTCAAATACTTTTTAAAAAACAAATCACATTTCAATAAAAAAGTTCTAAATCTTAAACATATAAGATAAAGAACTTAAATATATTAATTTTTAACTGTAAATATAGTTTTACCTGCTTCATTATTAAACTTATCTGCTTCATCTTGGCTACGAGCATAACCATTTTTTATTTTACTAGACAAAAACATATCACTCATATCTGTTACGTTTGATGTATCAAAACTACTTAAATCCAAACTTGTAGCACGACTAAAAGAAAACATACTACTCATATTAGTTACTTTTGATGTATCAAAATTACTTAAATCTAAACTTGTTGCTTGACTCTCTCTAAACATATAACTCATATCAGTTACATTTGATGTATTAAAATTGCTTAAATTTAAACTAGTTGCTTGACTGCCATAGAACATTTTATACATAGCAGTTACTTTTGATGTATCAAAACTACTTAAATCGAGGCTTGTTGCTTTACTATTATTAAACATACCTTCCATATTAGTTACATTAGAAGTATCAAAACTACTTAAATCCATACTTGTAGCTTGACTACCTGAAAACATATAATTCATATCTGTTATGTTTGATGTATCAAAACTACTTAAATCTAAACTTGTTGCTTGACTACCTGAAAACATAAGACCCATAATAGTTACATTAGTAGTGTTAAAACTTCTTAAATTTAATGTTGTGGCTTGACTATTTTCAAACATACAGCCCATATTAGTTACTTTTGATGTATCAAAACTACTTAAATCTAAACTTGTAGCTTGACTCCACTCAAACATAAAACTCATATCTGTTACGTTTGATGTATCAAAATTACTCAAATCTAAGCTAGTGGCTTTACTGCCATCAAACATAAAACTCATATCTGTTACTTTTGATGTATCAAAACTACTTAAATCTAAACTTGTCACTTTACTATCTCTAAACATATTACTCATATCTGTTATGTTTGATGTATCAAAACTACTTAAATCTAAACTTGTAGCTTGACTATTTCTAAACATATTACTCATATTAGTTACTTTTGATGTATCAAAACTACCTAAATCTATACTAGTGGCTTGACTTTGATAAAACATACCACTCATATCAGTTACATATTTATCATTAATCATATAACACAATTCAGTAGTTACTGGATCAGTCGATTCATGATCAGTTAAATAAACATGCCATCCATTTGTATCAGAATCAAAAACGTATCCATATTGTCCATCTACAAATGTTGTAGCCCCTTCATCAGTTGAACATCTTCTTTGACCTTTAATATATAAGTTATTTATATCACTATCACTTAATTTTACATTAAGTGTTATATTCTCTTTTTTAGCTTTAATGTTATATTTATTATCAGTTTGAATAGTACTATTAGTTCCACCCATTAATTTAATTGATGTATTTATTGTATTATTATTCTTATTAATATCTAAACTATGATTTCCAAGTTCTACATCATTAAATATTACTGTACCCTTTTCATCAGTAGTTCCCGTCATTGGATTAGAATGAAGTGTTACTTCACTATTCGCTACAGGTGTTCCATCTGCATTAGATATATTAAGTGTAAGATTATATGTATTGTAAGCAGGAACTATTCCAAGCACACCATAGAACTTTTTACCTTGATTATAATTTTGAGGTTTATTTGTATAATTTATAAATTCAATAGTTACAGTATATGTATGTGTTTCACCTGGTAATATAAGCACTGCTTCTTTATATGGATATAATACTTTATTAGTTTCAGCAATTACTTCTGCAGTTTCTGGAACAACAACATTATCAGTATTATCACATGTACCTCCAGTAGCTCCACTACTTGTACATTCACTTCTTATAACAAGTTCATTTTTTTGAATCTCATTATATAGTTTCTGCCAACCTAAAGTATAATAAGCTTCTTCATTACCAGTATTTACTACAGTAATAGTTTTAGTCATAATCCATCCAGGCTCTATATTAGTTGCTTTTACTTCTTTTCCATCAGTATATTTAAGTTCTAACTTTGTAGTATCCACATTTATTGTTTCAGCTACATCATTACCACTAACAGTTAAACTAAAATAAGCATATGTGAGACCAACTGTTAATAAAAATACTGCTACCAGCATACTTACAAACATAAACTTTTTATCTTTCATACATGTACCTCTATTCTCTATTTATAATTATATCAGTACCCCCCCCCCCCCATGTCAAGTGGCAAACAAAAAGCAAACACTATAAGTTTAATGTTCACTTTAATTTTCACTGGCGTCCCCGATTGGAATCGAACCAACGACCTATTGCTTAGGAGGCAATCGCTCTATCCTACTGAGCTACGAGGACAAAAAAGATATATAATTATATCCATCTAGGTATATATAAGTTTCTAGTATACCCATCAAGATATTTATTATATAACATAATTATTGAATTTACTATATAAAGTAATATATCTTTTTCACCCTTAGGTGCTTTAAGTACCTTTAAATGATTATTTAAATTATTTCTAAATTCTCTATCATCAAAATATTTATTAACTGCATTATTAAGCGCAACAGCTCTTTTTAATGCATTTTTTTCTTTTTCATCAACACCGAATATATAAGATTGATATATCTGAATAACTTTATCACTCATCTTATCATTTTCACTAAATCTCTCATTTATAATCTTATAATAGTCTTTACAATATTTAATAATAATTTTATTTCTTAAAAACCTATTTTCCACTATAATCACCTAAATAATTTAGTTACATCATTATAAGTTACATAAAGCATAAGTATTATCATTATTAAAAATCCTATATAATTAAGTGCTATTTCTAATTTCTCACTTGGTTTCTTTTTACTAATAGTTTCTATAAGTAATAATAGTACTCTTCCACCATCAAATACTGGTACTGGTATTAAATTAATAATACCTACATTTAAACTTAAATATGCTATTAAGTATAGTATTGGTTGTAATCCTGATGATTTAACTTGATCCACTATTGTATATATTCCAACAGGTCCGCTTAAATTATTAAGTGATACTTTTCCTGTAAATAAAGATCCTAATATTTTAAATATAGTATTTACTGTATCCCCTGTTGCTTCTACTGAATATATAAGAGCATTCTTAAATCCTTTTTCATATCTAACAGCACTTGCTCCTACTCCAAATAATCTTTTTTCTGTATCATCTTCCATTGTAACTTCTGGAACTACATCATATTTTTTAATACTTCCATCTGTTTTTTTAACTTCAAATACATAATTATCTTGTAATTTCTTAGCACTTATCTCAAGAAGTATATCATCCCAACTATCTATTTTAGTATCATTTATTTTAAGAATAACATCTCCTACTTCAAGACCACTCTTAGCACATGGACTACCATCAAGTATCATTCCAATACTTGTATCTTGTATACTTCTTCCATATATAAGTCCACTTATAAAGAATACTACTATAGCTAAAACAAAGTTCATAACTATACCCATTATAAGTACTAATAATCTTCTAATAAAACTCTTATTTTCAAGAACTCTATCTTTCTTTATACTTTTATCCATTCCATCTTTTTCTGCCATTGACACATATCCACCAACAGGAAAAGCACGAACACTATATGTTGTCTCACTCTTCTTAGGTTTAAACTTAAAAAGAAGTGGTCCCATTCCTAAAGAAAACTCATTAACATACACTCCTGCCTTTTTAGCAGTTATAAAGTGACCCCATTCATGTATTAAAATAATTATTCCAAGTATAAATATAAGTATTAAAAGTGTAATTATAAAGTTCATCTCATCCTCCTATAAAATATATATAATGATTAATAAAGCAAGACCAGCAATTAATACACTATCTACTCTATCAAGCACACCACCATGTCCAGGCATAATATGTCCATAATCTTTAACACCAAAACATCTCTTAATTAATGAAAATATTAAATCACCACATACTGCAAATAATGAAATAACAAAGCTAATTAATATAACTGATAATAAACACATCTGACTATTAAATGTAGTAAAATAAGCACTTGATATAAATGTAGCAAAAACTACTCCTCCAATAAATCCTTCTATAGTTTTATTAGGTGAAATACTAGGACATAACTTATACTTACCTATTTGAGTCCCAAAGAAATGGGCAAATGTATCACACATAATAGTATTTATTATTAAATACATAAAATAATTAACACTTATATTTCTAATAAATACAAGCCCACCAAACCCTATACCAAGTAAATATATACTTCCAAGTAACATAAGTCCACTTACTATATTATATTTATCACTTTTATAAAATAAAGCAGGAACTAATGTAACAATAACAGGTAATATAAACCATACAAATGGTATATCAAATGTATTATTAGCAGATATTCTATCTATTAATAATATATAAACTATCATAGATAACAATCTAACTACCATAGGTATCTTTTTATCTTTAGATATTACATTTATCATTTCATATAACCCAAGTAACCCTATTATATATACTCCTATTTTAAACCATACACCACCTGCTATAATAAGTGGTAAAACAATAATAAGTGCTATTATCGCACTAATAACTCTTTTCTTCATATTAACTACTCTCCTAACTAATTATATCATATCTTTTATATTAACCAACTATTTTTTTAATTTCTTTTTTTCTTTTTAAAGCATTATTTTCAGCACATATTCTTTGTACTATCGTAAATGATATAAACATAGCAAGTAAACTTGATCCTCCATAACTTAATAGTGGTAATGGTATACCTGTTAATGGTATTAATCCTAAAACTCCTCCTAAGTTAATAAATATATGTACTAGAAAATATATTCCTATTCCAAAACATATTAATGAGTTTCTTAAATTATAACATTTAGTAGATACTAAAAATATATTATAAGCAATTCCCATATATCCTATTATTATTAATGATGATACTATTACTCCAAGTTCTTCTACTATAATTGGAAATATAAAGTCTGTATGACTTGCTGGTAAGTATAAATATTTTTGTGTTGAATTACCTATTCCTTTTCCAAATAATCCTCCATTATCTATAGCTATATATCCATTACATACTTGGTATCCACTTTCTTTTTCATATCTACTACATGGATTTACATAATTAAGTCTATTTAATATATAATTATCTCCCTCATAATCTCCTATAAATAAATAAGCAAACTTAAGCCCTAAGAAAACACATATCATTCCAAATACACATAGTATTTTAGTTATCTTAAAATATTTATCATTTGTTGGTACAAATAAAAACATAAACGCAACTATTAACATCATCGTAATCGCAGAACCTTTATCTCCACTTAAAGCTATAAAACTAATAGGTATTAAGCAAGGTAAAATTGGTAATACAAAATCAAACTTATAATGTTTTTCTTTCTTACTAAAATCATAGTATGCTCCAGCTAAATAAAGTATCAATAATACTTTTATAAACTCTGCTGGCTGTAAAGACATAAATCCAAGATTTAAAGTAACTTCATGATTTCCACTCTTAAATACAAACCCTTGAAATAATACAAAAAGTAAATAACATGATAATATTAATAGTCCCCACTTACCTATAAAATAATATGATCTTGATTTAAAAAAATTAAGTATAACAAACGATGCAAATAACGCTATTATAAAACTAATAATCTGTCTTATAAAATAATAATATGGTGTTCCTAAAGTTAATTTAGATGTTATACTTGATGCTGATAATATTAAAAATATACCTAAAATAGCGTACACTAAAGTTAAAATAAGAAGTCCCTTATTCATATCTTTAAACATCAAATATAATTTTTTAAACATCCTCTTCATATCTTATCATTATAATTATACATAAATTTATCTAATATATCAATAATCTATAATGTTAGTTGTGTCAATAATTATACTTCTTCCATAAAATATTATAGATAAAAAGGGAGGTATTAATATTATGTATTATTATGGTTATAATACTGGATATCCTGCTACTTATAGTTATGGATATAATGGTGGATATAATAACTTTGGTTATGGCGCAGCTATAATTCTTGTACTATTTATATTATTAGTTATAATTTTTGGAGCTGGTTTCTTTAATCAAGGATGGAATCAAAACAATAATTGTGGTTGTAATTAAGTCTAGTAACTCTAGACTTTTTACATCTCTTTATGATAAAATAAATTAATCAAAAAGGAGATGTATCATGAACAAACAACAAATAATAGTTTTTAGAGTAAGTGATAATATCAAAGCTAAAATGATTGAATACTATGATTTATTAAGAAGAGAAAAAACTCCACCTTATGCTATATTTCAAGCTGAAGAAGGTGGTACTATAATTACTCTTTATGAAAGTGGTAAAGCTGTATTTCAAGGAATATCTGCTGATATAGATGCTAATATGTGGAAAGATCAAGAGCAGTTTTTAAATAATAGAAATGTAGATATAGAACTTAAAAATATAGAAAGTAAAAAGAATGATAAAACTTATTATTACTATAGTGCTATTGGTAGTGATGAAGTTGGTACTGGTGACTATTTTGGTCCTATAATCGTAACTGCAACTTATGTTGATAAAAAAGATATAAAGTTTTTAGAAGAACTTAAAATAACCGATTCTAAAAAAATGAATGATGAAAAGATATTAAGATGTGCTCCTATCATAATGAAAAAAATACCATATGCTACATTTACTTTAACAAATAAAAAGTTTAATGAACTTACAAAAAAAGGCTTCAACATGAATAAAATAAAAACAATACTTCACAATAAAGTATTATATGAACTTTCAAATAAAGGATATAACTATGAAAAAATAATTATAGATGAATTTGCAAGTCCAAGAAATTATTTTACTTATTTAAAACAAGAAAAAATAGAAGAAAAAGTTACTAAAATAGTATTTCTAACTAAAGGTGAAACTAAACATTTAAGTGTAGCCGCTGCTTCTGTTATAAGTAGATATAATTTCTTAAAAGAAATGGATAAATTAAGTGAAAAATATGGTATCACTATTCCAAGGGGTTCAACTATTGATGCTGATATTGCTGCTAAAGAAATAGTTAAAAAATATGGCAAAGATGAATTATATAAAATAGCTAAAGTATCATTTGCAAACACACAAAAAGTTCTAAAAAATTAGAACTTTTTAATTTACTATAATTTAGGTGCTTCTTCTTGTACTTCTTCTCTTTTTTGAACATCACTTTTAATAAGTCCATTAAAGAAGTCATCCATATTTATTTTAGCTCCACTAGCAAGTTGCTCTGGTGTAAAACCACGAGGATTTATTAAATCATAATCAAGCATATCACACCACTCACCTACAGTTTTTAAATCTTCAAGTCCGTCAAGCACTGGCTTTTCTTGAGGTTTATCTTCTGTATCAAGTACTGGTTTACTCTTAAGTTCCACTTTTTCTTCATCAAGAATAGGTTTACTTCTAAGTTCAGTCCTATTTTTAACAGGTATTTCCTTTCCATTATTATTGCTAGGTCCTAGATATTTATCAAACAAACTACCATATCTACTAACAATTCTAGCGGCATCTGTTTCATTATACCCATTACTCTTATACTCTTCATATGATTTCTTAAGACTTAAAAAAGTATTCTTAACTACTTCTTGCTTATCACAAATAGCCTTCTTTTCTTCATCACTAAGTTCATCTTTTCTACTAATATAATCTAAATATGCATTATTATTTTCATTTCCTAAAGCTTTTAAAGTTTCATACATTCTAGTAAGTAATTCCATATTTGGTTTATTTTCTTTTATCTTTCCCATAATACTCTCCTATTTCACAATAAAATTATAACATCTTAAAATACATAAAACAAGTATATTTTTTATCATATTTTATATTTAATATTGAAAGAGTTATATTTTTAGGTTATAATAATTTATAGAATAGGAAGGGAATATGAAGGAATTTGACTTTGAAAATAGACCAATAGTCGAAATTGCTAATGAAATTATATTAGATGCTGTAAGTAAAAATGCATCTGATATTCACTTTGATCCATATAAAGAAAAAGTAATCGTTAGAATTCGTATTGATGGTATGTTAAGTGATTATGCTATTATACCTGGTTCTTATAAAAGAAACATGATTTCGCGTATAAAAATGATAGCTAATATGAATATTATGGAAACAAGACTTCCACAAGATGGTGCTATCAAAGGTAGATTTGGTAAAAAAGTATTAGACCTTCGTGTTTCTAGTTTACCTACTAATAATGGTGAAAAAGTAGTTATTCGTATTCTAGATTATTCTCAAAGTTCTAAAGGACTTGAAAATCTAGGATTTAGTAAAAGTAATTTAGAAAAAATAGAAAAAATGACTAAAATGCCTAATGGTATTATTCTTGTTACTGGTGCTACTGGTACTGGTAAAAGTACAACTGTCTACTCTATTTTGCAAAAAATGAATACTGAAGATGTAAATATTATAACTGTTGAAGACCCAATCGAAATGGATATACCTGGTGTTAATCAAGTACAAGTACAATCAGAAATAGGTCTTACATTCGCAAACGTACTAAGAAGTATTTTACGTCAAGACCCAAATATAATAATGATTGGTGAAATTCGTGATAATGAAACAGCTAAAATCGCAGTAAGAGCTTCAATAACTGGACACATAGTACTATCAACAATACATACAAATAACTCATTAAATACAATAGAAAGACTAGTTGATATGGATGTAGAAAAATACCTATTAGGTTCAGCATTAAGTGGTATCATATCACAAAAACTAGCAAGAAAACTTTGCCCTCACTGTAGAATACTAAGAAAAACAAGTGATTACGAAAAAAATGTATTTAAAAAAGTATTAAATATTGATATAGATGAAATATATGATGCTAATAAAGATGGATGTCCAAAATGTATGAAAGGATACTTTGGAAGAATTGCCCTATCTGAAGTATTACTTATAAATGAAGAAATAAGAGACGCTATTATAAACGGATATACAAAAGATAAATTAAGAAAATTAGTTTATTCTGACAAACATGTAATTACTCTTTTAGAGGATGGACTTGAAAAATGTAGAAACGGATTAACATCATTCGCAGAAATATTAAAAACAGTTGACTTAGAAAATGATATCTCAGCATATGAAGCAGATGACCTAAAAAGTAGTTTCAAAGATATAGAATATAAACAAAATAATAGTAATGAAATAGAATTTATAGAAATGTAAATTCTTTTTTAATATCATATTCTCCCCAACTTAAAAGTATAATTTATTATGAATAATATATTTGGATTTAAACAAAACAAAAGAATTAAAATAATAATGCTTATATTTTTTATAATATTTTTATTTGTACTAATTAAAATATTTTATATTCAAGTAATAGAATATAAGAAAATAAATACTTTAGCTAATGATTTATGGAGTAGAAATCTTCCAGTCGGAGCTGATAGAGGTAGAATACTTGATAGAAATGGTAAAGTTATTGTTGATAATAAAACAGTTGCTTCCCTAGTTGTAGTTCCAAGTCAAATAAAAGATAAAAAAGATGCATCTAAAAAAATAAGTGAAATATTAAATGTATCTTATGATGAAATATATAAACATTTATCTAAAAAAACAAGTATAGAAAGAGTTCATCCTGAAGGAAGAAATCTTGATAGTGATATTGCTGATAAAATAAATAGTCTTAATATTGATGGTGTTTATTTATTAAAAGAAAGCAAAAGAAATTATATTTATAAAGATTTATTATCTCATGTTATTGGTTATACTGGAATTGATAATCAAGGATTAAGTGGTCTTGAACTTAAATATGATACTACATTAACTGGTGTAAATGGTAGTATAAAGTATTATTCTGATGGTAAAGGAAACAGATTATCTTTATCTGAAAAATATGATACTCCTATAAATGGACAAGATATAAAATTAACAATAGATTTAGATATAGAACTTGCTCTTGAAAATGAATTAAATCTAGCTATGACAAAATATAATGCAGAAGGAGCAATAGGTATAGTTATGGATCCAAATAATGGTGAAATACTAGCAATGAGTTCTAAGCCATCATTTGATCCCGCAAATTATAAAAATTATACAGAAGAAGTAATAAATAGAAACTTAGCTATATGGGCTAACTTTGAACCTGGTTCAACATTCAAAATAGTAACTTTAGCCACAGCTATAAACGAAAATAAAGTAAACTTATTTGAAGAACACTTTTATGATACAGGGGGTATTAAAGTAGAAAATGCTACCCTTCACTGCTGGAAAAGAAAAGGTCATGGTGATGAAACATTTCTAGAGGTAGTTGAAAACTCATGTAACCCAGGGTTCGTTGTACTAGGCCAAAGGCTCGGAAAAGAAACACTCTTTAAATATATTACTGCTTTAGGTTTTGGTAAAAAAACAGGAATAGATTTAAATGGTGAAGCAACAGGAATATTATTTAATCTTGATAAAGTTGGTCCAGTAGAACTAGCAACCACTTCATTCGGTCAAGGTGTAAGTGTAACTGCCCTTCAGCAAGTAGCAAGTGTAAGTGCTATCATAAATGGTGGAACTTATTATAAACCATATATAGTTAAAAAAATTGGTGACAAAGAAAACAAAGAAACTATAAAGAATGAAAATATTGTAACCAAAGAAACAACTAATCTAGTAAGGTATGCTCTTGAAAGTGTAGTAGCAAATGGTAGTGGTAGAAATGCTTATATTGAAGGCTATAGAATCGGTGGTAAAACTGGAACGGCACAAAAAGTAGGAACTAATGGTGCATATATGGATGGAAACTATATTCTATCATTCATGGGATTTATGCCAGCAAACGATCCTAAATATGTAACATATATAGCACTTGACCACCCACAAGGAGTAACTCAATACGGAGGTGTAGTCGCTGCCCCAATCGCAAAAAATGTATTTAAACAAATAATATCAATATACGATTTAAAAGAAGATTATGAAGGCTTGCCAATGTCATATAGATGGGATGATATAAAATATATAACTATACCAGATATAACAGGAAAAGAATTAAAAGAAGCATCAAGAACTCTAAAAGCACTAGGATTAAATGTAGAATATACAGGTAATGGAAAAGTAATAGATACATCTCCTAAAATAAACTCAAGAGTAAAAGAAGGAAGCATAGTAAAACTATTATTAAATGAATAAGGATTAAATAAACAAATTATTTAATCCTTTAACTTTATAAAAACATTGCCATATATAATGGTAAATACACAATATCATCTTCTACTTTTAAATCTTTTGTATGAAGAACATATCTTGTTCCAACATTCTTTTTATATTTATTTTTAAATCTATCAATTGATGTATGTTTTTTATAATCCCCAGATTTTACTTCAATAGGATTTATTTTCTTATCTTGTACTATCAAGAAATCAACTTCCATATTATTTTCTATAACATCATTATCATTCTTAGAATAATAAAATAATTCATATCCATTTGCTTTTAATGTTTGAGCAACATAATTTTCCATAATCATTCCTTCATTAACATTTAATTTATCAAATAATATTGCTTTATATATTTCATTGTCTACAAAAGGTTTATTTATAAATGCTTGTGTTACTAATAGTCCAACATCAGATTGATAACATTTATAATTACTTTCATCTTTAGTAAGTGCAAGAGATACACTAGGATCTGTAACATTATTACATAGTACAATTATTTTAGCTTCATCTAACCACTCAAGCTCGTTTTCATAATTTTGATTTCTTGCACTTTTATCTATTGAAGATAATTTATATTTTTTACTTCCATTAGATAATTGTCCTGGTATATTATCATACATTCTAACAATTTTTTTACTGTTATCTCCATATTTATTTATGTCTTCATGATATAAAGATAGTATATCTCTTTTTCTATCATCTACTTTATCAAAGCTTTTTGTTTTAATATATTCAAGTACAGCCTGAGGCATCCCACCAACAAGTACATAGGTCCTAAAATCTTTCATAATTCTTTTATGAGCTATATCTACTTTTGTTTTATTTTCATAACATTGTTTCAAAAAAGGAATAGTAGCATTATCTCCAAGAGCCCACAAAAATTCTTCAAAATCAAGCGGATACATATTAATCTTTTTCTCTTCTGAAGGTATTATTATATTCTGTACATTCTTTTTAATAGATATTAAAGAACCAGTTTCTAAATAATCATACCTTCCATCAGCAACTAAATATTTAATTAATGATCTAGCTTCAGGACAAAATTGAACTTCATCAAATATTATTAATGATTTTCTTACAGGTAAAATTTTTCCATAAAAAGATTGAAGTTTTTGTAATATTAAATCAATATCACTTCTTTCATTTATAAATAAGTTTTTAATTTCAAGAGGTGCAATATTAAAATCTATTAGTATATACTCTTCATACTCATTTTTAGCAAACTCTAAAGCAATAGTACTTTTTCCAATACGTCTAGCACCTTCAATCAATAATGCAGTTTTCCCATTACTTTTATTTTTCCAATCAAGCATCTCATTATATATTTTTCTTTTAAAATATATCTTATCATCCATAAAAACACCTTCTTTCTACAATACATTTTACGCTATAATTAACATTTTGACAAGATAAATCAACCAAATTTTAACGTTTTGACGACATAAAGCAGCCAAATTTTAACATTTTGACGAGACCAGTATCTCCATAACATAAAAAAACTACCTCATCTGGTAGTTTTTATGTCATATTATAAATCTTTAACTTTAGATAAAAACTCTTTTATTCTATCATCTTTAGGATTATTAAGTACTTTTTTACATTCACCATATTCTATTATTTTCCCATCATCCATAAATATAACTTTACTAGCAAAATCTTTAATAAACTCTATCTCATGAGAAACAATAATCATACTCATCCCTTCCCCTGCTATCTCTCTCATCAAACTAGTAACATCTCCCTTTACTTCAGGATCTAAAGCAGAAGTAGGTTCATCAAAAAGCATAAGTTTTGGCTTCATAATAAGTGCTCTTACTATAGAAGTACGTTGTTTTTGTCCTCCACTAAGTTCTCTTGGATAACTATTTCTTTTTTCATATAATCCTATTTTCTTAAGAAGTCTATATGCTTCTTTTTTAGCTTCTTCTTTACTCATAATTTTATGTTTAACAGGAGCTAATATAATATTATCAAGAACAGTCAAGTTCTCAAATAAATTATATTGCTGAAACACCATACCTATCTTACATCTATATTCATTTAAATTATCATCTTTATTAATCTTTTTACCTTCAAATATAATTTCTCCACTACTAGGTTCTAAAAGATAATTAATACATTTAAGTAAAGTACTTTTCCCGCATCCACTAGGACCTATTATTCCAGTAACATCCCCCTCATTGATTTCAAAACTAACTCCCTTAAGAACTTCTTTATTTTGAAACTTTTTCTTAAGTTTTTTAACTTCTAGTAGCATTAATCTTCACCTCCACTCTATTTACAAGCTTACTAAGTAAATAAGTAATTAATAAATATATAAGTGCTATTAATATTAATGGGAAGAAATAATCATAAGTACGAGAAGCTATAATATCACTTGCTTTAGTAAGTTCCATAATTCCTATATATGCTCCAACAGCTGTTTCTTTAACTAATGTAATAAACTCATTAAGTAAAGCTGGAAGTACATTCTTAATTGCTTGTGGAAATACTATATTTTTAATAACTGTTTTATAGCTAAGTCCTAAAGCATATCCCGCTTCTATCTGTCCTTTATCTATAGAATTAAATCCACTTCTTATAATCTCCGCAACATACGCAGCACTATTAAGTCCAAAAGCAAGCACACCTACAAATAATATATTTATTGATACACTAGAAAATATTACATAATATATAATCATAAGCTGCAAAATACTAGGTGTTCCCCTAATAACAGTAATATATAATTTAGCAATACTATTAAGTATTTTAATCTTACCAGTATTATCATGATAATTACGTATAACACTAAGTATAACACCTAAAACAACACCAACAATTATCGCAAGAACAGCCATTATAATAGTATTATAAAGTCCTTCTAAAATATATTTATATCTTCCATCATATATAACACTATAATAAAACTTATCAAATATATTAGAGCGTTCACTCTTTTCTTCTACTGCCATATGTTTAATAATAAGTTTATCTATATCACCATTCTTAACCATTCTATTTATTACAGTATTAACCGCATTAAGTAACTCTTCATTACCTTTCTTAACTACTATTCCATAGCTATCACTAGTAAGACTATCATTTAGTATAATCATATCTCTATCAAGTAGTTTCTTAGCAGGTATCTTATCCATAACAACAGCATTAACTTTTCCATCTCTTAAATCCTGAATAGCTGCTAGATTCTTTTTCTCACGTACTATTTCTATATCACTATAATTCTCAGTTAAATAAGTATCTGATATACTTCCAAGTTGTACAGCAACCCTCCCATATAAATCACTTGGTTTCTTAATCTTACTATCATTTTTAACTATAATTACTTGTTCAGAAGTAGCATAGTTAACAGAAAAATCAACCTCAAGACTTCTTTCAGGTGAATATGATATACCAGCAATACCCAAATCACTCTTTCCACTCTTAACTTCATTAATAATACTATCAAACGCAACATCTTTAACAACTAAATTACGGTTCAAATATTTAGCTATCTCTCTAGCAATATCAATATCAACACCAGTTATCTCACCATTAGAATAATATTCATATGGAGCAAACCCCGCTTCAGTAGCTATTGTTAAATCTCCATTAACTTCTTCTCTTGTAAAATATCCACTAAGTACAAAAGAAGATAATATAAATACAAATACTAAAATTATTTTATTAAAATATTTTTTCATACACACCTCTACTATAATAATTCTAACATATTTTATATCTAGTGTAAAAGATAATTGATTTAAACTAATAAAAATGATATACTAAAAAAGTAATAATACAAAGATAGAAAAGTGAGGTATTTATGACAAGAAAAATAGATTTTAATGGCAATGATGGTTGGGCTTATATCCCTGAAGGTGGTATTAACGAAGATACCAAGTTTCTTTTTACAGTTTATTGCTACGAAAGTCCAATCCAAAGTTATGATGATAATGTAGTAGTTATTTATAATACTTGCGTTAATGGCTTTGATCCAAAAGATCAAGCAAAGATAGATGGAATAATGCAGCAACTCGCACAAATGGAAGGACTATCTTACGTTCCTGAAATAGATGCTTATGCTGGTTTCTCTCAAGGATGTCAAGGAGCGTTAATGTATGGAACTACGTCTATTGATGAAAACACTCCTCCAAGAACTATAATACTATTTGATCCAAACGATTCAGCCCCATTAAACAATCACGATGATGGTGGATTTGCAGATGCTGCTTGGCTATTAAAACCAGAAAACGCTGGATATCTTCAAAAAGTAAAAGAGAATGGAACTGCTATTATCGGACTTGAAAAATTAGGCGAAGCAAATAACCAAGTTATGAGAAATAATTATGCTAAACTTGCTAAACAAGGAATACCAGTTATGCTTTGTATAAGAGACACTTACGACCATAGCGAAATTTTCACTGAAAGTATAGTAAATATAACCGGTCTTCTAAGCGGAGATGAAGATAAAGCACAAGCATTACTTAATCAATGTCAAGGAATATATGTATGGGATGAATCTCTAGGAACAGATGGCAATTGGAAACAAATAACATCTACAGATGAAGTATTAGAGTTCTCAAGAGCAAACATCTACTCTTCTCTAGCAAACCTTGATGAAAAAGTAGTTTGTAATGATGAAGAAATAAAAAGTAAATTAGTAGAAATAAGAAAAGCAATAAAAAAGACAAGTTTTTTAACAGATACTTTCACGTATGAAGGAACAAGTACATCACAAATACCATCACTAGAAGCAGAAGATATGAAAACGGTAACAGATTCTATCGCTAAAGTATATCAAAAACTAGCACATGATACAGAAGAAATAGCATTTATGTGTCAATTATATAAAATGGAAGATGATGAATTTGCAAAATATGCTCAAGAAATAAATGATGCATTAAAAGCTGCACAAGAAGCTGCAAGCAATTCCGGTGGAAGTTCTGGATATTACGGAGGCGGAGGCTACGGCGGTGGTGGCTACGCAGGTGGTGGAACTACCCCAGCACCTTCAACTGATGATGAAGATAATAACAAAGATGACGAAAATAAAGATGATGAAAACAAAGACGACGAAAACAAAGATGATGAAAATAAGGACAATGAAAACAATGAAGATTTAAGTGACATCACAACATCTGAGTTTGATGATTATTGGCCAGACTATGATACACTCGCATCAGATGAAGAAAAACTTGTTTACAACTGCGATGATGAATTTAAATTAATCGTACATACAGATGGTGATGAAGTAACAGGTCTTGAGCATATGTTCAAATTTGCAAATGATGATGAAGCGCTTGAAGGCTTAGAAAAAATAAAACAAGATTATAAAGAAGTTGATAATGTAGATAAAATAATACTTAACAATAATTTAATAAAAGTAATATTTAATAAACTTGCATTCAAAAACTTAACAAGAGAAGATGCAAAAGCAATGTATGAACACCTAGGAGAAATAACAAAGGATGATTCAAAATAATGAATCACCCTTTTTATTTAACAGTTTTAAGAATACACTTATTATCATAATTAATTTTATTTAAAACATCCATGCACTTTTCATAAGATAAATCTTTTATAATAGAATAATCATTAAAATCTATCTTTCCAAACCTAGTAAGTTCATCTGTTATCTTATATTCAACATCTTCTATATTATCAAAAGTAACAATATAATTTTTAATAAGTCTCTTTTTAAATATTTCAAACTTCTCTTTTGATACATCTAACTTTCTAATATCTTTATCTATTTTATCTATAAATAAATCATTATCATCACACATGCCTTCTACAACAATACTAATATACTCGTCACTAACATTAGCGTAAGCTCCCATACTATGTATAATATTATCTTTTTTATATTCTTCATATAATTTAGATATATAAGTAAAATTAATCTTTAATATAATATTTAAATATATAATAAGTTCTTGATCACTTATCTTCCCAAATACACTCTTTTTCATCTTATAACCTATATTACATCTAGGTTCATAATTATCTTTTGATATTTCTTCATATTCACAATAAACTTTTTCTTCTTCTTTCTCTTCTATTCTCTTAGGAACTTTACTATCAACAAGTTTAATCTTACTATAATACTCTTTAATAGTATTCATAACACTATCATTATTAAAATTACCACATACTACTATAAACGTATTACTAGGAACATAAAAATCATGATAAAGCATATCTAAATACTTATAATCTATTTTTTCTATATCACTCTTTTCACCAATTATATTATATTTACTAGAACTTTTATTATACATATTATTAAATATTCTATCATGCATAAATACTTCTAGTTTATCTTTATTCATATCTATTTCTTCACCAATAATCCCCTTTTCTTCTTCAACATCATTCTTTCTAAACTTAGCTTTATAAAATATATCTAAAAGAATATTTATATTCTCCTCTATATTAACACTACCAAATATATTATAGTTAGTAGCGTATTTACTAGTCCAAGCATTCGCAAGACTACCAAGAGAATTAATCTTATTACTTACATTTTTATCTTCACCAACAATCATAACTCTATGTTCTAAAAAATGAGCACTACCAGGAATAATATCTATAATCTTATTATCTTTCTTATATTTAGTATACTTAGCCCCAAAATTAACACTAATAGTTACATAGAAGTTCTTAAAACTTTTTTTATTATATAAATATACATCTATCCCATTATCTAAAGTTTCTTTATATAGTTTTTCATTTACTTTTTCAAATATTAATTCTTCCATCACTCATCCCCCTTAAGCATATAAATAGTATTAAGTCTTAATTTATCTTTTAATATAACCACTTCTTCACTACTAATATTATGTAGTTTCTCACGTAATGCTTCTATATCATCTACTTTATCAAATTCACTAATATATTTATTTTCTATCTGAGAATAACTATCATCATAATAATTATTTAAGAAAGTATCTATAGTCATTTTAGCACTATCTATCATACTATTAACTATATTTATATCCCCCATCTTATCAATACACTTATATATTAAATCTAAACTCTTATCATAATTATCTTTATTAATCCCAGCATATATAATAAGAGCTTTAAAATACACTGAATAATATGAATTAACTGTATAACAAAGAGAATTCTCTTCCCTAACTATATTAAATAATAAAGAATCATTCATCGTACCAAGTATAGTATTAAACACACGAAGTGTATATCTAAGTTCATAATCACTTAATAATGATAAATCATATCCAATATATAATTTAGACTGATTAAACTTAAGACTATCTATTATCTTAATAACTTTATTATTTCTTTTAATAACAGGAATTACATTAAATCTATTATTAGAGCATTTATAACTCACAATTTTATTTTCTATATAATCTATATAACTTTCATCTATATCACCATAATAAAATAAATCAAGTTTATATAAAGATGAAAATAACTTCTTATAAAAACTATATAAATTACTTTCATTAACACTATCAAGTTCTTCTATACTAGGAAGTAAATCATTTCCTCTAGAACACCCCTTAAACATAATTTCATTAAATCTAGTATTAGCATAATAATTAGCATTATCTTTCTTAGAATTAATACTAGTTACTATTTCTCTCTTAGCAACATCAAAATATTCACTATTAAACTTATTATCTTTTACATTAGGATTATTAATAACTTCAAACATTAAATCAATCGCATCTTTATATTCAAAATCATCTACATACTTAGGATTAACAAAACTAGAATATATATTAAATCTAATTAAATCACCTACTATTTCATAATTAGATGCTATACTCATAGAATAATAATATTCACATTTATTTTTAAGTTTAGTTTTACTATTATATTTCTTACATGAACTCATAAGATTCTTACTAAGCATACTATAATATTTAATATCTTCTTTATTATATTTAGTTGTAAACATAACTACTACATCAGCCATCTTAAATCTATCTGTATTAATTACATGTAATGTATAATTATCTTTTCTTATTTTTCTATATTCCATAATCCCTCCGCAAGATTAAAAAGAAGATTACTCTTCTCTTTTATTATTAACTATTTTTCTAGTTTTATTATTGAATCAAGAGCAAGTACTATCATATCATCAAGTCTTCTTTCTCTCTCTTCACTACTCATCTCTTCATGAGTAATTAAATTATCACTTATAGTAAGTATACTACTTGCCATTTTATGAAACTTTTTAGCGTTATAAAGTAATGCATAAGTTTCCATCTCAGTAGCTATACAACCTTTCTCTATAAAGTAATCATAATTACGTCTATCTGTATAAAAAGCATCTGTAGTATAAACTCTACCAGTAATTACATCTATTCTTCTTATATTCGCAGTCATATTTATTATATTATTAAGTTCAAAAGAACTATTAATAATTTCTATATCTTCACTACCACTTTCTAAATCAAAGTTAGTATCACTATAAGAAGAATCAGCTATTATTATTGTATAAGGTTTTAATTCTTCTTTATATGCTCCAGCAGTACCAATACGAATAATCGCATTTACATCATAAACATCAAATAGTTCATGACTATATATTCCCATACTACCAATACCCATACCACTAGAAAATACTGTTACTTCTACTCCTTTATATTTCCCGGTATATGCAAGTTCCCCACGTACTTTATTAACAAGCCTTGCTTCCTCTAAATATTTATTTGCTATATATGTTGCCCTATTAGGATCTCCAGGCATTAATACATACTTAGCAATATCTCCTATTTCTGCTTCAATATGTGGTGTCATAACTCCTCCTATTCTTCATTATTATTAGAAAGTTTAACCAAAACATCCCTAGGTTTACTACCCTTCGCAGGACCAACAATTCCCTCTTCCTCAAAAGTATCCATTATTCTAGCTGCTCTATTATATCCAAGACTAAATCTTCTTTGTATTAAAGATGCACTAATTACTCCTTTAGTAATAGCGTACTCAAGAACTTCATTATATAAAACATCTCTTTCTTTATCACTACTACTATTGCTACTATGACTAGAACTATTTACTTCAAGATTAGTAAACTTCTCATCATACTTAGGAGTACTACTACCCTTTTTAATAAACTCAACAACTCTCTTAATTTCATCATCACTAACAAAACTACCCTGTATTCTAGTAGGAGTATTATCATCCATAGGTTTATAAAGCATATCACCTTTACCAAGTAACTTCTCAGCCCCAGTCATATCAAGTATAGTTCTACTATCAATTGAAGATGATACAGCAAATGATATACGAGTTGGTATATTAGATTTAACAACACCAGTAATTACATCAGTACTAGGTCTTTGAGTAGCAACTATTAAATGTATACCAGCCGCTCTAGCAAGCTGTGTAATTCTCATAATAGACTCCTCAACCTCCTTAGCCGCAACAAGCATCAAATCAGCAAGTTCATCTATAATAACAAGTATATAAGGCATCTTAGTAAGACCACAATTAGGATCTTTCTTAAGTTTTTTCTCTACATATTCATTATAAGTAGTAATATTCTTAGTTTCACTATTCTTAAAAGTCTCATATCTATCATCCATCATAACAACAATTTTTTGAAGCGCAGCACTAGCCTTCTTAGGATCAGTTACAACAGGCATAAGTAAATGAGGTAAATTATCATAAACATTAAACTCAACTTTCTTAGGATCTACAAGAACCATTCTAACTTCTTCAGGATTAGTTCTCATAAGTATAGAAAGAATTATATTATTAATACATACACTCTTACCACTACCAGTCGCACCAGCAACTAACATATGAGGTGTTTTATTAATCTCAACATATTTAACTCTTCCCATTATATCTCTACCAAGAGGCGCAGCAAGCATAGAATTATCATACTTCTTATCTTTACTCATCGCATCCATTATTTCCCACATACTAACAGGAATAATACTTTGATTAGGAATCTCTATACCAATAGTAGTCTTACCAGGAATAGGTGCCTCTATTCTAACTTCTTTCGCAGCAAGCGCAAGCCCTATTTCACGTGACATACTAGTTATCTTACTAATTCTAGTTCCCCTTTGAACTTCCATTTCATACTGAGTAACACTAGGTCCAACATGAACCTCTACTACTTTAGCATTAATATCAAAATCATTAAATACTCTCTCTAACACCTTAGTATTAGATGCAACATATTCATTTGAATTAACTTTATTCTTATTAGGCTTAGGTACATTTAATAAACTAATCGGAGGTTTAACATACACTCCATTATCATTACTAATAGGTTCTAAATTACCAGTAACTTCTTCTTCATGTGTTTTATTATTATCATTAGATTTAACTTGTAAATCCTCTATACTAGTAATAACAAGTTTAGTATCCTTTTTCTCTTCTTCATCATTCATACTTTTCATTTCTTCAAGAGTTAAAGGTTTCTTAACTTCTTCTTCATTATTCTTCTTAAATATATTACGTATACCATTTATAATAGAACCAAACACATCAGCTAAAGTTAAATCAAATAACATAATAGTACCAAATAAAGCAAGTACAAGAACTACTATCTGAGTACCCTCAACATCAAATAAAGACACAAACACATATGAAAAAGTAGCACCAACCATACCACCACCACAATATCTAATATTAGCCTCATCATCATATGAAAGAACTATTTTATCATAAGTAGCATTAAATATCTCTTTCCCTTTAAGAGTATTATCTTCTATATAATTAATATGAGAAAATATCAAAAGAGCACATATAATAGTATAAACTCCAATAAGTCTAGCACTAAGTAAATTAGCAGTCTTTCTATTTACTATAAAATAAATCCCTATTATTAAAGCAGCCACTAATAATAATTGATACCAACTACCAAACATAAAAACAGCAAACTTTTTAATAATATCACCAATAATACCATAACTTCCAAGTCCTATCAAAGCAATTACTATTAAAAGTACCCCCTTTAATTCTTTAGAAAACTTAAAACTACTTTTAGCTTCTTTTTCTTGTTTCTTTTTAGCCATACTACACCTCTTCCCCCTTTAGTATTCTTTTAATAATACCAGGTTCAATATTATTAAGCACATTAAGTATTAATTCAAGACTCTTCTTATATTCACCATTTCTAAATAAACGAGTACTTTCATTAATAGCATTCTCTACTTCTTTATATGAACTTAAATATCTATTTCCATATACTATAACCATCTCATTCATTCTAGCAGTCTTAATCGTATCACTAGTAGTTTGATATAACTTAAGTGCTAAATCAAGCGCAGTATCAACTCTTAAATTAAGAGTCTTAATAGATATAGGTTTCTTATCAAGTTCACGTACTATCTCTCTAACCGCATCCTCTGCTTCCTTAAGTTCAACATAAAACTTTCTAGGTATAACAGGTAAATCATAATCTTTAATCTTATGTTTAGAGTCATTAATAATAATCTTAATATCATTAAGTTGATCACGAGCCCTACTCTCATCTTCCTTAAGACTACCTAAATTCTTAAGAGTAATCTCAAGTTTATCTTCTACTTTACTAAGATTAATCATAACAAGTTCACACTCATTATCAAGCTTAGAATAAGGCATAACTTTAATTAAACTTCTATCATTAACAAGTTTAAAATCATCTTTAACTTTAATAAGTTCTTTATTTATTTCATCTATCGTATGTATTTCTTCATCTTTTAAATCATATACATCTTTTAAATTATCTATCTCAGCATATAATCTCTTAATAGTACTAGTTAATTTATTAATTCTCTCTGTTGTATTAATAAGCCCTCTCTCATAATTATTCTTACCATTCTTTTCATTCTCAAAATCATTATATAAACTCTCAAAATAATCAGATAAAGTCTTTAAATCAAATATAGAATTCTCTAAATTAAGTACTTTAAGTCTATCAAGTATTTCATTTATCTTTTTATTAGTTTCACTAATATTATAATCTATATTTAAATATTCTATATTATAACCATCTCTAGTCATCTTTTCACTAACTCTTTTAATATCATTCATCTTCTTAGGAAGTAATACTTTAGCCATCAATATAACTGTAGGAGCCTCATCTATAACCACTTCCATATTATGAATCATATCATCAAGAACTTTGACTATTTTAGATATCTCTTCATATTCATTATTACTTATCGCAACTTCAAATCCACTAAATAATTTATCTATATTTTCAAACTGTAAATCTATTCTAGATGCTATATCTTCATAATCATCTTTATTCTTATTATATTTAAATATTATATCCCTATAAACACTCTTAAGCTTAACAACAGCACTTCTATTTCTCTCTTCACTTTCAGTAAGACCCTTAATCTCATTCAAAAGCTTATTACACTTAGCCTTAAGATGATATATTAAAGTCTCTATATTAACTATTAACTCATTACAATCTTTATATCTCTTCAAAGCATAAGCATCATCAAGTTCAACTATCTTATTAGTAACATTATCAAGATCAATATTACTAATCTCTTCAAACTCTTTCTTCCATCCATTAATAGTATTAGAAAGTTTCTTATTATTAGCAAGTTTCTCAGCCTTATTAAGTTCAGTAATTAAACTTACTGGAACAATCATATTCTTTTCAGTAGTAAGCCTATCAATCGCACTTAAAATACTCTTTTTCTTCTTCTGTTTAAGTAATATAAAAACAACAAGTAATATTAATAGTAAACCTACAAAAGAACATATAATTATTATTGAAGTCTTATTCATACAATATCCTCCATAATATATTTTAACATATTTGTATAACAATTTGTAGAATTATTTGTTATTTTGAAAAATAAAATCATAATACCTAAAAATATTATGATTAAATTATATTAATTTATTATAAATACACACTATAACTAATTCTTCTTTCTGAATCTCGTTATAAAGTTTCTGCCAACTTAAAGTATAATATGCTTCTTCATTACCAGTATTCACTACAGTAATAGTTTTAGTCATGGTCCATCCCGGTTCTATATTAGTTGCTTTTACTTCTTTTCCATCAGTATATTTAAGTTCTAACTTTGTAGTATCTACATTAATAGTCTCAGCTACATCATTACCACTAACAGTCTGGCTAAAATACGCATAAGTAAGTCCTACTGTTAATAAAAAAATTGCCACTAATATACTTGCAAACAAAAACTTTTTACCTTTCATACATGTACCTCTATTCTCTATCAGCAATTATACAGGCACCCCCCTCCCCCATGTCAAGTTGACTAATGTAATTATTTTTGATATACTTTATACATGTTTAAGGGGTGAAACTATGTTAAACAAAGACATAATAAATAATTTAACTTTAAAGATGAAAGATGAAGAATCATCATATAATAAACTTGGAGAAAAATATGATGCTGAAACTGACATCGAAAAGAAAAACGAAATAGTAGATGAAATGCTAATTGTAAAAACAAACTACGAAGTAATAAGAGCTGATTTAAAAAGATATTTTGATGCATGTTTAAGTTATAGAAAAGCTATGGAAGCATCCTATCCAAAAGATCAATTAGTTGAATTATTCGTTAGAATTAAAAGATATGAGAATTATTTAAATGATAAATATAAAATGAACTTAAAACATAACGATGTTGATAAAAATAAAGCTGAAGCAAATAATTCTAATAAAGAACCAGAAAAAGAACAAACTGAAGAAAAAGATGAAAGCAAAGACAAGCCACTTGAAAAAGGCAAAAAGTTCAATGTTAAAAGTGTTGTAAAAACTGCTAATAAAGTTAAATCATATACCGGAAAAGGAATATTATTAGCAATAACTGCTTTACTTGGAATAATCAGTTTAACTTCAGCAGTTAAAGCAATTTCACTATTAACAAGTGGAACATATTGGGTTAAAGCTATATTAGGTGGTGCTGTATACGGATTTCCTGCTTATTTAACTGGAAAAGGAGCTGTACTTTGTGGTTCATTATTTAATGCAAGTAGAATTGATATTGATACACTTAAAAAACAAATAGAACAAACAAAAGCACCTAAATCTAAAGGAAAGAAAAAATAACATAAAAAAAGTTGATTTCAAAATCAACTTTTTATTTATATTAATTACTTAATTTGACTCATTACTTCTTCAGCAAAATTATCATTTCTTTTTTCCATACCTTCTCCAACTTCATATCTAGTTAAAGATACTAGTTTAGATCCATTATTAGAAAGATAATCTTTAATCTTAAGTCCTGAATCTTTAATAAATGCTTGTTCTTCTAAAACATTTTCTTCATAGAATTTATTAATTCTACCTTCAACTATTTTTTCAGCAAACTCAGGTTTTTTACCTTCATTAATAACTTGTTCTTTAATAACAGCTTTTTCATGTTCTAAATCTTCTTCAGGAACACTATCTATAGTAGTATATAAAGGTCTCATAGCAGCAGCTTGCATTGCTACATCTTTAGCAGCCTCACTATTATCTCCCTTAACAACTACAAGTGAAGATATCTTACCACCCATATGAATATAAGAACCAAAAACTTCTCCTTCGTTTAATGTAACACGTACAAATCTTCTAAGAGAAATCTTCTCTCCTATTTTAGCAGTAGCATTAACTATTAAATCATTAATAGTTCCATCATTAGTATTTAAACTTAATGCTTCTTCTAATGTATTAACATCACTATCTAAAATAGTATTTCCTATCTTATCAAGTAATTCTTTAAATTCATTATTCTTAGCAACAAAATCTGTTTCAGAGTTTAATTCAACTACTACAGCTTTATTATCTTTAATATATATATTTGTTAAACCTTCTGCTGCAATTCTATCTTGTTTCTTAGCTGCTTTAGTAATTCCTTTTTCTCTTAAAAAGTCAACAGCTGCATCCATATCTCCATTACATTCAGTAAGAGCTTTCTTACAATCCATCATTCCAGCACCAGTTTTATCTCTTAACTCTTTAACCATTTGAGCACTAATCATATATATCCTCCTTATTTTAATGATGAAATTAATTCATCTTTTTTCATTGTTGAATATCCACTTACACCTTGTTCTTTAGCTAATTTCTTAAGTTCACTAACAGTCATAGTACTATAATCTACTTTTTCTTCTTTAGTTTCTTTTTTAACTTCTTTAGCTTCTACTTTTTTATTTTCTTTCTTTTCTTCTTCATCTACACTAAATACTTTAGTTTCAACTTTATTTTCTTTGCTTTCTTTATTTTCCTTAGCTATTTTTTGTACTTCTTCTTCACTAACGAAATCTAATGTTTCAAGTCCATTAGCTTCACATACAGCATTAGCAAGTACTCCTAAAACTACTTTTACGCTTCTAACAGCATCATCATTAGCAGGAATTGGAAAATCTACATCATCTGGATCACAGTTTGTATCAACAATTCCAAATGTAGGTATATGTAATCTCTTAGCTTCACGAATAGCATTAATTTCTACTCTTGGATCAACTACAATAACTGCTTTTGGAAGTTTATCCATTTCTCTAACTCCACCTAATAATTTTTGTAATTTAGCATATTCTTTTTCTATTTTAGCAACTTCTTTTTTAGGTAATAACTCAAATTTTCCACTTTCTTTCATAGCTTCAATTTCAGCCATTCTCTTAATTCTTTCTTTAACTGTTCTAAAATTAGTTAAAAGACCTCCTAGCCATCTTTCTGTCACATAGTGACTTTTACATCTAACTGCTTCTTCTTGGCAAGCTTCTTTAGCTTGTTTCTTAGTACCAACGAATAAAACTTTACCACCGTTTTCACATGCTTTAAGAAGTTCAGCGTAAGCTTCTTCGATTTTTTCAACAGTCTTTTGTAAATCAATAATATGTATGTCATCTCTAGCTGTAAAGATGTATTCCTTCATTTTAGGATTCCATCTCTTAGTTTGATGTCCAAAATGAACACCAGCTTCTAATAAATAACTTTTAGCAACAACTGCCATAATTCATTCCTCCTTCGTTTTTTTCTTCTGCTCATATCTCTTTTAACTTAACACACTATAGTGCACTAGATAAGTTAAATCAATAAGCATGTCTTTTTTCTTAAAGCGTTCTTATTGTATCATAAAACCATTAGAAAATAAAGCATTTTTATATAAAAAAAGAACAAAAATTGTTCTTAAATACACGTAATATCAAATCCCGCTATCATTCCTATTACTTTAACAAATGTTGGAAGTAATAGTATAATTGCAAGTACTATTAATAATTTAACAAACTTACTAAGTGCTTTGGATAAAGCAGCATTATCTTTATTCATAATAGCAGGTATAAACATTATCATACCAAGTACTAATGTAAGTATTGTAGATCCTATTTGTATTATTTTTCTAGCAGTTCTAATTAATTTAACACCAGAAGCACCTAAAAACTCTTCACAGCTCTGCCCAAGTTCTCCAAAATTAAAACTTGGAAATGTAATAGTACCATTATTAATATCAAAATAATTATCATTATCAACAGCAGTTTGATCATCTTTAGTTACACCAGCTGACTTTAAAGTACAAACATCAAATTTAGATTTTGTAGCAGTTGGTGATAAATATTTAATACATAAATCATTAGTCATACCTGAATTATCAGTACATAAAGTACATTCTATATTAGGACATTTTATATTACCATTACTATCTGTAGTAAAATGTTTTTTAGTAACTTCATTTCTTACAGAAGAATAGCTACCATTTATTTTAAGTTCAGTAAATTTACTATTAATAGCTTCTCTATCAGCAGTATAAGTAACTTTACCAGTAGAAGCACTATAAGTTAGTGAAACAGGTCCATAATTACAAACTTGTTGCTTAGTTGAATCAATATTTTCTACATATGTATATATAGGTGAAGTATTAGAATTCTTAAATACAGGATTTTTAGAATTACTAGCAATAGTCATCTTATAATATTTTTTACCCCAAGAAGTATATAAATCATCTTTTTCAAAATTAATCTTTGGACAACCTTTAATAAACTCTTTATAAGTAAAATAAGCAGCAGCACATGGATTAACAGTACTATATCCATTACTAGACATATTAGAATCAATCCTAAAAGTACTAGCCTTATTAGAACCACAAAAATGATATTCACTTGTACCCTTAGCAGCAATAGGAACTACTTTTAATAAAGATTGATTAGAACTTTTATCTTCATCCCCAGCTTTATATTTTCCAAATAACACAACATATTTATAATATGTATCTCCATTTTGATAATTATAAGCACAAACAGCATGATATTTATCTGTATCAGCCATAGCCTTAGCCCACGATTTTACTTGATCATTTGTAATATCAGTATTAGCATCCAAAGTAACATCTGCTTTAACATTAAAAATAAACATCACAAATGAAAATAAAATAATCATCATATATCTAAACTTCTTCATATATAGCCTTCTTTCACATTTATTTTATCATTAGAATACCTAATATGCAACATCATGTTTACACTATTTTTTATTAATAATAGAAAAATACTAATATTTATAGTATAATAAATATGGTGATTTAAGTGGGAGAAATATCATACAAAAATAGAGGTATGTTTTTAGAAAATATAATTAATGAATCTAATACATATTATAATAGTATAGATAAATGTTTAATATATAAAAAACCTACTCCTATAAAAGTATTAAACGTATCCTATCCATCTAATAAATCACACCTTATAGATAAAGCTGTATATATGGATATATCAACTCTTGATTATAATGGTATTTATAGAGAAAAATATATTGAGTTTGATGCTAAAGAATGTCATAATAAAACTTCATTCCCTATTGAAAATATCAAACCTCATCAAATAAAACATATTAGAAACGTTCTAAAACAAAAAGGTATAGTATTTTTAATAATATTTATGAATAATGAGTTTTATTTATTACCTGGAGATAAATTAATTAATTTTATTGATAATAACGATAGAAAATCTATTAAATATGAAACTTTAAAAGAATTATCTATTAGTATTAAAGAGAGTTTTACTCCAAGATTAAAATATTTAGATGCAGTAGATGAAATATATTTTAAGGAGATGTAATGAAGAAAATAAGTTTTAATAAGATAAAGGAAAAGAATAAAGAAGGGATTGATAAAATCAAAATGAAAAGAAAAAAGAAAACTAAAACTGAAACTGATTCCGAAGATAAGGTTTCTAAAGTTAAAAAGAAAAAGAAATTATCTAAAGTATTTTATTGGATACTTGTATGTATAACTGTATTTTGTATATTAGCATTTCTTGGCTTCATAGGATTTGCGGCATATATAGTTAAAAGTACACCAGAGTTTGATTTAAATAGAATGTTTGAAAAAGAAGCAACAAGAGTATTTGATTCAAATGGAAATATCTTTGCAACCCTAGGTTCTGAACAAAGAGAAAAACTTACATATGATGAACTTCCAGAAGTATTAATAGATTCAATAATCGCAACAGAAGATTCAAGATTCTTCCAGCATAATGGATTTGATGCTCCTAGATTCTTAAAAGCATCTATACAGCAAGTATTAACTCATAGTGGAGGTGGCGCTTCTACCCTAACAATGCAGTTATCTAAACTATCATTTAACGGTGTTGAAGATCAAGGTATCGAAGGAATCATAAGAAAGTTCAAAGATATTTATATGGCTGTATTCAAAATAGAAAAAAATCTAAGTAAAGAGCAAATAATTGAATACTATGTAAACACTCCATGCTTAGGTGGAAATATATACGGAGTACAACAAGCAAGCCAATATTACTTTGGAAAAGATGCTAAAGATTTAAACTTAGTTGAAGCAGCAATGATCGCAGGACTATTCCAGTCCCCTAACGGATATAATCCATATTATAATCCAAATGATGCAAACTCAAGAAAAAACACAGTTTTATATTTAATGAAAAGACACGGTTATATAACAGAAGAAGAATATAAAGCAGGTGTAAGTGTTAAAATAAAAGATTTACTAGCAGGAAATAATAAATCATCTAATGAATATCAAGGCTTCCTAGATACAGTAATTCAAGAAATAATCGATGATACTGGTGATAATCCATATGATACACCAATGGATATTTATACAACTATGAGAAAAGATAAACAAGATATAATAAATGACTTCTATAAAACATTTAAGTTTAGAAATGACGCTATGGAAGCTGGTATCGCAGCAGTTGATGCAAGTAACGGAGCATTAATCGCAGTTGGTGCTGGTAGAAATAAAACAAGCGCTTTAACACTAAATGTTGCTACATTCCATGGACAAACTAAAAGACACCCAGGTTCAACAATAAAACCTATATTAGATTATGGTCCTGCTATGGAATATGCAAACTTAAGTACATATGGTCCATTCATAGATGAAGATACACCATATGGTAATAGTACAATGAGAAACTTTAATGGTAAACACTCAGGATTTATGACAACAAGAGATTGCTTAGTAAAATCAGTTAATACCTGTGCCCTACAAGCATTTAGAATGACAACAAATGAACAAAAATTAAGTTTTATGACATCTCTTGGAATTGAACCAGAGGGAGATGATAAAACATTACATGAATCATATTCAATCGGAGCATTTAGTAGTGTTTCTCCAGTAACTCTAGCCGGAGCATACGCAGCATTTGCTTCAGGTGGATATTATACAAAACCATATTCATATACAAAACTTGTATATAGAGAAACTGAAGAAGAAGTTAAAAAAGACATAACAAGAACAAGAGTTATGTCAGAACAAACAGCTTATATGATATCATCAATATTAACAGGTGCAACATCAAGTAGTGTTCGTGTATCAGGAACTCAAATAGCTACTAAAACAGGTACATCTTCTTATGATGAAACATTCTTAAAGAAGTTTAAACTAACAAGTAGCGTTATCCCAGACTCATGGACATCTAGTTTTACAAAAGACTATGCAATAGCTATATGGATAGGATATCCAGAAGGATTAACATCAGACGCAGTTAAAAATAAACATTATTTAATAATGAGTCAAGCAAATACAGATAGAATTAAAATACAAGCAGCAATAGCTAACAAATTCTATGAAAAAAATGCAAAATTCACTAAGCCAAGCGGAATAGTATCAGCCGATGTAGAAATGGAAACTATCCCAGCACAAAAACCAAGTACTTACACACCAGATAGTCTAAAGAAATCATTCCTATTTAAAACTGGAACTGAGCCAAGTGAAGTATCATCAAGATATTCTAAACTTTCAGATATATCAAATGCTACATATACTTTATCAGGTAAAACACTTAATATATCATTCACTGCCCTTCCTACTCCATCAGCAATAGATCCAGCATACTTAACAGATTACTTTAACAAAGGTTATAGTATATGGGCACAAGATTATTATCAAAAAAGATTAGATTATAACAATAAAAATATTGGTACTTTAGGATATGAAATATATCTAACAAGTGGTTCAAGTAGCGTATATGTAGGATGGACTGATAAAACAGAATACACAATTGATTTAAGTAAATATAGTGGTATATATGATGGATTCATAATTAAATCAAGTTACTCTATATTTAAAAATAATAAATCAGATGGTATAAAAATACTATTTACTATGGAAAGTGATGAAATAGATGAAAGTAAAATATCATTAAATGTAAACAATCAAAAAATATCAATTAATCAAGGCGAAACATTTAATGAATTAAATACTAAATCAATAACAGAAATAAAATACGGTACAACAAATATTACTTCCATGATATCTAATATTAATATAATAACTGGAAAAATTACTAAAAAAGATGATAATACATTCTCAGGAGCACCTAAAGATATAACATCAAGTAAAGGTACATATACTATTGAATATAAAGTATCATTTGTATATAAAGAAAAAACAATAACAAAACAAATACTTCAAACTATTGAAGTAAAATAAAAGAGTTTCATGTAAACTCTTTTTTATATACTACATAAACTTACCAGGACATTCATTTACATTACATATTTCATTTTCTTCTGTGCAAGTATAGCATGGACTATAAGTATGTCTATAGATATGATGATTTATAATTCTAGTATTAACAGGACAAATATGTGGTACTTCATGAATTATTTGTTTATGAATACATCTTTCTTGAGGACATTCATAAACAGGATTTAAAGTACATCCTTTCATACTAGTCATATCATTACATACATTACTACAAGAACTATTAACGTTATCACTTGGAGTAACTTTAACCTCAGCCATACCCTCAACACTATAGCCTTGATACATTCCAGTATTATTTATCATTATAACAACTCCTTTTCATAGTTATTTTATGTAAATAATAAATTATTGTATAGGTAAAATTGCATCAAAAAAGCAATAAGTATTTTTAATTATTGCTCTTATATTTCATAGAATAATCTGGTATCATAGGTAAATTTTCATCATATGCATTCACATATCCGCATCTAAGTTTCTTAAATTCCGGATAATAACACGATAAATCTTCTATTCCAAGTTCTACAAGCTCTATAAAATACATATATACATCTTCTACATATTGCATTTTATTCTTACCTGATAAAAACTCTTTCCTATTCTTCCAATCTCTTCTTATATCTCCTGGCATTACAAGCATAACATTATTCATTAAAAATGTTGCTTCCTTTACCAAGTAATCCATCTTATTCATAATTTATCCTATTGGTTTTGCTATCTCTTCAGCCTTAGCAGCTTGTTGTCTATCACGAGTCTCGTGGCTACCAGCATGACCAGTAAGTTCATTTGATTTTTGATTAACTTGACTTACAAAATTAGTAAATGAAGTTCTTAAAGAAGAAAAGGTTCTTTCATAAGCATCTCTAGTTTGACCACTATATTTAGTTGGATCATTTATACATCTCATAACTAAAGTTCTCCATTCTTCAAAAATGCCATCTAAATTTCTACTAATAGTTTTAATTTTTTCAGCAGCAACACGAGCTTCATTTATATTAATTTGAGCTTTACTATTATCATCACCCATATTTATCTTCCTTTCTTTTTTAATTAATTATCCTATATTTGACATACGATCTGACATACTATTTGAAATTGAAGATGCACTATCCCAAGTCTTAGTATTATCAATATTATTACTTTGAGTATCTTGATAAGTGTTAACATCTGATCTTAAGAAATCAGCATGAGCACTCATAGTTTTAGACATACTATCAAAATGAGGCCTAAAACTATAAATAACATCTCTTAAAGCATATGCATCAGTTCCTCTATATGTTCTAAGCAAATCATCAATAGTAGAATATAAAGTTCTAACTTCAGTATCGAAGCGCCCTTTAACAGTATCTGAACTAGATGCTAAAGGTGTGTTATCTCCAGCCTCCGCAATCTTATTAGCTGTATTTCTAATTTCTGTAAAATCAAGTGTTACAGTATCATTACTACCTGCCATAATTTTTCTCCTCCCTATATTAATATTAGCTTTGTACCGGTTTTTATATCAGAATCCTTAATTATAAGATTCATATCATAGATTTTACCAGTGATCTTATTAAATACCTGTATACTATTATTTTCATAATAATTAGTTGAAAATGCAGGAATAGACTGTTTCATTAAAGAAACTAAATCATGTATTCTCCTATCAATCGGAACAAGAACCTCAAATTCTTTATCCAATACAGGTGCTTCAATAACTACATATACTTTAAAATCCATATCTATAATCACCCTACAATATAAGTATAACACATTTAATAACCAAGTAAAGATTTTTTTAAAAAAACGTAAACTTTTTGTAAAGTCTACGCTCTTTTATTATATGCTTCCTTAGCCGCCATCTGTTCAGCTTCTTTTTTAGAAGAACCTATCCCAGTCCCATAAACAAGCCCATCTATTATAACATTAACTTTAAACTTTCTATCATGACTAGGCCCCTCTTCACTAACAAGTTCATACTTAACACTCTTCTTAACTGTTTGAACATTCTCTTGAAGTAAACTCTTATAATCCATAAGAAAATCATCATGTTTCTTAATATGAGGAACTATTAACTCATTAAATAATCTCTTAACTTCATTAAGACCACTTTCTAAATATATAACGGCAATAACAGACTCAAATACATCAGCTATAATAGTCTTATTAGCCTCGCTAATACCATTACCAAGTTTAATATAATCTTTTAAATTAATATCTTTACTATATTCATATAAAGCATTCTCACATACATATAAACTCCTAAGCCTACTCATCTCTCCCTCAGGATATAATGTATTTCTATATAAATATTCACTACAAACTATCTCAAGAACCGCATCCCCCAAATACTCAAGTCTCTCGTAACTAAGAACATTATGTTCATTAGCATAACTAGTATGTGTTAAAGCTCTAGTTAACAACTCCTCATTTCTAAACTTTATATTATAATCTTCTAACAATTCCATAATAACCTCTATTTATTTATAACAATTAAAATACTAATAATAATTAATATAACTATTAATATAATAAAAGTAATAAATTTCTTATCTTTAAACATGTCTTTCATACATATAAGTATAAAATATTTTGTTTTTTTAATCAATATATATTATAATATTAATATATGAAAAATATATTATTAAAGTTAATAAACTTATATCAAATAACACCTCTTCATTCTCATTCATTATGTAGGTTTACTCCTACATGTAGTGAATATATGAAAGAGTGCTTAAATACTTATGGTTTAAAAGGTATAAAATATGGTATAAAAAGAATATTAAGGTGTCATCCATTTGGTAAATATGGATATGACCCAGTTAAGAAGGAGTCTATATGAAATTTAAAAAATTATTATTATTTATTTGTATTATATTATTATGTGGTTGTAATCTAAAAAACGATTTTAAAAATAACATTGTTTACACTAGTTTCTATCCTATTGAATATGGAGTTGAAAGTTTATATAGTGAATATGCTAGTGTTAAAAGTATATATCCAAATGGTGTAACCAAAGGATATGAAATAACAGACAAAAAAATTAAAAAATATTCTGAATCAGAAATATTTGTATATAGTGGTCTTGCTGATGAAGCAAGCATCGCTAAAGATATATTAAATCTTAATAAGAATATTAAAATAATAGATGCTACTAAAGGAATGAATATAAATAATAGTTTAGAAGAAATATGGCTTGACCCATCAAACTATTTAATGTTATGTAGTAATATAAAAAGTTCACTACTTGATTATAATGAAAGTAATTATGAAATAAGAAAAACTATTGAAGATAATTATGATATACTAAATGAAAAAATATCAGAATTAGATGTAGCTTTATATAATCTAGGTAAAAATGGTAATCATAAAACATTACTAGTAACAAATAATGTATTTAAATATCTAACTAAATATAATATAAATGTTATATCAATAGATGAAAAAGAAGAATCACTTGATAAAAACTATACTGAAGCAAGAAGACAAATTAAAAATAAAGAAATAGAATATGTATATATATTAGATAATAATGAACTTACTGAAGCACAAGATAAGTTTATATCAGATAATTCACTAGTAAAAATAAATATAAATGATTTATTTACCTTAAGTGATGAAGAAACAGAAAAACAAGAAAATTACATATCACTTATGAAAAAAATAATCGAAGAATTTAAAAGAGAGTTATATAAATAATTCTCTTTTTTATTACATTATATCAAATAGTGTCATTTGATTATTTATTTTAAAATGTTTATAAGTTTTCTCAGTAACTATTCTACCTCTACTAGTTCTTTTAACATACCCTTCTTGAAGTAAAAAAGGTTCAATAACATCTTCTACATTAGTAACTTCTTCACCAATACTAGTAGCAATACTCTCCACCCCAACAGGTCCACCATTAAACTTATTAATAATACTCATTAAATATTCAATATCTGTATTATCAAGCCCATCACTATCTATTTTAAGTTTATTTAAAGCATGAAGAGTAACATCAAGACTAATCTCTCCGCCACCCATTACTAAAGCAAAATCACTAACTCTTTTAAGCAATCTATTAGCAATTCTAGGAGTCTTTCTACTTCTTCTAGCTATCTCATAAGCAGCTTCATCACTAATACTAGCACCTATTACTCTACTAGTTCTTTTAACAATCATAGATAACTCTTCAGTACTATAAAAATCAAGTTTACATACTATACCAAATCTATCCCTAAGAGGACTAGATAAATCACCACTACGAGTAGTAGCTCCAACAAGAGTAAAAGGAGGTAAATCTATCTTAATATTTCTAGTTTGACCTTCACTACCTATTATAATATCAAGTTTAAAGTCTTCCATCGCACTATATAGTATTTCTTCTATATACTTAGGTATTCTATGTATTTCATCAATAAATAAAACATCATTAGGTTCTAAAGTAGATAAAATAGCAGCAAGATCTCCACTCTTTTCAATAGTAGGACCACTAGCAGTCTTAATATTACTTCCCATCTCATTAGCAATAATATGAGCAAGAGTTGTTTTGCCAAGCCCAGGAGGCCCATATAATAATACATGATCAAGATTCTTATTTCTCATAAGCGCAGCTTGAATAAAAACTTTAATATTTTCTTTTACATCATTCTGCCCAATATATTCATCAATAGAATCAGGTCTTATACTCTTTTCAAAAGTATCACTTTCTATCTCATGATTACTTACTACCCTCTCGTCCATTATTATCCCCTCCTATTAAATTATATATTTGATACCAATTCTTAACTCTATCAAACTTTATATTATCTCTATTATATTCACTATCAAATAATAAAACTTTTATTCCATATAAACTAACATCTTCAAGATGAGTAACACTATCATCAATAAATAAATCAATTTTATTATTATAACAAACAATCCCTTTATCTCCGCTATTAGCAATCAATTTATTATATTTAATCCCATGTCTATCTAAATAATTCTTAGTAAGTAAATATGGATCTTTAATATATTTATCTTTTCTATAAGTTATAAATATTATTTCATTTCCTTCATCATATAGTTTATTTATTACTTCTACTGCCCCATCTTTAATAGGACTTTTATCCATAATATATTCTAATCTATCATTAAAGAATCTTCCTTTTCCTTCTTTAGGCCATCCCATCATCAAAGTAAAATCATATGCTTTTTTATTTTTAATTCCAGTTCCACCTAGAACTTCCCTATCATATTTATCAGCCTCTAATAAAATAGTTTCATTAGTACTGCATATAGTATCATCAACATCAATCCCTATTCTCATATATACTCCTAACTATTAAGTAATAATTTAAGTGCTTCTTTAATTTGCAATTCTACACTATTTTCTCTATTTACATGACTTATTACTTTCTTAATATCAGCTCCTTTATATCCAAGAGCTTCAAGAGCAAGTACAAGTTCATCACTATTATCATTAATTATCATATCACTACTAGCAAGTTTACCTTTCAAATCAAGAATTATCTGTCTAGCAAGTTTATCTCCTATTTTAGGAAACTTCTTTAAATATAATATATTCTCTCTATCTATCGCATCAATAATACCATTAACACTACCAGTAGCCAAAATAGGCATAGTCATCTTAGGTCCCATACCTTTAACATTAATCAATTTAAGAAATAACTCTCTTTCTTCAAAAGACATAAAACCATATAAAGAATATTCATCCTCTCTAATATGATTATAAATATATACTTTATAGTTTTCTCCTTCATTAAACTTATATGGATTAGGTACATATACTTTATATCCAACTCCACCTACATCTATAACAATATAATTAATTAACGCATTAGTTATTTTTCCTTCTATATATTCATACATAATATCACCTAAAAAAATTATACAATAATAACCTTATGTTTACAAGCAAACATTCTCTTTATTAAACTTTTTATATTTACTTTTAATTCTAAATAAAGTATTCTCTATTTCTTTTTTACTCTTATTAGTAACCGCAGCTATCTCATCATTAGTAAAATCATTCATCTTAAGTTCAAATACTTCTTTTTCACGAAGTGTAAGTATATTCTTAAAACTATCTATAAACTCTTTTTCTTCTTCTCTATTAATAAGTATTGAATCAGGATTAGAATTACTATCAACAAATAAATCATTTATTAAAGATGACTTATCAGTTAATTCTTCAAAACTAACACTCTCATTAAAATACTTATTCTTATTTCTAAAAGTTCTTCTAAGTTCAGATATAATAGATGATTTAATACATACACAAGCAAAAGTATAAAACAAAATATTCTTACTTGTATTATAATGTTCAATAGCGTTCATAAGTCCAAGCATACCCTCTTGATATAAATCATTATAATCTATTCCCTTAATTTCATATTTATATAATAATTCTTTTATTATTTTATTTATAATAGGTTTATATTTATCAATAAGAATATTTATTGCTTCTTCATTTTTATTATGTGATAGCTCAATTAATTCATTATCATTAATCATAAAAACTCCTACGTTCATTTTAACAAATATTATTTACTAATTCCATAAAATATTTAAAAAAATTCAAAAAAATGTTGAAATACCTATTTTTATATGCTATAATCATTTTTGTACAAAGGAAGTGCAATAATTTGCGCTCATAGCTCAACTGGATAGAGCATTTGACTACGGATCAAAAGGTTAGGGGTTCGACTCCTCTTGGGCGCACCATATATTTATCGGGAAGTGGCTCAACTTGGTAGAGCATTCGGTTTGGGACCGAGAGGTTGCAGGTTCAAATCCTGTCTTCCCGACCATTAAGTAATTATCTTCACAACAGTGAAGTTTTTTTATGCATTAAAAAATAACTCTAATAATTAGAATTATTTTCTCTTTTTAAATATATCTTCAAATATCTCTTTATAATTACTAACAGGTACAAACTTAACTTTATTAAGTAAATCATTATCTAAATCACTAATATCATTAATATTACCACTAGGAATATATAAAGTACTAATATTATTTCTAGCACACGCTATAGCCTTCTCTTTAATACCACCAACACTTAGTATTTCACCCTTAAGTGTAATTTCACCAGTCATAGAAATACTATCATCTATTATTTTATCTTTAATATAAGAAATAATAGCTGTAACAATCGCAGTACCAGCAGAAGGTCCATCTTTAAGAACACTAGCTAAAGTAAAATGTATGTGTATATCTCTCCTATCAAAATAATCTTCATTAATACCAAAATACTCACTATTACTCTTAATATAATCTATAGCTACTTCTATACTCTCTTTAGTAACATTACCAAGAGATCCAGTAAATGTAAACTTACCACTTCCTAAAGAACTAGCACATTCTATAAATAAAGCATCTCCCCCATTATAAGAACAAGCGACTGCTTTAATAACACCACTAGATTTAATTTTAGAAAGAACACTTACATTCTTTTCTATACTTAAGTACTTAGAAACATCTGAATCATTAAGTTTAATACTATTTATTTTTCTATTCTTTTTAATATTATCAGTTATAACTCTTCTAATTATTTTAGAAAGACATCTCTCAAGTTCTCTAACACCAGATTCATTAGTATAATTTTCAATAACATCAAGTATTATATTATCATCTATCTTAAGTGAATTACTTTTAAGACCATGTTTCTTAAGTAATATAGGTATTAAATAGTTATGTGCTATAGTAAGTTTCTCATGATCAGAATAACCAGATAATTCTATTATTTCAAGTCTATCAAGAAGAGCTTGTGGTATATCATTAATATTATTAGCAGTTAGTATAAATAACACTTTACTTAAATCTACTTCTTCATCTATATAATTATCTATAAAATATTTATTTTGTGAAACATCTAATATATCAAGTAATGTACTACTAGGATCTCCTCTATAATCACTCTTAATTTTATCTACTTCATCAAGTAAAAACACAGGATTATTAGTACCACATTTTATTAAAGATGAAATAATCTTACCTGGATTAGATCCTATATAAGCTCTCCTATGTCCTGTAAGCTCAGCACTATCACTCATACCACCAAGAGATATCTTTACAAACTTTCTATTAACAGCTTTAGCAATACTACTAGCAAATGTAGTTTTACCAACACCAGGAGGCCCAACCAAACATATAATCGGACTTGGCACGCCACTTGAAATACTTTTAACAGCCATATATTCTATTATTCTATTTTTAGCTTCCAACATACCATAATGAGATTCATTAAGTTTAGCTTCTATCTTATTTAAATCTTTCTCACTACTACTCTCTTTACTCCAAGGTATACTAAGTAAATATTCTATATAATTTCTAATAACACTCGCATCAGGACTCATCTCACTACATAAAGAATATCTATTAACTTCACTATTTATCTTTTTTCTAATTCTATCAGGAAGAACTGTATTTGAAAGTTTCTCTTTAAGTTTACTAATATCTTCTTCTTTAGAATTAGTTTCCCCAAGTTCACCTCTAATAACTCTAATCTTTTCTTTTAAAAAGTATTCTCTTTGTTCATTATCAAGACTCTCTTTAATATCATTTTCTATCTTATTTTCTAAATCAATAACAGCATTCTCAACAGCAATCTCTTTAATTAATATTTTAGCTCTTTCCACACTTGAAGTATTAAGCATCAAACTAAACTTTTTAGATGATGATAAAGGTAAAAAATTAGCAATTTTATCTGTTAATATACTAAGAGATTCTTCATTTCTAACTTCAGATAATACAGAATTAGATACACTTGAGTTTTTATCTATATAATTTTCAAGTTCATATAATAATTTCCTATGATAAGCAGTAATTTCTATTTCACTATTAACTTCTTCATTAACATTAGTTATTATACTATCAAGTATATCTTTTTCATCTGAATAATTAACATATGAAATAACTTTAACTCTATATAATCCTTCAATTACTACTCTTAAGTTTTTATTAGGAAGCTCAATAACACTTCTAATTTTACCAACTACTCCAGTCTTAGGTAAATCACTCGCGTCCGGCATCTCTTCAAGAGCATTTATCGGACAAACAACTAATACTTCACTATCATGATAAAGTTTAGAAATAGATGTTATTTTCTTAGATAATTCACTTTTAAGCTCAATTCTAACTTCTTGATAAGGGAGCAAAACAAGATTCTTTAATAAAATAACAGGTAAATTACTTTTAATCATGTTTCCTCCTCGTATGAGTATTTATTATAAATATTATTAATATAAAAGTAAAGCAAAACATAAAAAAATATATAAAAAAACTTGCTATAAAGCAAAGTAATTTTATTTTTTCAAACTCATACTAATATTAACATTATTTTTAATATCTTGAAGCATTAAATTATACTTAATAACTAATGATGATAATGTAGAATTAGGTATTTTAGGTACATCTTTATCACTATCAAATCCATCTATAAAAGCATCTATATTTTTATCAATTTCATACTTTTTACATAAAGCATATAATTTATTAACATTAATACCTTTATATAATAAATTAGTATAATCAGAAAGTATAATTCTATCTAAATCACCAACATGTAATAATGATAACATAAGCACTAATCTTCTATAATTAACTAAAAGTAAAGTTGGATTAGAAACTATAAACTCTCTTACTTCTTCACTATTATTACCCATATCTTTAAGAATAATTTCTAATAAATTGTATACTTTAATAGCGTTATCTTCATCATAAATACTTTTAAGTCTAGGTATTAAAATATCAACAACTCTAGCATTCTTAAGTTTATTAAGCCAAAACGAACGTTTCTCAACTTCTTTAATAATTAAACATGTAGATTTAGAAACACTACTCATTCTAGCCTCACTCTTACCTTTAAAATATAGATCGTTATCTCTCTTCTTATAACCTCTATCCATATTAAATTACCTCAAAGTAAGCTTTTCACTTCTAGTATTTAACTCATCAATATATTCCTGATACATTTTAGTAATTCTATAATTAAATACACTAGTAGCTTCTTTACTTTCTGTATTTTCTAAAGCATCATATAAAACTTTAATATTAGATACATCTCCATCTATACTTTTAACAGCTCTATCTAAATCATATAAAGAATGCTTTTGAGTTATAAAATCAGGTACATTAAAGAACATAAATCTATCAAGTTCTACCCTTTTAAGAATAGCAAGAGTACAAACAAGTCTAATATTTGTAATACTATACATATTATTTTCTTCAATATATGCATGAGCTTCTTCTATAGTACGCCCACTACTTAAAAACATTTTTTCAACAGTGTCACGAACTTCAGCTTTTTGTGCTTCTCTTTCCATTTTCATTTTTTCTTTTCTAAGTCTTTCATTTTCTTTATTAATATCTATTACTTGTTGTAAATATTTATTATTTGTTTTATTTTTTCTCTCTTCACCACATTTCATAGCTCTATCCATATCATTAGATTTAATTTTTGATCTTGTAACACATACATGTCCTATCATAATTACCTCCTATTTTAAAACTAAACTATTAGTTTCATTTCTTAAATAAGATTTATACTCTTCATACATCTTATTCATCGCATAATTGAAAATAAAATCATTTGATATATAATCTAACCCACCAATTACCTCAGTTATTAAATTATAATTTATATCACTACTATTTTTAAGTAATTTAACTGCTCTATCAAGTTTATTAATATCAAGACCATGAGTAAAGAAATCTGGATGTTCAAAGAAAATAGCATTATCTAAGTTTACAGCTTTAAGAATACCAAGAGCACATACTAAATCTCTCTCATCAACATTACTAAATCCATATTCTTCAAAATACTTTAATGCTTCTTCTTCACTAAATCCATTTATTAAAAACATTTTAATGATTGTATTTTTAGTCTTATTACTACTTTGAGTATTATCTTTTTTAGCTCCATCCATTTCTATACTACTATATATATACTTTCTATAGTCATAATAAGAATAACCTACTTTTTTACCATTATATTTTTTTACCATTATAGTTTCTCCAATCTCATATTTTCTTTTAATGTATCTTTTAATGTATCTTTTTTATTTTTATAATCACTCATATATTCATTTATTAATCTACCAATTTTAACCGAACTGATAGTATCTACCTCTTCTTCACTCTTAAGTTCAACACTAAACTTATCTAAATCATCACTACCAGCATATTTACCAGCCACATTATATAATTTACTTAAACTTATTTTTTCAAAAAATAAACTTGGCATAGAAAATAATACATCATTATCTAAATTACCAACTCTTAAAACAGATAATATTTGTACTATTCTATTTTTATTTAAAAGTAATAAACTAGCATTATTATTGATATAATCAAGTGCTTCTTCCTCACTAAAACCATTTATCAAAAATAATGATTCAATAAAATTATAAACTTCAATCGCATTTCTTTCATCATAAACATCAGTTAATCTATCAGCTAAAGCACAACCTAACTTAACATTTTTAAGTTTTTTACACCAAAAGCTTCTTCTCTCCATAGAATAATCAGCATGACTCTTAATAATCCCATGCATAACTATATTTCTCATAGAAGATATTCTATCATTTTTAGCCTTATATTGACTACTAACCCTATTCCAATTAATTGGATAACTATTATATTCACTCATAAAAAATAACCCCCTTAAATATGTATAGATTATACCACACAAAAGAAAGTTTGTCAAATTATTTATAAACTATTAATTAAATTATTACTTCCTAGTAAAAGCAACATATATAACCAAAGAAATTAAAGTTAATAAAAACGCACAAAAGAATAAATAAGATAAAGATATATCAAATAATATACCCGCTATAAATACACCTATCCCATCAGCAATATTAAGTATAAAATATCTTATATTTCCAAAAAGAAATCTAGAATCATCACTAATCTCTCTTATAAAAGTACCATTAACTTTATCATCAAGAATCTTAATACTTATATAAGAAATACTAATAGTTATAATATAAAATATTGGTTTATTTATTATAAATGCACATAAGTACACCAATATTCTACTTCCATATTTAATTAAATAACTTTTAAGAAGAGAAAAATCATCGCTCTTTTTACTAAGTATTTTAGACACAGTACTACCAAGTACACTACAAACTATTATAAATATTGAAGCACTACTTACCCCCATATTTAAATAATCAGTCAAAAGTAACATAAGCATACCAAATATCATATTATATCCAACTTCACATATAAACTGTCCAAGTAAATAATAATTAATTCTTTTATCTTTAAATATACCAAAAACTGATTCAAAGAACTTTTTAAACTTATTCTTCTGAATAAAATAATCATTCTTAAAGAATAACATAATAACAGTAGATATCAAAGTACAAACATATACTATAAATAAACAAGTATTATAATCAATAGTATATTTTCCAATAGTAAATCCTAGTAATAAACCACATAATATAATAGCGCTATCTTTAGCAAAATAATTAATACTAACTTGTTTTTTATATATATCATTACTCTTATTTACTAGAGATAATAACGGATAAAATGTTAAAGCAAATATATTTTCACACATAATGCATAAAAGCATACATACTTTAACTATATAGTTATCATCAACAAACATAATAGTAAATAATGATAATGTTCTAAATATTAAAGATAAAGTAATTAGTTTCTTTAAATTAATTTTATTAGAAAAGAAACTAATAATAAATATAATAATTGAACTACATATTAAAGATACACTTAAAAGTTTACTTATTGAAGAAACATCAAAACCTATATCCTTAAGCCATAATTGTCTATAATTAGACCACACTCCAAATGAAAAAGACATAATTGCATATACAGTTAATAATACATATTCATCTTTTATTTTTTTCATAAAATATTACCATCCTTAAACCATATATCTTTAATATTTGAATTAGCCGAATTAGGAGCAGGATTAGGTCTATCTATATGTACAAAAACAGGTAAATTAAATGCATTTCCAAAACATACACCATACCCACTTCTTAAAGTTTTAAGTTTATTTATAGTACTATCATTTATACTATGAGTTATATTTCTAACAACATCCAAGTCTTCTGGATGAAACATTCTTAAAACTATATAGTTAGAACACTGACTAAGAGCAGTAGAAGAAAGTTCACTAGGTCTTTGAGTAACAAAACCAAGTATAACTCCATATTTTCTTCCCTCTTTAGTAATTCTATCAAAGATATTATAACCAATAATACTATTATCACTATCATTTTGAACATATCTATGTGCTTCTTCTAAAATAATATTTATTGGAAAACTACCCCTATCATTTAAATTAATACAATAATTAAAGAATAACTTAGAATATATTTTAGTAAGTACTTTAGCAAATCTTTCATCAACACTATTTAAATTAATATTCAAAAGTTGAACTTTCTGACCAATATTATTAATAAATAAATCATCAACAAACTCTGCTTTAGTAATCTTATCTTGAACATCGAAATACTTAGCATAATCACTATTTATAATAGAATCTAATCTTACTTTTAATATATTATTTACATCATATATCTTATCGCTCTTAAGAACTCCTTCACTAAGTAAAGCAAACTCAAAAGCATAATATAAATCTTTTAAAGTATAATAACTACTTTTAACATCACTCTTAATATTTACCTCTTCATTAATATAATTTTCTAGATATTCAATTACAAGTTGAATAGTATTTATTTTACCACTTTGATCTATATTTAAACACTGTCTTAAAGTTCTAATATACCCTGGCTGTACAATTTTACTTTCTAAATTAATATCTTTAGTATTATATGTTGTAAGAACTGCTATAACTTGATCTCTTATTTGAGCAGAAGATTTCCCTCCAGTAAGTATATCCATTAAAGCTTTAGCAATAATATTATTTTTATATGTAATTACATCTTCTTCATCACTAGTAAATAAATATACAAGTTTAAGGGCTTTTTCTATTATAGGAATCTGATTAGCAGAAGTAGCACCTAAAAGTAAAGCTAAATCATCAGCATCTAAAAACCATACTGGTATTTTAACTATATCTCCCATATCAAACTTAGTATCAGTAGTAAAAGACTTATATCTAATATTTTTAGTATTATTAATAGTATTAAAAGCACTATGATATTCCCCATATACATCAAATAAAACTATATGACAGTTACTAGGAATATTATTTTTTCTATAGAAAAGATTTTGAATTATACGAGATACAAAACTACTTTTTCCACTACCAGTATTTCCAAGAATAGCAAAATGGTTAGAAAATAAATTATTGATATTAGCAGAAACATTAAAAGAAGGATAAATAAGAGATTTACCTATATAAATATTATCTTTAGATTCTATTTCTTGACTACCTAAAAGACTAACAACTTCTTCTCTATTAATAAGTCTAATACTTCCATTTATATTTGGCATATGTATATTACCACTTACAAAATTACCATTTATAAACTCACCAGTTATTATTACTTTTATAACATCAACTGTAATATTAACAATTTCTCCAACTATTTTATTTTTATCATTTTCAAATATAATGTGTACATTTAATAAAGAACTTTGTACTTTTTTAGATATATTCTCTATCTGTACTTCATATTCATTAACAGATATTATATTTCCAAACATATTTATCCCTCTATTCTTTTTTAATTAGGTATTACTTTTATTAATATTTTTCTAAAAACGGCTACCTCCACCGCCTCCACTTCCACCACTACTTGAAGAAGAAAAGCCGCCTCCTCCTCCACTTCCTGAAGAAAATGAACCAAAGCTAGAACCACCAGAACCGCTGCTTCTATTTTTATTTATAGTATAATTCTTTTGTCTAACTATTCCACTACTAAGTTGTCTATTAAGTCTATTTATATTATCAAACATATAATAATTATAAAGTAGTTCACTATTATTTTGATAAGACACATCTTTCATTTTAAGTTCCATAAACTTAACTAACTTCTTAGCTTCTTTAAGTACAACAGCATAAGCAAGATATTTATTCCATAACTTTATATCAGGTAAATCTTTATCATCAAACAAGCTAAAATCTCTAAGATAGTTTTTAAGTCCTACTACTTTTTTATATTCTATAATCCCATCTTCACTCTTAACTATAATTTTACCAATAAAATAACTACAAACGCACCCTATTATCAAAGGTATATACATAATCCTAAAATACTCATTAAAATAATGTATATTACTGTAAAAACTAACCATATATCCAAAAGTAAATATAAGTAAAGCAAAAAATATTAATTTACTAGCATCTTTTAGCATAAACTCTTTTTTTAACTTTAAGAAATGATTAATAGGTATCAATAAAGCCCCAGCAAATATTATCAATAATAAATTGACATTTAATAAAGCAAGTACAATAAGAGCGATTATAATATAGAAAAGTGTATTATATTTCTTATCACTTTTATATTTATTTTTAATAGTATATTTATTAGCCTTATCTTCTTTCTTACACTCATCTGTATAATCTTTCCACCTATAATATAAATATGAACTATTATACGAAGTTTCTATTGATTTTTTAATAGCTTTATAGCTTACTTTATCACTATTTCTAAAAATAATTTTTTTAATTATTGCTTCTTTTGTACTAAGATTCTTTTTTGTATCTAATTCTAAGAAATAATTATCTTTATCTTTTTCATCTTTTACATATTTAATAATTCCTTTATCAATCATTAAAAGTATATCAGCACTAAGTGTATCATTATTAACTTCCCCATATAATAAATAACTTATTTCTCCAGGAGTATCTTTAACTAAATCTCTATAATATTTTCCTATAGAACTATTTCCCTTTTTATTGTAATAATAATTATTATAATAAGTTATAACTAAAAACACAAAAGATATAATAACAGCATATACACTATAATTTACAGTAGATAACTTTTCAGCATTAATAGCTAAATATTCAAGCTTTGTTATCTCATTAAAAAGCACTTTCTTTTCTTCACTATCATCAAGTTCATCTATAAAAGAATAAGTTTCATAATAATTATCATATGTTGGATGTTCTTTATAATAATCAAGTTTATATCTAGCAGAAATTAATTCTAATTTCATATAATTAGTTTTTATTTCATTTAAAATAGATAGATATTCTTTAGCATACTCATTATCATTTATAGTCTTAAGATAATCTATTAATGTTTCATAACAATATCTACTCGGATTCTTTTGACAAGAAACTATTTCTTCTTCAAATTTCTTTTTAACGCTATTTATATAAAGCATTCTTTCATAATTAGCTTCATTAGCACTATTTTCTTCATATTTAAGTATCTTATCTAAAGCATCAATATTAGATAGTTTGTTAGAATCTTTTATAACATTTTTATTAAACACAGCTCTAAAAGACAAATTATCAGAATTTCCTTTGAAATCACTTATATAAGCATGTAATTTATTGTTACCAATTTTCTCAACAGTTCCATTAAGTGGTCCATGTGCCCATACTCTAAGAGAATCATTATCATTAAATGTAATATTAATATCAAAATAATCTATATCCTCATCCATTTCATTTTTATCAAATATTTTCCACCAAATCTCACCAACATCATTATGTTTAACACATATATTTTTAATAATATACTCTATATAAAAAGCTTTATCATTTTTACTAGGCAAAAACATTTTATAGCCAAATCCATTAATATAATTATTAACTACATATTTACCAAAATCACCTTTATTTGCATTACTTACAGCATAAAAATCAGTTCCAGTAATATTATTAAAATCAGATTTATCTTGCTTATCAGCAGCCATAATCTTAATAAGTTCTATACCAGAAGAATCATATAATGAAGAATAGCCTAAAATAGGAAGACTATTGTCAATTTCTGAAGAGTTTCTTTTATAATAAATACGTCTTTCATATCCATTATAATAGCCATCAAGTTCAAAATACTCTTTTACCTTTAAATCTCCATTACTAAGAACTACACCATCAACATAATACTTATTTATACCATAAGCATTAACATCGAAAGTAAAACTTATAAAAACAAAAAATAATATTATAATATACTTTACATACTTCACGTACTATCACCTATTATAATATTATCATATTTAAATCTAATTTAAAATAATAAAAATGTGATTTAAATAATTTTAGAATCATCTATCATGTTTTTTTCTAAAACTATATCATATATTTCATTACATTCATATTTTCCTTTTAATTTAACAGGAATATATTCTTCACTAACACCATAGTAATATCCATTATCTTCTCTTTCAATAAGAACGCTAATTTTCCTAGAAATGAACTTTTCAATATATGCATTTTCCAGTTCTTGTGATAAAGAAATAAGTCTTCTAGCTCTATCTTTCTTTATATTTCCAGGTACTTTGTTTTCCATTTTACTAGCAACAGTTCCATTTCTATCAGAATAAGGAAAAACGTGTATTTTTGCAAAACCAACACTCTTACAATAATTATATGTTTCTAAAAAATCTTCTTCACTTTCACCAGGGAAACCCACTATTACATCAGTAGTTAAAGAAATATCTTTTCTATATTTTCTTATTTCATTCACTTTATTTGTAAAATAATCTAAGTCATATTTTCTATTCATAAGTTTTAATATTTTATTGCATCCACTTTGTAATGGTATATGTAAATGAGAAACAAACTTAGGATTATTCTCGATAATTTTCATCATACCATCATCAAGCTCAGTAATTTCAACTGATGATAATCTAATTCTCTTAATTTGCTCAATTTTGCTTATTTCGTTAATCAAGTCACTAAGCTTTTTACCGTTTGAATTATATTGCCCAGTGTGTATTCCGCTTAATACTATTTCTTTATGACCATTCAAAGCAATATCATTAAACTCCATAAGACAAGTATTAAAATCTTTACTTCTAACTCTACCTCTTACATACGGTATTATACAATAACTACAAAAGTTATTACATCCATCTTCAATTTTAACAAATGCTCTATGATTATGTTCATATTTTTTAATTTCCATATCTTCAAATAACACATTTGACATATCATACATTTTTATAATTCTTTTTTTATTCTTAGCAAAATCTTCTACATATTCCACAATATGACTTTTATCTTTATTGCCGAGAATAATATCTGCATTTATTAAATCCTCTATCTTTTCTTTATTATTTTCACAAAAACAACCACAAGCAACAACGATAGCATCTTTACCATTATGCTCTTTTACATTATTAATTACTTTCTTACTTTTATTATCCGCAGTATTTGTAACAGTACACGTATTGACCACTATTACATCAGCACCATTTTCAACTTCAGTATAACCTTTATTCAAAAATAAAGTTCTTATGAATTCACTTTCATAAGAATTTACTTTACACCCAAGAGTTTTAATCATAAATTTTTTCATATTTTTGTTGGCAAGCTAGTTCTAAAATCTTTAAGTATTTTAAGAAATTGTTCTTCCTCAATATAGCTTTGAGCCTCAGTAACATCTTTCTTCTCAACTTCAATTTTATTAACCTTAGGAGCACCATCTTCTCTTTTTTCTTCAGTATAAGAAATAGAAATATTAGCAGCATTTCTTAATAATTGCTCATAACTTATAATAGCCTTCTTTTCTTGTTCTTCTTCATACTTTTGAATCATAGCTTCATTATCTGATACACCTAATTCATCAAACTTTTCTTGTTTTCTCCTTTCTAGTTCATCGGTTGAAATAACCGCATTTTCTTCTTCATTATTCTCATAATTATCAATTAGTGAATAAAAATTAGTATTATCTTCTTTTACTTCACCACTTTTATTCGTTGAGTTCATAACTAAATCATCTTTATTGATTGCATCATTATTTTGAACACTTTCATTTAATACTTCAGCATCATCGTTTAATACTTCTTTAGCAATATTTATATTTTCATCAGTATCGCCCATTCGTTTTAAAAGTTCATCTTCAAGCGAAAACTTACTACCAAGTTCCTCATAATACTGATTTCTAGTTTTTATTAATGCCATAATCAAAACTATTAATATTAAAAGCATTATAATTAGAAATATTATAAAATAATCTTCTGTTACAAAAGTATTCACAAAACTCATTATATTTGACATAATCACTCACCCTTTACATACAATCTTACACTAGCTATATATAAAGGAACAGTTTCACTTCTAAGAACATTATCACAAAGTGAAGTTTTAACAAAACCTTTATCAACTAGTATTTTTTCTTCATTTTCACTTAAACCACCTTCTGGTCCAAATGCTATACTAATTGTATCATTCTTATTGTTACTTGTTAACACTTCAGATATATGTTTTACATTATTTTTGTCAAGTGAGCACAAAATCTTTACATTCGACTTGTCATCTATACTGTCAACGTCAATAATACTCTGTATATTAGGTTTGTTTATTCTATAACACTGTTCACTAGCTTCTTTAACAATTCTATTCCACCTAATAAGTTTTTTTTCATAATCATTTTTCTTTAGCTTATATTTGCAATGAGAATACTGAACTATCACAAACTCAGTATATCCAAGTTCGGTTCCATGTTTCAATATTTCGCCCATCTTGTCTTCACTTAAAAGTGGCATGTAACATACAAAATTAGTATTTTTTTCATTATCCTTAAAAATCCTATCAATCCTAGCACTTAACAAATCTTTATTTAAATTGCAAATATAGCTTTTATCATCATATACAACTATTATTTCTGTATTTTCTTTCATTCGCATAACATTTTTTATATGATTCATATCATCACTATTTAAATATAAGATATCATTATCTTTCGATTTAGCAAAATATTGTTGCATGTTTCCTCCTATTTAAGAACAATAATTGTTTGACCATCATTATAAAAATCAACCATAAATGATAGTACTCTTTTATCATGTTTCAAATATTCATAAGTAGCCTTTTTTAGTATTCCCATTCCCTTACCATGGACAAGTATCAACTTTTTATGTGCAGTTCTACTAGAATATAAATCTATAAACTCTTTTAGTAAGGCAACAGCGATAGTCCTATCACAACCATGTACATCAAGAGATGGAACATTATATAAAAAAGGATTAATCATAGTATCACCTCTTTATTCAATTATATATCGTTTAAACTAAAAAAACTATTACAATATAAGTTTTTCATCAACAGAATTAATAAAAGCATTAATTATACAATTAATTTGATTGTTGATTATTGAATATACATTCTTACATGGCATATTTAATATAGCAGAAATTTCTTTTATACTGTAAGCTTTGTCAAATCCAATACCATAAAACATATATAAAACTCTATAATGGTCAGGAGGCAAACTTGCTTGAATCTTTTTTATAATATCATATATATTAACATTTATATTTTCAGCATAATTAAAATCGTTATATCCAAAATGTATTTCTTTTTCTTCTCCCAACATATCGACTACTTTAGTAGTTAAATAAAACTCATTTTCGTAAATATCAATATTGTAATCATAAAAAACACTACCATCTTTACTGATAAGTTTTATGCCTTTTTTTGCTGCTTCATTAACTCTAAACATGACTACAGAACCTGTAATTGTATTGAGTTTTCCGTTAAGCAAGTTACTGATTAAAATGTTATTGTCAAAAAGTAATTTACACAAATCACTACTCATAATTTATCCCCCTTAAATTCCTATAGCAATTTCTTCATCTTATTGAAAACAAGCATATTATACTACATTTGATGCATTATTTCAATAGAAAATCTTTTTCATACAAAAAAAGAAACTCAATTGCAGAGTTTCTTTGCATCTTCATTATAAACAAGAGCACTATTTTTATATAAAGAGCACCAAGTAGCGCTCATCTTTAAACTGCTATTATTCATACTACATTTTCCGTTGCTATATAGTGAATAATATCCGTTTTCATATAAACAATAAAGCTTATTTGTATTATAATTCCAATTCTTTCCATCATATTCTTTAAAAGCAATAATACTATATTTTTTTGTATTAGCGGATGTTTCCAAAGCATTATCGTTAACATTAGTAATCACTTTATACTGTTTACTCATATACTCATTTACTACATATTTAGCATTGCTAACATCAGTAGGAGTACTCATTATATCTATCATATCTCTAGTATAAATGTTATTATAGTTCATATATACAACATCTTCTTCTTTAATATTAAATCCAAGTAAATTAGCATACATGCCATTTTCGAATTTGTATTTTCTAGGACATTCAAAACTATCACTATATCCAACTATTTCCTTGCTACCATTTGAAGTGCAATAGTATAATTTATATAACAATGTTCTATAAACTACTGCATCATCTTTTTTATTTTCTTCTTTTATAGCAATTCTGGGAAAAGTATTTTTACTTTTTACAAATATATAATCTACAACTGTAAGACCAAGTAAAATTACTAAAGATATTATCAAATAGATAATTATTTTTTTTATACTACGCATCTTATTCCTAATCTTTAAGTGTTGCATACATTATAGCTTTAATAGTATGCATTCTATTCTCAGCTTCTTCAAACACTTTACTCTTATCACTTAAAAATATGTCATTCGTTACTTCCATAGCAGTTAATCCAAATTTATCATGAATATCTTTTCCTATTTCTGTATTTAAATCATGGAAAGATGGCAAACAATGCAAGAAAATTGCATCGCTATTTGCGTATTTAAAACATTCTTCATTAACTTGATAAGGCTTTAATAGTTCAATTCTTTTAGCCCAGATATCATCATCCTCACCCATTGAAACCCAAACATCAGTATATATTACATCGGCATTACTAACACCATCTCTAACATCGCTAGTAAGTTTAATAGTACATCCATTCTTTTCAGCAATTTCTCTACATGTATTCACAAGTTCTTCACTAGGAAATAATTCTTTTGGAGCCACACAAGTGTAATTTAATCCCATTTTAGCACTTGCTACCATTAAAGAATTAGCAACATTATTTCTAGCATCACCCATAAACACTAAATTAATTCCTTTTAAGTGACCAAAATGTTCCTCTATAGTTAATAAATCTCCTATCATTTGAGTAGGATGGAACTCAGTAGTAAGTCCATTCCAAACTGGTACACCTGCATATTTACCTAAATCTTCAACTATATCTTGACCAAAGCCTCTATATTCAATACCATCATACATTCTACCAAGTACCTTAGCAGTATCTTCAATGCTTTCTTTTTTACCCATTTGTGAAGCTTTAGGATCCAAATATGTAGCATGCATACCTAAATCATAAGCTGCAACTTCAAAACTACATCTTGTTCTCGTAGAAGTTTTCTCAAATAATAAAGCAACATTCTTTCCTTTCAAATATTCATGATTAATATGATTTCTTTTTTTATGTTTTAAATCCTTTGCTAAATCTAACAAATATCTAATTTCTTCTTCACTAAAATCTAATAATTTCAAAAAATTTCTTCCTCTTAAATCTACCATAATATATATCTCCTTTACTCTGTATAACTTAATTTTAATATGTTTTTTAAAATTTCACAATACTTTTATTTATATTTACAAAAGAAACTGATATAATATTATTGGTGAGGAATAATGAAAAAAATAATTTTTATAGTGTTTTTGTTTTTGCCATCAATTGTATTTGCATATGAAAATGAATATTTTAAAGTGGATATAGATGACACATATAATGAAGTATCGATAAACAACACAACTTACATATGGACAAGCAAAGAAACAAACGATTTGCCAATTATAACAATAAACATATCAAATAATGACAAGCAAAACTTACACAACTATAAAGAATACAATGAAAAAGACATTGATAATTATAAACAAGCATTAAAAAATGAATTCAATAAAGAATTGAGTAAATATGATATACAAACTAATATAAATACCATTAATAAAAAAACTATCAACAATTTACCTTCAATTTATTATGAAGCATTTTCAAACACGAAAGATATTTACGGATATGATATATATCAATACAATTATTCATTCACAACCAGTAATTACATTTCTTCAATAACATATTCAAGTGACAAAAAAAGTAATGAATTAGAACAAATAATTAAATCGTTCGAAATAAAAGATACCGCTATAGAAAGCAAAACTTTTTTTGAAGATAAAAATAATATCATATTAATTTCTGGAATATCAATTGGTATTTTACTTTTCATCATCTCAGAACTTATTAAAAAGAGAAAATCTGTTTAATAAGCAATATATACTAATGTTTTTCCTGCTTCACAGAGACTTATTAGCCTTCTCCACAGGCTTAAATTCCGGTACTCACTACCGTATTTTTTATTTATACAATTTTATATAGTTTTTAAAAACATTTTTAAACCCTCAAACATTATATTAATACTTGCATTCAAATCTCTATCAATCGTTTCACCACATTTTTTACAAACATATTCTCTTTTGCTAAGATTTCTATATTCATCGTCACAAAAGCCACATTTGTTACATATCTGACTTGAAGGATAAAATCTGTTTACCTGATAAAAGTATTTGCCTTTTAAAGCAGATTTATAAGCAACTTGCCTTATAATTTCACCAAAGCTAGCATCACTAATATACTTAGAAATATGCTTTTTATTTGAAATTAATAATTTTTCCGATGATATATCCTCTAAAATCAAAATGTCATATTTGTCTGTCAATTCTTTTGTTATTTTATGAATATAATATTTCCTAGAATTAGCAAGTTTGGAATATAATCTACACAGTTTAACTCTACATTTATAATAATTAGTACTACCCTTTACTTTTCTACTCAATTCTTTTTGAGTTCTTCTAATTTGCTTTTTATATTTTAGTAGATATTTATTATTTTTATAACTTATACCATCAGATAACGTCAATAGGCATTTAATTCCTAAATCAATGCCAATAATACTACAAGGCATCTCAATAAGAGCAGCATCTTTAATTTCATATAATATAGAAACGTAATACCTTGTATTTCCTTCAATTGAAACAGTAACATTTCTTAGTTTACCTTCTATTTTTTCAACATTTCTATAACCTCTTATTTTTATATAACCTAATTTGGGCAATTTTATCATTCTTTTGTTTAAATCTAGAATTATATTTGTATAACCATTTATTTCATAATTATCTACTATATAACTACTATGCTTATATTTACTTTTAAAATTAGGCTTACAATTCTGATCCTTTTGCATTAATTTATATGAATCATCCAATTTAAAAAGTATTTTTCTTATTATAGTATCATCAGCATATTTTAACATAGGAATCCTTTGTTTCAAATCACTCATATAATCTTTAATATTATTTTGAGAAGTTTTATAACCATTTTCCATCATATAAGCCAAGTAATAATTATAAACATATCTTGTATATCTAAAAATATAATTTAAACTTTCTTTCTGTTTATTATCAGGATATAATCTAAATTTATAAGCTTTATACATTTTCCACCTCCGTTTATATATTTCTTAATTCAAGCAAAATAGAACTAATTAATAGTTCTATCACGCAATACTAGACTTAATTTTTGTCAATGCTAGAGTTTCACATCTAGATACCTTTGCTTGAGATAATTTTAACATTTCAGCAGTTTCCTGCTGAGATAAACCAAAAAAATATCTATACTTAATAATACTTCTTGATGGTTCTTCTAAATTATCAATTTCTTCATCAAGCATAAGCTTATTAATCAAATTTTCATCAGTAGAATAATTATCTACTGCACTAGTTTCATATTCGTAACTCTTGGTAAATGCTGTTCTTTCAATAACACTAACAAGATAACTCTCATCAAGTTCTAAAAATTCAGCAATCTCTTTAAAAGTAGGTTCTCTCAAAAATCTGTTTTGTAAAATAGATTTTACTTTAGCATACCTTTTATAAATATCATAATAATCACTACTTACTTTTATATTTCTATCATTTCGTATATATTCAAGCATCTCCCCCATAATATATTTATATGCATATGTGCTAAATTTAACATTAAGATTTTTTTTAAAATTTTCATATGCTTTCATTACACCAATACAGCCAACTTGATATAAATCTTCTATATTATAATTATTGCTATATTTTTTTGCTATTGAATATATAAGCCCATTGCATTCTTCTATAACATTATTCATACATTAAAAACCCCCATTGAAGAACGTTCGGTTTTAGACTTAAAACAATAATCATATAAATCGCTATTAACAATAGTATCTTTAATATTATTATTAACATCACATATAACAGTTTTCCCATTGTATCTATTAGTGATATTTGATATTTTAATTAAAGAATCAATACCATTTTTATCAATTAATAAAGTGTTTTTTAAATTGACACTAACATTCTTAGCACTTAATCCAAGTATAATTGGTATAGTTTCTTCTTCAAATTGCTTTACCTTGCTACTAACTAGTATTCCATTAACTCTAACAAATAATATTCCATTTTTATAGTCTATATCTAATATATATTCATCACCTCAAATATAGAATATACTATTTTATATTACTTGTGTTAAAAGTGACAAAATTAGATCTTTTATTTGCATGACATTTTATTACATTTTTCTTAAAAACAATAAGTATAGCGCCAATTAAAGCTAAAGATATTATACTTACTAAAACACACTCTTCAATATTGTCTAATGTTTTAGGATTTTCAACAATATCTTCATTAGGTGGTTGTTCAGGTTTTTCTTCTTTAGGTTCTTCCATTATTTTTGCTATACATATACTTTTTTGACACAATTTTTCATCAAAAACAACATTTCCTTCAACATCATAAAGAATAACCTTACTTGTAATATACCTATAGAATATTTTTTTACTATTCTCAATTTTTTCGTATCCTTCTAAATTGCTATAATATTCATCTGTTACATTATTTACAACATTGTATGTTTTATATAGTTTATCTCTATATGTATAAAACAACCCACCACACGGCCTCCTATCATAATAAGACTTATCACAAGAATCATATAAGTAAGTTGATGTCCCAGAACCATTTATAGCCATTTTCTCTTTCATAACAACTTCAAGAAATATTCCCTTTGTATAAAACATTCGCCAAAATGTCACACCTATTGAATTGTAATGTACAATAATTTCTAAATTATTTATATCATATTCTTTTTTCAAATTTAACGATATCTTACAATCTTCATTGAGTTTAACATAATCCTTATAATCACCATTATTAAGTCCAATAGGTTTGCACTTATCAAAATAGACATCCTCTATATCATATTCTATTTTTTCACTATTTTCTTTATTAAATATCTCTATTTCGCTAAAGTAAATTTTATCCATAAAACCAGTAAATAATAAATGATCTATTTCGCTATATGACGGATTATATACCTTCCTTTCACTTTTAATTTCCCTTTCAGATAACTTTTCCGGCTTAATCATAGTATCACTACTCCATTCAGAATATTTACTATCATTTAAGTCAAATTGCTTGTCACCTATTTTTTCTTTTGGCAAGTATTCAATATCTGTCATTTCTTCTTTTTGCCATAAAAATCTTTCCTCACTTTGTATAATTTCTTCTTTAACATTTTTTGGAAATACTTCTTGCCATTCTGAAAACGTATAAGCTTTAACGTTTAATAATGCAAACAGTAATAAAAATATAACTAAAACTTTTTTCATAATACCTCCTTCATATAAATTATTAGCCATTGCTTTTTAAAACACTTCTTTTTTTATAAAAAAAATCAATTTTACCATTAACTTTACAATCAAACTAAAAATCAAAAAAATAAAATATAACATATATTTTTCTGTAAAAAGATATTTTTAAAACGTAATAAATATTTAAAAAAAACAAAATGACGTATTAAAAAATAAATATAAAATTTTGTGTAAATTTACACATAAAAAAACACTATGGTTAATAATCATGAACTTGTCAATAAAAAGTAGACAGTAAAAAACATTTATTTAAACCCTAGTTGAGTTCTATACTCAATTGGGGTTT
>CAKOHK010000006.1 GCA_934085595.1 uncultured Bacilli bacterium
GCTTCCAAGGGTTGGGCTGTTCGCCCATTAAAACGGCACGCGAGCTGGGTTCAGAACGTCGTGAGACAGTTCGGTCTCTATCCGTAGTGGGCGTTAGAAAATTGAGGAGAGCTTTCCCTAGTACGAGAGGACCAGGAAGGACGAACCGATGGTGTATCTGTTGTCACGCCAGTGGCACCGCAGAGTAGCTATGTTCGGATGGGATAAACGCTGAAGGCATCTAAGTGTGAAGCCCTCTCCAAGATGAGTTTTCTTTACTTTCAAAGTATAAGAACCCTTGTAGACGACAAGGTTGATAGGTTAGAGGTGGAAGAATAGTGATATTTTGAGCTGACTAATACTAATAGTTCGATAGTTTAATCATTTGTTTAATTTGATAAATAATCACATTATCTTGTTTTGAGAGAACAATTATGTTATAATATATATTGATTGGTGACGATAGCAAAGTGGACACACCTCTTCCCATCCCGAACAGAGAAGTTAAGCACTTTAACGGCGAAAATAGTGTAAGCGAAGATAGCAAGTTGCCAATTTTTTTTTACAAAAAAATAATTACTTTATTTAATGAAAAATGTAAAGTTTTGACTATTATAAATATTTAATAGAAAAATGTGATAATATTATATAAGGTGATAATATGTCAAAAAGAAAACTAAATAAAAAAGGTAAGTCATTAATTAAAGTGATTATTTTTTTCATAGTAGTAATTTTTATTGTTTCATTTTTAAATAAAAATAAAATTGATAATACTAATACACAAACGAAAGATAGCAACAAACATTCAACATTTATTGATGTAGTAAATACGAAAGAAACAAATGATGAAGTTATTGAAAAAATATTTGCAAATGGAATGGACAAAAAAGATTTTAATGCAATATTAAATCAAAAATATAATTACATTACATCTACAGGTACATATAAACAAATAAAATATGATTTTAATTATCAACTACATTATTCAAAGATAGAAGAAATAATTAATGAACTAACTAAAAGTGAGATTGTTAATACAGAAATAATTGGTGAATCAGCAGACAATAGAAATATATATAGTGTTGAAATTGGCAAAGGAAATAAAACATTGTTAATAGATGCTAATATACATGCAGCTGAAACTGCCAATACTCCATTATTAGTGAAGTTTATGATTGATGTTGTTAATAATTATGAAAAAGGTGATAAAAATTTAAAAACTAAACTTAACGATTATAAAATAGTAATACTACCTTGCATCAATCCAGATGGTTATGAAGTATACAATTTCGGAATAGAAAGTATAAACAATAGAAATTTATGGATATATAAAAATAAAGATAAAATTGATTTTGAAAACTTTAAACATAATGCAAATGGAGTAGATATTAATAGAAATATGCCAACACAAAACGCAGGGCTTTATTACAAAGGTAAAAGTTTAATTAAATCTGTTTCACTTGAAAAATCATTTAGTAAAACAGCATACTTTGGAGGTAAATCACTCGGAAGTGAACCAGAAACTAAAGCACTTATGTATTTTATGTTAAAACATTATAAAAACACTTTTGCATATATAAACATGCATAGCCAAGGAAGAGTAATATATCAAGGTAAGCCAAACTTAAATAGTAAATTTAATTCTAAATCAAATAGTTTAGCAAAATATATATCATCATACAATAACTATACAATTTATGGGATAGAAAGCGAAGAAGTAGCTGAAGGTAATGATGGGTCAGCAACAGATTTTATGTCAGAACTTGCGTGTGGATTTAAGTTTAGTACAAAGACAGGAAGACTTTCAATTAATAAATATAATGGTACAACAGAACAAAAATATAAGTATGGTGTTGTAACAGTAGAAACAATAACGACATACTCAAGAGATCCGAATTATTCTAAAGATGAATATTATAATAGAAATTATTATAAATTATTTATAGATTTACTAAAAGAAAATAGTTATTAAAATATAATTATTGATTAATAATTTCATTATTGATATAATTAATCTAGAATAAAATAAGAGGTGATAGCAATATGGATGGATGGAATGAAATAGATACATTTTCAAATGGAAAAATATATGATGTTCCTGGATATGGTAAAGTATATGTTCCTAATGGAGCAGATGCCAGTACCCCAATGTGTGGAAACTTTATGGGAGATATAAAATTAAATAATGAAGCTCGTACATATGCAGCAAACGCAGGATGCGAATCAATATTATTCTTCGATAATAAATATAACTCAAATGAACTAGTAGATAAAATGGCAGCTTTTAGTGAACAATTTGGTATTGGTGATACAGGTCAAATGGCATTTATGGGAGGATCTGCTGGAGGAGGTTATGCATTAATTGCAAGTAGTTATGCTGCAGAACAAGGATATGGTGTGACATCTTGTACTTCGCTAGCAAACTGGAGAGGCCATTCATCTGCAACAGATAATATTAGTGAAGAAGAACTTCAAGCAAAATTTAAAACGTTAATAGAAAATGATGTTCCACTAATTGTTGGATACTATGATAGCGATGGTCTGAAAAATGCCGAGTATTTGCCGTCACTTTATGCTAAGACAGGTGGAAAAGCGTTTGGATTTAAACTAGAATATGACCACAATGGGCAAGTAATGAAGCCTTATGCTGCAGGTTTTATTGATATCTTAAATGGTAGAGAATTCGATGAAATGGGCAAATTAGTTAGAGAAAATGGTTACATTATATTTAATGAAGATGGAACTGTTCAGTATGGCGTTGATGAAGCAACATTTTTAGCAGTATTTAATGAATCATTAGGGGCAAACGCACAAGGGTACTTTAGAAATAAAAGAGCATTTAAATCAATTGCTGGTTTAAGTGATTTCGATGGAACTGTATGTAACGACACAGAAATAAGAGAACACTTAAATGAAATTAGAAGAAAAATGAAAAACTCAAACTTCGTCAATAATGAAATCAATTTTACACCTGAAAGTACAAGCCAAATACCAATGAACGAAGTACCAGAAGTTACATCAGTACTTAACTCATTGATAAATGTATATCAAAAACTAGCACACGACACAGAAGAAATAGCATTTATGTGTCAAATATATAAAATGAAAGATGAGGAATTTGCACAATATGCTAATGAAATAAATGATGCATTGAAAGCCGCACAAGCAGCCGCAAGTAATTCTGGCGGAAGTTCCGGATACTATGGAGGCGGCTATGGTGGTGGCTACGGTGGCGGCTATGGTGGTGGTGGAATTACCACAGCACCTTCAACTGATGACGAAGATAATAACAAGGATGACGAAAATAAAGATGATGACAGCAAAGACGATAATAATAAAGATGATGAAAATAAAGACAATGAAAACAATGAAGATTTAAGTGATTTAGAAACAACAGAGTTTGACGACTACTGGCCAGATTATGATACTCTAGCATCAGATGAAGACAAACTAGTATATAACTGTGATGATGAGTTTAAATTAATCGTACATACTGATGGCGATGAAGTAACTGGTCTTGAGCATATGTTCAAATTCGCTAGTGATGATGAAGCACTTGAAGGCTTAGAAAAAATAAAACAAGATTATAAAGATGTTGATAATGTTGATAAAATAATACTAAATGATAATTTAATAAAAGTATTATTTAACAAACTTGCATTCAAAGACCTAACAAGAGAAGATGCAAAAACAATGTATGAACATCTAGGAGAAATAACTTCTGTAGAAAATAAACAAGAATAAGATATGTATATTAGCGTACATATCTTTTATAATGCATTTTAAAGCACCTATATTCAATTTAAATAAATAAAAGTATAAATATTAATATAAGCACTAAACTCATCTAAAGCACTATTAAAAACCAATAAAAAATATATAATACAAATCACTATAAAAATGATTAAAAAAATTATATAATATACATATATATGAATAAATATATAATAAAATGATATAAAGGAGAAATAATGTTAGAATTAAAAAAAGTATCAAAATACTATTACAACAAAGGTATGGTTACAAGTGGCCTTGATAAAGTATCTTTAAACTTATCAGTAGGAGAGTTTATAGCTATTACTGGAGAAAGTGGTAGTGGTAAAACAACTCTTTTAAATGTAATAGCGGGTCTTGATACATATGAAGATGGAGAAATGCTTATTAATGGTAAAGAAACAAGCCATTATATGGAAAAAGATTATGAATTATATAGAAAAAAATATATAAGTAACATATTTCAAACATTTAATTTAGTTAATAGTTACACTGTATATCAAAACATAGAATTGGTATTATTATTAAATGGAGAAAACAAAAAAGACATAAAAGATAAAGTTATTGAATTAATTAAAAAAGTTGATTTATATAAATATAGAAATACTAAAGTATCAAAATTATCTGGAGGACAAAAGCAAAGAGTAGGAGTAGCTAGAGCTCTTGCTAAAAATACTCCTATTATTCTTGCTGATGAACCAACAGGTAATCTAGATAAAAGATCAAGTGAATCTATTATAGAATTATTAAAAGAAGTATCTAAAGATAAACTTGTTATAATCGTAACCCATAATTATGATCAAATAGAAAAATATGTAACAAGAAAAATAACTATGAATGATGGTAAAGTAATATCAGATCAAAAAATAAAAGATTATGATAAACCTAATAATATATCTATTAATGATTCAAAAGATATAACAAATATAAATAAACTTAAACTTGGTATAAGAAATGCATTTAATATTAAATCTAAGTTCATACTTTTATTATTTGTATACTTATTTATAATATTTTCATTCACTAGTTCATACGCGATGTTTAAAGAATCTGAATATAAAACTTCACTAGAAGGATATAATCAATATTTTAAAGAAACTAGTCCAAAAAGAATAATAATTAATAAACTTGATAAATCAGAGTTTACTAACGAAGATTATGAAAATATAGAAAAACTAACTAATGTAGACTATATAGTAAAAAATGATTTATTACTTGATAACAAGGTAACTTTAGTAAATGACCAAGTATATTTAAATGGTCTTGTTAGAAACATTAAAGATTTAAAAGATGATGCATCAAAAGAAATATTAGAAAATGATAACGATATAATAATAGAAGGTTCTAAAGATAATTATTATCTAACTAACTACCTAGATGAAATATTAAATAATGAACTAACTGTACAAGAATTAAATCGTATAAGTGAATACAAAGTAAAAATTAAAAAAGTAATTTATAATGAAGAAGATAATAGCTATGATGAATGTAAAATATATGTATCAGATAAAGTATTAAATGATATAACATCTTATACTAATAAAAATTATACTAAACTATATTATACATTTATGAATAATAAAACAGAATCATATATAGATTATGGAATAATACCAAATGATAATGTACCAAAAGGTAAATATATATTACCAGAATCATTTACATATTCATGTAATAACGCTAATTGTAAAAAAGAAATATTAAAACTTGAAAGTGAAAACATATATTTTAATAAAGATAAAGAATTATCATATTATAAATACTATAATAAAGATAATATGAAAAAACTACTAGGATTTAAAAATGATGAAAATAATAACATATATATTAATAGTGAAGACTATGAAGAAATGTTTTCTTCCTCTTACTATCAAAGTAGTGTATTTATAAAAGATGAATCATTATATAAACAAACACTTTCTGATTTAGAAAAATTAAATCTAAAAACACTTTATGTAAAAGATACATTAGATAATTATTATAGTGGTGAACTTGCAATAATTAAAATAGTTAAAGTAGTAGCATTATCTTGCTTATTAATAGCTCTATTCTTTATAAGTTATTTTGTTATAAAAATAATATTAAAATCAAGAAACATTTATTTCGCAACACTAAGAATATTAGGAATAGCACTTAAAAGTATGAAACAAATATTAAATATAGAATTATTAACAATAACAAACATCGCATATATTTTATTCTTAACTATTTCTTTATTACTAAAAAATAATATAATACCAAATACATTAACATCATTTAGATTCTTATTATTAAAAGATTACATTATAATTTATATAATTACTATAATTATGTCATTATTAATAAGTAATAGATTTACAAGTAAATTATTTAAATCATCTATGATGAATGTATATAGAGAAGAGGTATAACATGATAAAACTAGAAAATGTAAATAAATATTTTAATAAACATAAAAAGAACGAAATACACGTAATTAACAATTTAACTCTTGAACTTAAAGATAAAGGTTTAGTATCCCTACTAGGAGAAAGTGGTTGTGGAAAAACAACATTACTTAATGCTATTTCTGGTCTTGATAAAGTAAATAATGGAAATATATATATTGATGGTAAAAGAATAACTAAAAGAAGTAGTTATTATATAGATAAAATACGTAATTTAAATATTGGATATATATTTCAAGATTATAATTTAGTTAATAATTTAACTGTATATGAAAATGTAGCATTAGTATTAAAAATAATAGGCATAAAAGATGAAAAAGAAATATCTAAAAGAGTAAACTATACTTTAGAAAAAGTAGGTATGTATAGATATAGAAATAGATATGTAACTATGTTATCAGGAGGCCAAGAACAAAGAGTAGGCATCGCAAGAGCTATAGTAAAAAATCCAAATATAATAATAGCTGATGAACCAACAGGTAACCTAGATAGTAAAAATACAATAGAAGTAATGAATATAATAAAATCTATATCAAAAAATAAATTAGTAATTTTAGTTACACACGAAAAACAAATCGCAGAGTTCTATTCAGATAGAATACTAGATATAGAAGATGGAAAAATAATAAATGATAGAATTAATAAACATGATAGAACACTAGACTATAGATTTGATAATAAAATATATCTAAAAGACTTAAAATATAACACAAAATTAGAAAAAGACAATTTAACAATAAATTACTATGCAGATACAAATAACATAGAAAATATAGACATAGTATGCAAAAACGGTAATATTTATATAAAAACAAATAAAAATGTAGAAATAGTTAACAAAGATAGCAATATATTATTAGTTAATGATAATTATAAAGAAATAACAAAAAAAGATTATGAAGAATATGATTTTGATTATAGTAAAATAGACAATTCTAACATAGAATTAAAATATTCAAAAGTTTATAATACCTTCAAAATAATAAAAAATGGATTCAAAAAAATTAAAACTTATCCATTAATGAAAAAAATATTATTAGTAGGATTTTTTGTATCAGGTATGTTTATAACAAACGCTATTAGCAATGCTTATGGTGTTACTAGAATAAATGATAATAACTTTGTAACTATTAATAAGAATTATATAACAGTAGATAATAAAAAGATTAGCATTGATACATATGAAAAATATACAAACAATGAATTAATAAATTATGTTATACCAACAGATTCAATAGTGGGATTTAATATAAAATATAATGATTACTATCAAACATCAGATACTATAGATACAATATCTGGTTCACTATCTAGTAAAGACATGATTAATAATAATGATATTATCTATGGAAGAAATATAGAAAATGATTATGAAATAGTACTTGATATTAAAACATTTAAAAATTATATAGAAAACTCTGCAGCAAAACAAGCTGGTATATTAACATACAAAGATTTATTAAATAAAGAAATATATATAAATAACATGAAACCATTTAAAGTAGTAGGTTTTACAGATACATCTTCGCCATCAATATACATAGATAATAAATATTTTATAAATGTACTATATAATACAAATAAAGATTATTCATATACTTATGAAACAAACGACAAACAAAAATATATAGACTATAACTTAGTAAAAGATGATATATCTATTAAAAAAGGAAGATATCCAGAAAACGATTATGAAGTAATAGTAAGTTATTTATATGAAAATGAATATAAATTAAATAAAGAAATCGATAATAAAATAAATGATAAAAAACTAAAAGTAGTAGGTTATTATGAAGGAAATAACACTAACATGTTAGTAAATGAAAACATGATAAAATATGACCTAATTAACAATAGTGAAAAAATGAGTATATATGCTAAAGATAATGATAAAGTTATAAAAGACTTAAGAGATAATGGATTAAATGCATCATTATCATATGATAAATCAAAAGCAGACTATCAAAAACAAATAAAAGACTCAGTAAATACAAGTTTAATAATTTGTTTAATAACAGGATTAATTTCAATGATAGAAATATATCTAATGATAAGATCATCATTCTTATCAAGAATAAAAGAAGTAGGTATATATAGAGCAGTAGGAATGAAGAAAAGCGATATAAGAAGAATGTTTAGTGGAGAAATAATAGCTATAACAACAATAGGTAGTTTAACAGGTGTAATATTTATGTCATTTATAATAAACCAATTAAGTACAGTAAGTTACTTTAACCATTCATATTTAATGACACCAAAAATATTTATATTAAGCATTCTATTCATATATACATTTAACTTACTAGTAGGCCTTCTACCAGTAAACTTAGTATTAAGATTAACCCCAGCAAGAATACTTAGTAGAACAGATATAGATTAAAAGGAGAAATAATGAAAAAAATAATTATAATAATATTTTCATGTTTATTATTAATCGGATGTCAAAAAGATAATAAAGTAGACATGATAGATTATACTAAAGGAACAATAATATCAAAAACAGATAATGAAATTAAAATAAATAATACAACAGAAGAAGATCTACAAAATTACATTATGTCACTTCAAACAATAACATATACATATATAAATAACTTTACAAACAATAATCCATATTATTTAACAAACGGGGATAAATATATAAAGTTAGAATATATACCATTAGACTCAGAAAAATATAATGGATATAATGTAATAATAAATATTTATAGTAAATATGAAGAATTAAACTAGATTTTTGATTTAAAATATGCTAATATATATGCATAATTTAACTATGAAGGAAAGAGATTATATAGTTTTATAAAGAGAGTTAGCATTTGGTGTGAGCTAATTAAAAGTATATATGAGAATGATTCTGGAGTTAAAACGGATATTCACGTTACGAATAAGAGATGATTAAAATCATGAATTAAGGTGGTACCGCGAATATTTCGCCCTTATATTTATGATTTTTTATTTTTGAAGGAGGAAAGATTATGGAAGAAAAACAAAAAAAGTTTTATATAACAACACCAATATATTATCCAAGCGCAAACTTTCATATTGGACATTGTTATACAACTATAATAGCTGATGCAATAGCTAGATATAAAAGATTAAAAGGATATGATGTATTTTTTCAAACTGGTACAGATGAACATGGACAAAAAATAGAAAAGAAAGCAGAAGAAGCAGGAGTTACACCTAAAGAATATGTAGATAAAATAATAGAAGATGCTAAAGATTTATGGAAGAGTTTAGATATATCATATGATTATTTTATAAGAACAACAGATAGTGACCATGAAAGAAGAGTACAAAAAATATTTAAGAAATTATATGATAATGGAGATATTTACAAAGGAGAATACAAAGGATTATATTGTACTCCATGTGAATCGTTCTGGACAGAAAGTCAACTAGATGAAAATGGAAACTGCCCAGATTGTCATAGAGAAGTACATGAAGTAAAAGAAGAAGCATATTTCTTTAGATTATCTAAATATCAAGAAAGACTAGAAAAGTTCTATGAAGAAAATCCAAACTTTATACAGCCTGTATCAAGAAAAAATGAAATGTTAAATAATTTCATTAAACCAGGATTATCAGACTTATGCGTTTCAAGAACATCATTTAAATGGGGTATTCCAGTAGATTTTGATGATAAACATGTAATATATGTATGGATAGATGCTTTAACAAATTATATAACTTCACTAGGATATCCAGAAGATTTAGAAAAGTTTAATAAATATTGGCCAGCAGATTTACATTTGGTAGGTAAGGAAATAGTAAGATTCCATACTATTATTTGGCCATGCTTATTAATGGCTCTTGATTTACCATTACCACACCAAGTATTTGGACATGGATGGTTAATTATAAACGGAGGAAAGATATCTAAGTCATTAGGAAACTATAAAGATCCAAGAGAATATATAAATGATTATGGAGTAGACGCAGTTAGATATTTTGCATTAAGAGAAGTTCCATTTGGAAGTGATGGTAACTTTAGTGAAGAAGCACTTATTAACAGAACTAATTCAGATTTGGTAAATACACTTGGTAACCTAGTTAATAGAACACTAGCTATGTCAAAAAAATATTTTAATTCAGTAGTTACTAATCCAAAAGTATACGAAAACATTGATGACAATTTAACATCATACATCAAAGCATTACCAAGTTTAGTAGATAAAAAAATGGAAGGCTTAAAAATTAATGAAGCACTAGAAGATATATTTGAATTACTAAAAAGAGCAAATAAATATATAGATGAAACAACACCATGGATACTAGCAAAAGATGAAACAAAAACAGATAGATTAAAAACAGTTATATATAATTTACTTGAAGTAATAAGAATATCAGCAGTATTACTAACTCCATTTATACCTGAAACTTCAGAAAAAATATTTAAAATGTTAAATACAAAAGAAACATCATTTGATAGTATAAATGACTTTGGTAAACTAGAAGAAAATATAACATTAAATGAATCATTCATATTATTTAATAGAATTGATACAAAAACAAACGAATAAAATGGTATACATATATCATTTTTTCTTACTCAAAAATCAAAAAAACGTACAAAATGTACGAAAAAAGTGAAATTATTTAATAACTTTCACTTTTTTAATTTCATAAATGCATATTATCAAACTAATTAAACTAATAATAGTTCCAATAATAAATCCTCTAGGTATAAATCTAAATACTATATTATGATTACCACTATTAATATCAAAACATATAAACGCATCAAAGCAAGCGTTGTATTTTATCTTTTTACCATCAACATATACATTCCATCCTTTATCATAAGGAATACTAGTAAATAAAACATTATCACTTTTTACATCAATACTAGCTTTAATATAATCATCTTTATCATATTTATCTATATTCATAACATTACTATTCATTTTATTTACGAAATTAATATATTCATCATAATTATAAGCATAAACATCAAGTACACTTTTCTTAAACTCAAATGTATAAGAGAACTTAAAATAATATTTATCACCTTTATTTAATTTAATAGGACTTTCATTATTATTAAAATAATTACTAACATCTCTATCATTAATATAACATTCAGGTTTTACATAGAAATTAAGTTTACTATTAAATATAAGAAGTACATCTTTATCCATTACACCACTAAATAATATATACGCACTTTTATCTTCATCTATCTTTTTAAACTTATCAAACTTATTAACATCATTATAATATACACTAGTATTATATAGTTCATAATTATCAAACATATAATATATTTCATTATTACTATTTAACATCTTATTAACAAGTTCTTTAGTATTATCATAATGTTCATCCTCATTAAACTTATAATTATAAACACTTTTATTAACCATAAACCCTAAAGGTAATATATCTTTATTAACAAATATTTTATCATCTATTTTTTCATAATAAGATTCTTTAGATAAACCGCTCATATATTTAATACCAAATATACTATTTAAATAAGGATTAATATAATTATATGTAATATTAGCATGACTTGGTACATCATATCCAAAATTATCAAGAAAAGCCATTATCTTTTCATTCCTAAGAGAACTAAACATATTAATACCATTATATAAATACATAGCTCCAGAATTATCAAGCCCATTCTTAGGAAGTTCAAGTCTATAAAAATTATTATCTTTATTTTCTATACTTCTAATTTTATTAGTAATATTAGTATATTCTATATTATTATAATAAAATACACCAGGTTCACCAGAATTAAGTAAGTTTTTAACAGTAAATACACTATTTAGAGTTATTTCACATAACACAAGACATAATATCAAATAAGTAGCGTATTTATTATCACCAAGAAACATATATTGAATCAATATTATAGTGCTCATCAAAGCAGCAATATATTTAAATGAAGTAAACATACTATCATTACACATAAACGGATATATACAAAGAGCAATATAAACTATACATATTATTAATCTAACATACCATTTCATATCAATATACTCTTTATATTTACATGATTTATATGCTATAACTAACAAGAAGAAACTAAATGTAAATATATATCTATTAGGATACCAAATAGGTCTTTGAAACATATGCCAAGCAAAATCAATAAGATTAAAACTAATACTTAACAAAAAAAATAATATAAATACTAAAGTAACTATTTTTTCTTTTTTACTAATTTTCTTATTGAAAAAATATTTAATAACAAATGTCATAGCAAACAAAGTAAAGTATATATTAACACTACCATATTTCATATCATATATTTTCATACTACCAGGAGTAGCTTTATAAAATATATTAAGAAAGTTTAAATTGAAACTAAAATAATCTGTTTGAACATTATCTTCATATAAATATGCTTTTCCATTAAGTAAATCAAATAAAGTAGGTATTAATATAATAGAGCACATAAGTCCAGAAAGTAAACTAAATATAATAAAGTTATATATAATCTTTTTATTTTTCTTTTCAAGTAGTATATAACTATAAATAAAATATAATAAACAAAATATACATACCATATATCCAATATAAAAATTAGATATAATACTTAAAGTAAGAAATATAACATATAATTTAGGACTTTCTCCCTTAATTAATTTATCAAGTCCAAGTATAACTAAAGGAAATAAAACTACAGTATCATAATACATATAATTAAAGAAATAACATACGTTGTATCCAATTAAGGAATAAGCTACACTAAATATAAAAGTATAAATATTCTTTTCTTTAAATCTATTTTTTAAATATATACACATAGTAAGACTACTAAGAGCTATTCTAAGTATTATGATAAACGTATAATATTTATATACACCAGCATTATCAAAGAATACGCATAATAAGTTAGTTGGATTTGACATATAATAAGCAAATGTACCAAAGAAATTATATCCAAGACCACCTTTAAAAGAATAAAATAAACTTTCATGACCAAATAATACTTCTCTATAGTATGAAGTAAATCCAGGATACTGTAAAAAGCCATCGTATTTAGCAAGACTCCATTTTCCAAAAGGATATGTCTTATTTAATAAACATACTATTAACATTATAATAATAGGAACTATAAAACATAACACTTCTAATTTATATTTTTTTAAATATTTCATAACACCACTACTTTCTAGACAATTGTAACATAAAAATAAAAATTATGAAATTTTTTTGAAAAAGGTCTTGAAAAAAAAGTTAATAACTGATAAGATGTTTATAGTAAAGGAGGAAAAAGAAGAGTATGGATAATAATAAGGGACAAACAATATTCCTATCTGTAATAGGTATTGCTACTTTATTAGTTGCTATTATCGGAGCTACATTTGCATACTTTAGTATTACTGTTACTGGTAATGAACAAGCATCAAGTATTTTCGTAACAACAGCTACTCTTGGACAAATTAACTTTGTTGATGGAACTCAAATTAAATGGGATAAAGTTAATTTAGAAAAAGGTGGAACTGACAAAACTGAAAGCAAAACTTTCACAGTTGAAAATACTGCTACTACTGCATTAACTAGTGATGTGACTTATGATGTTTACATGAAAGTTACTGCTAATACTATTTCAGCTGCTGCAAATGGAAGTGCTGGTGCTGGTGCAAGTATCACTTATACTAGTGGAGCTCAAGCTGGAACTACTAAAAATTTAACTGCAGGTGAAGATTACTTCGTTTACAAAATCGAAGATGCTGATTCTGCTACTGCTGGAAAAGTTAATACTGGTGACAACTTAATTAGTATTGCTGAAACTGCTGTTCCTGGAGTATCAACTGATACAACTAAAGGAACTAAATTAAGTACAACTAGTGGTAAAATGGCTACTGGTGGACTTAATAGTAAACATGTGTATAAGTTTACATTAACTCTTAAGAATGCTGCTGACGCTACTCAAAACGGAGTACAAGGTAAATCATTCGCTGGACAATTACAAGTTTATACAGATTAGTAATTGCTTAATGTAAAGTACAAGAAGTAAATATTATTCAACTCTATTTTACATAAAGTTGTTTAATACGTACGTATGGATTAAAAGTAGATGATTAATGTCTACTTTTTTCTTTTGTATTGAATAACAATTAAAATAATGATATTATAATAATATGAAGAATAGATGGGTTACTAATTTAATAATTATTTTAATGTTTATATCTGTATGTATAATGACAGCTTTATTTGCGGACAACTATCACAAAATAAAAAACTCAAACATAAACTATGTAAATGCAAGTTTATTTATAACATATAATAACGATAAACAAATAAAGTTAGATAGAGAAAATATAGATTATGATTATGAGTTTAATATTACTAATAATAGTGCATATACCGTAAAATATAAATTAGTGCTAGAAATAAACAGTAAAGATAATATAACTTATAATTTAGAAGGTAATCCATATAAGAAAACAAAAGAAGACATATTAATTAACAAAACTGGTAAAATTAATAATGAAAAAATAGAATTAACAGGTGCAGTTATAACAGGAGGACAAACTCATTATTATAAACTAAATGTAAAATGTACAAAATGTAAAAGTAAAATACTTGGCGATGTAAAATTGGAGAGTGATTAAAATGGAAGAAACAAAAAAAGAAAAAATATTAAGAAGACTTAAAATATTTATGAAAGTAATAGGATATTTTATAGTTGCAATACTAGTAGTAATAGGATTATTTTTAGTTTTCTATTTTGTTTCAGGTAAGTCAGCAGAAGCAAAAGGGCATAAACAACTGGTAGGTCTTTATACAATTATAAGCCCAAGTATGACTCCAATAATTAAACCATATGATGTGGTATTAACGTATAGAGTAGATGACCCTAATGATTTAAAAGTAGGGGATGTAATAACATTTTATTCTACAAATGATTTCTTTGGCGGAATACCAATAACACACAGAATAAAAGATATAAGGGCTGTACCAAATGTAGGAACGGTATATATTACAAAAGGAGATGCTAACGGCAAAGAAGACAAAGAACAAGTATATTTCAATAATATAGTTGGAAAAGTAGTAATTAAATTACCACAATTAGGTAAAGTACAATTCTTCCTAGCATCAAAAGGAGGCTGGATTATAGCAATACTAATCCCATCACTAGCGGTTATATCTTATGATATATATAAAATATTTAAACTAATTCTTCTTAAAAATAAAATGTTAAGTTTAAGAAATAAACACGGTAATTTATAAAATCACAAACTAGGTTACATAATACTCCTAGTTTTTTAATAAATATTAAAGTGTATTATTGCAATTGATTAAATAGTTTGATATACTTTAATATAGAAGAATAGGGAGGATATAATGAATAGTGTGTTAGAAAAGTATTTTCTCACAAAAGAAAAAGAAATATTCAAATATGCTGAAGAGATAATGCGTATGTTTTCTTATACTCCAGTAATTAATTATGATAGTAAAACATTCAAAAAAATTATAAACATATTTTTTGAAGATAAATATAAAATATTAAATCCAACTTTCGATAGAGTATCGAAATATTATAATTTTGAAGAAGAAGTTGATCCTGAATATAAATACATACTAGATTCAGTAATTAAATGTTATGAACTAGAAGAAATAGAAATTGAAAATAATGAAGATATATTCTTTTATTCATATATATTATACTTTGCTGTGCTAATTGATAAGTTAAAAGATACAATACTTATAATGCCAAGCAAAGCAGATTTTATGGTAAGTATAGCGAAGAAAGTATCAAATAGATTTGAATATGAAAAAGATGAGTCATTTGATAAATATACGAATGAAATAGTACAAATGATTAAGGAAAACATAAAATCTCATAACAAATTAAATAATGCTATTAACAAAGCATCTAACAAAGATTTCTATAATGAATATATTCTATTAAGTGATGAATATAGTTTATATAAATTAAAATATAATACAGATATAAAAGGCAGAAATAAATACAAAGAAAAAGACTTAAATAAAATATATAAAAAGCAAAATATAGAAGACAAATTAAAAATAATGAGTTATGGTTACTCTCAAATAGTACTATTAAGATGTTTGCTAAATGATATGAGAAAAACAGTAGCATTAGAAATAACAAAAGATTTCTACAGCAAGAAAAGTAATATAAATGCATTCTTAAGATTAGTTACAAATAAATATACTAGTGATTATTCTAAAGTGCTAATAAAAGCAGAAGAATATGAAGAATGTGAAAACTTAGAAATATTAAAAAATAACGATATTAAAATAATAATAGAAAGTGATAATTTCGAAGATATTCTTAAAATTAATTTTGATGAAAATATGGTTTTATTAACATCTTTAAGTTTGATTAATGAACATAAAAGTGAACTAACTAATAAAAACATTAAATATATTAAAAGAGTGGATGAAACTACTTATACAAGTAAAGAATTATTTATTACAAACAAAACGGAGGTAGATTATGAGTAATACAGGATCATTTTTCTTAGATTTTTTAAAGCCATTTTTTAAAGGAATAATAAGTATATTTGAAGCAATATTTAAAGGATTGTTTCAAATGTTTAATGTAGTTGATTATATTAAAATTATAAGAGAACACAAAGAAGAATTAACAGGAGCTAAAATAATGCTTGTTATACTAGCAGTTCTATGTTTACTTGTTCTTTTAGGATTATTAATATATGTAATAATTAGAATTGTTAAAAGAGTAATTAGAATTAAAAGAAAAAGCCATGAACAAGATTTATTAATGGATGAAGTAGAAAAATTAAATTACGAAAACATTAAGCTAAAAAAAGAAAATGAAAAATATTTAGCAATGGCAAATGGCGAAGTAAATGAAAATGGAGAAGTAGTTCCAAAGGAAGGTGAAGAGGAAGACGAAACAGCAGAACGTTTCTATAGACTATCAAAAATTGATGAAGAATGGAAAGATTATGTTCCAGAACCAACTAACACTACAATAAAATTAAATGAATTATGTGAACAATTTAGAAATTATTCAGCAAGTAAATTAGGATTATATTATAATATAGATTTAATTAGACTATTCATTTCAGCCTTTGCATCAAACAGATTAATAATTTTACAAGGTATATCTGGTACAGGTAAAACATCATTAGCATACGCAATGGGAAGTTTTATCAATAATGATTCAGTTATTGCACCAGTACAACCATCATGGAGAGACCGTGCTGAATTATTCGGATACTTTAACGAGTTTACTAAAAAGTTTAATGAAACAGAATTATTAGCTAAGATGTATGAAGCATCTTATAATGACAAAATATATATATCAATTCTAGATGAAATGAATATAGCACGTGTAGAATACTATTTTGCAGAAATGCTATCAATTATGGAAATGCCAAGTTATGATGAGTGGGTAATAGATTTAGTGCCAAACCCATGGCCAAGCGATCCAAAGAAATTAGTAAATGGTAAGTTTAGAATACCAAAAAATATGTGGTATGTTGGAACAATAAATAACGATGATTCAACATTCATGGTAACAGATAAAGTTTATGACCGTGCTTTACCAATCAGTATTGATGAAAAAGCGGAAGAGTTTAAAGCACCTGATACAGATAAAGTAAATATTGGGTGTGAATACTTACTAAAATTATTTGATGAAGCACAAAAAGCAAATCCAATGAGCGAAGATGTTTTATCAAAACTAAGCACAATGGACGATTATGTAATTAAACATTTTAGAATATCATTTGGTAATCGTATTTTACAACAAATGAGAAACTTCGTACCAGTATTCGTATCATGTGGAGGACAAGAAATAGTGGCAGTAGATTATCTTATCTGTCATAAAATATTAAGAAAGTTTGAACAATTAAATATGTCATACATAAGAAATGAAGTAGATGGATTTATAGAGTTTTTAAATCAAACATTTGGACAAGATGTTATGAAAGAATGTACAAGATATCTATTAGAACTTAAAAAGAATGCGTAATAATTAGGAGGAAAAAATGATCGACAAAATCACAGAAATATTTGGAAATGTAAGTAATGAAGATTATAAATCGTTTAACGATAAAATAAACTCAATAATAAACTTTACAAGAACAACTGAAAATGTTTCTCGTGATTTTAGTTGGGTACCAATTGTAGAAGAAACAATTCCATATTTAGATACTATTATTAGAAATCCAAAAAAGTTTTTACAACAAGAAGAAGATATAGTAATAGTGGAAAAATCTAAAAAAATATCTACAGAAACAGTAAGACACTTAGCTCAGCATACAAACTTTATACAAGATGTAGATGATGAAGGAATGGTAAAACCATCAAAAGTACTTAATGTAGAAAAAGAAGATTCATGGGATTTGTATGAAAATAGGTTTATATATACTCTAGTAAAAGAACTAGCTTCATTTGTAGATAAATATGCAGGAAAAGAGTTAGAAAATCCAAAAATAGAAACTAATAGTAGTTTAGTTTATACTGCAACTACTAATTATGAAAACGAAGATATATCTGTAAGTATTAATTTAGAAAGCAGTAAAAAACAAGAACCTAAAGATTTTGATATGGATGCAATGAAAAAAAGAATTACTTACATAAGAGATGTAGTAGGTGATTTTGAAAATAGTGCATTCATAAAAAGTTTATCACAAGCAGTACCAGTAAAATCTCCAATTAAAAAGACAAACATAATACTAAAAGATCCAAACTTCCAAAAAGCACTAGCGTTATGGGAGTTTATAAAGAATACAGAAATTGGCGAACCTCAAGATATTAAAAAAGATGTTAAAGATTTAACAACAAAAGAATTAAAATCAAAAATAGATATGTGCTCATTCTTAGAATACATATCAACAACAGATAAAACAAATGATGAAGACATAACAGCAAAATCACTAGCTTCAAAGATATTATCTTTAATAGATGAATATGTAGATATAACAGAGCTAACAGAAAAGAAAATACAAGATTTTGTACATGAAGAAATATCTAGTGAAATAGAAAAAAGAAAAGAAAAAGAAAAAAATATAAAAGAAATGTATGATAAATACATTAAAGAATGCAATGCTTATATAAATGATTTATGTGAAATAATGTAAGTATTAGAAAGGAAAAACTATGCAAGACAATATAAATAAAGATACTGAAGAAAAAGTAACAAATGAACCAAAAGAAAATATAGAAGAAGTAAATGAAAGTTCTGTTGTTGATGATTTCTTCATGGAAGATATTTATAAGAACAATTATATAGATTTATATAAACTAGAAGGTTTAGATATTAAAGACCAATCTAAAATATTTACATTATTATTAACAAACATATATAAAGACTATAGTGACATTGATTATGGAAATATAAGAAAATATTCATTAAAATGTTTAAAATTAAGCTGTGACCCTGAAGAAAACGAGCTTAAATTACCATATAAATTATTAGTAACTAAAGATACTAATAGAATGTATTTTAAGTTTGAAAAAGATAAAACTATGCTACTATTCTTTATAGTATTAGGACTATTTATAGCAATAGCTATCGCAGCAACTTATTTTGGATTAAGATACTTATCATTAGAGCATTTAAATATAGATATAAATGGTGATGGAATCGCAGATATTAACATTGATGTATCAGGAAACGAAAAAGCAGAGATTAACATTTCAGAAGATAGAAAAACACCTATAAGAAATATAGATTATAAAGGCAATAGAAAACCAACATTTAATGTCGATGAAACAGGAAGTGGAAAAGCAACTAAAAACTTAATGAATCAAGATATAGATGGTGATGGAAAATGTGATTTGAACTGTGATACAACTGGTGATGGTTGGCCAGATTTAAACATTGATATAGACGGCGATGGAAAATGCGATTTATACTGTGATACTGATGGGGATGGGAAACCAAACTTAAACTTTGATACAACTGGTGATGGAACATGTGATTTACACTGTGATACAGATGGAGATAATATTTGTGATGTTAACTGTGTAAGTAATGTAAAAGCAGTAGAAGACATAACAGGTAACTCAAGTGTAGTAGGAAACAGTGCTACAGATGTAACAACAGCCCAGTTCGTAGTAGACTTCATAGATTCAAAAGAAATACGAGCCGAGAACTTATTCCCTGATGATCAAGATGATAAAGATGTAACTAAATATGTGACAAAGACATTTACAATAGATAACAAATCTCCTATAAATGTTGTATATAGAGTAGAATTAGTTGTAAACAAAAATACATTTACAAGTGAAAACTTTGTGTATAATATGAAGTCAACTAATAATGGATTAACAAAAGATTTTGAGATGGTACCTAAGAAAACTGCGGATATAGCAGATAGAGTATTAATAACACCAAATACAAAACAAACATATACATTAACATTTAAACTTAAAGGAATTGGAAAGAAACAGAACTTTGATCAAGGAAAAGTATTCCGAGGTTATTTACAGGTTTACGTTTATGAACAAGGACACTAAAATGTCCTTTTTCTTTTATAAAAAAAGTGATACAATTAAATAGCAACCAAATGTATACAAACAGCAATTGAAAATGTATTGTAAAGAATTATGATAAAATGATAATATTGTTATGAGAGGAAAAAAAGAATGTTAGAAGTAATAAACAAAATATTAATAATATTTACTAATTTATACGGATTATACTTTATTGTGACAGCACTTTCTATATTTAAAAAAGAAAAAAAGAAAGAAAACAAAAATAAATACAAAAATTATTTTTCAATATTAATTCCAGCTAGAAATGAAGAGAAAGTTATAGCTAACTTAATAAATAGTTTAAATAATATGAATTATGATAAAGATAAATATGAAATAAATGTAATACTTAATAATTCAAAAGATAATACCTATAATGTTTCTACAAACGCTGGAGCTAATGTATTAAGGTGTAAAAGTAAAATAACTACTAAAGGGGAGGCTTTAAAAGAAGCTTTTAGAAAAATTAACGATGATAAAATAGATGCATATATTATATTTGATGCTGACAATGTAGTAGACAAAGACTTTTTAAAATATATGAATGAATCTATTAATAATGGTTATAAGGTTGCCCAAGGATTTAGAGATACAAAAAATGATAAATGTAATTGGATTTCATCTTCATATACAATATATTATTTTATACAAAATCTATTCTATAATAAATCAAGAAAGAAATTAAATAGATCTGCATCTATTAATGGTACAGGTTTCATGATAAAAAAAGAAGTAATTGATACAATAGGATTTAATGTAAAAACATTATCAGAAGATGTAGAGTTTACAGGCATATGTGCATTAAATGATATTAAAATTGACTTTGTAGAAAAAGCAGTTACATATGATGAACAAGCATCAGATTTTAAAATATCATGGATACAAAGAAAAAGATGGTCAAAAGGTTGTTTACAATGCTATAGAAATTATTTTAAATCACTAATAAAAAAATCAAATAAACCTTCTTGTTTAGACATGCTATTGATATACTTTGCACCAATATTACAAATATTATCTTTATTCATTGTTATAATAGATTTAGTATCAATGTATTATAATGGAATAATACAAAATATAAGTATGAATACAATAATTTTCAGTATATCATTTGCAGTTATAATATATTTATTACAAGTTATAGTTTCATTATATTCTATTTATTATTTTAAAAGAGATATTAAGAAATATATAAGTGGAGTATTCCTTTTTCCAGTATTTCTAATAACTTGGCTTCCAATAAATATAGTAGTATTATTTAGAAAAAATATTAAATGGGAGCATATAGAACATAGTAAAAGTTTAACAATAGAAGACATGTAAAAACAGGCACTAGCCTGTTTTAATTTTATTTAAAATAAGTTCCCTATTATTAAGTAATCTTTCATTACTTTTAATATTTATAGCCATATTTACATATTTTAATGAACTTTTATATTTACCTAAATAATAATTCCCAATAGAAAGTAAATCATAAGCAGTTTCATCATATGTAAATGTTTCATTTATATAACTCTTTTTATTATTAACAATTTTTAGAGCTTTATGAACATAATAGTTCATTTTAGAATACATTTTCTTTTCATAATATAATAGTGCAAGTTCCATATAGCCATCTCTTAAATATGGAGCTTCTTTAATAGAAAGTTTATACCACATTTCACTTTCTTTAAATCTATTTAAATATTTATAGCATCTTCCTATAAACCTCATCGAAGCACATCTCTCATCTTTCCAAAGAGCATTTTGCATATCAAGGTGTTTAATAAGAGTATCAATTGCTTCATGATATTTTCCATAAAACATATATTCTCTACCAAGATAATGCATATTTCTATCATCATTTGGACTTTCTTTAACTGATAATTCAAGAAGTGGTAAATAAGAACTTCTAGATTTACTACTATCAGGATAATGATTTATAATTAATTTTTCGCATAATGTTTCTACTTCACTAAATCCATCATTTATTTTAAGTATTTCATGTACAGGATGAGTCCAAGTATAATAATTATTTTTATGAATCTTATTTGTATAAAAACTAACTATTGGTTTATTTTTATCATCAAGACTCCAATTATATGTATACATTATTCTAGTAGTTTTTTCATTCCATGAATTAAGTAGTATTTCTTTCCAATTACCTATTAGTACTTCATCTAAATCAAGACATATACATATATCAGCATCATTTGGTATAAGTTTTAAAGATTCATTTCGAGCAACATCAAATCTCCAAGGCTTAATTACTTTCTGCTTAACAGTTATTCTTAATTTATTAAGTTTATCTAAACTATCATCAGTAGACCCAGTGTCAAGCACACATATATAATCAGCATCTTTTACAGATTCATACCATCTTTGTATAAACTTTGATTCATTTTTGCATATCGCATAAACACATATTTTATAATTTTTCATTAATTATTATGCAGCTGCTCCGGTTGGTCCAGTAGGTCCAGTTGGCCCAGTAGGTCCAGTAGGTCCAGTGGCACCTGTTTCGCCAGTTGCTCCAGTAGGTCCGGTAGGCCCAGTAGCACCTGTTTCGCCAGTAGCACCAGTAGGTCCAGTGGCACCTGTTTCACCAGTTGCTCCGGTAGCACCTTGTGGTATTGTTAAATTAAGTTCATATGTTGAATCACCAGTTTGATTTAATGATGCACTTGCTTCTGTTCCAGCAGCTCCAGTAGTAACGGTACCTATTGTTAAAGTTATAGCACTACCTGTAGGTCCAGTAGGTCCGGTAGGTCCAGTGGCTCCTGTTTCACCAGTTGCTCCAGTAGGTCCAGTAGGTCCAGTAGCACCAGTGGCACCAGTAGCACCGGTAGCACCAGTAGGTCCAGTAGGTCCGGTAGCCCCAGTAGGTCCAGTAGGTCCGGTAGCCCCAGTAGGCCCAGTAGCACCGGTAGCACCGGTAGCACCAGTGGCACCAGTAGCACCAGTAGGTCCAGTAGGTCCGGTAGCACCAGTAGCCCCAGTAGCACCAGTGGCTCCAGTAGCACCAGTAGCTCCGGTAGGTCCAGTAGGTCCAGTGGCTCCAGTAGCACCAGTGGCTCCAGTAGCTCCGGTAGCACCAGTAGGTCCAGTAGCTCCAGTAGCACCAGTAGCACCAGTAGCTCCAGTGGCACCAGTAGCACCAGTAGGTCCAGTAGCACCAGTGGCTCCAGTAGCTCCAGTAGGTCCAGTCGGACCACCAGCAGGACCAGTAGGTCCGGTAGGCCCATAACAGCTATATATAATAGGGAACTTTCTATTATCTATCGCATTATTATTGCAATTACAACAACTCATTATAATCCTCCCACTATATTATATTTAAAGAATACTAAAATAAATATTATAAATGTCAGTAAAACTATATCTCAACCTAAAGTTGATAAGATTCAACCACATAGTTATTTAAAAAAATAAGTATATATATTATGATTATATCGAAAGAGGTGAAAAATGAAAAAATTAAATTATATTATTATCGGAGGAATATCATTAATATTAGGATTTATATTAAGTATATTAATATTTGACTATAAAAATAATCTAGAAAAACTTCCATTACCAGAAGTAACATCAGGACAAAGAGGTACACTTGGAATAGATAAGAACATTAACGAAGAAACAATTGATAATTATTTAGGAAGAAGTGATAGTGTATATTATGATATGAGAATGTTAAAAGACCCAGGAAATTATGAAGCTATTGGAGGAGATTCATATTTATCTGGAATAATAAAAGGTTTTGAAGTTTTACCATATCCATACATTACTGAAGTAAAAGGTTTGCCAGAGGCAGTAGGGGACTCATACAAAGGAGAAACTTTATTTAGAGAAGAAAATGGAAAGTACATAGAAAACTATAAAGAGTCATTGGAAATATTAGAATACTTTTTCCCTAAAGATAAAAACATATTCTTAATGTGTGGAGGAGGTGGATATGCCGGAATGGCAAAAAATCTTCTAGTATCTCTAGGATGGGATGAAAACAAAATATATAATGTAGGTGGTTACTGGTACTATAACGGTAAAAATAATATAAATATAAAAAGAATAACAGATAATAAAACTACATATGACTTTTGGAAACTAACATACCATAATATTGATTTTAACTTATTAACAAAGGTAAATTAATTCATGAAGAAAATAATAATCATTATATTAACAGTCATTCTATTAACTGGATGCGTAAATAAAACTGAAAAAATATATTTAAGTGATGAATATTATAACAATGGTTCTTTCATAACTTATACAAGTGAAGATTTATCTAGTTTAAAAGATAAAACTTATTTGTTATATACATATAATAATTACTGCTCACTACCAGTATCATGTGAAGAAATCTTTAAATCATTTATGGAAAAATATAAAATAGATATAGTTCAAATACCATATGCTGAGTTTAAAAAGACAAAGTTTTATAGCACAGTAAAATATGCTCCAAGTATATTAATAATACAAAATGATAAAGTAATTTCATACTTAGATCCAAATAAAGATGAAGACCTACCAAAATATCAAGATAAATCAAAGTTTGAAAATTATCTAAAAGAATATATATATTTCACTAAAGAAAACTAATTAATGTTTTCTTTTTTTTATAAAAAAATATTGACAAAAAACTATAACTGTCATACAATATCATTGTATTAGTGAAGTAATACAATGAAAGAGAGGTAACATGTCTGTAGATTTTAACAACAATACTCCAATATATTTACAATTATTAGAAAGTGTAAAGACAAGTATAATAAAAGGAGAATTAAAATGTGGAGATAAACTTCCGTCAGTAAGAGAATATGCAAATATGTATAAAGTAAATCCTAATACGATGCAAAAGGCCTTAATCGAATTAGAAGATTTAAAATTAATATACACAGAGAGAACTAATGGAAAATATGTAACAAATGATTCAAAAATAATTGAAAAAATAAAAGAAGACTATGCTAAAAAAATAATAGATAATTACTTTGATAGTATGAAAAGTATTGGATTAGATGAAAAAGAAGCAATTAGTTACCTAAATAATAGAAAGGAAAAATAAAATGGAATTATTAACAATAAATAGTTTATATAAAAATTATGATAATAAACAAGTACTTAAAGATATAAACTTGAATATTAATAGTGGAAAAATAATAGGTCTTTTAGGCAAAAACGGAACAGGTAAGACAACACTTATAAAACTAATTAACGACTTATTAACACCGACAAAAGGTACTATAAAGTTTAAAGGAAAAACAATAGGAGTTGACAGTAAAAAAAGAATATCTTATTTACCTGAAAGAACTTATTTAGATAAGAATATGAAAGTATCAGAAGTAATAAAATATTTTGAAGATTTTTATACAAACTTTGATAGTAAAAAAGCAATAAAGTTATTAAAAGATTTAAAACTTGATATTAATCAAAAATTATCTAAAATGAGTAAAGGTATGCAAGAAAAAGTACAGTTAGTTCTAGTAATGTCAAGAAAAGCAGACCTATATATATTAGATGAACCACTAGGTGGAGTAGATCCTGCTACAAGAGATTATATATTAGATACAATATTAAATAACTTTAATGAAAATGCAAGCATAATAATATCTACACACTTAATATCAGATATAGAAAGAATACTTGATGAAGTAATATTTATAGATGATGGAAAGATAATATTACAAAGTGATGCAGATAGTCTTAGAACAAAAGAAAAAGCATCCATAGATGAAATCTTTAGGAGGAAGTTCAAATGTTAAAAAAGTTACTAAAATATGATTTAAAAAACATGCTTAAATCAATAAGCATATTCTATCTTTTATCTATAGTATTTGCTATAACTACAAGAATATTAGAAGGATTAAATGAAACAATAGTGGTTAATATCATAACTCAAATATCAATGGGAATTATGTTTTCAATGATAGCAAGCTCAATAATAAATACTTTAATGAGAAACTGGGTAAGATTCAAACAAACTATATATGGTGATGAATCATATTTAACTCATACTCTTCCGGTAACAAAGCATCAAATATTAACATCAAAATCATTATTATCAGCAATTAATTTATTAATCACATTTATAGTATGTATAATATCGTTATTAATAGCTTTTTATACTAAAGATAATATCATGTATTTAAAAGATTTAACAACTGTAATATCTACATCTATTGACATAAATCCTAAAGTATTTATAGTACTAGTATTTATGATATTATATTTAGAAGTATATAACATTATAATATCAGGATACTTAGGAATATTACTTGGACATAAAAAAAGTAATAATAAAGTTGGATTTTCAGTACTATATGGATTCATAACTTACATATTAACACAATTAATAGTATTACTTTGTATATATATAATAGGTTTATTTAATCAAGATGTTATGAATGTTTTTACTTCAAATAACTTAAATTATTCAATAATAACACCATTAATATACACTTTTACATTAATATATATAGTTATAATATATATAGTAAATATAGTAAGTAATAAAGTTTTTAACAAAGGCGTTAACGTAGAATAAATACTTAAGGGAAACATATGCTCAAAGAAAAGTATTAAAATTATCAGGTGGAGAACAACAAAGAGTAGCCATTGCTAGAAACTTATCTTATAATCCTAAAATAATACTTGCTGATGAACCAACGGGAAACTTAGATAAAGATACAGAAAATGATATATTAAAAATATTTAAAGAACTTGCTAAAAAAGATAATAAATGTATTATTATCGTAACTCATTCAGAAAATGTTTGTAATCAAGTAGATGAAGTATTTGAACTAAAAAAAACTAAAGAAACTAAAAGAGGCTCTAAACAATAAAGCCTCTATTTTATTTCTAATTCACTATTATTAAATTCTTTATCAATAAGTTCTTCATGCATAACTTCTTCATAAGAATTAAGATATACATCTTCAATTCTATCAACTCTACATTTTTCTGCCTTTATAATAGCTTTAACTTTACTAACAGCTTCATCTAAATCATCATTAACAACAACATAATTATATTTTTTATAATAATTTATTTCATTATATGCAGTTTTAAATCTTTCTAATATTCTTTCTTTAGATTCCGTATTTCTATTTTCAAGTCTTCTTTTAAGTTCTTCCATAGAAGGTGGCATTATAAATATAAATAATGCAGATTTAACTAACTTTTGTACTTTAATAGCGCCTTGAATATCAATTACTAATATTACATCAATTCCATTATTTAAATACTCTTCTATTTTATCTTTAGGAGTACCATAATATTTATTATTATGAACAGTAGCGTATTCTAAAAAATATCCTTTTTTAATTCTATCTTCAAACTCTTCTTTACTAACAAAATAATAATCAACTCCATCTTTTTCATTTCCTCTAATTTCTCTTGAAGTCATAGAAATAGAAATCCAAATATTATCCATTTCATTTTTAACTCTATTACATATACTATCTTTTCCAGTACCACTAGGACCAGAAACTATAATAAGCATTCCTTTATTATTTTTTTTAATCATGATTTCTCCTTTTATATATATTAACATATACTTTACAAAATAAAAATACTCTTATAAAAAAATATAGTATAATAAAATAAACTAAATGGAGGAAAAATGAAAAGATTTAAAGTAGATGATAGTTATGAAAATAATGTACCACATAACATTTTATTAAAAGGTGAAGAGTATTATAATGAGGAAAGAATACTTGATATATGGTATAAGAAAAAAGAGATAACATCTTATATTAGTGGAAATGAAATATATAGAGTTAAACTAAGTATTAAAAATAACAAAATAGATTATTGTACTTGTACTTGTCCATATTTTATAGGTAATAATGGTATATGTAAACATATAATAGCGGTTATATATTATATTAAAGAAAACAAAATACCAAAATTAAAAGAATAAAAAAGAAGAATTAACTTCTTTTATCAAACATACAAACCATCTTATACATACTTACAGATATAATAATTAATATAACAATTCCACTCATAACCAAATCTAAATTAAATATTTGACTTCCATATAATATCAAATGACCAATACCAGCTTTAGATGTTAAAAACTCTCCCATAATAACGCCAATTAAACACATAGATATATTTATTTTAAGAGTACTAATTATAGTATTTTTATTACTTGGTAATATTACATTCATAAGTATACTAAATCTAGAAGCACCATAACATTTTAATAATTTAATTTTATTTTCATCTGTATTTATAAATCCATTAAGTAAAGACTCAGTACTAACTATAATAGATATTAATATCGCCATAGTTATAATAGCTTTAATATTAGCACCAGCCCATATTATTATAATAGGACCAAGAGCAACTTTAGGAAGAGAGTTTAATATAGTAAGATATGGATCAAATACTTTATATAGAAACTTACTATAACAAAGTATAATAGCAATTATAATAGATAAAACACCTGCAAGTATAAAAGAAATCATAGTTTCTTTTACAGTAATCCATATATGATATACCAAATTATTATCATTAAATAAAGATATTATAGTTTTAAATATTTTATAAGGACTACTAGTTATAAATGAGTTTATAATATTTTTATCAGCAAGCACTTGCCATAAGATAATAAATAATATAAGAATAAATATTTGAGTAAATAATACTAATATTTTATTATATTTAATTTTTTTTAAATATTTTAATTGTTCACTACTCATATCCATCAATTTCTTTCCATAATAAATCAAAATAATAACTAAACTCTGGTGCTTTTCTATTCATAGTTGGACTACTTCTATTACTTAGATTTATTTCATATATATTTTTAATAATTGCAGGCCTATTTGATAAAACTATAATTTTATTAGAAAGTGAAATTGCTTCCGAAAGATCATGCGTTACCATAAGTACAGTTTTATTTTCTTCTTTAATAATTCTATAAACATCATCACTAACTTTTAACCTTGTTTGATAATCAAGAGCTGAAAAGGGTTCATCAAGAAGCAATATATCAGGTTTAGTAGCAAGAGTTCTAATTAAAGCAACTCTTTGTCTCATCCCACCAGATAAATTAGAAGGATATTTATCTTTAAACTCATATAAATTATATTTCTTAAGTAAATGAATTACATATTCTTTACTATCTTTATTTAATTTTTTACTTATTTTAAGACCAAGCAAAGCATTATCAAGTATAGTAAGCCAAGGAAATAAAGTATCATTTTGAAACATATAAGATACATTAATATTATCTTTAATTATAACATTACCATCATAATCATTATCAAGATTAGAAATTATATTAAGTATAGAACTTTTACCACATCCAGAAGGACCAACTATACATATAAAATCCCCTTTATTAATATCAAAAGATATATTATTTATAGCTTTAGTTTCTCCACTTAAAGTATGATATGTTTTAGAAAGATTATATACACTCAAAATACTATTTGTTAAACTCATTAGTTATTAGTAGAGTATTATCTATTTTATTATTAATACTTTTTCCATATAATAATACATCTTGTAATCTATCAAAATCTTCTATTTTTATATAAGTACTATCATACCAAGAATCAGCATCTTTATATCTTTTAACAAGTAAAGTAAGATCATCTTTATTCATATCACTAAATTGATTAATAATCGCATCAGCTATATCTTTTTCATTATTATTTAAAACAAATCTTATACCTTTATTAAGTGCTTTATTAAATCTCTTAATTAAATCTTTATTATTATTAATATAATCTTCTTTAGCATAGAAAGTTGTATAAGGAACTTCTCCAGATAAATTACCAAGTGAAGCTAAAACACAACCACTCTTAGACTGTTCAACTTTCAAAGCATTAGGTTCAAATAAATTAACAAAGTCTCCTTGACCACTCATATAAGCACCAGCAAGACTAGCAAAATCAACAGAAGAATCGATATTAACTTTATTATAATCTACATTAGATTCTTTTAAAGCATACATAAACATCATAAGAGGCATACCAGCAGTTCTACCAGCAAGAACTTTTTTACCTTTAAGCATATTCATATTAAACTTATCTTTAAGTGCGCAGTCACCTACTATAAATTGACCATCTCTTTTAGTAAGTGAAGCAAATGTAATAAGTTTCATTTTAGAATTATTGTAAACATAGATAGTTGCTTCAGGTCCACTAAACCCTATATTAGCATCTCCAGAAATAACAGAAGTAGCAACCTTATCAGCACCAAGAGTAAGTACTAAATCAATATCAATTCCTTCGTCTTTAAAATAACCTTTTTCAATACTAACATAAAGTGGACTATAAAATATTGAATGTGTAACCTCAGATAAAACAACAGTATCTAGTTTACTATCATTATGTTTTTCTTTATATGTATAAAACATAGTAATACAAATCAATATAATAGTAGCACTACATACAAGTATAAATTTCTTCATAAATCACTCTCTCTTTCAAAGTATTATATTCAAAATACATATAAAAGTGTTTTACATGTCATTTCTTTTACATTTTATTTGACAACTAGTATTGACTTTGATATAAATAAATTATATAATTTATGCAGAAAAGGAGACAAAGAATATGTTAAACTTAATAAACTTTTTAGATACTATCGATAATACACAAGAGTTATGTGATAGTTTAAGACCAGTACTTAGATTAGTAGGATATGTATTATTATTAATAAAAATTGCTGTACCTATTATTTTAATAGTTGTTGGTGTAGTTGATTTAATGAATGCAGTATCTCAAAAGAAAGATGATGATATTAAAAAAGCTCAACAATTATTAGTTAAAAGAATTGTGGCAGCAGTTATGGTATTCTTAGTAGCAACTTTAGTATCAGTAGTAATGAGATTAGTAGGAAATACTTCATATACTAAGTGTATGGATTGTATAGATCATCCAACAAGTTGTACAGTAGATGAAGATACAGGAGATTAATAAAATTAACTAGAAGTAGTAACTACTTCTTTTTATTTGAAAAAAAATATATATAGTGTTATAATCTTACTGAGGGAATTATGAAAAAAGAAATAAAAAATAAAGTAAATAAAATAATAAAAAGTATAGCTAAGTTTCTTAAAAAATATGCTTCAACTAACATATTATTTTTGTCTTATGTAATATTATCAGTATTAGTTGGACTTAGCTTAAGATGGGCAACAATAGGTAATAAATATATATTCAAGCCAATTTTCTGTGATATAGCAGTAGCATTATTAATCGGAGCATTTGGATATTTATTCAAACCAAAATACCAATTTAGATATTTTTTCTCATGGTTATTTTTTGCAGTAGCACTAGCAATAGCAAATACTATTTACTATCAATTTTTTAAATCATTCATATCAGTTAATTTAATATCAACCGCATCAATGATAGGTGAAGTAAATGATTCACTATTTGAAAAAATGCATTTTTACCAATTTTTATATTTAATATATCTATTTATATTCATATTCATACATAAAAAACTATCGAAAAAGAATTATTATTTTGAAGTTGAAAAAATAGAAAAAGGAAAGAGAATGTTTACATACACACTAGCGTCTTCTGGAATTATAGTATTACTTTTATCTATAACTTTAACTGGTACTGATTTAAGTAGATTAATAAAACAATGGAATAGAGATTATGTTGTACAAAAGTTTGGACTTTATGTTTACACTATAAATGATATGGTTCAAAGTATGCAGCCTAAGATAGATACATTATTTGGATATGATGAATCAGCTAAAACATTTAGAGAATATTATTCATGCAGATGGGAAAATGAAAATAAAAAGAAAAATGAATATACAGACATATTTAAAGGTAAAAATTTAGTATTTATTCATATGGAAAGTATGCAAAACTTCTTACTTGATTTAGAGTTTAATGGAGAAAAAGTAACTCCAAATATAAATAGATTAGCAAGTGAAGGAATATATTTTTCAAGATTCTACCCACAAATAAGTACAGGAACATCTTCTGATACAGAGTTTACACTATTAACTGGTTTAATGCCATCAGCAAGTGGTACAGTATTTGTAAACTATTATGATAGAGATTATAAGTCAATGCCTAAATATTTTGATGATTTAGGATATTATACATTCAGTATGCATGCAAATAACGCAGAATATTGGAATAGAAAAACAATGCATAATAGCCTTGGATATAAAGAGTTTTATGCAAAAGATAGATATGAAGTACCGACAGATACAAAAGATCCAAATTATGTAGGCTTGGGTCTATCAGATAAATCATTCTTTAAACAAATATTACCAATATTAAATGATATAAATGATACAAAATCTCCATACTTTGGAACAATTATTACGCTTTCGAATCACTCACCATTTAATTCGCTTGATAAATATGATCCAATAGATGTAACAATGAAATACACAGAATTAAATGAAAATGGTGAAGAGGAAGAAAAAACAGCAAAATATATAGATGGCACTCCAATGGGTAACTATGTAAAATCAGCACACTATGCAGATGCCGCACTAGGACAATTCTTTGAAGATGTCGAAAATGGTTCCTTTGCAGATGACACAGTATTCATTCTATATGGAGATCACGAAGCAAGACTTGCTAAAAGTCAATTCGATTTATTATATAATTACGACCCTAAAACAAATGAGAGAATACCAGAAGATGATGAAAACTATTACAGTTTAGATAATTATAAATATGACCTATTAAAAAATACACCATTAATTATATGGACAAAAGACAAAAAGTTCCAAAAAGAAATAACAGATGTAATGGGAATGTATGATATTTTGCCAACAGTTGCTAATATGTTTGGCTTTGAAGAAAAATACGCTTTAGGACATGATATATTTAGCGATAATGAAAAAATAGTGGTATTTCCAAATGGGAATGTATTAACAAATAAAGTATATTATAGTAACTTAAATAATAATTATGTAGTACTAACTGATGAAACTATAGATGAAGATTATATAACAAGAATATCTTCAAATGCCGAAAAAATATTAGATGTATCAAATGGGATAATTAGACACGATTTAATAAAAAAAGAAGCAGATAAGATAGGAGAATGTAATAGTGAAGAAAAATAAAAAAGTACTAGCACTACTAATACTAATAGGGGTTATATTATTTGGATATTTAATATTTAGAGTACGCAATGATTTCTTTAAAAAACAAGATAAAACAGTAGTAGATTCAATAGGATTATATGGATACACACTAGAAAAGACAGATACAAAACTTTATGAAAACTATTTTAAAGAATTAAGTAAAATATTAAATGAAAAAACTATTGATTATGAAAAATATGCAGAATACTTATCAAAATTATTCATAGTAGATACCTTTACATTAAATAATAAACTAGCATCAACAGATATAGGTGGAACTGAATTTATACATCCAGACTTAAAAGAAAACTTCAAAGAAAATATGGGCAACAATATGTATAGGAATATAGAAGTAAACTTAGACGGAAAAAGACAGCAAGAATTACCTATAGTTAAAGATGTTACAATAGACACTATTAAAGAAGACAAAGTAAAATATAATGATAAAGAATATGATGGATATATTATAAAAGCAAATATAGAATATGAAAAAGACTTAGGATATCAAACAGAGATAGAACTAACAATTATAAAAGATGACAAAATATTATACATAATCAAAGGAAAGTAACTAGTTATAAAAAGTTAATATAACTAGTTTTTTTAACGAAAAAATTATGTTATAATCATAATAGGAGAAATATTATGTATAGAGTAGAAGATATAAGCGATATAACAAAAAAGTTTGGAGATTATATCGCATCATATATTAGTGAACTAGAAAGTAAATTAGAAAAAGTATCAAATACTAAGTTTTATGAGGATTTAAAAAATATATTAAAAACATCAACTGACTTAGAAGATTTTTTACATATAGAAAAAGATATATTAAAAATAAACCCTTCTTTAAAAGGAATATTTGATATATTAAACTTTTACTATGAAAACAACGCATCAAACGCACCACAAGCTAGAAAAGCAATAGAGAATCTTAAAAATAGTGGTTTACTATCAAAAATAGATGTACTTTCACAAAATACAGAAGAAAAGAGTAAATTAGAAGAAGAAATAAAAAAATGTAAAATGATTCTATCAAATAATATAACTGATTGGGATTATTATTTTGATTTAATTAAAAAAAGTGATTTAACAGATGAAGAACAAATAGAGCTTTTATCTAAAATTGCTTATGAAAGCACTCTTGAAAAAGAAAAAGTAACTACAAAAGAAGATAAAAAAGAAGAAAAACCCGCAAAAGAATATGTAAGTACTGAAAAAATGGGAGTAGAACTTGAAAGATTAAGAGAATTAAATAGAAAAATAAATAATTATATAGCAAAATACAGTAGTTTAGTTAACAATAAAACTCCTAATCAAATAACAATGTATAAAGATGTTATTAACGCCCTAGGAACTAATTTATATGATGAAGTAGGAAACTACAAAGTAAAAGAAGAAGCAATAATTCTTTTAACATTTAGAGCTCAAGCCTTACAAGCTGATATAAGTTCTGTAGTATCTTCTCTTAAAAGTACATACGAAAAAGAAGATTTTGACATGTTAGAATTATATTTAGACGAACTATCTAAAATAGAAGATTTATTAAGTGGTTTAGACTCAGAAATAACAGAAGAAGAAAAAGAAGCAAATAGTAATGGTACAAAGAATGTAATATACTTAACAGATGAAAACAACAACCCATACTTTAGTTACTCAAACTTACAATTTGAACAAAAATTATCATATAAAACTCTTCTTGAAAAAATAAGTAAAGGTTTATTTGACTACAAAAAACATAAAAATGGAGCAACAGTACTAGGTACAAAATCAAATAGAGTATATGTAAATATCTCAGGAAGATATGGTTGTTCTTATGTAATATTAAATGATGAATACCTTCTAGTATTATCTCTAGCACCATATCAAAATGTTTATTCTGAAAGTTTAAAAATTGAATCACAAGAAGAAAAGAAAATTAAAGAATTAAAACAAAATCCAGAACTAGCTTATGACATTTTAATATCACAAAGTGATTTAAGAAATAAAATCGAAGAAGAAATAAGCGAAGACAAAGGAGTAGTGCTATGAAAGATATAGATATAGTATTTAATAAATTAAAAAAAGAATGTATAGACATAATACTAAAGCAAAAAGTAAGCGCAGAAGAATTATCTTTCAGATTAGGATGTTCTCCTAGTATGTTAATAAGTTTATTAAAAGGCAAAAATGAAGATATATCAATATATTTAAAACTATATGATGTATTGGTGAATTGGTAGGTGAATTATGACATTAACAGAAATAATAGAAGATAAGAAAAATGATTTATCAAAAGAAGTAAGTACACTTGAAAGAGCTACTAAAGAATCACCAGAAGAAATAAGAAAATTAAAAGAAGAAATATATAAAGTAACAGAAATGTTAAATGTCCTACAAGATGATATATATAGAATAGAAGAACTAAATGAAGAAGATATATTAAATTACATAGATAACTTTGATGAAGAAATAAAAGAAAAAATAAGATTAATGAAAATAACAGCAAGAGCCGTAAAGAAAGGATTAGATGTTGATTTAACAACAGAAGAAAGAGCATTACTTCAAGATATAATATCACATCTTCAAACTAAAAAAGATGATTTAAAAGACTTCTTATCAAGTCTTACAAGTAAAGTAAGAGCCTATAATGACCTATACGAAAGAGCATATCTAAATTATCAAGAACTAGAAACTATATTAGAAAAATTAAAAGATCCGAGTAATGGAGAAAAATTAACTGAAGCAGAGTTTAATATTTTATATTCAAACATTATTGAAGATACTTTTATAAGTAATGAAGTTAAAAAAGAACTATTAATTCAAATAAAACTATACAATTTAAACGGAAAAAGAAAAACAGAAGTATCAGTAAAAAAAGCAAGTTTTGAAGAAATACAAGACTTATTAAGAGAATATAATGTACAAGATAAAACTATTAAAAGAGCTTCTTCATTTAAATCAGAATTAACTAGTAATATAAACATTAATAATGCAAGAGAAATCTTAGATTTTATGTCAAGTACAAAAATAGATGGAAATATAAAACTATTATCTAAGTTTACAAGTGAAGCACTTTTAGCCATACTATCATATGGAACTTTGAGTAGTGTTAAAAATAGATTTGAAGTTCTAGAAAGAGAATCTCTACTTAATGATTTCTTCTTTGATACTCCAAGTGTGTGGATAGACAATTTAAAAATCAAAAAAACAAGACAAAGAAATAATAAAGATAAAGAAACATTATCTTCAGTTAGAACTTTAAATTACTTTGCACACGTTTCTTCTTATGAAGATATAATGGCAAACTATGAATATCTAAAAGGAGAAGGAGTAGACATTAGTTTCAAAGACGCTATAAGTAAAAGAATACTAACTATGAATAGTGAAACAATAAAAAGAAATACAAAAATAATTAATTTCTATGGACTATCTAAAGTACCAACGTTATATTTAATATCTTACCTTGATGAAAAATGTGATAAGTTCTCTGAATTAGAATTATTAAGCGGACCAGAAGCTAAGCATAAAATATATTCAAATGCAGTAGCCACTTTCCCAACAATACTAGCAAAAACACCAGAAGAAATATTTATGCTCCTTTATAAAGAAAAAAGAGCGTTAAGTAAAAATGATTTCTATAGAAGAATATTTTCTGAATCAAGACAAGGTAATTTTAAGACATATTTAACAAGAGATAAATTAGGTTATAAATTAAAAACAAGTCAAGACATAGAAACATTCTTTGCTTCAGAGTTTATAGACCAAAGTCAAGAGATACCAGATTATATAGCATATGCAAAAGCATTAAGTGAAAACAAGAGCTTTGAATATGACAAGAATATATTATTACTACCAGAAATAATAGAACTAGAAGGTTATAAAGATGAAAATAATTCACTTATATATAGATTTGGAAGTGAAGCAATTTCAGTACATAAAGTATTATCAAACTATAGTGCTCTTCAAAAATCAGGCATACCACTTGATAAAAAAGCATTAATGTTCTGTATTTGTGAAGGAAGTTATTTAAACGAAGAAGCATTTAACATGATATCAGATATTATAGGTTTTAAAGAAGAAAGGAATCTAAACTAATGGACTTTTTAAAAGAATATGGACTAACAAATGAAGACGTAGAAAACTTAGAAATTAACTTAGAAAATGACGACATTAACTTTATTTGTATGCATGAAGAAGAAATGAAAGAAATAATAGAATATTTTATATCTAAAGGACTTAATAAAGACGATATAATAGAACTATTAATATATAAAACAGAATTATTTTATGAAACAAAAGATAAAGTAAAAGAAATATACGAAACTAATGATAATTAAAATAAGTATTAAAAGGTGATTTTCATCACCTTTTTATTATGGAAAAGTACAAATAAATTGACTTTTAGCCACTTTTGCAGTATAATAACAAAGCAAATTGAAAAAGGGGTTAGGGTTATGAAATATTATAGTGTGGATAAAGAATTAAATGAAATATATAATATATCAAGAATCTCAAGTATAAAAATAAGTGATTCTACAAATGCTAGTTCTAAAGTAGTAATTCCAGTAGTGACAATAACTTATTATGATGAAGACAATAACGAAAAAATCATGGTTTATTATGGAACAGATAAATATTTTGATATATTAATAAAGAAAATAACTGAAGTTTATAATAATGAAGTAGGAAAAGAAGTTTTACCAAACCTAAGTCCATTTAGAAAAGAAACTTTAGTTATAGATGAAAACACAAAAGATATACTTTTAAAAGGAAACTTAGAGTTCCAAAGAGATTTATTTAAACAATATAATGATATGAATTATTATAATAGAAGTATTTTAAGAAGTAATAATAAACTAGAGTTTTATTTACAAATAGCACTTTATCATCTAAATCAATTCTTAAAAAATACAGATGCTAACATAACATTTGGAAATAATTTAAGAGGCTATAAAGAAAATAATGTAATAATTGGTATTAAAAATGGTCATGCTACATATTTTCCAGTTATATTTTATGAACCAGAAAATAATAAAGCTGTACTAGAGATAGGTAACATATTTGATGTAATATCACCAGTTAAAATATTAATAGAGTTTAAAAATAATGGCGTTATGGTTACCATAACAAATAAAGAACATAATTTAGAATTATTCTCATCATACACTATAGATAAAGAAGAATTAGAAGAAGAACATTATACATACATAAATGGAGAAATAAGTTCATTTTATAGAAATAAACATCAAAAACAAGATGGAAAGTATCCACTTCCATGGAATGCATATTTACAAGAAACTAAAAATGTAGAACCTTTAGAAGATGGATTTATCACAGAAAGTATATTTAGATATTATAGTGAAACCGAAGACAGATTCTTAGAAAAAGAGTTTTATTCTAAATATTATAGTAAGAGTGCATATAACAGAGAATATACATTAAATGAATATATAAGGACAAGAGTGTCACAAGTATTAAATCATCAAGAAAATGTACATGTAATCGAAACATATTTCCATAACGCTTTATATAGTAATGAGTTTTATAGAGATATGTTAAGAAATAAATATTTCTATCATCTATACAAAGGTGACATTCACGATATAGATGAAATAAGTACTATAGGCTATTATGATAAAGATTCAAGATATGAAACAGATATCAAAAATAGTAGTGTAGCACTAAAATTAATAGGGGGTAATTAAAATGGGTATATTTAGTGAACAAACAAGAATAGATAGTTTAATTAAAATAGCAAGATTAATAAATACAAATTACGAAAAAGAGGGTGAAGTATTAGAATACTTATCAAAACTACAAAAAGGAAAAATAAATAATGATTTTATTGATGATGATATATTAGAGGCATGTATAAAGTCATACTTAAATGCTAAAGATAGTACTGTGAGTTTTGACGAGTTAAAAGAAACTATAAAGTTTATGCTTCCATATGCTGAAGAAACAGAAGACTTTGAAAGTATAAAATCTATGATATTAAGAAGTTCAGACTTAATAGTATATGATAAAGACTTAGTTAATACAAAATTATATATGTTATTTAACGATAAGATTTTATATACACAGTTTATGAGAATATTAAAAAGAACAGGTATTTTAGAAAATAAAATAATATATAGAAACTTAGTTGATTATGCATGTAATATTGCACCTTTATGTATGAACTCAAGTGAGTTTTCTAATGAACTTATTTCTTATGTAAATGATATTCAAAAAGAACTAGGTAGTTTAGATGAAGCCAAATTAAAAGATTATAATGTTAAAAGATTAGTAGAAATGAAAAAAAGACGTGGCATTTATCCACTTGATGAAACAACATTACTTGAAATAAGTTCTATGCTAGATAGAGTACAAAGAATCTCTTCTACCTTTGAAGATATTGAAACAAGAGTAAAAAAATATGAAGAACAAATTAGCCTAATAACAGCAAGAGGTATTGAAAAAATAGATAATGAAGCAGCAGATAAAATTAGAAAACTAGCCTCAGACATAGAAGAAGTAAAAGCTGATTTGATAAAAAGAGTAGATGATTATGTTCTACTATTAAAACAAGCAATGAAAAAAACAAGTGACGAAGTTTTAGCAAAAGTACTTGAAGAAGCATCAGAAACATTAAATAAAATTAAAGTACAAGCAAAAGAGATAACAGTTATTTCAAATAACGATTTAGTTCGTATGAAAAAACAAAAAGATGAAATAGTAGAAGAAATTAAAAGTAGTCCAGAACTAAGAAATATGTTGACAGAAGAAGATCTATCAAGCAAATTAAAAGAAGTTCTTAAAGGAGTTAAAAATGGAGATATAAGTAATGCACCAGTAGCAAGTAGTGAAGTTATAATTCCATCTACTCCATATATAATAGTTCCAGAAGAAAAGATAGACTACACTATATTAAAAGCATTCGATGAAAGCATTCCTTATTCTGAAAGAATAGGAATGATAAAAGACGAAATGTCTACAAGACAAAGAAATGGAGAAAGATTCCATAGAAAAACACTTGAAATAGCGGGAGCTTTAATCGAGGGGGATTGGCCTTATGTATATGGTCCATCTGGAATGGGCAAGAGTTACTGTATAGAACAAGCAGCAGAACTACTTGGTATGAAAAGCATAGATAATGGTAAGATAACAGATAAATATAGCATTATGGCATATAATGACCCACACGGAAGATTTAGAGTTACACCTACATATAATGCAGTCGCTTTTGGAAAACTACTTACACTTGATGAGTTTGATAATGGTAACACTGATAGTTTCATAATATATAATAATATCTATTCTAATTTATTAAGCACTCTTGAAACTGGTAAAGCAAGATATATTACATTCGGAGAAAATGTACAAACTCGTGTTCATCCAAACTTCAGGATGATATCAGCAGGAAATACAGATGGAGAAGGTGAAAACGAAGCATATTCAGATAGACATAAAATAGACGAATCAGTAATTGAAAGAATGGTGCCAATATATTTTGATTATGATAATGAAGTAGAAAAAACTATATTAGGTGATTATAAAGCATGGTACGATATAATAGTTAAGTTTAGAAGTGCATGTATGGCTTATTCTAATTCTACTGGAGTGTATGCAAAAGGTATAATTACCACAAGAGATGCATCTTTAATATCAAAATATATAAGACATAATAGTAAAACAGTAGATGAAGTGTTATCACAAAAGTTTGTACAAATAAAAGATGAAGCATATCTAAATGCAATAGCACAAGAATTAAGAAAATACTATGGTTTAACTGATAGTAGAATAATAGATTTAGATATGTCAAATACAAGACTTGATAGTATAAAAGATCCAAAAGCCATCGCAAAGAAATTAATATGTAAATGTGAGGGAAGACATAATGCAAGATGGTAAAAGTAATATAACTAGATATCCTTATAATATATTTTCACCAGTGAAAATATTAGATGATAGTTATATTCTTTATCCTGCAAAGTTTAAAGGCTTAAAAGATTTATATACTTTCTTAAAATCAAATCCTGAAATAAATAGTGCTGTATTTAAAGATCCTCATAGTCAAAGGGTAAGTGAAAGTGATTCATTCTATGGCGTATCTTATGAAGAAAGTTTAGAAAGATTGATTCATGATGACCCTCAAAACTATAGATTATTTGCAGAACTTAATAAAGAATATGTAGGTGCTGGTAAAGTGGTAACTCATAGATATAAAACAGTAAACACCCTAGCAGGAGGACATATAGATCCAGTTTTATACTCAAAAGGTTCACCATTATGTTATGAAACACAAGAAGTAATAGTTGCACCTAGATACATAACAGCACATGTAGGTATTTCTACATCATATAAAACAACAGATGCTCAAATATACAATAAAGCAATATCAGTAATTAATATAGTTTATGCACTTCAAAAATATGGATATAAAATAAAATTAGATTCTTATGTTAGAGTAAAATGTAAAAATGAAATAATACAAATAATAATAGATTTAAAAGAAAGAAATGGTAGATTAAATATAAATGATTTATATGAAGCTACATGCAACAAAGAGTTTTATAGAAGAATAATATTTAGAGTAATAGAAAGTATGTCTGTAGAAGATACACGTTGGCCTACTATATATGGTTCAGAATTCTCTGGCTCAATAGTTAAAAATGATAAAGATTTATATTTTGCTTCTCCTATGGAAATGGGTCTTACAGGTGAAGATTTATATGAAGATTTTAGAAGAGTTTTAGCTTATATGCACTTAGAAGATTATATTGATGTACCAAGAGTAGAAAAAGATTTTAAAGAGAAGAGCACTAAACTAAAATTACAGTTATAATTAAAAAAAACGATTTAAATCGTTTTTTATTTTTTTAAAAGAACTTTTGATATTCACTTCCATCAGGTCTCTTACAAGTATGAGTACTATAAGTATATACTGAACCAGGAACTGATTTTTCACATTCGTATTTTAATATATAGTTTTTTTCTATAGGTAATACTAAAAATACAAATATTAAAGCAGCAATAGTATAAGTAACAAGTCCAAATATTGATGCTTCTAAAGCTCCATGTGCTTTATTAGGAAAATCTTTTTTACTCATAAAGTAATAAGCAATACCAAAAGGTGGTACTAATAAAGAACCTGCAGCCATACCCTTAGTTGTTTTATCATATGAATCATTACTATATGTTTTAACTACTTCCTTATTTTCTTCTTTAGCAATTTCCTCTTCTGGTTGTACTGAAGTTTCTTTGTTGCAATAAGGACACACTTTATCATTATCATTTATTTCATTTCCACAATTTAAACAAAACATTTTATCATCTACTTTCTATAAAAAGAATACCACAAATTATTTATCATTGTCAATTGATTTAAGTTCAAACATAATATCTCTAAGTTCAGTAGCTCTTTCAAAATCAAGCTTACTCGCAGCTTCTCTCATTTCTTTCTCAATACGGCTAACCATTTCGTTAATTTCTTTCTTAGAATATTTTGGCTTTTTAGTCTTTTCTTCACTTATTTCAGTACTAATTACATCTTTAATTTCTTTAACTATTGTTTTAGGAACAATACCATGCTCTTTATTATATGCCTCTTGTATACTTCTTCTTCTATTAGTTTCTTTAATAGCTTTATCCATCGCATCACTAATATAATCAGCATACATTATTACATGCCCATTTTCATTACGCGCAGCTCTTCCTATAGTTTGAATTAAACTTCTATCACTACGTAAGAACCCTTGCTTATCAGCATCCATAATACATATAAGTGATACTTCAGGAATATCTATACCTTCACGAAGTAAATTAATACCAACTATAACATCTATTTTACCAAGCCTAAGATTTCTAATAATATTAAGTCTCTCAAGAGTTTTAATTTCATTATGCAAATAAGTAACTTTATACCCAAGTTCTTTTAAATAACTAGTAAGTTCTTCACTCATTCTAATAGTTAAAGTGGTTATAAGAACCCTCTCATTCCTTTCAATTCTCTTATTTATTTCATTCACTATATCATCTACTTGATTCTTAATTGGCTTAACTTCAATGGTAGGATCTAATAATCCAGTAGGTCTAATTATCTGTTCAGTACATTTTTTTACAAGAGATAATTCGTAATCACCAGGAGTAGCAGATATATATATTGTTTGATTCAGTTTTTCATTAAACTCCTCAAACTTTAAAGGTCTATTGTCAAGCGCACTTGGTAATCTAAATCCATAATCAACAAGAGTTTGTTTTCTCATTCTATCCCCATTATACATAGCTCTTACTTGAGGTATAGTTACATGGCTCTCATCAATAACAAGTAAAAAATCATCAGGAAAGAAATCAATTAAAGTAGTTGGTGTTTCACCTTTATCTCTTAAAGACATATGTCTACTATAATTCTCAATACCATGACAAAATCCAGTTTCACTAAGCATCTCTATATCATACATAGTTCTTTCTTTAAGCCTTTGTTCTTCAAGTAATTTTCCTTCATCATGTAACTCTTTAAGCCTAATATCAAGTTCATTTTTAATTCTCTTAATTGCCTCTTTAAGTTTTTCATCACTTGTAACAAATAATGAAGCAGGGAATATACTTGTAGTTCTAAGATTACTGATAACATGACCAGTTAAAGGATCAAATGTACTAATTTTCTCTATCGTATCACCAAACATTTCTATTCTAATACCATTCTTTTTTTCATAAACAGGTATTAATTCAATCGTATCTCCCTTAACTCTAAATGTACCTCTTTTTAAATCAAAATCACTTCTCTCATACTGCATATTAATAAGTTTCTCTAAAATACTATCTCTCTCAATTTCATCATCAACACTTAAATTAAGCATCTTATTGATATATTCTTCTTTTTCACCAATACTATATATACATGATACAGAAGAAACAACAATAACATCTCTTCTATTAATTAATGCACTAACCGCAGCATGTCTAAGTTCATCTATCTCATCATTAATAGATGAATCTTTTTCTATATATAAGTCTTTACTTGGTACATATGCTTCTGGCTGATAATAATCGTAGTAACTTACAAAGTATTCAACACGGTTATTAGGAAATAACTCTTTAAACTCACTATATAATTGACCCGCTAAAGTCTTATTATGTGCAAGTACTAAAGTAGGTTTATTAACCTTATTAATAACATTAGCAATTGTAAATGTCTTACCAGTACCAGTCGCACCAAGTAAAACTTGACTCTTTAAATTATTATTAAGTCCACTCACAAGCTCATCTATAGCCTGTGGTTGATCCCCGCTAGGTTTATAATTAGAAACTAATTCAAACATAATGCCCTCCATAATTATATAATATATTTTTTATATCCCATATTTTTTAAATATTCATAAGCATAAATAACATCATTTGGAATAATACTCTTACTAAGAAAAAATAATCTATAATGTTTTAACATAAATATTTCATGAGTTAATTCGTTAATCACTTCATCACTATCAATATTATTTTGCTTCTTAGTTTTACTAACATACTCTTTAAAATTAACATCATCACATGTAACAAAACATTTTACATTATATTTACTATATATAAGTTTACATCTCCTACATGCATAAGGCTTATGAACAGCAATAATCTTATCATACTTTATATTAAGCTTTTTAAGTTTTTTAATAGACAATTTAACATTAAGGTTAGTACTAAAAGATTTACTTTCAGTTATAATATTGCTTTCATCTATATCATTACTTATGGCTATTTTCTTAAAAATTTCTGCTTCACTATCACTTACTTTATTTATTGTTCCTTTTCCTTTATAACCAGTAAATAAAATATATTTAGCATAATTATTCTTATAAAGATTACAGCAAAGTAGTGCTATCTCAGTATCAGCTGAACCATGTCCAATTATAACATCATTTTTAGTAATTTTATCACATACTTTAAGATAATCATATAGTATTTCACTTGCCTTAAAAACATCACTATTCATATTAAAACTCATTTCTACATAATAATATCATTTAACTTTTATTGTGTCAAGCAAAAAAACAAACATATTTTTGCAAATTAAATCATTTACAAAACATAACAATTTTATTATAATAAAAATAGGAGAAACTTATGATTATAATGTTAGAAAACCCTATACAAACTTATAAAGCATTTAATAAAGTAGACGGAAAACTCATAAATAGATATAAAAGAGTATTTGAAATAGGAAAAGAATACTTTATAGAAGGAGAAATAAGGTTTGGAAATAATGGAAACGGATTTCATTCATGTAAGAATCTAGAAGATACTTTAAGATATTTTGATTTTTTTAATGAAGAATGTACAATATGTACATGTGAAATAAAAGGTGAAATATCAGTAAGAAATGATGAATATTATGGCTATTATGATCAATATTCTTCATCATATCTAAAACTATTAAAAGAATTATCAAGAGATGAAATAATATCTTATGCTAAGCAAATAAGACATAATGATATAGCATTAGAAAGATTTATAAGAGATTTTTATCTGACTCAAGAAGAAATAGATTATTTTAGAAATAAATATAAAAGAAATCCACATGTACTTTACACACTAGATTATTTTAAAGGAACAACAGAAGACTATCAAATGAAATTAAAATCATATTAGTAATTTTAAAGTTTAATTACAAAACAAACTGGTATAGCAATATACTTGTTTTATTTTGAAAATATCGGCCGAAATTACTTAACAATGTCAAAATAATTTGGAAGAATATAGAGTCAATTAAGGGGTTATGTGTAACCTTTTAAAAATATTTATCAGGGGGTTTGATTTAATGATCAAAAGAAAACTATTAGCTGTTCTTTTATCATTTGGTTTAGCTTTTACAAATGTTCTATTTGTAAATGCGTCTGAAACTCAAAGATTAGTTGATACTAAAGTTGAAACTAATAAAGATGTTTGCATAGATTTAACAAAAGAAGAAGCTGAAGCAAAAGGATATGTTTTAATTAATAAAACTGTCGAAGAAATTACTCACAGCGAAGAATATACTTTAGCAGAAGTATATACAAGTGAAGAGGAAGCGTGAAAGGATACGATTTAAAATTCGAATCAGTGAAAATCATTGAAGGAAAAGTAGTAATTGATACTAATTTGGTAGTTAAATACGAAGTAACTGGACCTGATGTAGATCCAGATTTCTCAGTAACTGGAGTAGAATCAAATGATGTAGCAGGTTATACACTATTTACTAGTATATTAATGTTACTAGCTATTATAATCAAAAAAAGATTCTAATTAAAAACTAAAGGCACACATGTGTCTTTTTTGATGTCTAAATCTCTTTCAATTTATTTAATACTAATGTATAATTTAATAGGTTAGGAGAAGTAAAATGATTTTAAATAAAGAACAACAATTAGCTGTTAATCACACAGAAGGACCATGTTTAGTTCTCGCAGGAGCAGGAAGTGGTAAAACAAGAGTATTAACACAAAGAATAATAAAATTAATAGAAGATGGTATAAGACCACAAAATATACTAGCAATAACATTTACAAACAAAGCAGCAAAAGAAATGAAACAAAGAGTTGAAGAAAAAATAGGTATTCTAGCAAATGATATTTTTATCGGAACATTTCACTCTTTTGGACTTAAAATAGTAAGAGAAAACTATAGCGAACTTGGATATACAAAGAATATTAATATACTTGATACAGATGATGCTAAAACTCTTATAAAAAGAATATTAAAAGATAATGGCTACATGGTAGAAAATTATGATATAAAGCATATATTATCAAGAATAAGTAGTGCTAAAAATGATGGTATATCACCAGTAGAGTTTTCAAAACTCTTTCTAAATGAAGAAGATAAAGTAACAGGTGTAGTTTACATGGACTATACAAGACTTTTACACACTAATAATTCAGTTGACTTTGATGATTTACTTATAAAACCAGTAGAATTATTTAAAACACATAAAGATATACTAGAAAAATACCAAGAACACTTTAAATATATATTAGTAGATGAATATCAAGATACAAACACCATTCAATATGATTTATGTAAACTATTAGCAAGTAAATATAAAAACATATTTATAGTAGGAGATGTAAACCAATCAATATATGCATGGAGAAATGCAGATTATAAAAACATATTAAAGTTTAAAAATGATTATAAAGACTGTAAAGTGATAAAACTAGAAGAAAATTATAGAAGTACAAATAACATATTAAAAGCAGCTAACTCTGTTATACATAATAATAAAAATAATGAACACTTAAAACTATGGTCAAGTTTTGAAGATGGAGAAAAAATAGATTATATTAGATGTAACGATGAAAAAGAAGAAGCATCATTTATAACTAGAAAAATAAAATCATTAGTAAACACTGGATATAAATATGAAGACTTTGCAGTTTTATATAGAACTAATGCTCAAAGTAGAGTTATTGAAGAAGCGTTTATAAATAGTAATATTCCATATAATATTATAGGTAGTTATTTTTTCTATAATAGAAAAGAAATAAAAGATTTAATCGCATACTTAAATATAATATATAATCAAAATGATAGTATTAGTTTAGAAAGAGTAATTAATGTACCTAAAAGAGGAATAGGTAATAAAAGTATAGAAGAATTAAGAAGAAAAGCTAAAGAAAATAATACTACTATGTTTGACGCTATTGATAGTGGTAAAGAACTAGCGTGGAAAAAAATAATTCTTGAATTAATAGAAGATTCTAAAAATATGGGAATAAAAGACTTAGTAGAAAGTGTCTTAAATAAAACAGGATTATTAAAAGAATATGAAGATAATCCATCATTAGAAAATGATATTAAGAAAGAAAACTTAGAAGAGTTTGTAAGTTTAGCTGTTAATTTTGAAGAAAATAATATTTATGATTTAGAAACATTTCTTCAAAATGTAATGCTTGTAAGTGATAAAGGTCAATATAATGATAGTAATGATAGAGTTAATATAATGACACTACACTCAGCAAAAGGTCTTGAGTTTAAAGTAGTATTTCTAGTAGGTATGGAAGAAGGCTTATTCCCTCATTCAAGAAGTTTCTATGAACCAGAAGAATTAGAAGAAGAAAGAAGACTATGTTATGTTGGAATAACAAGAGCAAAGAAAAAACTTTACTTAATTAACACTAAAAAAAGAACAATCTATGGTAAAACTAATATGAGTATTCCAAGTAGATTTATAAAAGAAATAGATGAAGAATTATTAAATCAAGAAGAAGAAATATCTAATACAAAACCACATACAATTATATACAATACAAAAGAAATGTATAATGAAACATCATCACTAAAAGCAGGTGATAAAGTAAAACATACTATATATGGAAATGGAGTAGTAATATCAGTAAAAGATAATCTAGCATCTATTGCTTTCTCACATGGTATAGGATTAAAAACAATCGCAGCAAATCATAAAAGTATAACAAAGATTTAATATCTTGAAAAAATAATATAAAAATGATATAATATGCCTAATTCATGAGGGGGATAATATGAAAGAAACACTTACAGGTTTATTCATTCAAAGAAGATTTGAAGATTATGTTAAAGAATTAGAAGAATATTTATATGAAGGTTGTGCAGTAGATGCAGATATAATACTTGAATATGCAAAAGTATTAACATATTTAAGTAAGTTTGATGAATCATACAAAATATTAAAAAATATGGAACCACTAGCAAACAAATATAAATTAACATCAAGGATCGCATGGGGTTACTATATAAATAATAAACCAAAAGATACTATCAGAATGTTAAAACAAATGAAGTTTTTAAATGATACAAATGCATATTTATTAGCTAAAGCATATATGCTAGATGGTAACTATTTAGAAGCAAAATGCACACTAAATAATATATTATATGATTTTCCACATACTACCATAAGATATAAAGTAGAAGATATGTTAACAATATTATCAAATCACACTAAATATCACATGCCTTTAGAAATGGCATATGATAGTTTTAAAGACAAAGGTCTTAAACTAGAAAAAGGACACGTTGTTTATTTAAAAAAGAATGTGTTTCCAAATAAAAAATATATGGGTAAAGGTTATCATAGAAGACCATTCTTAATATATAAAATAGAAGGCGATAAACTATACTTATTTCCATTAACAAAGAATCCTATAAATAAAACATTTGTATTAAAAGAACATAAATATCCATACATAGGATTTGATAGGTACATAGTACCAGATATTTATATAACTACTTTATCAAATGTATTAAGTGTAAAAGATAAAATATATGACTCTGACTATGAAAATGCTCTTAAATATCTAGCATGTAAGATATATAATGTTAGAAATAAAGAAGATGAAACAGTAAAAGATTTCTATAGTGATGTTTATGGAAAGCCAAAATTATTTGATGTAATAGTTGACTATACTCCTGAAACTAAAGAAAGAAGATTTTACTTTGTAATTGGGTTCACTTTAGATGGATATAAAGTAGTAGAAATAGATTTTAAAACAAAAGAAGCTATATCAAGTATAATGACATATCCTGATAATAGATTTATTTATAGTATTAAAAAATTAGAAGATGAAGAAAGAAGTATTACAATAAATAGTATAAACTTTGATGAAACTTCTTTAAAATTATTAAAATAAAAAGGTTTGCTTAATGCAAACCTTTTATGATACAATCTCATTTCCATCAAACTTAACATCTAAGAACTTTTGAGCAGATAAATAATCACACATATGAACAAATCTCTGATATTTACTAACAGGTTTTTTAAGAACTTCATTCCCTTTATAATCTGTAGTCCATTGTCCCATATGAGTTTCTACACATGAACAAATAAACTCTATTTCTTCATCTTCAAGAGTAAGTTTATCCATATTATCTTTAATAAAATTACTAATTAATATAGGATGATCAAATCTAGTATATTCTTCCTTAGGATTACCACATTTAAGACCATCATGTATTAATATTGATATAAGTAATAAATCTTTTTCATGACTATTAAAGTTTTGAACTGAATCATTATTTAATAATGTATATCCAATTCTAGTAGCAACCTTACTATGTCTAACAAGACCACCTTCACCAAGAGAAAAACTAGGATGATATTTTCCAGTGCTACTAGCAGGAACTTCATAAAAATAATCTGGTAACATATTTAATATAATAACAAGATTATCTCTAAGTCTTTTATCTTTTATATAATTAATTTCTGTATTAAAAACATCACTTTTCATATTAACTCCTATAAAAATATTATATAATAAAACTAAATAAAACAAAACAAAAAAATCATGTCAAAATAAGTCGAATAATAAAAAATAAATTGAATAAATAAATAGTGTATGTTAAAATTATATTGTAAGTAGGAGCGGGTATATGAAAAAAATATTAAAAAATGATAAAAAAATAACAAGTAGAAATTACTATATGGTTTTAATAGTGTCAATTATAGTAATAGTATTAACATTATATATAAGATCATTTATTATAAATTATCAAAACAATGTTAATAATACTAGCGTATTTGAAAAGAATAATATTAAATCTATAACAATAAATGATTTAGATTACATAATCCCAGAAACTGATGAAGCAATTATTTATGTAAGTTACACTGGAGATAAAAAAGTAACGGCTATGGAAAGTAAACTTTACAAAGAAATTAAAAAGAAAAAATTAGAAGAAAAGATAATATATTTAAATATAACAGATAATTTAGAAGGAAATGAATACAGCGTATTATTAAAAGAAAAATTAAAAGATGTTAAAGAAAAAATAAACACACCACCAATGCTTATATATATTAAAGATGGTAAATGTATAGATGCGATGAGTAGCGAATTAAAACAAATAGATTATAAAGTATTCGATAAACTAGTAGAAGAGTACAATATAACGGATTAAATATGTTCAAAACATATTTTTTTTTATTAGAAAATATGCTATTATATTTTTAGGGTAGAAGAGGTTATATGAAAGGATATATAGTAATTAATTATATAAAAGATTCTTTATGTTATAACTTTAGAAAAATAACAAAAGAAGAAAAAAAATATGTAAATAGTAATTCTTTATATAAAGATAGTCTTTTTTATAGCTTAAATTACCTAAAAAAGAATATTAATAAAATCTCTTCAACCATAAAAAATAACTTTAATGAAATAAATTATTTTATAGTAAGAACTACAGTAACATTTAAATATGTTAAAATGTTAATGGAAAAACTATCATGTAATAAATTAAGGCTATTATTTGAATACTCTATATCAATAGAAGATTATAATTTATTATCAAGTATTAAAGATTTAAAAGAAATAGATGTATACTTTATGCCTACATTTATTATAAATAGATTTGAATCATTAAATATAAAAGTAATAACACACTATACAAATAAAATATCATCAAAGTTTATGTTAGAACAAGATTCAATAGATTATGATACTTTATATTATAGAAAAAAATTATATATAACAGATGACTATGAAGAATTAGAAGAAGATATAAAAGAGTTCTTTAAAATAAATTATTATTTAAAATCAATAGATTTATATTGTTTCGAAAAATCTATTATAGAAAAATTAGTTAAATTAATAACAGAAGATAACACTAAAAATATAGTTATTTTAATGCATCAATATAGTGATAAAGGTAACTTTATAAAAACAAACTTTAAATATTTAAAAGATATTAATAAAAAGTGCAAAGAAAACTCTTTATGTGAGTTTAGAGTAGTATATTCAGAAGACTATTTAAGAAATAATTTATTTAAACAACTATCATATAATAATTTAAAATTAATGATGATAATGATTATATATCTATGTGCTAGTACATTTATAATATCTTCTTCATTTAATGCAGTTAATTCACTAAATGCAGATAAATTAAAACATGAAATAATAGAAAATGAAAACAATGATACAAAAACCGAGCCATCAGAAGATAATAAAAATGAATTAACAGATAATGATATAGTACTTGATAATAAAGAAGAAGAACAAGTAAAAAGATCTAAATATGATTTAGAAAATATAATGGATAATCTTTTAAAAATAAATAATGAAACTGTAGGATACTTAGTAGTAAAAAATACTAATATATCTTATCCAGTAGTTAAACACACAGATAATAGTTATTATTTAAAAAGAGACTTCTATAAGAAAAAAACAAGTATGGGATGGGTATTCTTAGACTATAGAAATAGTAAAGATAAGTTTGATGATAATAATGTAATATATGCTCATAGTATGAAAAATGGTACGATGTTTGGTACACTTAAAAAAGTAATAGAAAGTAGTTATAGAAGTAATAGTGAAAATATGATTATTTCATATGATACATTATTTGGAAAATATAAGTTTAAAATATTCTCAGTATATAAAGTAGATTATACAACAGATTATTTAAAAACTAACTTTGATAGTGAAAAAGACTTTAATGAATTTGTAAAATTAATTAAATCTCGTAGTGTATTTAAATCAAAAGATAAAGTAAAATATGGAGATAAAATATTAACGCTATCAACATGTACAGGAAATAACAATAGAAGACTAGTAGTACATGCAGTACTTATAAAGGAGGAAAAGTGAAAAAGATATTAATTGCAATATTAACAGTTATATTATTTATACCTTATCTAAAAGCAGATTGTGACTATCAAAGTGAAGTTAGATTAGGAAAACTAGCAAGTTCAATAACATATGAATATAAATATGATAAAACACATAATAATTTCACATTAACTCTTTATAATGTAAGTGATGAATTATATATAACATACAATCAAAGAATAATAGCACCTACTGATGGTAAAGTTACAATAAATAATTTAAATCAAGGAACGTATTTATCTTTACCAGTAGAAGCATTAAAAGGAAGCTGTAATGGTTCATTAATGACTTTATATATAATACTTCCATACTTTAATAAATACTATAATTCAGTAGAATGTAAAGATTATGTTGATAAATTAAAAATATGTACAGATGAATTCTTATCATATGAACCAAATGAAGAATTATTAACATCAAATATAAATAATTATTTAAATGGAATTAAAAATAATGAAATAAAAGATGATACAAATCAAACAATAACTATAGTAGATAAAGCAAAAAACTTCGCAAGTAAATGGGGTATAAAAATAGGCTTATCACTAATAACAACAATATCATGTATAGTTTATTTTCAAGTAAAAATAAGAAAATTAAAACATGGACTATAATAGATTTACTTTATAGACAATATTACAATTTTCTTTTTAATATTAATAGTTAAATAAAGTTAATATCTATAATAAAGGAGTGTATATGAAGAAAATAAATAAAATAATGCTCATAATATTAGGAATGTTAATAACTGTTAATGTAAAGGCAGTATGTCAAGATAATAAAATAAATGATTGGGCAGAAAGTTTAGAAATAAAGTTTCAAGAAGTAAAAAATGAAGAATATCCATATTCATATTTATTAATGTTAAATAATCCAAGAGAAGATTTAAAAGTAATCGCAAAAGATACATATAGTAATGGAGAATATAATGTAGAATATGATACAGACTTTAAAAACTATGTTATTGGAAGCGAAATACATTTTATAAAAAAAGAATATGAATTAAATATATATATGTCAGATAATGCATCTACTTGTGCAAAAGAATTAGTAAAAACTATTAAATATGCAGTACCAAAATATAATGAATATAATGATACATTATATTGTGAAGCTAATCCAGATGATAAAGAATGTGGAGCATACACAGATACAACAAAGAATGATAAAATGGATGATAAAGTAAAAGACTATTATGATAAACAAATAGAAAAAGAAGAAATAAGAAATCTACCTACAGGACAAAAAGTATTAAGATATATATTAGAATATGCTCCATATGTACTAGTACCACTAGTTATCCTAGTAACAGTATATCTAATAGTAATAAAAGTTATAAAGAAAAGAAGTGATGAAGAATGAGAAAATTAAAATACCTATTCTTTAGTACATTAGTATTACTAACAAGTATAAGTACTACATTAGCCATTACTTCATCAGGACAAGTTCCAAATAGTGAAAAAGAAACAATATATCCAAGAGGATACACTACATCATGTAGACCAACTAGTTCATCAAAAGATGCGATTTATAGCTCAGTTGGAGGAGTACTTAGTGGATATATAGAAAATTCAAATATATATTATGATTCTAAAGTTTCCGATGAACTATATACAGACGAAGTATATGCGGAAAGAGCATGTAATGAATATACAGGTTCAAGTGATAATAAAATCCACAATTATGTCTGTGATGGCACTAAACAAACTACTGGATATGCTTGCTACAAAGAAGGTAAAGTAACATTTGAAATAGATGGAAGAACCTATGAAAATATTGATGTTGATGGTGGAAGAATGTATCCCACAGAATCTGATTGTAGTTCAAACTGTTCAGGTACATGTAAACTTCAACAAGGATATAAATATATTTATGGAAAGCAAACACAAACTGGTGAACTAAAAAATGGGAAAATAATTAATGTTGAAGGTATGCAATATCTTACTAAAAGTGGTGGAAATGCGTTTTGTATTCAGCCTATTTATTCAATGGGGTGCAATCCTGATGGTAGTCCAAATTATTGCTTAGATAGTCAATTTGATTTAAATACATGTAATAATGCTAAAGAATATAACAATGACTATAGATGTGGACTTGCACATATAGCACTTCATGCAACAGAAGTCTTTTCTAAGAACGATAATAAGTTAGATGATAGAGAATATGCAATAGCGGATATAGCGATGAGAATGTATGCGGCATATAAAGGAAAATTAAGAGGAACTGTTACATCAGGAGTACCAACAAAGCCAAAAGAGTATCTATATCAATATATATTCGCATTGACTGCTAAAAGAACAATAGCGGATTCCAATTATCAGAAAGATGGAATGATATGCAACTATGATGCGAATAATATAGGAGTATTATGTACGAATAATAATAACACTTTATACAAAGAAGCACTTAAATTATTTATTAATGCTTATAATGCTAATAAACTAGATGCTAGCGGAAATAAAGTACCGGATTTAATAACAAAAAAGATAGATAATTCAACAGAAGAAATTGAAATAACAAAACCGTGTGAACCTGGTGAAAATGGATGTAAAATAAAAGTGACTCTTGTAACTGCCGATGGAAAAGTAGTAGACGAAGATGACAATGTAACATGTTCAAAAAATATATGTACAGCAAAAATATCAGGAGAAAAAACCTGTGTAATCAAAGGTGGACAATCTTATCAAATAAGAGTACAAATAAGTAATTTTACTGCAGAAGGTTCGATGAAAATATATCACGATTGTAAACATCCAAATAGTAATCAAATAATGTTCGTATTTGATGCGAAAGGAACCGAAACAGTTGATACATTTGAAAAGAAATACGAAATAAATGCAGTCTGTGAAGATACAACTTGTGATAATAAATCATTACAGACAAAAGTAACAAAAACAAATGCAAGTGGAACAAGTAACAATATCACATCATGTGATGGATATAGTGAAAATGCATATGGAAAAACGACAAAAGAAATTAATAGCAAATATTATGGAAAAGGAAATTATGATGGTTATGACAAAATAACTATCGCAGAACCTTCCCTTAAAGATATTTTAAATAATTGTGATAAAAGTTATTTTAGACAAACAAAATATGATCAGGGTGGTGGAGGATATTGTGAAGTTTACTGCCGTAAAGAAACTGTAATTTATATGGCAGATAAAACAAAAGTGTTCTCTGGAATGCAATTTCAGTATAAATTAGAAGAAAAAATACCAAATAGTAAAACGACAGATAATCATATAACTTCAATTGTTCAAGTAAAGCAAGAATGTGCATCAGTAATTCATTTTGATGAATGGTATGCAAAATTAGAAGAATTATTAAAAAATGTTGCAAATGCATGGAACGATTGGAAACATTATGAAGCAATGTATCTTCAAGAAATAGATAAATCTACGGATTATCCAGAGATCACATGGTATGACCCTCCTTGTACAGCTAACTGTGATGCTTTAAGTGGAAGCAAAACAATGAAAGATGCATGTAATGCTACAAAAGATTTAGAGGGAGAGTTCTCAACAGGTGGTCAAAAAATTAAAATAGAAGAAGCATGTAAAAATAGAGTAACATATGACCAGTCGACCGGAAGTGTTTGTAATCCAGGATGTACATACATTATTAGTTGGTTGCAAAAAAATACCGAACATAACACATACACATATAATAATGGTGGTTCATTATCTAAAAAAGTAGATAAAAGTTCCGAAATAGATGGTAATTATGGAGGCTCAAGATTGAGCTGTACATATAATAGCGGAACATATAATTATACTTATAGTAGAGACAAAGACGGATCAATTTCATCTGGTTCAGGTGTGTTAGAAACAGGATTAACTCGTCCATCTAATAGAATTGAGTCATTAAACTATAAAAGTTTCTTAGGAAACGATCCGGATTATTACTATGGATACTCTAAAGAGCAATGTGAGAATGATGCAGCAAATAGTCTTGGACAAGCTCAATCACTAGCTGCATCAAGAGCATCTGCAGGAGACTATAATTATTGTGCAGATGTTAAGATATGCAAAAGAATGGTAAATAAAAAATTAGTGCAATATGAATGTGGATGTAACAGGTATACATGGCAAATTACTTCAATATCATCAACAACATATAATAGAGGAACGTGCTCATATACTAGTGGTGGAACTTGCTCTCAAGGTAAAAATGCTGATCCTGACAAAGTAAAAAACGCAACACTTGCTAAAAGAAGTGCATATTTAGCAGCACAAGCAGCAGTACAACAACATTTAAAATATATTCAAAATTGTAACTTATATGGTGCAAATGATTGGGTACATGTTGATTCAGCAATAAAAGATTATGTTTTAACTCTCGGAAGTACAGGATACCCTAGAGAATCTTCTGGAACTGGTGGATCTGGTGGATCTGGTGGCGGAGGTACTGGAAGTGGAGGAGATGGCACAGGCGGAGGTGGAAACACCGGAGGCGGTGGTGGAGATACAATATATATAACTAAACCTGGTCAGGAACAAACGGCAGCTATGCCTGGATATGAAAATTTAAAAGCCACAAACGCTTTATCAACTACTAGCAAATATGCAACAATAAAATTAGCAACTGATAGTTCGTTGAGTACAATAATAAAGAAAAATATATTATCAGATGCGAGTTGTCTAAGAACTGGAACATGTCCAGAATTAGATGTGGAATATGATGATATAGCTTACGGAAACACACAAAGATATGATAGAACTGCTCATGTAGTAGATTCAGAAGATTTACCTAATAAATATTGTAAAGACGAAAAAGGACAAGACTGTGAATACAGTTACTCAGATATAGAAAAATGGGTTCCACTAATAGTTTGCGATAACAGCTCTGAAAAAGAAATAAACAAATATTGCTATATACCAAGTGATACAAAAGTACCAACAGCAAGAAGAGCCTATTTTACAACAACAACAGAACTTATGTATTATAGACCAAATGAATATTATACAGAAAATCATACTGGAAAAGTAATTGAAGTTAAAAGTAATACAAGGGTTGATTCAAATAAATATGCAATGCTTGGTAAAAACGTATATCCTATATCTAACGTAGATACTGGAATATACGGAATTAGATATCATTTTATAGGAATTGGTAGTGGAAAGTTCTATAACATTTCTAAAAACAATAACACAGGATTAAAACTTAACAATTTTGATTATACATGTGCATATGAAGCGTATAATAACTCAAATAAATATGACTGTGATGGAAGCAGTTGCAATGGAAATGATAATACATGTGTAAGAGTAACTGAAACGGCTCCAAATCTATCAACAACAAAATGGGATAAATTAACAGATAAAAAGAGTTATGGATTTATGTTCAAAAATACTGAACTATCAGATATTTTCAAAAATGAAAATAGAAAAATAGGAAATAACTGGAATAATGAAAAAGCTCAAATAGCAAAACAAGAAATAGAAGAGTCGGCAACTGATATTTATACAAATAGTGAAAGATTAATGTTAAGTGTAACATTGTCAACAGATGCAATTAAGAAAATTAGAGAATATAACGAATCAAGAGAAACAAATGCAGGAGGATATACAGATGATTCACTAATTAGTTGTGAACTTGCAAACGCTATAGATGGAGATGGAAAAGTGTTCAAAAACTGTAGAAGTGCATTTATAGATGAAATAAGTACAGGAAGTGGGGTACTTGGAATAAAATCAAATAGTGAAATTATAAGGGGAGGAAAAGAAATAGGAAGTAGTAGCAAAGGAGGCAATAATTAGATGAAAGAATCAATATGGGGCTATATGATATTAGCACTAGGAATAGTAATAATAGTAGTATTACTATTGGTACAAAGAGTAACAACAACAGGAGAAGAAGATTACTACCTAGTAAGAGAAATATTAGAGTCCTCAATGATAGACGCAATAGATTATGGTTCTTATAGATTATCAGGAAGAATAGTAATGTCAGCAGAAAAGTTTGAAGAAGTATTTATAAGAAGATTCGCAGAAAGTGTAACGAATAATAGAGAATATAAATTAGAGTTCTATGAAATCTATGAAGACCCTCCAAAAGCAACAGTAAGAGTAAGGACAGCAAGTGGAGATTATAGTGTAAACTCTGATACATTAAATGTAAGTATAGATACACTATTAAGTGGAATATTAGAAACAAAAGATACAAGAACATGCGATGATGTACCAGAAGATACAGATACTGCTCCAACAATACCAGTACTTCCAGTATTTGGAAATTAAACTTAAAAGAACTATTAAGGAATAAGATATTTATAGTTCTTTTTTTATAGTAAAACTTAATAACTGTTTATAAAGTTAAAGCCTTAAAACATTAAAATAAGTATGAAAATGTACAAATTTTATTTTCAAATAAAACATGGACTATAATTTATAAAAATGATATACTTATTTTATAAAAGTAAAGGAGTGTATATGAAGAAAATAAATAAAATAATGCTCATAATATTAGGAATGTTAATAACTGTTAATGTAAAGGCAGTATGTCAAGATAATAAAATAAATGATTGGGCAGAAAGTTTAGAAATAAAGTTTCAAGAAGTAAAAAATGAAGAATATCCATATTCATATTTATTAATGTTAAATAATCCAAGAGAAGATTTAAAAGTAATCGCAAAAGATACATATAGTAATGGAGAATATAATGTAGAATATGATACAGACTTTAAAAACTATGTTATTGGAAGCGAAATACATTTTATAAAAAAAGAATATGAATTAAATATATATATGTCAGATAATGCATCTACTTGTGCAAAAGAATTAGTAAAAACTATTAAATATGCAGTACCAAAATATAATGAATATAATGATACATTATATTGTGAAGCTAATCCAGATGATAAAGAATGTGGAGCATACACAGATACAACAAAGAATGATAAAATGGATGATAAAGTAAAAGACTATTATGATAAACAAATAGAAAAAGAAGAAATAAGAAATCTACCTACAGGACAAAAAGTATTAAGATATATATTAGAATATGCTCCATATGTACTAGTACCACTAGTTATCCTAGTAACAGTATATCTAATAGTAATAAAAGTTATAAAGAAAAGAAGTGATGAAGAATGAGAAAATTAAAATACCTATTCTTTAGTACATTAGTATTACTAACAAGTATAAGTACTACATTAGCCATTACTTCATCAGGACAAATACCATCAAATCAAAAAGAGTTTATATGGTATAAAGGAAAAAGCTGTGCTCCAGGTTCAGAAGTAAAATATGGTCCAGTATCAGGTTATTATAGTGCTTTTTCTTCAGATAGTAAGAAATCTTATACATATTACACATCACCAACTATATATACTGATGAAGCATATGCTACAAAAGGATGTGAATACTTTACATCACAAAGTAAAAATAAAGATAAAAATTATTTATGTACAGGGACTAAACAAACATCAGGATATGCTTGTTACAAAGAAGGAAAAGTAACATTTGAAATAGATGGAAGAACATACGAAAATATTAATGTTGATGGTGGAAGAATGTACACTAGTGAATCAGAATGTGCTGATAACTGTAGCGGAACATGTAAAGTTCAAAAAGCATATGGATTTGAATATGCAACAGAAATAGACACAGGAACAACTACTAACGGTGAAATAGCGCCTCTTTATGGAGATGTATACTCAACAGCAAATGGTAACCCTGCATTTTGTATACAACCAGCAGCAAGAATGAGTTGTTATGGAGATAATAGTGCCCAATATTGTTTAAACAGTACTTTCGATTTAACAACATGTAATACAGCAAATGGATATAAATCTGATTATAGATGTGGTCTTGCAAATATAGCACTTCATGCAACAAAATTAAAAAATAATGACAATGCATTAAACGATGAAGAATATGCTATCGCAGATATTGCAATGAGAATGTATGCAGCATATAAAGGAAAATTAAGAGGAACTGAATACGCATCAGTGCCAACAGAATCAGCATTCAATGAAAGCGGATTAAAAAAGAATGTGTTTATGGGTAAATATCTATTTGGATTAACAGCCAAAAGAGTAGACCAAGATGGTAATTATTTAAATAATGGACTTAAATGTAATACAGATACAAGAAACATAGGAATTATGTGTAACTGTGATCCAAAAACAGGAAGCTGTCAATATAATCAAACTACATACTTAGAAGCATTAAAATTATTTAAAATGGCACTTGATACAAATACACTAGATAGTGAAGGAAACAAAGTACCAGACTTAATTACAAAAAATATAGATAACACAACAAGTGAAATAGAAATAACTAAACCATGTGAGCCAGGAGAAGACGGATGTAAAATAAAAATAAGTCTTGTAACTGCTGATGGAAAAGTAGTAGACGAAGATGACAATGTAACATGTTCAAAAAATATATGTACAGCAAAAATAACTGGTGAAAAAACATGTATTGAAAAAAGTCAAAAGTATAGCGTAAAAGTTGAAATATCTAATATAAAGTTTGATGGAGAAATTAAAGAATACCATCACTGTACTTATCCAAACGATAGACAAATAATGATGGTTCTAGATATAGCGGCACAGGAAGTAACAGATAACTTTACTAAAACTTATGAAGTTAAAACAACATGTGATTCATGTGTTAATAATTCTTCTGATATGAAAACAACAATAACATCAGAAAATGCTAATGGAACTAAAAATAAATCATTAACAGCATGTGACGGAAATAAAAATTATGGTGAAGGTGACTACGATGGATATGACAAAATAACAATCGCTGAACCATCAATGGATTCTATACTTAAAAGTTGTGATAAAGAATCATTTAGAGAGAGTGAGTTTGAAATAAATACTGGAGGATATTGTCAAATATATTGTAGAAAAGAAACTGTAATATATTTAGCAGATAAAACAAAAGTATTCTCAGGAATGCAATTCCAATATAAATTAGAAGAGAAAGTACCTAATAGTAAAAAAACAGATAATCATATATCATCAATAGTACAAGTTAAAAAAGAATGTACATCTGTTATAAATTATCAAAAGTTTGAATCAGAATTAGAAGCAAAATTAAAACAAGTAGCAAATGCTTGGACTGAATATAAAAAATGGGAAGCTCTTAGATATGCTGAGTCATATGCAGATGATTCAAGTTATCCAAAAGTAGCATCTTATAAACCACAATGTAGCGCAAACTGTGATATAGGTGACAATCAAACTGTAAATAAAGCATGTCAAGAAGTAAGTGGAGAAGGTGCATTTATATTAGAATGGACAAGTGGAAAAATTGCTGGTACTAAAGGCTATGGCGCTAATGCATGGTGTGGTTCAGTACCTCAAACAGATATAGATTCAGGCGGTGTGTGTAATCCAGGATGTCACTTTAAATTAAGATGGTATAAAAACGGAAATACAAAATATCAACAATTTACATATAGTGGAAACGGAAACGGAAGTAATTCAGGAAAAGAAGCATCAGCACAAGATGGAGAACTATATGGAATATCTAATAGAACATGTATAGCAAGAGACGGAGGATATAACTATAAAACCATTGATAATGGTGGTGGAAAGTGTTCATGTGCATCATCCGGAACAGTAAATGGATTTACAGAAGTTATGTCATTGGATAATCCATACACTAAAGCAAAATGTAATGCAGATTATAAAGACAAAAAAGGTTTTTCTGCACCAAGTAATAGTTGTTCATATCAATCAGGAACAGAAAAGTATGAATGTGGAACCATTAGAAGACCTAAGTCATGTATTAGAGCTGTGTATACAACTAAAACATGTGAAGGTTCATTTACAGGTTATGCATCAAGTTCATGTAATTTTACATCAACAGGATCTTGTACACCGGGTAAAGATGGTGATCCACAATATGTAGCTAAACATTTAGTTGAAGCAGCGGAAAAATATTATTCACTACAAAATGAAGTATTACAAATGCTTAAAAACTTAGAAAACTGTAATTTCTATGGTAATGATTGGATTGCAGGAGAACCAAGCTTTAAATCATATGAATTAAGTCTTACAAAAGGTGGAACTCGTGGTCTAGTATCAACTGCACAAGCAATATTAAACGCAGGAAAAGTAGTTGAAGGAAATTATGGTGAAGGTGGAGGCGGTGGCGGAGAAGTCATTAGTATTCCAGAATTCGATGCATTAAAAATGTCATACGACTTCACAAGCGATGTTAAAACATCAACTGCTCTAGAAGAATATAATAATAACTATGCAAAAATAAAACTAGCAACAAGTACAAACGATGTAATAAAGAAAAATATTCTAGCATCAGCTACATGTTTAACAAATAATACATGTCCAGAACTAGATGTAGAATATAATGATGTAGCATATGGAAATACACAAAGATATGATAGAACTGTAAATGTAGTAGCAGATGACGATATATTTAATCATTATTGTATAGGTGACAATTGTGGTTTATCAGTAGATCAAGTTAAAAGTAATACATACTTTATAGAATGTGACGATACAGGATTAAAACCAGAAAAGAAAACATGTAAAGTAATAACAGTTCCAGTATCACATGCAACAAAAGCATACTTTACTTCAACAACAGAACTTATGTATTATAGACCAAATGAATATTATACAGAAAACCATACTGGAAAAGTAATTGAAGTTAAAAGTAATACAAGAGTTGATAGTGGAAAATATGTATCATTAGGTAAAAATGTATATCCAATATCAAATGTAAATACAGGAATATATCCTATAAGTTATCATTTTACTAATATAGGTAGTGGTAAATATTATAATGTTTCTAAATATAATCAAACAGGTTTAAAACTAACTAATTTTGATTATGATTGTGCATATGAAGCATACAATAATTCAAATAAATATGACTGTGATGGAAGCAGTTGTAATGGAAATGATAATACATGTGTAAGAGTAGTAGAAACAGCTCCAAATCTATCAACAACAAAATGGGATAAATTAACAGATAAAAAAAGCTACGGATTTATGTTCAAAAATACTGAACTATCAGATATTTTCAAAAATGAAAATAGAAAAATAGGAAATAACTGGAATAATGAAAAAGCTCAAATAGCAAAACAAGAAATAGAAGAGTCGGCAACTGATATTTATACAAATAGTGAAAGATTAATGTTAAGTGTAACATTGTCAACAGATGCAATTAAGAAAATTAGAGAATATAACGAATCAAGAGAAACAAATGCAGGAGGATATACAGATGATTCACTAATTAGTTGTGAACTTGCAAACGCTATAGATGGAGATGGAAAAGTGTTCAAAAACTGTAGAAGTGCATTTATAGATGAAATAAGTACAGGAAGTGGGGTACTTGGAATAAAATCAAATAGTGAAATTATAAGGGGAGGAAAAGAAATAGGAAGTAGTAGCAAAGGAGGCAATAATTAGATGAAAGAATCAATATGGGGCTATATGATATTAGCACTAGGAATAGTAATAATAGTAGTATTACTATTGGTACAAAGAGTAACAACAACAGGAGAAGAAGATTACTACCTAGTAAGAGAAATATTAGAGTCCTCAATGATAGACGCAATAGATTATGGTTCTTATAGATTATCAGGAAGAATAGTAATGTCAGCAGAAAAGTTTGAAGAAGTATTTATAAGAAGATTCGCAGAAAGTGTAACGAATAATAGAGAATATAAATTAGAGTTCTATGACATCTATGAAGACCCTCCAAAAGCAACGGTAAGAGTAAGAACAGCAAGCGGAAATTATAGTGTAAACTCTGATACATTAAATGTAAGTATAGATACATTACTAAGTGGAATATTAGAAACAAAAGATACAAGAACGTGTGAAGATGTACCAGAAGATACAGATACTGCCCCAACAATACCAGTACTTCCAGTATTTGGAAATTAAAACGAAAGATACTAAAAAAGTATCTTTTTGTATACACAAAAATGTTAGAAAATTAACTTATAAAATCAGACTAATAATTTTAATTTTGCTTCTTGACATTGAAGGAAGAATATAATTATAATTGTTAATAGAGAATAAAGGAATGTAGAATGAAAGATAAAAAGTTTATATTTGCAAGTGTATTGGTAGCAGTATTTTTATTAACAGTAGGTCTAACTTATGCTTATTTTAGTTTGACAGTTAGTGGTAATGATGTAGCTGAGACTATAAATGTAAATACTACAAAGTTAGAATTAAAATATACTGATGGAAAAGAAGTAAAAGCAAATGGTATAGAACCAGGCTGGACCATGACTAAAACTTTAACTATTGAAAATACTGGAACAGAAGAAGTTTTTTATGATTTAGGATGGCAAGATTTAACTAATGAAATAGAACAAGATGAACTTAAAATAAGTGGTACATGTGATAGTGGAAGCTGTGAAGATATAGAAGAAAGTATAGTACCTCTAGTATCAAATCAAAAAGCAAGTTCTGGTAAAGTAGTTAATCCATATAAAAGTGGAATAGCTATCGCAGGTGGTGAAACACATTCATATACAATTAAACTTGAGTTTATAAATTATACTGATAAAGCACAAAACTATAATCAAGGTAAAAGATTATATGGAGTACTTGGAGTAGCTGAAAGCACTAAAACATTTAACTTAACATTGAATTTAGAAGATGAAAATGGAAATCCACTAGCAAATAAAGAAGTGACAATACATTCAGAACCTAAAACTTCAACATCTGATAGTGCAGGAAAAGTTGTATTTAATGACGTAGAAGTAGGAATGCATAATTTAGAAGTAAAAACTGATACTAAAACATTAAATGCTAAAGTAAAAGTACAAGGTTCAAATAATAATGCGGTTGAAAAAACAGATAATAATTATACAATTAAAGGAACTTCAAAGGAAAATAATATTAACTTAGGAATAACAGTTGATAGTGAAAAGGTAACAGATGTATACGTGAAAGGTAGTAAACTTAATGCTTATTTAATAGATAATTATAGTGCGTTAGGTTTAACTAAAATTGAGCAGGCGGCAGTAAATAATCAAACTTATGATAGTACTGAATATAGATATCAAGGAGCAAATCCAAATAATTATATAACTTTTAATAATGAAGAAGGTAAGTGGAGAATCATCGGCGTATTCGAAGTTGAAACACCTAATGATGATGGAACATATACTAAAGAAAATAAAGTAAAGATAATAAGAGATTCAATAGGTACATCGGCGTATGATGGTAAAACAACACTTTTAGTAAATTATAAAGTTTCAACTATAAATAGTAATTTAAATAATTCTAATGGTGCAGCGCCTTATGATATATTGAAAAATAATTCAAGCTATATTACTAAAACAAGATATTATATGGGAAATGTATCAGAATCTCAAATGTTGAAAGGTATTTATAGCGATGAGAGAAACAAAAGTTCTAATAGTGATAGCGACTATGATGACTTCTTTATTGGGTTAATTTATACAAGTGATTATATGTATGCAAGTAGTAGTTGTTATGATAAAGATAATAATACATCCACAAAGTTAGGATACTCTACAAGTGAAAGTAATGATTACAGAGCATGTACAAATGATAATTGGTTGTATACTGGTAATAATTATTGGACTTTTAATAATAGCAAATATAGTGACGAAGAACACATTTATACAGACAATTATCAAGTTGGAAAGTTGAGATTCACTTCTGCAAAAATTGCAGCTCCAAGTGGAGGATATTTATTTCCTGTTTATATTTCTGAAGATGGAAAAATATACTACCAAAACAGAAAATCCAGTTATAATGTAAGACCTTCATTATATCTAAGTACAGATGTAACATTTATGAGTGGCAATGGCACTATAGATAATCCATTTACTATATCAATTAAATAAGATACTAAAACCTAGTACCTTTTTATAGGTTCTATTGTAATTAATCATTAGAGTTGATATAATAATAACTAGAGTAAAGGAAGATAATATGAAAGATAAAAAGTTTATATTTTCAAGTATATTGGTTGCAACATTCTTGTTAACAGTAGGGCTAACTTATGCTTATTTTAGTTTGACAGTTAGTGGTAACGATGTAGCTGAAACTATTAATGTAAATACTACAAAGTTAGAATTAAAATATACTGATGGTAAAGAAGTAAAAGCAGACGGTATAGAACCAGGGTGGACTACAACTAAAACTATTACAGTAGAAAATAAAGGTAATGAAGAAACATATTACACTCTTGGATGGCAAAAACTTTATAATGAGATTCAAAAAGATGAACTTGTTATAAGAAGTTCGTGTACAAGTAGTGGAGTAACTACAGGTACATGTCAAAGCACTGAAAATGTAATAATTTCACAGACTCTAGTAGTGACAGCAGAAACAAATAAAGTAGTATATCCATATAAAGAAAATGCAAAGATATTACCAGGTGAAGTTCATACCTATACTATAACGATAGAATTTATAAATTATACTGACATGCCACAAAACTATAATCAAGGCAAAAGCTTTTATGGAGTGTTAGGAGTAGCAGAAAGTGGCGAAAAATCAATTCTTGCAGATTATCTAATAGAAAATTATCAAACGTTAGGTTTAACAAAAATAGATCAAGCTGCAACTGGTAATCAAAATTATGCTACAACCGAATATAGATATCAAGGAAAAGATCCAAATAATTATATTACATTTAATGATGAAACTGGAGTATGGAGGATAATTGGTGCTTTAGAAGTAGAAACACCTCAAACAGATGGAACTTATATTAAGGAATATAAAGTTAAAATTGTTAGAGATAGTCTAGAAAATGGAAAGTGGGGAAGCGTGTCTGCAAATGACTGGACTTCAGCATCACTTATGACTACATTCAATAGCGGAGATTATTATAATAGAAGTGGTTCTTATAGTGAAACTGGATTAACGGAAAATGCAAAAAATCAAATAAGCAGTACGAAATGGTATTTAGGAAATGCACAATATGGTGTTAATACGCAAAAAGTATATTCATCTGAAAGAAGTACTAGTGTACAAAGTGGCAATAAGCAAACATGGGATGGAAAAGTTGCGCTTATATATCCTAGTGACTATATGTATGCAAGTAGCGCATGTTATAATGATGATACAAAAAAAGGTTGGGATACTAATGGTATATCACCATTTAATACAGATTATAGAAGTGAAACATGCAAAAGTACAGGATGGTTATTAGATACAAATCAATGGTATTGGGCTATTTCCCCAAACAATTTCAGTTCAGATTTTGCAATGGTTATACTTAGTGAAGGATATATGAGAAGTTATAGTAGTTATCGTAATTCAGGTGGTATTCGTCCTTCATTGTATCTTAACGCTAGTGTAAATTACATATCAGGATCTGGAAGTAATAGTGACCCATTTATAATAGGTTAACTAATAAAAAAGTGTTCACGAAAGTGTTCGCTTTTTATTTGCTTCTTGACAGGGGGGGTACCTTTATAATTATTAATAGAGAATAGAGGTACATAGAATGAAAGATAAAAAGATTATTTTTGCAAGTGTATTAATTGGTATATTCTTGTTAACAGTAGGAATTACTTATGCTTATTTTAGTTTGACAGTTAGTGGTAACGATGTAGCTGAAACTATTAATGTAAATACTACAAAGTTAGAATTAAAATATACTGATGGAAAAGAAATAAAAGCAAATAGTATAGAACCAGGTTGGACTATAACTAAGAGTTTAACTATCGAAAATACTGGAAGTGAAGAAGTATATTATGATTTAGGATGGCAAAAGTTAACTAATGAAATACAAAAAGATGAACTTAAAATAAGTGGTACATGTGATAGCGGCAATGGAACTATAGATAGTCCATTCACAATATCAATTGATTGATACTAACCTCTAGTATCTTTTAATTTGCTTAAAGTTGTAATATAATTATAGTGTTAGTAACTATGGAAAGGATATATTATATGAAAAAAGATTTTATTATAGATGGTAATGAAGCATGTGCTAAAGGAGCATATTTATTTAGTGAAGTATGTGGTATTTATCCAATAACACCAGCATCCCCTATGGCTAGTCTTGTAGATAAATGGAGCTCTAAAGGAAAGAAAAACATTTTTGGAAGTAGAGTTAAAGTAATCGAAATGCAAAGTGAAGCAGGTGCAGCAGCAGTAACACATGGTAGTCTTCAAGCAGGTAGTTTAAGCACAACATTCACATCATCTCAGGGTTTACTATTAATGATACCAACAATGTATAAAATGGCAGGTGAAATGTTACCTGGTGTAATCCATGTAGCAGCAAGAAGTATCGCAACTCACGCTCTTTCTATATTTGGAGATCATCAAGACGTATATTCTACCCGTACAACAGGCTTTTGTATGTTATCTTCAAGTAGTGTAGAAGATGCTTATTATTTAGGATCAATAGCACATCTATCAGCAATTGAAGGCTCTCTTCCATTTTTACATTTCTTTGATGGATTTAGAACAAGTCATGAGCTTAATAAAGTATCACTTCTTGACGAAGAAGAAATAATGAATCTTGTAGATAAAGAAAAAATAAATGAGTTTAAAAATAGAGCACTAAATCTAGGCAAAGAAATAACAAGGGGAACTTCTCAAACAGCAGATGTATATTTTCAAAATACTGAAGTAAGAAATAAATATTATGATGACATGCCAGATATCGTAAACAATTATATGGAGAAAATAAATAAACTTGCAGGTACATCATATAAACCTTTTGAGTACTATGGAGATAAAAATGCAGAATATGTACTAGTTGCCATGGGAAGTGTAACAAAAACTATCATGTCTGTTATTGATGAATTAATAAAAGAAGGTAAAAAAGTTGGATTAATAACAGTACATCTATATAGACCATTTAGTACTAAATATCTATTAAATGTATTACCAAAAACTACTAAAAAAATATGTGTATTAGATAGAACTAAAGAGCCAGGTAGTATTGCTGAACCTCTATACTTAGACATTGTATCTAGTTTAAAAGATAAAGATATTGAAATATATGGTGGTAGATATGGTCTATCAAGTAAAAATATTTCATTAAATGATATAAATGGTGTATTTTATAATCTAATGAATGTAAACACAAAAGATCACTTTACAGTTGGTATTATAGATGATATTACTAATCATAGTATAGATTCTAAAGAAATAAATATATCTCATAATTATAAAGAAATAAAAGTATGGGGATTTGGTTCTGATGGTATGGTCGGAGCATCTAAAAACTTCATGAAAGTACTAGGAAGTGAAGAAAATACTTATGTTCAAGGATACTTTGAATATGATTCTAAAAAAAGTGGAGGAGTCACTATATCTCATTTAAGATTCTCATCTTCTAAAATAGAAGCTCCTTATTTTTTAGTAAATCCTGATTTTACAGTAGTATCAAAAGATGTATATTTAAGTAAATATGATTGTCTAGAAAATGTAAAGAAAAACTCAATACTATTAATTAATACAAGTTTGAATGATAAAGATTTAAATGATTTAATAAGTTTAAACAATAAAAAACAAATATTAAATAATAATATTAAAGTTTATGTGTGTTCTTTAGAAGAATTAAATGAGAAATATAATCTTAATGGAAAAATAAATAATGTTATTTGTAGTTATATGTTAGAATTAATGGATAAATCAAATTTACTTGATAAGTTTAAAGAATTAATAAAGAAAACATATCAAAGTAAAGGTGATACTGTAATTACTAATAATATAGAAGCAATTTCTTCATCATTAAAATATTTATATGAAATAGATAATTCTATCTTTACCTTAAGAGAAGATAACTCTATAAATGATAATAATATTATGAATGAAATGCTTTATAGAAGAGGAGACCTACTAAAAGTTTCAGATTTTATTGATCATAGAGATGGTACTTTTGAAGGTGGAGTAGCTGCTTCTGATAAGAGAAAAATATCTTCTTTTGTTCCTAAGTGGTGTAAAGAAAATTGTATACAGTGTAATAGATGTGCGTTTGTATGTCCTCATGCAGTTATAAGGCCTTTCTCTCTTGATGATAAAGATTTAATAAATGCTCATTTAGATAAAGATGAAACTCTAGAAAGTCTAGGAGAAAGTAATAAAAGATTTTATATATCTATTAATGAAGCTAACTGTACTGGATGTGGTTTATGTATGCAGGCTTGCCCTGGTAAAAATGGCGAAAAGGCTTTGATAAAGGGAACATATAATGATAGACTTGATAAAGTAAGTGATAGATTATTTAAAGATCAAATAAATGATACAAAGTTTAACAAGTTTACAGTAAAAGGAGTAAGTTATCAAAAACCATATTTTGAGTTTAGTGGAGCTTGTGCTGGATGTGGAGAAGCAGGTTATATAAAAATATTAACTTTACTTTATGGAAGAAATATTGTTATAAGTAACGCTACTGGATGTTCTTCTATATATGGTGGAAGTCTTCCATTAACTCCATATAAAATACCATGGATGAACTCATTATTCGAAGATAATGCAGAGTTTGCATTTGGTATTCATGAATCATACAAAAACACAAGAAATAGAATTAAAGATATAATGTATGAAACAAGAAATGAAGTTTCTCCATTAGTTAAAGATATTTATAAAACATGGATAGATAATATGGAAGATGATGATATTACAAATGCTGTAAAATATGAACTAGAGAATAAAGATATACCATCATCATTAAGAGAATTAATTGATTATATTCCATCAAGAAAAGTATGGGTAATCGGAGGAGATGGTTGGGCTTACGATATAGGATATGGTGGACTTGATCATGTACTTCATTCAAATGAAAATATTAATATTTTAGTTCTTGATACAGAAGTATATTCAAATACAGGAGGTCAAAGATCAAAATCAACTAGAGTAGGAAGTGTAGCAGAGTTTGCATCAAATGGTAAACTAGAAAATAAAAAAGATTTATTCAAAATAGCAATGGCTATACCAAATGTTTATATAGCATCCATATCAATGGGAGCAGATATGAATCAAACACTAAAAGCATTCAAAGAAGCTACAGAACACGATGGACCATCATTAATAATAGCTTATAGTACATGTATAGAACAAGGTATAAAAGGTGGTCTTACTTCTTCACTTGATGAACAAAAAATGTTAGTAGATGTTGGATATAATATTCTAATGAGATATAATCCAGAAACTAATAAATTAACAGTTGATTCTAAAGAGCCAGATTTTACAAGATATGAAGAAGTATTTAAAAGAGAACTTAGATATAAAAATCTAGAAGTAAATAATGAAGATTATGAATCATTATATGAAGAAAATCTTAATAATGCTAAATCAAGATATAATTATTTTAAAGATTTAGAATCAAAGAGTGAATAAGAAAATTGATTAACATCTAAGTAAATGTTATACTAATAACTAAGGTTGATTATAACTAGAAGGGAGTAAGATATGTTTGAGAATCTAAGTGAAAGATTAGCTAAAGTAGTAAGTAATATAAAAAGTAAAGGTGTAATAAATGAAGATAATATTTCTGATATGATGAGAGAAATAAGATTATGCTTACTTGAAGCTGATGTTAATATATCTATTGTGCGTGAGTTTACAAATAAAGTTAAAGAGAAAGCTTTAGGAGAAGAAGTTAGAAAGAGTATTAAACCTGGTGATATGTTCGTTAAGATATTGAAAGATGAATTAATTGAACTATTAGGTGGAGATAATGCTCCTTTAGTAACTAATAAAAATAGAGTAGTAGTAATGCTTGCTGGTTTACAAGGAAGTGGAAAAACTACAACAGCAGGAAAACTTGCTAACCTAGTAAGAAAGAAATATCATAAGAAACCATTACTTGTAGCATGTGATATTTATAGACCTGCCGCTATTGACCAATTACAAACAATAGGAAAATCATTAAATATTCCGGTATACACAGAAGATAGTAAAGATGCTGTATTAATCGCAGAGCACGCTCTATCATACGCTAAAGAAAATAATTATGATTATATAATTATAGATACAGCAGGTAGACTTCAAATAGATGAAAATCTAATGAATGAACTTGTAAATATTTCACAATCTGTAAATCCAGATGAAGTGTTACTTGTACTAGATGCTATGATAGGTCAAGATTCAATTAATGTAATAAATGGATTTAACGAAAAATTAAAATTAACTGGATGTATCTTAACAAAAATGGATGGAGATACAAAAGGTGGAGTTGCTTTATCAGTAAGACACTTAACACACATTCCTATTAAAATGATAGGTGATTCTGAAAAATTAGATGGATTAAGTGAGTTCTATCCTGATAGAATGGCAAGTAGAATACTTGGTGATGGAGACTTAATGTCTATCATTGAAAAAACAGAAGCAGAACTTAATAATGAAGAAATGATGAGTACTGCTAAAAAGTTTCAAAAAGGTAAGTTTGATTTAGAAGATTTCTTAGTAACTTTAAAACAAATTAAAAAAATGGGGCCACTAGAAAACTTATTAAAACTTTTACCAGGAGCTTCTAAAATGGGATTAAATAAAGTAACTATCGACCCAAAAGCTATGCCAAGAGTTGAAGCAATTATACTTTCTATGACAAAAGAAGAAAGAAAAAATCCAGATACAATTAAAGCATCTAGAAAAATAAGAATAGCAAGTGGATGTGGACAAAAAGTAGAAGATGTAAATAGACTTATAAAACAATTTGATGAAATGAAATCAATGATGAAAAAAATGAATAGTGGTAATTTTAAGTTTTAATTTGACTATTCTTTCTAATAATAGTATTATTATATTAGGTAAACTATATAATAATACTTTTTATATGGTTTAGAATAAAAGGGTGTTCTTATGCAAATAGTATTAATTAAAAGTGAAAAATTATATAAATATCCTTTTCCAGATGAAAATGTTAATTCATACCCTGTTAGTGATTATGACGAAAATGAAAATGAAAGACATTTATTAAACTTTGAAAGAGAAGATAAAGGCTGGTTACTTGTAAGCGCTAGTGGTAGCCAAATAATTGAAAATGGAAAAGAATATGAAAAAGTACCATTACTAATAAATAAGTATTATTCTATTAGAATTAAATCAAGAAATGGATATACAAATGCATTAATTTTGGTTTGCGAAGAAAATGATAAAACGTATAAATCATATGCCCTAGCTACTGATGGAGAGTATACTATAGGAAGTGAAAACCAAAGTATTATTATGAATGCACCAGGAATTAGTGCACTTCATGCAGTTATAACAAAAAAAGAAAAACAATATTATATAGAAGCAAAAGATTTACTTTATGGCGTTTATGTAAATGATATAAAAATCTCAAAAAAACTTTTAAATAATGGTGACAAGATATTTATAATGGGATTTAGAATTATATACCTAGATGGATATTTTATAATAAATAATTTTAATAATGGATTATATTTAAACAACAATAATATTTTAATAAAGAACTTACCAAAGTTTACAGGAGAACTATTACCAACAAAAGATGATGATCAAGCAAAACTTTATGGTGAAAATGATTATTATTATAGATCACCAAGATTTGTAACGTCAGTAAATCCAGAAGACTTTAGAATAGATAGTCCACCAGCAGGAAGTATTCCAGATGATACTCCAGTAATATATACAATAGGACCTATGCTAACTATGGCACTATCTTCAGGAGTAACCGCAGCAACTTCAGTTGTAAGTTTAGTAAATGGAAACAGAGGAATAGTATCAGCTTTACCAGGACTATTAATCGCAGTTGGAATGGTCGCATCAACTATACTTTGGCCATCACTAATGAGAAAATACACTAAAAAGAAAGCAAAAGAAGCAGAAACATTAAGACAAAAGAAATATCAAGAATACCTAACAGATAAAAGAAGAAAAATAGAAGCGTTTAAAATAAATCAATCACAAGTATTAATAGAAAACTATCCAGATGCTAAAGGTTTAAGAGCAATCATAATAAACAAAAAAAGAAATCTATGGCAAAGACAAATAGATAGTGAAGACTTCTTATCAGTAAGAGTAGGTTTAGGAACAATACCACTTAAAATAAAGTTAAGTTATTCTAAAGAAGACTTCCAAATGACTACAGATAACTTAAAAGAAGAATTAGAAAGAGTAGGTAAAAGCGCTGAAACTATACCAAACTCACCAGTTACTATAAACTTAACAGAAAGAAATAAACTAGTTTTAATTGGTGAAAAGATGTATAGAGATAGTTTACTTAAATATATAATATTACAGTTAGCTACATATCATGCATACACAGATTTAAAATTAGTATTTATGGTAAATGATGAAATAACTGATTTATGGAATGAGTTTAAAGTATTACCACATGTATGGTCTAACAGTAGAGATATAAGATTCTATGCTAATAATTATGAAGACATGAGTAAAATATCTTTCTACTTAGAACAAGTTTATACTAAAAGAAAATATAGTGATGATGATGGAAATGAAAGAAAAGAAAGCGATATCACATATAGAAATGTAACTCCATATTATCTTTTAATAGTTGATAACATTAAGAAAAATAAAAATGTAGAAATTATTAACAAAGTATTAAAAGAAAAAAGAAATATAGGATTTGGACTAATAGTATTAAATGATGGAATATCTAACTTACCAAATGAATGTAATGATTTCTTAATGGCGGCAGGTGAAAAATCAGCAATTATTAAAAATGATTTAAATAAAGAAAATCAAGTAGCATTTAATATGGATACATTCGAAGGAGTAGATGTAGAAACACTATGTGAAAAATTATCAAATATTCCAGTTAAAGTACCACTAAGATTAGATGAAATGAAAACATCTTTAGGCTTCTTAGAAATGTTTAAAGTTGGAAAAATAGAGCAACTAAATATATTTGATAGATGGATTAAAAATAACCCAGTAAATAGTTTAAATACACCTATAGGTATTCATGCTGATGGAGAATTATTTAATTTAGATTTGCATGAAAAGTTTCATGGACCACACGGATTAATCGCAGGTATGACTGGTAGTGGTAAATCAGAGTTTATTATTACATATATCTTATCTATGTGTTTAAACTTTAATCCATTTGAAGTATCATTCGTACTTATAGATTACAAAGGTGGAGGTTTAACCGGAGCATTTGAAAATAAATTAACTGGAGTAAAACTACCACATCTAGCAGGTACAATAACTAACTTAGATAAAGCAGAAATAAATAGAAGTCTTGCATCTATACGAAGTGAACTTAAAAGAAGACAAGAATTATTTAATAAAGCAAAACTAGATTTAAATGAAAGTACTCTAGATATATACAAATATCAACAATTATATAGAGATGGTAAATTAAAAGAACCAATATCTCATCTATTTATAATTTCAGATGAGTTTGCAGAGTTAAAAAGTCAACAACCAGATTTCATGCAAGAATTAATATCAACAGCACGTATTGGTCGTAGTCTTGGAGTTCACTTAATACTAGCAACCCAGAAACCAAGTGGTATAGTTGATGATCAAATATGGTCAAACTCTAAGTTTAAAGTATGTTTAAAAGTACAAGAAAAAGCTGATAGTATGGATGTTATTAAATGTCCAGATGCAGCAGCTCTTAAGAAAGCAGGTAACTTCTACTTACAAGTAGGTTATAATGACTATTTTGCAATGGGACAAGCCGCATATGCAGGAGTTAAATATATACCAAGAGATAAACTAACTCAAACTGTAGATAGAAATTTCTCATTCATAAATAATATTGGTGATGTTACTAAAAGTATAGATGTAGCAAAAAAAGATGAAACTAAAAATGTATCACTAGGAGAAGAATTACCAAATGTATTAAAATATATATGCACCTCTGCCAAAGAAAAACATATGGTAGCAAGAAAACTATGGCTTGATAAAATACCAACAGAAATATTTGTAAATAATCTTATTGATAAATATAAGTTTGTACCAAAGAAATGGGATATCACTGCGGTAATAGGTGAATATGATGATCCTAATAATCAAAGACAAGATTTACTTACTATAGACTTTAATGAAAAAGGTAATACATTAATTTATGGAGCAAGTGGTAGTGGTAAAGAAATAATGCTATCATCTATTATATATAGTTTAATAATATCTCATACATCTATGGAATTAAACATCTATGTTGTAGATTTTGGAACAGAAATGTTTAATATATTCAAACCAGCTCCACAAGTAGGAGATGTAGTATTAGTCCATGAAGCAGAAAAATTAAATAATTTATTTGGCTTAATAGATAGTGAACTAGCACGTAGAAAAAAACTATTTGTAGACTATAATGGAGATTATGATTTATATATTAAAAATAGTGGAAGAACCCTTCCTAGAATGATAATAATTATAAACAACTTTGAAGCATTTAATGAAAACTATGAAGATTATGTAGAAGTAATATCAGCTATAACTCGTGAATGTGAAAGATATGGTATATCATTTGTAATAAGCGCTTCAGGTGTAAACGCAGTTAGAAGTAGAATAGTACAAAACTTTAGCAACTTACTTTGTTTACAATTTAATGATCCTGGAGATTACGGAAGTGTTCTAGGTATGACAAGAGGACTAATACCAAGTAATGCAGTAGGTAGAGGACTTGTTAAATTAGATGGAGCACTTTATGAATATCAAACAGCATATCCATGTAAATGGGATGAAATAAATACATTCATAAAAGATATATGTACTAAATTAAATGAAGGACTTGGAACACTAGGAGAAGCAAAAGAAGTAGCTGTTCTTCCAGACCACGTAAGATTTAAAGATATTCAAAGATACATAACTGATTTAAAAAATGTACCAATCGGTATAGAAAAAGATGGATTACAAGTATGTAGATATAACTTTGTTAAAAATCCAATTACATTAATATCAGCACAAGAAATATCATCAGTAGATAAGTTTATAATATCTTTAGGAGAAGTACTAGATAGAGTACCTAATACTAAGTTCTACATGATAGATTCATATGATAATATTACAGATACATCAAAATATAAAAACTATATAAGTGCAACTAAAGAAGATGGTATAAAATTACTAGATACTTTAGAAAATGCTCTTAAAAGTGAATCAGAAACATCAGTGTTTATGTTCTACGGAATAGATTACATTAAGAATGTATTAAAAGATGAATTAAGTACTAGATTTAAAGATTTAATGTTAAAGTTCAAAGGGACTAAAAATGTAAGAATGATATTTGTAGATGATAGTAGTAAACTAAAACAATATGAATATGAAGATTATTATAGAGACAATGTACAACAAACATATGGTATATGGTTATCTACTGGATTATCAGACCAATATGTAATTAAGAGTACAACATATAATAAACTAACACGTTCAGAATTACCAAATGATTTTGGATTCAAAGTAGAAAAAGGAATAGCAGTTTTAATAAAACTATTAGACTTCTACTCACAAGATTAAGCACCTGTAAAGGTGTTTAATTTTTTAATAAATTAATAAACAATTGTTTGCAATCTATAATATTATATGTTATACTAATAATGCATAAAAAGTGGTATAATATATGCACTTTGTGTGAAGTATAATAGTGAGGTAATTATGAACGATAAAATAATAGTTAAAAATGCAAGAGAAAATAATTTAAAGGGTATTGATATAACTCTTCCTAAAAATAAATTAATTGTTATGACTGGTGTAAGTGGTAGTGGTAAAAGTAGTTTAGCTTTTGATACTATATTTGCAGAAGGACAAAGAAGATATGTAGAAAGTTTAAGTGCTTATGCAAGACAGTTTTTAGGTAGTTCAAATAAACCAGAAGTAGATTCAATCGAAGGATTAAGCCCAAGTATTTCAATAGACCAAAAATCAACTAATAAAAACCCAAGAAGTACAGTAGGAACAATAACAGAAATATATGATTATCTAAGACTTTTATATGCAAGAATAGGAGTACCATATTGTCCAAAACATAAAGTAGCAGTTAAAGAACAAAGTATAGATGAAATGACAAATAAAGTAATGGATTATGGCGAAGGAGCAAAATTAGAAATATATAGTCCAGTGGTAAGAGGAGAAAAAGGTACTCATAAAGAATTAATAGAAAGTCTTATTAAAGATGGATATACAAAAGCAAGAATTGATAAAGAATTAATGGAATTAAGTAATGATATTTCACTTGTGAAAAATAACAAACATGAAATAGATGTCTTAATTGATAGAGTAATTGTAAAAGATGGAAGCAGAAGTAGAATATTTGAAAGTATAGAACTAGCATGTAAATTAAGTAAAGGTAAAGTGATTATAAATATTCTAGGCAAAGAAGAAATATTAATGAGTGAAAACTATGCATGTCCTCATTGTGATTTTAGTATTGGAGAATTAGAACCAAGATTATTTAGTTTTAATAGTCCATATGGAGCATGTCCAGAATGTAAAGGCTTAGGAAAAAAACTACATTTAGATGAAGATTTATTAATACCAGATAAAACTAAATCAATAATGTCAGGAGCAATAGCGAGTTTTCAAAGTGGAGAAACATTAAATGTATACTATAAAAAACTATCTTTAGTCGCAGCACATTATAATATAGATTTATATAAACCAGTAAAAGATCTTACAAGAAAAGAATTAGATATAATTCTATATGGTTCACCAGATAAATTACATTTTAATGTAGAAACTAGAAGTGGAAGTATTCTAAAAAGCTATGATTACTTTGAAGGAATACTAACTAATTTAGAAAGAAGATATATGGAAACCTCTTCAAATATGATAAGAAGTTGGATTGAAACATATATGACCGAAATGCCATGTCCATTATGTAATGGTGATAGATTAAAAAAAGAAGCACTAAGTGTAAAAATAAATAAAATTAACTTACCTGATTTAACTAAATTAAGTATAAAAGATTTATACAATTTCATAGAAGATTTAAAACTAACAAACGAAGAAAAAGAAATAAGCAATCTAATAATAAAAGAAATTAAATCAAGACTGACATTCCTTAAAAATGTAGGATTAGAATACTTATCACTAAATAGAGAAGCTGAAACATTAAGTGGTGGTGAAGCACAAAGAATAAGACTTGCAACACAAATAGGAAGTAGATTATCTGGGATACTATATGTACTTGATGAACCAAGTATAGGATTACATCAAAGAGATAATATGAAACTAATTAACTCATTAAAAGAAATGAGAGATTTAGGAAATACACTAATAGTAGTAGAGCATGACACAGATACAATGTTAAATGCAGATTACCTAGTAGACATAGGACCAGGAGCAGGAACTAATGGAGGTGAAATAGTTGCTGAAGGTACTGTAGAAGAAGTAATGAATAATAAAGATTCACTAACCGGAGCATATCTAAGCGGAAGAAGAAAAATTGAAATACCAAAGAAAAGAAGAAAAGGAAACGGTAAAAAACTTGTATTAAAGGGATGCGCCGAAAACAATTTAAAAAATATAGACGTAACATTCCCACTAGGAAAGTTTATATGTGTAACTGGAGTTAGTGGTAGTGGAAAAAGTACATTAGTAAATGAAATACTTTGTAAGATATTATATAGTAATATATATAATTCTAAAGAAAAACCAGGTAAATATAAAAGTATTAAAGGTTTAGAATATGTAGATAAAGTCGTAAATATAACACAAGACCCAATCGGAAGAACACCAAGAAGTAACCCATCTACATACGTAGGAGTATTTGATAGTATAAGAGATGTCTTCGCTGAAACAAAAGAAGCAAAAGTAAGAGGATACGATAAAAGTAGATTTAGTTTTAATGTAAAAGGTGGAAGATGTGAAGCATGTTCAGGTGACGGAGTAAAGAAAATAGAGATGCATTTCTTACCAGATGTATATGTACCATGTGATGTATGTAACGCAAAAAGATATAATAATGAAACATTAAAAGTAAAGTTCAAAGGTTTAGATATAGCGGAAGTTCTTGATTTAAGAGTTGCGGAAGCTCTAGATGTATTTGAAAACATACCAAAAGTATATAAATCTTTAAAAATAATGGATGAAGTAGGACTAGGTTATGTTAAACTAGGTCAAAATGCATTAACACTATCAGGAGGAGAAGCATCAAGAGTTAAACTGGCAAAAGAACTTCAAAAGAAACCAACAGGAAAAAGTATCTTTATATTAGATGAACCATCAACAGGTTTACATCAAGAAGACATTAAAAAACTACTTGTAATATTAAATAGAATTGTCGATAATGGAGACACAGTAATAGTTATCGAACACAATCTAGATATAATTAAAGTAGCAGATTATATTATTGATTTAGGACCTGAAGGTGGAGATGGTGGAGGAACAGTAGTAGCTACAGGTACACCAGAAGAAGTAAGTAAAACAAAAGGCTCTTACACAGGAGAGTTTTTAAAAGATATTCTAGAAAATAACAAATAAAAAAATCTCGTAATTGAGATTTTTTAAATTGTTCTATATAATCCAACAGCCTTACCAAGTATTGTACAATTAGGTAATATAATAGGAGCCATTGTATCATTCTCAGGTTGTAATCTAATATGTCCTTTCTCTTTATAAAAAGTTTTTAATGTAACTTCACCCTCATCATTCATAGCAACAACAATTTCACCATTATGAGCATTTTCACTTCTAGCAACAATAACAACATCGTTATTTAAAATACCAGCATTAATCATACTATCTCCTCTAACTAAAAGAGCAAAAACCTCTTTATTCTTAGGAACTAATGACTTAGGTAAAGCAAAGAACTCATCAGGATTCTCAATAGCTTCAATAGGGTTTCCAGCAGCCACTTTACCAAGTAAAGGAACACTTATAACATCAGCAAGTCTCTCATCATACTCGTTTGGTACTTTAAGTTCAATGGTCCTAAACTTTTTATTTGTCTGATTGATATAACCTTTTTGAGTTAAGTTTTTTAGATGAACAAACATAGTCGCACTACTATGTAAATCACATACACTACATAATTCTCTAATAGAAGGACTATATCCATTTTTAGCAATAAATAATTTAATTTCTTTAAGAATACTTTCTTGTTTACTAGTTAATTTTTCCATTATACCACCTCACTTAACAAAATAGTAACATACAAAAAAATGTTTGTCAATAATAATTTATATAAAAATATAGAAACTATCATAAGAGTTTCTATATCATATAAACATTATCATTTACACTATTAGTTGTAGATTCTAACTTTTGCAATCTAGAATCAAGGTTCTTAATTTGTTTATCTATTTTATCAAACCTATCATAAATATCATTATATCCATCATTATAACCATTATTATAATTAGCTCCATTATAATTATTATTTTGATATGGCATATTATTAGGCATTACATTAGGTCCATAAGCTTGATAATTAGTATTTAAATTATAACCACTAGGCGGGATAATCATACCAGGGTTCTGATAACCTTGATTTAAGTTCTGATAATACATATCTCTATTCATAAATCTATTTCTCCTACAATAATATATGACAAACTTACTATTTTAGTGTATAATATTTTCTGAGGTGACCTATGAGATTAAAACATATAAAAGGAGCTAAAGAAATAATATCTAAAAGCCCATATTTAATAGAAAATCCAAAAGAATATAAAGGTAAATGGAATAAATTATTTAATAATGATAATGCTATATACATAGAAATAGGAACAGGTAAAGGAAAGTTTATAACATCACTAGCAATTAAAAATCCTAATATAAATTATATAGGAATAGAAAAGTTTGATAGTCCACTTGTAATGGCTACTAAAAAAGTAGAAGATTTAAACTTAAAAAACTTAAAGTTTATATGCTTTGATGCTTCCAATATAGATGAAGTATTTGATAAAGAAATAGATAAAATATATCTAACATTTAGTGACCCTTGGCCTAAAAAAAGACATACTAAAAGAAGACTAACATCCCCATTATTCTTAGAAAAATATGATAAAATATTTAAAAATGTAAATACTATAGAAATGAAAACAGATAATGATGACTTCTTTGAATATTCACTTGTAAGTTTAGAAGAATATGGATACAAAGTAATAGAAGTAGATAATGATTTTGATGATGAAATAAAAACTGAATATGAAGAAAAGTTTAGAAGTTTAGGAAAAAATATTAATCATCTAATTGTTAAAAAATAAATCTTTTGTTATAATTTAATAGGAGACTATATATGAAATTAAAAAAAATATTCTTAATAGTAAGTATATTTTTACTAACAGGTTGTAATTTATATTATGTAGATAATAAGAATATAGAAGATTTAATTAAAATATCTATATCAAATACAAACGAACTATATAATGTAAACAATAAAGGCTACAGATATTATTTACCTGTAGATTTTGAAGTATATGAAGATAAAGATTATAATCAAATACTCTTATCTAAGGGAATAAAGTATTATTTAAATATAGATGTAGTTAGTTATTACTATAAAAATGATAATATTAAAGAAAGAGAAGAAGATGATTATGAGTATCATACTTTTGAACATAATAATATTAAAGGTTATATTAAAATAAAAGAAAGTGATAAAGATAAATATTTGATTGAAATATACTATAATTATGCTATAATAGAAGTGAATATAGAGAGTAAAGATGCAAAATATGCTATTACTCAAAGTATTGGAATATTATCATCTATAACTTATAATGACTTAGTTATTAACAAGTTTGTAGGAGAAAATAGTGTAGAGTCAAGTGAGACAATATATCAAATACCTTCACCAGTAGAAAAATCTAAGAAAAATGTATTAGAATACATTGGAGAAAACGAAGGTAAATAACGAAAGAGGTGTAAAAATGGGACTAATATCAAAAATTAAAGATATATTTTATGATCCAGTTGAAGATGATGAAGAAGAGAAAGTTGAACTTCCAAAAAAAGAGTTTCAAAGAAATGAAATTACTAGAAGAGAAGTAAAACCAGAAGAAAAAGAAGAAGTAAAAATAGTTAAAAATGAAGTAGTAGACAATGTTAAATCAGAAAATACATTTGGAGAAAGAGATTTATTTAGAAGTGAAAGAACTTTCAACTTTACTGAGTTTGATGATGATGAACCAGAGGTTCCAGCTCCAAGAGTTAACGCATTAGAAATAGAAAAAAGACCAGCAAGAGTAATTGAGACACCAACAAGAGAAGTAAACACAAAACCAAAGGCATTCAAACCAAGTCCAGTAATAAGTCCAATTTACGGAATACTTGACAAAGACTATGTAAAGGAAGAAATAAAAGAAAGAAAAATCGAAAAAGAAAGAGAAAAAGAAAAAACAACTCCAAAACAAACAGGTGCACTAAACTACGACACTGTTAGAAGAAAAGCATATGGAAATCTAGAAGACGAACTAGAAGACACAATGATAACAACGCCAAGAGAAGTAAGAGAAAGCATAAACAACGTAGAAAAGCAAATGGATAAACTAAATGAAAAAACAGAAAAGATAGAAGACTTAATAAATAGAATAGACAAAGAAAACGATTTAACAGTAGGACAAGTAGAAGAAGTAGCAAAAGATAACTACTACGATAGAGATATAATGGATGATATAAAAACTAAAAAAGAAGAAACATCATTTGACAAAACAGTAACAGATGATACATTAGAACACGACTTATTTAATTTAATCGATTCAATGTACGACGATAAGGAGGACTAATATGGAATTAGCATCAGCATTAACAATAATCATCTATTTCTTATTAATAGTTTTAATTACTATTTTAATTGTAATAGGAATAAAATTAATAATAACTATTGATAAAGTAAATCAAATAGTAGATGATGTAAAAACAAAACTATCAGCACTAGACAAAATATTTACAGTAGTTGACTTAGTCAACAATAAACTATCTGTAGTAACAGATGCTATAGTAGGATTTATAGCAGGAACAATAAAAAAGATAACAAATAAAAAAAGTAAAATAAAGGAGGAGGACTAATATGTCAAAAAAAGGATTTGGAAAATTTTTAGGAGGTTTAGCTTTAGGAGCAGGAATAGGTATTTTACTAGCACCAGATAAGGGAGAAAATACTAGAAAGGTATTAAAAAAGAAAATAGAAGAATTAATCGCTAAAGCAAAAGATGTAGATTTAGATGAAGTAAAAGATGAGCTTCTATATAAAATTGAAACATTACAAGGAGAACTAGCTACTTTGGATAAAGAAAAAGTAAAAGAAATAGCTTTATCACAAGCAGAAGTAATCAAAGTAAAAGCAGAAGAACTATATAGATACGCTATTGAAAAAGGAACACCAGCAGTAGAATCAGCAGCTAATGAAGTAAGAAAACAAGCATTAAAAGTAGTAAAAGAATTAGAAAAGAAATTAGAAGAAGACACAAAGAAAAAGAAATAATTGACTTAAAAAAATATTTGTGTTAACATACATAAGAAATGAAGGAATATTATTAAGACCTTTATAAAAGTGAGTCTAGGATAGTGTGAACTAGATTATAAAACTTATTAGTTCCTACCTTCATAAACTGATAGAAAACTATCACGGTAATGCGTTATAATAAAAAAGTTAATTAAAGGATGGTACCGTCTATTATAGACTCCTTAAATACCATTCTTTTTATTTTTAGAAAGGATAAAATATGAACGAGAAAATAACAAATAGAAATGTAGATTTTGCAAAATGGTATACAGATGTAGTAAAAGTAGCACGTTTAGCAGACTATAGTTCAGTTAAAGGATGTATGATAATCGAACCATATGGATATCAAATATGGGAAAGAATGCAAAGTGTAATGGATGATATGTTCAAAAAAACAGGACATACTAATGTATATTTACCAGTATTAATACCAGAAAATCTATTAAAAAAAGAAGGAGAATTAGTAAAGGGCTTTGCACCAGAGGTAGCATGGATTACAGAAGGTGGAACTAATAAATTAGATGAAAGATTAGCATTTAGACCAACAAGTGAATCTTTATTTAGTGATTATTATAGTAAAATAGTAAAATCATATAAAGATTTACCAAAACTTTATAATCAATGGTGTAATGTAATAAGATGGGAAAAAGAAACAAGACCATTCTTAAGAAGTAGAGAGTTTTTATGGCAAGAAGGTCACACAGTACATTCTACAAAAGAAGAAGCAGAAGAAGAAGCATCAAGAATGCATGAAGTATATAGAAGATTTTATAATGATATTTTAGCTATACCAGTATTATCTGGACGTAAAACAGAAAAAGAAAAGTTTGCAGGAGCAGAATATACATTAACTATCGAAGCACTAATGCAAAATGGAGTATGCCTTCAAGGAGCAACAAGCCACTACTTTGGACAAAAGTTTGCTAAATGTTATGATATAAAGTTTATAAATAAAAATAATGAATATGAATATGCATATCAAACATCATGGGGATCAACAACACGTATGATAGCGGCTGTAATAATGGTACATTCAGATGATAAAGGATTAGTATTGCCACCAAATATCGCACCAATCGAAGTATCAATAATCCCAGTAAATACTAAAGATGATGCTCTTTTAGACATATCAAATAAAATAAACGATTTACTAGCAGAAAAAGGTATAAGAACAAATGTAGATGCAAGTGATAAAAGTGCGGGATATCGTTTTGCTGAAAGTGAAGTAAAAGGTATACCAGTAAGAATAGAAATAGGACAAAGAGATTTAAATGAAAATAAAATAACAATAGTAAGAAGAGATACAGGAGAAAAAGAACAAATAAATCTAAATGATGTTTATACAAAAGTATCAGACTTACTAAAAGATATACAAAGAGATTTATATAATAAAGCACTTTCTAATATGAAAAATAGAACTTATGAATGTGAAAGTCTAGAAGAAGTTAAAAACATAATGAACACTAAACCAGGAATAGTAAATGCTTGCTGGTGTGGAAGTGAAGAATGCGAACTTAAAATGAAAGAAATAAAAGGAACTAAATCAAGATGTATATTAGAAAATGCAGATATAACAGATAAAAAATGTATAGTTTGTGGTAAAAAAGCAGAACATAAAGTAGCGTGGGGAATCCAATATTAAGATTCCTTTTTCTTTACCTTGAACATATATAAACACTTATGATAAAATGATATAGTAATTTAAGGAATGATAATATGAAGTACAAAAAGTTAAAACAAAAATCATTAAACACATTAAAAAATCACTATTTTCTAATAACAATAACATGTTTACTATCAGCATTTATTGGAATAGAGTTTATAGGTTCAATGGCTTTTCTAAATAAGCACAGTATCACTATAAATCCAGGTACAAAAGGAGTACTAGCAAACTTAATAAATATGTATACATCAAAAACACTATTCAACTTTGCATTCCGAACTATTTATAGTATAACTTCATCACATAAAATAACTAATATAATTATAGCTATACTAGGATTCTTAATATCATTATTATTTTATATGTTAATTAAGAATGTATATAAAGTAATATCAAAAAGAATATTATTAGAATCAAGAATATATGAAAAAGTACCTATAAATAGATTTACATATTTAATTAAAATAAAAAGATGGTTTAAAACAGCATATACAATGTTTATATATAATTTATATTATTTCTTATGGTGTTTCACAGTAGTAGGTATTTTTATTAAAAGATATGAATATTTTCTAGTACCATATATAGTATCAGAAAATCCAAATATACCATCAAAAGACGCAATAAAATTATCAAAAAGCATGATGTATAATCATAAATGGGAATGCTTTTTACTAGAACTATCATTTATAGGCTATGATATTTTAGGCACAATAACTCTAGGTATAACAGAAATATTATTCTCAAACCAATATAAATCTTTAACATTTACTGAATATTATACAGAAATAAGAAAAGAATATATTAAGAATAAAAAAGAAAACTACCAATATTTATTTGATGAATATTTATATGAAAAAGCAAGTAGTGAATTGTTAAAAGAAACATATAAAGATATATATAATATTAAATCAGAAATAAAAGATATTAAACTAACTGGATTCAAAGGCTTCATGTATAATAATTTTGGAATAAACTTATATGATGAAAAAACTTCTAAAGAATATGAACAAAATATGATAAATAAATATAGAATAAAAGATTATGAATATATAATAGAAGGAAAATCATATCCAGTAAGATTATATAAAATCAAAGAAAAAAGAGGTTTAAAACAAATAGACTCATTAAATTACATGAGAAGTTATAGAATAGAAAACATAATATTATTATTTTTTATATTTTCATTTATAGGTTATTCATGGGAAGTATTACTTCATATTATTGAAGATGGTAGATTTGTAAATAGGGGAGTTCTACACGGACCATGGCTTCCAATATACGGCTCAGGTGGAATGTTAATACTAATTCTATTAAAAAAATATAGAGATAAACCAGCACTAGAACTAACATTAATTATGTTCTTATGTGGCCTAGTTGAATATTTAACATCAGTATACTTAGAAATAAAATATTCTCTTAGTTGGTGGAATTATAACGGATACTTCTTAAACCTACACGGACGTATATGTGCAGAAGGGTTAATAGTATTTGCTCTAGGAGGTATGATAGGTGTATATATCATTTCACCTCTACTGGATAATATATTAAAGAAAATACCAAAAAAGATAGTATATATTTTATGTATAATATTAACAAGCTTATTTATATTTGATAAAATATATAGTGCATACGTGCCTAATACAGGAGAAGGCATATCAGGAAATAAAATAGAAAGAAGGAACTAATGATAGCAATATTAATCTCACCACTTTATATACTAATAAATATTTATATTGTAAAGTGGTTAATAAAATGGACAGAAACATGTAGTAAAATATTTAAAAATAAAATAATAAAATATATAGTAATAATAACATATATATTTTTTGCAAGTTCATTCATAACAGGATTCTTTTTACCATACAAAAAGATAAAAATAATAGGTAATTATTTTCTAGGAGTAATTCAGTATATAGTATTAATAGTTGTATTAGCAGACTTAATAAGAATATTATTAAAGAAAACAAAGATAGTTAATGAAAAAATATTATCATCAAAAATAACATTTATAATATCAGGCTTCATATGTATTTTATTAACAATACTTTTATCTACTTATGGAGTAATACATTCAAAAAAAATAGTATATACAGACTATAATGTAAATATAGATAAAGTATCAAATATAGATAATTTAAAAATATCATTAGTTTCAGATATTCATTTAGGCTATAATACACATTTAAGTCATATTAAAAAAATGGTAGATATGATTAATAATAGTAATTCGGATTTAGTATTAATCGCAGGAGATATATTTGATAATAATTATGAAGCTATTGGTAATGATGAAGATATAATTAACGAACTTAAAAGAATTAAAAGTAAATATGGAGTATATGCAGTATATGGAAATCATGATATAGATGAAAAAATACTAGCTGGTTTTACATTCAACTGGGATAAAAGTGAAGTATTAATTGATCCGAGAATGGAAGAGTTTTTATCAAAATCAAATATTAAAACATTAAGAGATGAAACTATTTTAATAGATGATTCATTCTATTTAATTGGTAGATTAGATTATCATAAGTATGGAATAAAAATAAATGAAAGAAAAAGTATTGAAGAATTAACTAAAGATATTGATATAGATAAACCAATAATAGTACTAGACCATGAACCATATGAATTAAATGAATTATCAAATAATAATGTAGATTTAGATTTATCAGGTCATACTCATAATGGACAAATGTTTCCATCAAATATACTTTTAAAAGTAATATGGGATAATCCATACGGTTTATTAAAGGTAGGTAATATGACAAGTATAGTCACAAGTGGAATAGGTGTATATGGACCTAATATGAGAGTATTATCAACTGCAGAAGTGGTAAATATAAATGTAAACTTTAAAACAAAATAAAAGCGCAACCCAGCGCTTTTTATAGTTGAACAGCAGATATAACAAGTAATTTCTTTCTATATTTACCAAACATACAAGTCTGTAAAACAAGTAATTTACTATTTTCATCAATTTTAGCATCTATATCAAATATACTACTATTTTTTTCTTATTATCTTTTTTATTCTTTTCCATAACTAAACCTCATTTATTAGTAAAATAATATTATATTAAATTGAAATAATAAAGTATTTTTGGTATACTTCTAATAGAATAGGTGAGATTATGAAAGATAAAAAGATATTATTAATTACTTTATTATTAGGAGTATTTTTATTAACGGTAGGTTTAACTTACGCATTTTTTAGCCAAACAATTACTGGAAATGATGTAGCTGAAACTATTAATGTAACTACAACGGAATTAAAATTGAACTTTACTGATGGAAAGTATATTGAACTTAAGGAAGCAATGCCGGGAGATTTTGTTACTAAAACTTTTAGTGTAGAAAATAATGGAACAGAAACAGGATATTATAAAATAAACTGGCAAGAGTTTAATAACGAAATCAATAATGATGAATTACAAGTAGAGTTTACATGTAAAAGTTATAAAGGAAGTACAGAATCAGGAACATGTTCAAACCTTACAAGAGAAGCAGCATATAACAGAGATTTAAAAAGTAATATAGAGATTGCTTCTGGAATCAGACATGGGTATACTTTAAAGATAACTTTTATGGATACTAATCAGAATCAAAATGAAAATCAAGGTAAAAGTTTTAGTGGAGTGTTAAGAGTAGAAGGTGATGAAGCAGGATGGGAAAACAACTGCACAAATAA
>CAKOHK010000007.1 GCA_934085595.1 uncultured Bacilli bacterium
GAGGTTATTTCTTTATAACTTATATATGTAGTAAAAATATAATTAAAGAAAAATAATATATCTGATAAAACGATAAATAAAATTATAGAATATAAAATTGAATCTCAGTAGTTTGACTAATCTTAATATATAGTATATAATTATGAACAGAAAAAACACAAATGTATGATTTTCTAATTCGCACAATTTATTGAACTTTGAAATATGGTATAATGATGGCAGTGAACGGATGTGGACGGTGTCCACAATTTGTCCACAGTAGAGAAATATTTATAATATAAATAGTACAGATAATACAAATAATATAGATGTTACCTAGTCTTGAAAAGCCTGAAATACAGGTAATATTATAAATACAAATAATACAGATAATATGGGAGTACAAAGTTCTTGTGGATCGGGGAAGAAGTATAAAAATTGTTGTGGTAGATAGCTAAAAGCCCTTAAATTAAGGGCTTTTTCTATACACGAAATTAGACAATATTATTTAGATACGTTTTGAAAACGTATCTAAAATGTATCTAGAAACAAATATGAATAAGAAAAACATAGGTGGTTTTTCAATACTTTTATTGCCTTTGAACCACTGCCATAGTGATAGTGGTAAAAGTATGATATAATTAAACTAGGAGTTGATAGTATGAAAGTAAGGAATAATTATAATGAATGTTTAACAAATTTAGCTTGTTCTATAAGAAAATATTTTGAGTTAGAATATAAGCATAATACAATTGATTATATAGATAAGATACTGAATGAAAATGAACCTAAAAATGTTGTAACAATACTATGTGATGGAATGGGTTCTAATATAATAGATAGAATTTTATCTAAGGATTCTTTTCTTTTAAAATATAGGATAAAGTCAATAACTACTGTGTTTCCAGCAACAACTGTTGCAGCTACTACATCTATGATGACAGGCTTAAACCCAGTTGAAACAGCTATGCTAGGTTGGGATATGTATTATAAAGATATTGACAAAACCATTACAACGTTTATGAATTCTGAAAAGGGTGATGAAGAATATACTCCATTACAAGAAGCAATTGAATATAAAAACAAGCATATGATTACTAAGTCTATAATGGAAGAAATTAATGAAAAAGGAAAAGATTCAGGGTATATTTTATTTCCGTTTGGAAAAAAATCATATGTCGACAGGGAAGACTTATACAATAAAATAGAAACATTATGTAATGAAGAAGGAAAAAAATATATTTATGCATATGATATAGAACCAGATCATACAATGCATGAACTTGGAACTGATGCACATGAAATAAATGAAATTGTTGAAAATATTAATTCTAAAGTAGAAGAATTAAGTAGAAGATTAAAAGATACAGTAATATTTGTTGTGGCCGATCATGGACATAAAAATGTAGAAAACATAATGCTTGAAGATTATCCTGATATAGTTGATTGTTTAGAAAAAAATACTTCACTTGAATCAAGAGCAATAAATTTTTTCATAAGGGAAAATAAAAAACGAAAATTTGAAGTGTTATTTAATGAATATTTTAGTAATGATTTCGATTTATATACTAAAGAAGATGTGATAAATTCTAATCTGTTTGGTAAAGGTAAAGAAAATGAAATTTTTCGTGATATATTAGGAGATTATCTTGCAATAGCAAAAACAAACAAAACATTATTATATGGTGGCTCTGAAATATTAAAGTCTCAACATGCAGGTTACACCGACGATGAAATTTATGTACCTTTAATTGTAATAAATACAAATAAAATATAAATAATTTTAGATACGTTTATAGATACGTTCTGCTAGTAGAGTGGAGTGTAATCGAGTGTTGTAAAGTGCATAAAAGTGTAAATTTAAAGGATAAAATGCTCTAAAGTGGAGCAGAATGACACATAATAAAATGCCATGTGGGAGTGGACGCAAGTATAAAGTTTGTTGCGGTAAATAATACTAAGAACCCTTGTGAAATAAGACTTTACGAGGGTTTTTATAATTCACATTCTGTCAAAAGTTTCTAAAATACCATTGATTTTTTATTTATTTTGTTCTATTAAATTCATTGCAAACCTCCCTGAGTAGTTATGCATATTGTAAACATGGAGCAAAAGAGTATTCTTGAGGTTCCGATATTTAGTAGCATAGACTACATTACGGCATAGACCGTTTTAAATTAAATTTGATTGTGCGATAGAGCACGTAACAGTTATTATACTGTTTTGTCAAACTATTTCAAGTGGTGGTTTGCTTTTTTTGTGAAAAATTGAAAAATTTTGATGGTTAGGTTGTGGACACAGTCTGCCGTATGTTATAATTATTATAGGGTGATAGAGAATGGGATATGATGCTCTAATTGGTAGTATTAGTAAAATAACATTATCAAAGGAAGAAGAAAAAAAAGAATATATTCCTCAATTTATAGAATTATATGGAAATCCAGAATCAGAACAAATCGTTGCAGAAGATCCATATTATTTAAATAAGATGAGAGTAACTATGGAACAATTAAAATCAATTAGAGGACAATATTCATCTAATAAAGATTTTTATATTGCAGTTTCAAAGATGTTTGCTCAAACTTATATTCCATTAATGATACAAGAATATGGAATAACAAATGAAGAATTAGTATCCAAATTGCTTAATATAGCAAATGGTAATGGGATAAAAATTTTTGATAGAGGTGAAGCACAAGCATATGCTGAAAGCTTTGGAGATAGAATTAATGGAGATGTCGGTGCTTTTAAATACCGTGATATGGTTTGCTTTACGCCTGATGCTGAAAGTAAACAAGCAGAAGTATCTATTGAAGAAAGTGTAATGAATGCCACGAGAATGTTATCTTCAATGATACATGAAACAATGCATTTAGTAATTAATGTTACAAAAGAAGAACATTTTAATTATGGAGATGAATCTAAATTAACAAGTGGTGGTTCTATATTAAATGAGGGACTTGTAGAAATGCATGCGTTAGATTTTGCTAAAAAACATAATTTAGTTCATTTTCCTGCATTATATTATTTAAATGATGTAAAAATGTGTAGAACGTTAAAAGAATTATATGGTGAGGAAGAATTTGAAAGGTTAGCTTTCACAGGAACTTATGAAGAAATGATTCCAAGCGAATTGTTAGAACAATATAAAATGGCTGAAAGAATTAGATATTTTTCTAGAAAAGGCTATATTGTAGATCCTACTCAAATAGATATATCAGAAGAATCAAGAAATATCAAGTAAAAACAATAAGTCCGGTTGAAAAAGAATATTTAGAAACATAAAAAATAATAAGTAATAAAATTGATGACAAAACAAAGAATGAATAGAGTGTATACTCTATTTTTATATATAAATCAGGGATAAGGAGAGTGATAAAACGATTAGCATAAGAAAAAGAGGTAATGTTTATCAATATTGTTCTGAAGTAGAAAAGTAAATGGAAAGAAAAAGCAAATAAATAAATGTGGGTTTTAAAACAAAAAATGAAACATATACAGAAGGACAAAAGGCAAATGATGAATTCGTTATTAGAGTAACAAATATAGAGTGTAATATGCTATATGGAGATTATTGGATGAAGGAGTATTTTGAAATTAATTACAAGTATTTAACAGCAAAAAGATATAAAGAAGCTTTTAGAAATATTAAAAAGGAATTAGGTAATCATAAGTTATTGGCACTGACACATATATACTAAATCAAACAATGTTAAAATTATACCAAATATCCGGTACAAGAGACGCATTAAGAAATTTTCAAAAGGGTTATTAAAAGCTCTTTAAGAGATGCAACTTATTGCGTTGGATTTATTAAGAATAATCTAACTTCAGAGTTAAAAATACCTAGAGTATTATCGCTTGAATTAAAAAACGATGTAAGTCACATCTATACTAAAGAAGAAATAGAAATAGTTTTAAGTAGATTTAAAAATAATAAAGTGTTTATTGGCACATTTTTAACTGCTTGTTATACAGGAATGAAAACTGGTGTCTTGAGCGAGTTTTAATACATATGGTTTGCTACACATAATAAAATATACATTTTTATAAAATACATTTTACTATAATGAAGGTATATTTCTAACTAATGATAAGGTATAATTTCTAAAAATGATTAACGAAAATTAGCGAGGTGGTTGACAAATAAGCAAAATATGATATCATATAACAAAAAAAGAGCCTCGAAGTATCATACCTTGAAAAATTGGAGGTTAGTATGAATACAGATGAAATATTTATAGACTCTAACAAATTACCGCAGCTATTACCTAAATCCCAATTAAATGAACTCTTAGATAGAGTAAAATTGGGCAATGAAGATGCTATAAAAATGGTAGCAGAACATAATATTAGATTAGTTTTGCATGAAGTAAATAATAGATTTAAATCTGTTGAATATGATAAAAAAGATTTAGTTTCAATAGGAAATGTTGGTTTAATGAAAGCAATAACAACATTTGATAAATCTAAAAAAGTTGAGTTTTCAACTTATGCAATAAAATGTATTGATAATGAAATACTATTGTTTTTAAGAAAATTAAAGAAAGATCAAAAAGTAGATAGCTTAGAAAAAATAATTACATATGACGAAGAAGGCAAAAAAGTAAAAATAGAAGATACAATTAGTGATGAAACAGATATTGCTGAAAATTATGAAAAAATTATAACTTATAAAATTATATGAGAAGTTGTACAAGAGTTACCAGATCGAGATAAAGAAATAATTGGGCTTTATTTTGGATTTTATAATAACGAAATTCATACTCAAAAAGAAATTGCTGATATGATGTCTATCTCTCAATCCAATATATCAAAATCAATAACAAAAATTGTAAAGAAAATAGGAATTCAATTGAAAAACCTTGGTGTAACAGAAACAACGGGAAGAACTAATAAAGACACTATAAAAGTTAATAAATCAACATTACCAATGTCTACTGTCACTCCAATAATGGATGTTCAAACTCGAAAAAATATGGAATCAAGTGAAATTGCTACAGCAGCAGACTTTCCTTTAGCTCTAAAAAAAGATAAGTAATACCAAAACCAGTCTAAATTCAATTACTATAAGATTCCTTTCTACATCAAATTTGATCTTGCAATTATGGTAAGAAACACAAGCAATATTGCGGTAAATAATAAGTTTTAAAAAAGTAAAAAAACAGAAGTATGTACAAAATTAGATTTATGCACGTTTTAAATTCGTAATATCAATTTATATGTTTTAAAACTAGCAGTAAATTTTTTGCACTTTTCTTTTACATATTTATCAAAATTCTGTTATAATACTAGAAACATTGGTGGTGGTTTAATGTCTAAAATTAGTAATGTACTCACTATGATTGAATGCTTAAGTACGGGAAGAAAATATAGTATTTCTGAATTATCTGAAAAGTTAGAAGTTACTCCTAGAATGATTAGAGTATATAAAGATGAAATAGAAAAAGCAGGTATTTATATAGATACTATTAAAGGACCATATGGTGGTTATGTTTTAAATCAGAATATAAATGTCCCAAAAAGATTTATTACACCAAATGATATAAATATAAAAAATAAAAATTTATACAATTCAATAAATAGAGCTATTAAAGAAAAAAGAAAATGTTTAATAGAGTATTATTCTAAAAGTAAGGAAAATATTTCAATTAGAACAATTTATCCATACGATTTAATACTTTTGGGTAATGAATGGGGAATTGCGGCTTACTGTGAATTAAAAGAAGAAATAAGACATTTCTATATAAATAGAATTAAATCCGTTAAATTATTAGAAGATTATTATAACTGACATATATATTGCCTCTTTCTATGTTAAAATTTAATTAAAGAAAGAGGTTATATAACAATTAAAGAGGGACATATAATAATAATTCAAACATATCTTTCAAAGTTGAAATATAATCTGAAATTGATAAAACTATATTTTTTTAGAGGAGAAATGTAAAATGAAAAAACTAATATATGTAACCGGAAATTATGGCAAATATATTTCAGTCAAGGAATGTTTTGAAGAAAAAGATATAGATATAGATTTTTATAAATTTGACTTTAAAGAAATCGAAATAAATGACATTGAAAAAATATCAAGAAAAAAAGCATTGGATGCATATCAACTTTTACAAACACCTTGTTTTGTGGCTGACACAGGATTTTATATAGATGATTATCCGAATAATCCAGGATATCCTGGAGCATTTGTTAAAAGAAGCAAAATTAGTTCAGATATAGATGAATTACTTGAAGCAATGAAAAATCAAAACAATAGAACATGTAGTTTTATAGACTGTTTAACATTTTACGACGGCAATGAATTTTATATTTTTTATGGAGTAAGTAGTGGAACATTAGCATTAAGTAAAAAAGGAAATTCAATTAAAAGAGCAAAGTCTAATCTTTGGTATGTGTTTATACCAAATAATTGTGATAAAACTTTAGCAGAAATGTCTGATGAAGAAAGAAAAAATAGAAATGACGGACATACATCGGCAACAGAATTATTTGCTGAATGGTACAAAAATATTTACTTAAAACAAAATGCAAAAAAATTAACTAGTGGTTAGTGATAAAAAAGTAGAAATAAAAAAGACAATTATAGTTTTCATATAGTTTCATAATCATCTTTATATGTGATTTTAATAATATTTTATATTTTGGATTTAAGTAGTTCTTTAGGATAATCTAGTTCGTTAACTTCACAAAATTTCTTTTTGAATAATTCCTTATCGCTGGTTAATAATCTTATATCTTCTAAATATTTTTTATAATTTAAATCTTCAAAATACATTTTTTCGTTAGCATAGCCATTTTCTCCAAATTTTTCTTGCAGATGCAGCCTTGATCCTTCAATTATTTCATCTATATCATAATTTTTATTGTGTTCAACTCGGTAACTATAAGTACGCATTAAAGAAACTTCTAAGGTTGTATTTCTATCGGCAGATGAAACAATTTTTCCATAAATGCTTCTTGGTTCACCTCCTAAACTAGCTCTGTGATCATATACAGCATCAGCCATAATTCGAATTTCTTCTTCTGTAAAAAACCTTCTTAACATTTTATCGGCAAGTAACATCTCTGCTGAAATTTTCTCATGATTTTTAGCATCAATATGATGTCCGATGTCATGATATGCAGCAATAACATAAACCATATCATAGTTGATATCTTCAACAAGTCTTGCAAACATAAAACTTCTTTCTATTACATAATTTATATGAAAAATCCCATGTCCTACTTCATTTTTTTCATAAATAGGAAAAATATTTTCTGAAATATATTTTTTTAATTCTTCATTAATTTTCATTTGCATTACCTTCCATCACAATTATAACATATAAATCTTTATTTTCAATTTTTTATAGGCTTTACCGTTAATTTAAATAATTACTTTAAATATTTAGTTACATAGACAAAAAATAATATGGCTCTATGCTATTGCTTTCTAAATAAATAAAAATAAAACAGGTTTTTAATAGAAATATAATAAAAAGGTATAATTCCCCTTACCTCATTGCAATGTGGTATTGCAGAACTAAGTTAATAAAGTTTTTCTAATATAGATCAATATACTATTAATAATTTTTCTTCCATTAGTAGTTTGATAATACTTGTTTTTCTAGCTACTTTTTTGATTATTCCGTGAACTTTTAATTTAGATAGTAACCGAGTGAGTTTATTAATATCTTTCTTGGTTATTTCTTTAGAAAAATATTTTTCTCTAATTAATTTGTCTGAAAAACCATTAATAAATACTCACCAGAAGATATAATTGCAAATAACTTTAAAGTATCTTTTTCTAAAATATTAAAACCTGTGTACTTTCTATCATTAACTTCAATTGAAGAAGAAATTTTGTTGATTTCAGAAATGGGTACCTCATCAATATTAATATCAGGTAATGCTTCAATATATCTTTTGGTTATAGATTTACTTATTTCAACATATCTATATAAATTAGATATACTTTTATCCATAGGAACCCAAACTTTTTCTTTCTCAATAGATTTATGTTCTATAATTCTTTCTTTTTCTTTTAAAATTTTAAAGTCTTTAGGATTATTGATAGTAACTTCAATTCTTAAATTGTTTCCTTTATCATACATTTTAATCTGATTATTATTAATTTTAAATTTTATTCGGTAACCTTGATACCTGTGTCTTAAATCAGAAACAATTTCTCTTTTAGAAAACATATGAATTCTAGATACATTTCTACCAAAAAAAGAGTAAATGTCTGTAGTTACAAAGGTTTAAATGGTAACCATTTATAATCATTCTGTCAAAAGTTTCTAAAATACCATTGATTTTTCTTTATTTTGTTCTATTAAATTCGTTGCAAACCTCCCTGAGTAGTTATACATATTGTAAACATGGAGCAAAAGAGTATTCTTGAGGTTCCGATATTTAGTAGCATAGACTACATTACGGCATAGACCGTTTTAAATTAAATTTGATTGTGCGATAGAGCACGTAACAGTTATTATACTGTTTTGGCAAACTATTTCAAGTGGAGGTTTGCTTTTTTTGTGAAAAATTGGAAACTTTTGATGGTTAGGTTGCAGACACAGTCTGCCGTTGGTATAATTATATATGAAAGATGATGATTATTTTGAATTATGAAATAACTAATGATAACGATATGAATGAGGATTGTGTATTTGCTTATAATGAAATAGAAAAGAAGTTTTATAATAAAAAATTATCATGCAAGAATGGAAACAATGATAAAGAAAATATAATAAAAGGAAGTGAAAAATATGAAACATGAAATGAATTTAAATAATGAACCGTTCGAGAGAATAAAAAATGGAACAAAAACTATAGAGTTGAGATTAAACGATGAAAAAAGACAATTATTAAAAATTAAGGATTTAATAGAGTTTATTAACAGAAGTAACAATGAAAGAATGTTAGTAGAAATTGAAAACTTATATTATTATCCAACATTTGAAGAATTATATAAAAATTTTGATAAAGTAGCTATGGGTTACGATGAAGATGATATAGCCGATCCAAAGGATATGGAAGAATATTATTCGCCTGAAAAGCAATCCAAATATGGTGTATTGGCTATTAAAATTAAAAAAATATAATCAGTGTTGTGAAAAGTAATAGAATAATTATTTATTAAAAAAGGCTTAAACATTATAAACTATCATATGTAAACTTTACGCTAAATGATATATGTATTGACAAAATATGTGTTACAATTTAAATAAGAATATAGAAAAGAGGTTATATAATTAATGTCGATGAATTTAGAAAGCCGTAGAGTTAGAGAAAGTAGAGAAACAGCAGAAGAATTTAAAGATCTAAACAGTGTAAAAGATTTAAAGAAATCAATAGAATCTTTACTAGGACATGATATAGACCAAGAATGGATTAAAGAAAATGAAGGCAAAGAATTTTCCTTTTCACCAAGAAGCACCAAAGAAAATACAGAAAAAAGCAATCTTAAAGCGGAATTAGAAAGCATGAAACGACTAATGAATTCATTGCCAAAAAAGGATATAGACCAACAAGAGATTCAAAAATTACAAGATATTTATATGCAAATAGACGAACCCGAAAAACTTGAAAATAAGAAAATAGAATCTTTTGATACGCAAGAATCAGATAAAAATAAAGATTTCGAATCAGGCGAAGTACAGCCAGAAGCAGTAAATGCTCAGCAAACTATCAGTGAAGGTAATGGAAATGATTTACATGACCCAGAACCAATTACAAGTTCACCATCAATAGAAACTGTCAAACCAGTTATAGAAGAAATGGAAACAAGAGCTATAATTGATGATAATAGTGCACTAATTGAAGAACTAGGTCATAAAATTGATAAGAAATATAAACGATTAATTGCAGAATTATCTAATTTATATAGTAACGAAGTGCTTGATCAAGAAGCAAATAATATTATGAGCGATTTACAAAGTTTAATAGATATTAAAGACAGATCTTTAGAGGAACTGAAAAGAGTTGATGCTACTCTAAATAATATAATTACTAGATTTGTTAAATTATCACAAAAAGCACAAGAGGCTAAAGCATCAGCAGATTTTCATGTTAATCAGCAAATAGCACAAATGAGAAAGTTAGAGGATTATCAAATACATTTACAAAAAAATTATGGTAAATATTGGTTTAATGAAATGACTAGTCATGAAAAAGAAACATATATTGAATTATATGCCTCTGCTCATGAAGTATCAAGAGAATCTGTTGAAAAACAAATTACAGATTCGATAAGAAAAGCTAATAGTGAAATAACTGAAGAAAAAAAGCAAAGAGAACAACAGCAAGCAAGTAATGCAACAACACAGATAGAGCCGAAAGAGCAGCCGTTTAAAGGCGAATATGAAAATGTAATTAATTATAATATTAGATACGGAGTTAACGCATTAAAACAAATACATGCAATTTTAACTCGTCCTAGCAATGAACCAGTAACATCACAACATGTTGATGAGTTCAAATATTTTTATAGCACTTTATCAAAATTAAGTAAAATTAAACCGAACAATTCAGAAGAAGAACAGCAAAAACTTAATCAATCATATGAAATAACCGAGAAAATAGATCAACTTTTAAATTCTTTAAATGATGAATCAGAAATGAGTATGTGATATTTAAATATGCACTAAAAACTATAAGCTAAATGATAAATAGAATGCGTTTTAAAAATGTATTCTATTTTCACATACAAATAAAAAATAGTATAAGAAACATTAATATTTCTATAATAAGCACACTTATAGTAAAAAGCACTATAAATATATTGATATTTAACGATTTATGGTATAATATACTATATGTAAGGAGGGAATATATTATGCCAAATATTGGTGCACATATGGTAGTTGCTAAACTAATTAGTAAATTATTAAACTTAGATAGCGATGATTTCATTAGAGGAAATTTGCTTCCAGACGTTATAGATGTAAAAAATAGTCATCATAAAATAGTGGATGGTATATATATGGTACCTGATATTGAATACTTTTCTAAAAAATTAGATTTAACAAAAGACTTGCAAGTTGGTTATTTAGCACATCTTCTTCTGGATAAACATTTTTTAAATGATTATATAAAAATATTATATCCAAACGAAAATATATTTAAAGATGGCTATATGTATAAAAACTATGATATAGTAAATGCTCGGCTTGTAAGTAAATTTAAATTAGATATAGAAAAAATAGAGGATATATTATCCAAGTACGATTGTAAAATCTTAGAAGAAAAGTTAAAATATAATATAGAATGTTTAAAACAAAAAACGACTGGAACAACAAAATATTTAGACTTTGAGACCTTTTCAGTGTTTCTTATTGATACTTCATATGTTATAAGTGAGGAGTTGATTAAATATGCAAATAAATATCGTAAGTTGTATATTCGTACTAGACAGTGAAAAGAACAATAACATTAGAAAAAATGATATAAAAAAATTAAAAGTTATATTAAATGAAAATAATGAATTACCAGCAATCAATATTAACAATAATGAATTAAAAAAACAAGCCAAGAATAATATTTCAGATATTTTAGGTAGTAATATTTTCCATTTAGAACAAGTATATACAATGGATTATAAAAATAATATAGACATTATTTATTTAGGAATAACAAATATAACTAATGTTAAAAAATTAAAAGAAGGATATAAACTAATAGATTTTAATATTGAAAATAATAGCAAGATTTTACTTGACAATAAAGAATATAAATATAAAACAATTGAATTAGAAGAAAATAATAATATTGAATATATTCATGAAATAAAGTCTGATGACATAACAATTAATAGAATTTTAATGGATTTATTAATAAGTTATAAAAGAATAAGAAATAATATTGATAGTACTGACATAGTATTTAAGTTTCTGGGAAATTCATTCACTTTAGAAGATGTTAGAATGGTATATGAACTAATAAAAGACTGCAAAGTGGATAAATCAAATTATAGAAAAAAAATAATTAAATATTGTGAAAAAGTAAATAGTATTATTGATACAAAAAATGGCTTTAGACCAAGCCAAAAATATAGATTTAAACCATTAAAAGGTGATATCTGGATTTAACATTAGCAAAAGCTTTAAAATATATTTTATAGAATTACACTATAAAATATATTTTTAATTTCAAAACACAAAAATATACATCAATTTCAAAATAACTTGAAAAAAAGGAAATCAATAAATTATTAAAAAGTATTAAATATTTCAAACAATAAAAAGAAACCTATTAGGTTTCAAAAAACAGTTCTTAAAGCTTAAATCTTCTATTAAACTTTTCTATTTGTGATAATGTATGATAATCTTTCTTTAATATTAGTTCATCATTAGAAGTTTCCTCTGTGTCTTGAATGTAATTTTCAGAATTTCTTACTTCGTCATTATCTAAGCATCTTGTATTAGGAAAATTAAATGAAGATTCATTTAGTACTACATCCTGATCTCCGAAATATATTTGCTTTATGATAGAGTTAATGATATATCCTTTAGAAAAACTTACATCTAGTTCTAAAGCAGTTGGCATTGAATGTATTATATCTGATAAAGATGGAAGTGATACATTTAAAGTACCATTTAACATCTTAGTAGAATAATTATGAGTATGCCCCATTAGAATAATTGGAGCAGATGAAATACGCATTGTGCCACCTGGTATATAATGAAATAAAAGAATTTGATCATTTTTTAAGTTTATACCAGTATTATTATATCCACCAATTATTACATCATGTCTATAGTTGTTGCAGATTTTTATTATATCTACATATGCTTCTTTAAAAGCACTAAAATCATGATCACCAGCAACACTAAATGTTAAAATATTAGGATCTTGAGGATAATCTTTAATGAAATGTTCTACTTGCTTATAAGCATTAGACAAAGTTTGAGTACCTCTTGTGAAAGTACCATCTATAATATCTCCACCGCATAAAATAATATTGATACCATTTTTAATACAATAATTAAATGCACGATCAATAAGATCAACACGTTCAAGTTTATTTCCAAAATGTAAATCAGATATTAACAAGAATTTCATTCTATTTTCATTATTCTCAGTAATTATAGTTTTATCTTGAAGAATAATAGACTGTTTTTTTACAGCAGCTAATGAAGAAATAATCCCGTATTTTATAGAACCATCTGAATAATAAGTTTTGCTATGTCTTATTCCATTATTCTTAAGATTCAATAGTACATTATACAATTGACTGGATGTAATATTAAGACTATCGCATATTTGTTGGTTTGTTTTCCCAGATTTTAATAATTTTATTAGTTCTGATGTTTGATCAGAATCATTGATTTCTGTTGGTTGTTCAATTATTATATCAGAATCATTGATTTCTGTTGGTTGTTCAATTATTTCATCGTTATCTAAACGATCATCACACATTTTTGCATGATTATAAACAAAATATTTTTTTCTTAATCTATTTTTAATTTTAGGCATTATAGATCTGTAATATTTTAAGCTGCATTCTTTATCCCAATTATCTTGTGGCATAGGATTGTGTAAATCACTACCATTTCTATAAAATACAACTAATATTTCTTCATCTGTCAATTCATGCTTTATTATATCATCTATTTGTTCTTCTGTATAATCTGGAAAACATTCATAAATTGTTTTTAGTTTTCTTCCCATAAATCCCCCTTAAATAAATCTAGTGTATTATAACACTAAATCATGATTTTGTCAAAATTATATAACTGAATGTGTTAATACATTTTTAAATGTTACCTTAATAGAAAAAATATTATTGATTTACCGGTATCTTTATACGTGATATAATAGTGTTATAAAATCAGGAGGAACTATGAGCAAAAACACATTGAATGAACTTATAAATACAGGTATTCCAGTTGTAGATGATTACTTAAATCTTTCAATTGATGAAATATTTGATTTTATAAAAAATAAAAGATTAGAGTCTCAATTTGAACTACAATTTCAAAGATATTTAAATTATTTATCAAGCTTATCTAATGGCATAAGAACAGGTACTTATTATAAGTTTATGAGTATTAGTATTAATGAAGATACATATGAATGTGCTTTAACATTTTCACACACAGGCTTATATATATCATTAGCAAATATGCTTAATTCATTAGATTCAGAAGAATTAACAATCGGAGAATTAAGAAAAAGAATAAGAAAATTAAAACACACAAAAAGTGAAAAAGAATTAGAAAAAGAGTTTCCATATTTTTATAAATCAACATATTTAAGAAATAAAAAAGAAGCAAAAGATAAAGGGTATTTTCAAACTATGCTTCTCTACGAAAAGTATAAAGATGATTTTTTAATGCTTAATAAGATGAGAGAAAGATTTAAAGAAGATGGCCTTGATCTTGAAAAAGAATATCTATTTGCAAAAAGCTGTTTTGATTTTCAAACATTTATAGATTGTTCATCTAAATATTTTGAGTCTATTATTGACAATTACGAAACAATTAAAAAATGGATGATCAATAATCCTGTTAAATTAACTTTAACTAAAGACGAAACTAAAAAGATATTACTATACATAATTTATAGACAAATTGAAAATATGTCTAGATACGCCTCAAGTAATGAAAAACTATATGCACAAAAAAATGTAGTTGCCATAGAAAACTTAATAGAAAAATATAAGTCTATGTTTCCAGGTGACAGTACTAGTATTAGATTTAACAGAAGCCCAAATATTGATAAAAATAAAAGCAGTAAGCTAGAAACATATACATTTGAATTGAATATTGACGAATTAATAAAATTATTTAATAAACAAATTAAGAAATATCAATTCTTAAAACAAAACGTAACTATGCCAGATATAGATAAAAGTTTAACATTTGAAGAAAATATGATTAAATTAAATGTACATTTAATTTCACTACTAAATAATACTATTAAAGATGATAAAGAACATGGAGCTAAAGAAGTATCAGATAGTGAAATAGAAGATAAAATTAATCAGTTAGAATCAGACATTAAATCTGAAACGATTTCTGAAAAAAATAGAAATATTAAAAAATTAATATTAGAAAAAATTAAAATGGTGCTAATAGATATTAAACCTAAAGCAAAACAAACAGGAATAGGAATATTTAGTAATTACTATGTATATTTTTATCCTAATGGAATGGTAGCAGTTGATATAATTGATAAATATGGAGCCTTATATATTATGCCAGTTCATATTTACAAAGAAGCAAGATATAAAGGTACATTAAAAGAAGTACGAAGCATACCAGGTGTTAAATATGTAGAACACAAAGGAAATAATTGGCTAGTAGATGCTAAAAACTATATTTTAGAAGGAACAAATGAATTGACAGAAAAAGATATTAAAGATTCAGAAGAAGTAGCGTCAATTGATTTTCCTTATACTATTAAACAAATACAAGATTTAGAAATAAAACTTAAAGAAGAAGGGAAGCTTACAAACAGTATAGCTAAAGAAGCAGAAAAAAGAAAAGAAAGAATAAAAAAATTAGAAGATATCAATTCTGAATTAAGTACTAAATCTGATGAAGAACTTTCTTATGATACATATACATCTGAGGAAGAAGAAACAATTGAATCTGAAAAATCATTTGATGAACTATACGATTATTGGAAGAAAAAGCATCAAAAAGTAAAAAGAAATCCTATTGTTTCAGGAATAACAAAAAAACGTGCAAGAGATGAAGAAGGAAATTATTGCTGTGACTTATGTGGATCAAAAAACTTTGAATCATCTAGTTTTGATAGTCACCATATGATACCACTTAATTTAGGAGGAATAGATAATATTTATAACACGGTATGTTTATGTCCAAATTGTCATAGACTTATTCATTCAAAAAGAGTTACTTTTTCACAGCAAGCACAACTATTTAGAAAAATACAAAATTATATTGAAGAAGACTACCCAGAATATTTAGAAGATTTTAAGCAAATGACTTCTCCTATAGCTAAAGATGAAGAGTATTATAAATTACATAAAGAAGAAATAGACAGAAACTTCCAAATAGAATGGAATGGATATGATAATTCAAGACAAATATAAATATTAAATATAAAATGATATAAGAAAAGGAGAAAATATGAAAAAAATAATAGTAGGACAATCAGGAGGTCCAACAGCAGTTATAAATGCAAGCGTAGCGGGTGTCTATAAAAAAGCAAAAGAACTTGGTATAGAAAAAGTATATGGTATGGTTCATGGAATAGAAGGATTTCTAAATGAAGATATCATAGATTTAGATGATTATTTAAGTAATAAAGACAATTTTGAATTACTACTAAGAACACCATCAGCATTTTTAGGAACTTGTAGATATAAATTACCTAAATATGAATTAGATAAAAAGGTATATGAAAAAATATTTGATATTTTAGAGAAAAATGAAATTGACGGATTATTTTACATTGGTGGTAATGATTCTATGGATACAGTTAAAATGCTAAGTGATTATGCTAAAGAACATAAGAAAAAGCAATTATTTGTAGGTATTCCAAAAACTATAGATAATGATTTACCGATAACAGACCATTGTCCAGGTTATGGTAGTGCAGCAAAATATATAGCATCATCTATTAAAGAAATTATAAGAGATAATGAATCTTTTGGAGTTGTTAAACCTACTATATGTATTGTTGAAATTATGGGAAGGCACGCAGGTTGGTTAACTGCAGCAGCTAGTCTTGCAAAATCAGACGATTGTAGTGGCGTAGATGCAATATACTTACCAGAAGAAGATTTTGATTTGGATGAGTTCTTAGATAGAGTTAAAAAATTAGCTATGACAAAATCAAGTGTAGTTATTGCAGTTAGTGAAGGAATAAAAACTAAAGATGGAAAGTTTGTCTGTGAACTTGAAAATGATAATAAAAAAACAGATGCATTTGGACATAAACAATTATCAGGTTGTGCAGTAACACTAGCAAATATTATTTCAAAAAATATGGATTACAAAACAAGAGCAATAGAGTTTTCGACATTACAAAGGGCGGCTTCTCACATCTCTTCACTAACAGATATCAACGAAGCTCTAACAGTAGGAGAAGAAGCAGTTAAAGCAATGAATGAAGGAAACACAGCAGTAATGATAGTAATGAAAAGAAATAAAGATAAGGAATATAAAATAACATATGATTATTATGACATTCATCAAATTGCTAATGTTGAAAAAATGATACCAACTTCATGGATAGATACAAAAAATAAACAAATGAAAAATGAATATTTAGAATATGCAAGACCTCTTATAATGGGAGAATTAAATCCTATATATAAGAATGGTTTACCATCACATTTGGTAAGAAAGTAGAAAATTATGTATTATAAAAAATATGAAAGTGAAAGAATATATTTATCTGTTATAGACCCAAACGACTATAAAACTTTTACAAGATGGATTAATGATGAAAGTCTAGCAAGGGGTCTTGGAAACTTTAAGTTTAATTTTACAGAACAAGACGAAAAAGAGTACCTAGAAAACTCAAACAAAAACGGAACATTAACTTTTGCCATAATTAGAAAAGAAGATAATAAATTATTAGGTTCTTATGGTTTAGAAATAAAAGATAATGTGTCAAGAAGAATACATGTGGGAGGCTTCATAGGCGATAAAGAAGATAGAGGCAAAGGATATGGAACAGAAGCATTAAAACTAATAAGTAAATATTGTTTTGAAATATTAAATGCCGAAAGTTTATACTCTGGAATATTTAGTTTTAATGAAGCATCATTAAAGGCAGCTAAAAAAGCAGGCTATACAGTAATAGGTAAATATAGAAATGCATATTACTATGAAGGAAAGTTTCATGATGAATACTGTGTAGAAATGATAAAAGAAGATTATTATAAAAACAACAAATAAAAGTATAAACTTTACATAAATAAAGCAAAGTTTTGAAACGTTACTTTGCTTTTTTGATATACTATTACTGGTGATAATATGAAAGTAATGAAAAAGATAATTAAAATATTAATAACATTAATTGTTATATTATTAGCTATACTAGTTTATAAAAAAGTATTTCTAAATAAAAATATAGAAAATAATAAAGAAATAAAAGGTGACTTAATAACAGATAATGTACATGCAGTAACATTAAAAGATAGCGAAAACGATAATATTAATTTTGATGCTATTAATGGTAAAGAAATATATTATCTATATGGAACTGAAAATAATAAAGCATTATATAAATATAATATTTATAGTGGCGAAAAAGTAAAATTAGTAGATAATATAAATTATTATGAATGTAAAAAATATAATAATTTAATAGGATGTACAAATAATGAAAATACATATTTATATAACAATGAAGGAAAATTAGAATTAACATTAAAAGGAATAAATATAGCATATTATAACAATAGCTATTATAGTATTAACAACAATGGAAAAATATATGATAAAAACGATAAAGAAATATTTTCACTTAGTAAAAATTATGAAGGATATGAACTAATAGATAATGTTAATACAAAAGATAATATATATTTATTATATAGCAATTTTGATACAAATAAAAACATAATATGCAATGTTAAGAATAATACATGTGAAGAAAATAAACTAACAGCATATTCTAAATATGAAAATGGTATTTATACTGTTTCTAGTGATAAAGTAAAAGTATTTGATTTAGTAAATAATAAATATAATGAATATAATATTAGTTTAAATAGAGAAAACTATTATACTACTTATTTAGATAATAGTTACTTATATACTTATAATAATAATCTAGAAAGACTAGAAATATTTAATTTAAATAAAGATGAAATTAAAACATATAATGTTAAAAATGTATCAGGTATAAATATAGTTGATAATAAAATATTTTTAAAATTAACAAATAATAAATATGATTATTATATTATAGATGAAGACTACACGTTTAAATCTTTTACTACAGAAGAATATATTAATGAAATTAACAATGAATTAACAAATAAAATAAAAGATATTAAAAATAAATATAATGTTAATCTCTATATAAAAGAAAAAGCTATAATAAAGTTTCCAGATTTTTCAGCAAAAGAATATGATGAATTAGATGGTATTTATAGTAGTATCAACAGTGTAGAAAATATACTTGGTAAACTAACAAAGGATTTTTATGATTCTTTATATGAAAATGGTTATAAAGGTTTAAATATATATTTAACTGGAGAGTTAAAACCAGCAGATGCTTCATCACAAAACTTTACACCTGCGGGGTATACAAGTGTATATGAAAATATGTATTTAATAGCTTTAGACATATCACAAATGCCACTAGAAACTAATGTATGTCATGAGTTAATGCATACTATTGACAACAAATTAAAATCAAAAGGTGAATATTTTTCTAAATGGTCATCATTAAATCCAAAGAAATATGAGTACTCTTATTCATATAAAGTAACTAACAGAACTGAATATACTATAGGAATGACTACTGATGATAACGTTTACTTTGTAGATTATTATAGTCACACATTTCCGGCAGAAGATATGGCAAGAGTGTTTGAAAATATATGCTCCGAAGGAAAAGATAGTAACATTAAAAACTATAGTCATTTATTAGAAAAAGGAAAATACTTAAAAGAAACATTATATAAATATTATCCTAGTTTAGAAAATACAAGTTTATTTGAAGCAATAGAGTAAAAGGAAAAATATGAAATATATTGTGTTATTAAGAGGAATAAACATCAGTGGCAAAAATATTATTTCTATGAAAAGTTTAAAAGAAGAATTAGAATTATTAGAATATAAAAATGTAATTACATATTTAAATAGTGGAAACATCTATATAGATAATGTAAAAATAAATGATTTAACAAGAGAAAACATTCATGATTTATTTATAATGGTACTTCAAGATACATGGTTATTCGAAGGAACTATAAAAGATAACATTAAGTTTAATAAGAAAAATGTAACTGATAATGAAGTATGGAAAGCTTTAGAAGTAGTTGGAGTAGATCATTTTGTAAAATCATTACCTAAGTCACTCGACTATAAAATAGAAGATAATGAATCTATATCTGGAGGGCAGAAACAATTATTAACAATCGCAAGAGGTATGATAAAAAACGCACCATTCTTAATACTTGATGAAGCAACATCATCAGTAGATACAAGAACAGAAGAATTAGTAAGCAAAGCAATGGATAAATTAACAGAAGGAAGAACTTCATTCATAATTGCTCACAGATTATCAACAATTAAAAATGCAGATATAATATTAGTTATGAAAGATGGAAACATCATTGAAACAGGAAATCATGAAGAACTAATGAAAGCAAACGGATTCTATAAAGAATTATATAATTTCCAATTTCAAAATTAATATTTAAAAACGTGTTATAATAAATATGGAGGAAGACAAAAATGAAAGAAAATATTATATGTTATTTTTCAGCATCTAATAATACTAAAGAAGTAGCAAATATTTTACATGATTATTTAGATTCTGATATTTACGAAATTAAACCAGAAGTTAAATATACACCAGATGATTTAGATTGGACAAATAAACAAAGTAGAAGTACTTTAGAAATGGAAGATGAAACTTGTAGACCAAAGATAGAAAGAAACATAGACGTATCTAATTATAATAACGTAATTATAGGGTTTCCAGTTTGGTGGTACACTTTTCCAAGAATAATAAATACATTTGTTGAAAATACTAATTTAGAAGGTAAAAATATAATATTGTTTTGCACTTCGGGAGGTTCAAGTATTGAAAAATCACTAAAAGATTTTACAGAAAAATATCCTACATTAAATGTTAAAAGTGGTAAAAGATTAACAGGTAGGGAAACAAAAGAAGAAATAATTACTTGGATTAATGAATAATGAAAGAACTAGCGAGTATAAATGATTTTTCAAAACTTGATATAAGAGTAGGAAAAATAATAGAAGCTAAAGTGTTTGAAGAAGCAAAAAGACCTGCTTATAAATTAACAATTGACTTTGGTAGTGAAATTGGAATTAAAAAATCTTCTGCCCAAATAACACAAATATATAAAGTAGAAGATTTAATAGGTAAACAAATACTAGCTGTAGTTAATTTCCCACCAATGCAAATAGCTAATTATATTTCAGAAGTACTAGTACTTGGAACTTATAGCAAAGACGGAGTAGTATTAATAAAGCCGGATATAGAAGTGGAAAATGGTGATAAATTAGGATAGTTTAATCTATACTTTTATATTAAAAATAAAACTCAAACACAAGTAATTGATATTTTTATTAACATATAATAAAATATTTATGTTAGGAAGTGAAATATGAAAAACAAAAAAATATATTTAATATCTATCATATTATTAATTTTAATAGCCGCTACTTTGTTCTTTATATTTAATAATAAAAAAAGTAATGAAGAAAATGATAATAAAGTATTTGCTAGTGAATATGGTATTACAGAAGACAATGTTTATGTTTATAGAACACTGGAAGAAATAAATAAAATACTTGAAAATGGAACAGGTCTTGTATACTTAGGATTTCCTGAGTGCCCATGGTGTAGAGGATATGTACCTATAATAAATGAGGTAGCAAAAGAACAAGGACTTGATAAAATATATTATTTTAATATTAAGAAAGATAGAGAAGATAATTCAAAACTATATCAAAAAACAGTAGAATTACTAAGTGACAATTTAAGATATGATAATGAAGGAAATAGAAGAATATATGCTCCTTCATTAATAGCGGTTAAAAATGGTAAAGTAGTTATGTTTGATGATACAAGGTATTGGAACAATAAAGAATATGATAGTGCAGAGGACTTTTGGAATAATGAAAATTTAACATCTATGAAAGAAAAACTAGTAAAAATGATAAACGAAGTTAAAGAAAAAAGTTATTGTGAAGTAGATTGTAATTAGTGGCTTAAATAGTCACTTTTTATGTATAAGTAAAACAGATAAATAATGCTGATTTTCACCGGCAAATACTGTATAATGGTATTGAGAGGTGAAAATATGATAATTTCAAACGATACTACACAAAACACGTATATTGACAATTATAAAAATGGCTTAAGCAGCGAAGAAGTTAAAGAAAGAATATCTAAAGGCCTAGTAAATTATGATGTATCACCAAAAACAAAAACAATAAAAGAAATAATTCTAAACAACTTATTCACATATTTTAACATTTTAAACTTTATAATAGCTTCAATTATAATAATAACAGGTATATTAAATAATAACTTAATCTCATCATTAAAGAATTGTTTATTTTTAGGTGTAGTTATATGTAATACAGTAATAAGTATAACAGAAGAAATAATATCAAAAAGAATAATAGATAAATTATCTTTCATAACATCATCTAAATCTAAAGTAATAAGAAACAAAGAAGAAGTAGAGGTTCAAAATAATGAAATAGTATTAGATGACATTATTTGTTATCAAGAAGGAAATCAAGTACCAGCTGATAGTATTATAATAAGTGGTATGGTAGAAGCAAACGAAGCTTTTATAACAGGAGAAGCAGAACCAGTTATTAAAAATGAAGGAGATACTCTTTTGTCGGGAAGCTTTATAATAAGTGGAAAAACTTATGCAAAAGTTAAAAACGTAGGTAAAGATAACTATATAAACGCTATATCATATGAAGCAAAACACGACAAAAAAGTAAACTCAATAATACTAACATCATTTGAAAAGATATTAAAAATACTTTCTATAATTATAGTACCAATAGGAATATTATTTTTCATAAATCAATATAAAGTTACATCAAATGTATATGAGTCAATATTCGCAGTAGCGGCAGGAATAATTGGCATGATACCAGGTGGACTTATATTATTAACTTCATCAGTTATGGCAACAAGTGTAATAAAATTATCTAAATATAACGTACTAGTACAAAAATTGTATTGTATAGAGACTTTATCAAGAGTGGATACAATATGTTTAGATAAAACTGGAACTTTGACAGAAGGAAAAATGAAAGTAACAGACATTATAGTTAAAGATGGACATAGTAAAGAAGAAATAGAAAGTATAATAAAAGATATTAATTATAATAGTACGGATAATAATTCAACAAGTGAAGCATTAAATAATTATTTTGGAAAAGAAAGTACAAGAAAAGTAATAAAGAAAATACCATTTTCATCTAATAGAAAATATGGGGTAATAACATTTGATGATGGAACATATTACTTAGGCGCTAAAGAGTTTATATTTAGAAATAAAGAAATAAAAGAAGATATAGATTTATCTAATGTAGATGAAAGTGGAAGAATAATAACACTAGCAAGTTCAAAAGTAAATGATGATAATATAAATATACTAGCATACATTATCTTAAAAGATGAAATAAGACCATCTTCAAAAAAAGTATTAAAATATTTTGAAAAAGAAAACATAGATGTAAAAATAATATCAGGAGATAATGATAAAACTGTAGCATCAATAGCGAAAGCCTCAGGTCTTAAAAATATAAAAAGTATAGATGCTAGTACTCTTGAAGATAAAGATATTTATAAAGCTGTAACTACTTATAATGTTTTTGGAAGAGTAACTCCACATCAAAAAAAGAAAATAGTTAACGCACTCAAAAAACATGGAAGAACAGTAGCTATGACAGGAGATGGAGTAAATGATGTACTAGCACTTAAAGAAGCAGACTGCAGTATAGCTCTTTCATGTGGAAGTGATGCAAGTAGAAATGTAAGTGAACTTGTATTATTAGATTCTAATTTTAATAGTATTCCACACATTATAAATGAAGGAAGAAGAATAATTAACAATATTGAAAGAAGTGCATCCCTACTATTAACAAAAACAATATTCACTATATTTCTAATATTAATTTGTATTGTAACAGGAACTAAATATTTCTTTATACCAATACAGTTAACCCTAATAACAATGTTTACAATAGGTATTCCATCATTCATGCTAGCACTTGAAGGAAACAATAGTATAGTAAGTGGAAACTTTATAATAAAAATACTATCTAAATGTATCCCATCTTCACTAACAGTTGTTATAAACATTATTATACTTCTAATAATAAAAAAAATATTTAATTTATCACCAGAAGAAATAACATTATTGTCAATATATTTAACGGCGTTCACAGCATTTAATTTACTTTATAACATATCAAAACCATTAAATAAATATAGGGGAATATTGTTAACATTCTTAGTATTATCATTTACTTTGGTAGTGCTCACAAAATATAACTTCTTTTACATGACATTCCCGGCTATAAAAGTAATAGTGATATTCTTGATACTAATGATATTATCTATAATAATATATAATTCACTAAAGGTAATAATGAATAAATTATTATCAAAGTCAAAATATCTAAACGTAGCATAGAAATATCTACGTTTTAAAATATTTACTGACATTAAACTAACAATATAATATAATAAAACATGGAAAGGATTATCTAAATATGGAAGAAATAATAGATATATTAAATGAAGATGGTAAATTATCAGGAAACTTTACTATTAAAAAAATAATTCATGAAAAAGGCTTACTACATATGACAGTTCATATAGCTATAATAAGTAAAGATAGAAAAAGAATATTATTACAAAAAAGGTCGAACGATAAGAATCTATACAAAAATACATGGGATATATCAGTTGGAGGTCATGTATCAAAAGGAGAAATACCACAAGAAGCATTAAAAAGAGAATTAAAAGAAGAAATAGGACTTAATTATATAGACTATGATATAAAACAAATAGATACATTTAGAGAATGTTTGAAAGATAATGAAGTAATATGTAATGAATTAGTATATTTATATTTAATGTTTGAAGATATAAATACAGAAGAACTTGTTCTTCAAAAAGAAGAATTATCAAAAGTAAGCTGGTTTACTAAAAATGAGTTTATAGAATTAATTAATAAAAAAGAAATAGTTCCACATCTAAAAGAGTATAAAGAACTTTTAAATATAATGATCTAATAAAAATATATTGACTGGTGTACAAAATCCACATATAATTATATTGTAAGAACTCAGGAGGAAAAAATGATATATTTTAGAATAACTTCATCAGGAGAAATAGAAAAGTATGAAGTAAGAATTGATAGTGATGGATTACAAGAGGTAAAGGATGAATCCATACTAAATTGCGGAAAAAAGGTAAGGAGAAGTTTTACTACAACAAGTAGTGGTATTTCTGGAAAATATTACTTAAATGTAACAAGAAAATATGCAGGAATTAAAAGCTATACCTATGGACCAGGTGTAGAATTATATGCTTATGAATTTATCGAATGTGAAAAAACATATTTATCTACATTAATAGATAGAATCATAAAAGGTGACTTATCAGCACTAGAGGAAATATATAAAGAAGATTTATCTAAAGAGTTTAATGGACTAGAAGAAGAAATTAAAAATCAAGAAGAAAAAGTACAAGGAACAACAAATATAGATCAAAAGATAAAAGAAATAGAAAAATTAAAAGAACTTTACCTATCATCAAAACTTAATAGTGATAGAAAAGATATTTCTAGATACTATGTCAAAGCAGCTTCAATGATTGATTTTAAAAGAATAGGAACTATTAAACTAGAGGATTATAATAGAGTAATGGATTTTATAGATGGCGAAAAATTATCATATAAAGAAGATGATGATTTGGTATTAAAAAAATAAACAGTAAAAAATAATAGGCGGTTTACAGACTCAATGTAAAACTGCCTTTTTTGTATTGAAAAAACAAAATATTTATTCTAAAATTACTATGTATAAAATAGAGAGGAAGATGAAGATGGATTTTGATTTTACAAATAAAGTAGTAATAGTAACAGGAGGAACAAGGGGAATAGGCTTTGAAACAGTTAAAGCATTTAAAGAAAGAAATGCAACTGTAATATTATTTGGTTCTAGAAAAGAAACTGTTGATAAAGCAATTAAAGAGTTTAGTGATTTAAATCTTAAAGTTGAAGGATATTATCCAAACTTAAATAATTATAATGAAGTAAATACAGCAATATCTCTAATAGCAAGTAAATATGGACACATTGATATTATAATAAATAATGCGGGTATGTCTGCAAGTAAACCAATTGAACAAACATCTATTGAAGAATATAATAGTTTAATAAATGTTAATTTAAATGGAGTATATTATATGTGTAAAGCTGCTACTCCTTATTTAAAGAAAAGTAAAGGAGTTATATTAAATACTTCATCTGTTGTTAGTATATGTGGACAAACTTCTGGTATAGAATACCCAACAAGTAAGTTTGCTGTTAATGGTCTTACACTATCACTAGCAAGAGAACTAGCACCATTCGGAATTAGAGTTAACGCTGTAGCTCCGGGAATTACAAATACAGATATGGTAAGTAGCCTTCCAAAAGAAATGATAGAGCCACTAATTAAATCAATACCACTTGGAAGAATAGGAGAACCAAGAGATATCGCAAATGCATTTTTATTCCTAGCAAGCGATATGGCTTCTTACATAACAGGAGAAGTATTATCAGTTGATGGTATGAAGAGAGTATAAAGTTTTATACTTTTTTTATTTTATTTTGTGTAGTACAATTAAATTATGGAAAAGAAAGAAATATCAAAAAAAATAGAAGAAATAAATAGTATTTATATAGATTTAGAAAATAAAATAAATCTTATAGATAAAAAAAATAGAATTAAAGAATTAGAAACTATATCAAATGATGTAGATTTTTGGAATGATATAGAAAAAACAAAAGATGTAATAAGTGAACTAAAAAATCTAAGAAAAATAGTTGAAAGTTTTGATGAAGTTAAAGATAAAATAGATTTGATAAGCGAAATGTTATCTTTAGATATAACTGATGAAGAATTATTAGAAATAGAAAATGAATTAAATGGTTTAGAGCCTTTAATAAACGAATTAAAATTAGATACACTATTAAGTGATGAATATGATGAAAATAATGCATATATAGAAATTCATTCAGGAGCAGGTGGTACAGAAAGCAATGATTGGGCAAATATGCTTTATAGGATGTATACTAGATTTTTTGAAAAAAATGACTACACTTATGAAATAATAAATGAACAAAGTGGTGAAGAAGTTGGAATTAAAGGAGTAACACTTTTAGTAAAAGGATATTATCCTTATGGTATGTTAAAAGGAGAAACAGGTGTACACAGATTAGTTAGAATAAGTCCATTTGATTCGGGTAACAGAAGACATACATCATTTGCATCAGTATTAGTAACTCCAGAAATCAAAAAAAATATGAATATAGAAATAAAAGAAAGTGATATAAAGATAGATGTATTTCATAGTAGTGGAGCTGGAGGACAAAGCGTAAATACTAGTGATTCAGCAGTTAGAATTACACATTTACCAACAAAAATAGTAGTATCTTGCCAAGTAGAAAGAAGCCAACTTCAAAATAAAGCAAGAGCACTTGATATGTTAAAGCAAAAACTATTTATGTTATCAATGCAAAATTTCAAAGACAAATTAAAATCATTAAAAGGCGAAGTTATGGATGTAAACTTTGGAAGTGCTATAAGAAGTTACGTAATGTGTCCATATACACTAGTAAAAGACACAAGAACAAACTATGAAACAAGTAATGTAGATAAAATATTAGATGGTGATATAAAAGAAATGTTAGAAGAATATTTAAAAATATAATATTCTTTTTACATATAACTGCCAAATATCAAAAAAATAATATTATTTAATAGTAAAAATATCAAAAGATTGTTATAATGTTATACGGAGAAAGAATTATGAAGTGGTTTAAAAGAATTAATAGTAAAAAAATAAATGAAAATATTATTAAAAAAGAAGCATTTAAGAAGTCTTTATTATTTGTAATAGGAGCATTTGTATCAGCATTATCATTTAATTTATTTTTCGTTCCTAATAACTTTCTATCTGGAGGAATGGGTGGTATTTCAATAATTATTAACAATTTATTTAATGTTGATATAAATCTAGTTATTCTAATAGGTAACATAGTATTTATAGTAATGAGTATTATATTTCTGGGATTTAAAGATTCAATATTTAGTATAATAGGTGCTGCATCATATGTAATATTTGTATATGCAACAAGTAATATAGCTGCATCTTTAAACTTTTATTTTGATAATATCTTATTATATGTTTTAGCAGCAGGAGTTGGTATAGGATTTGGAGAAGGACTTGTTTATAAATCTGGTTTTACAACGGGAGGAACAAGTATACCTGCAATGATACTTCAAAAGTATACTAAAAAACCACTAGGAAAAATATTAAGATTTATTTCAATGATAGTAATAATTATTGGAGGAGTTACACTAGGATATACAGCAGTAATGTATGCGCTATTAATAACATTTATATCTTCATATATGGTAGATAAAATATTAATAGGAATAAGTGATTCAAAAACATTCTTTATACAAACGGATAAAGAAGATGAAGTTAAAGACTTTATACTAACAATAATAAAATCAGGAGTAACAGAGTTTGATACAAGAGGAGCATATTCACATAAAAAGAAAAAAATGTTAATGTGTGTAGTACCAACAGAAAAATATTCGTTATTAAAAAGTGCAATTGAAGAAATAGATGCACACGCATTTATTGTCGTTAGCGATTGCTACGAAGTTTATGGAGGAACAAAACTAAAAAAAACACTGGATATTTAGGAGCATAAATGATAGAAGAATACAAAAAATATATGCAAGATTTTATAGATATGGATCTTGTTACAAACAAAGAAACAATTAATACAGAAGATTTTAGTGAAGGGTTAATAAAAGTATCAAAGAAAACAAACGGTAAAACAATAACAGTTTTCTTAGATACAAAGTATAATCCTTTTTTAAGCGTGGATAAATATGACGAAGTATATGACTTTAAAAATGGACTTGCAAAAGTAGGAATTAAATCTAAAGATGGAATCATGAAGTACACTTACATAAATAAACAAGGTGAAGAAATCAATGAAAATAATGAAGCAGAAGTATCTACAAAAAAGTTACAAACAAAAATTAACAATAGAAAATACGAAACTATAACTATAATTTTAAATAGATTAAAACCTCAAATAAAATCAAATACATATAGCAAAATATCAGAAAATAAATATGAATATACAGAAAAAGAAAACAAATACATTTTATTAGGTAAACCACTTTACGACTATGATACATTTTTAATATGTAAAGATACTAATAATAATTACTTTAAATATGATAAAGAAAGTTCTCTATCAGTATATTTTAAAGGAAAAAGTTTATCATGTACAAATAATTTAATTGTTTTAGAAGATGACACTACCTATATAGTTATAAAATCAACTCTTATTAACATAGGAAATTATAATAATTATAAAGATTATGATATAAAAGTAAGAAAAAACACTAAAGCATTTTTAAGCTACAACGATTTTTGTAAAAAATATGGATACGATATAGATGAAACGTGTATAAAAAATATAGATGAACTAGATATTATAAAAACGGAAAACAAATTAGAACTAAATAGAAGATTAAGAGAAAAAGAAAAAAGAGAAAATGATATTAACAAGTTAGTAATGACTATTAAAGAGTATGAAGAACTAAAAGGAGAAAACTTTACTAAAGAAGAACTAGACTCTATAAATATAAGAGAAACATTATTAGCAGAATAACTTAACTTTACATAAATAATCATATTAATTTATTCTATTAATTCTATTTTATGGTAATATTAAAATAAGGTAAGGTGTAGCAATGAAAATAGATAAAAAATATGAATTTGTAATATGTTTGGTATTGATTATTATTGGAACAATAACAACAATTGTATTTTTTACTGAACTTAATGATGAAATCTACGAGCATTATGTTATTTATAACATTGTTATATCATCTATAATTATAATATATTTAGTTATAGTTTTATGTAAGTATAAAATACATTATTCTAAATATGAAAAGTTCAATTTATATAGATACATAGATTTTGAAAATATATCACCAATATATGCTGGTGAACTAATAGGTATTAAAACATTACCATTAAATAAAATATTAATAATAATATATGATTTAGCAGATAAAGATATAATTAATATAAGATATGAAAATGATAAAACTTATATTAGTTTAAAAAAAGATATTAATTTAGAAACTATTAACAGGTTAGAACACTATGAATCAAGTGTTGTCAAAATGATATTTAAATCTAGCACTGATGTTTCAGAATATGAGATTAGCGATGTAATAAATGCTTTAAAAAAAGATAAGCAGAAACTTGTTTTCATAGAAAAAGAATTAAAAAGCTTGAATGCCAAAATGCATAACGAGTATTATCAATTGCTTTTATATGATTTAGAAGATAAAAATGTAATTATGTTTAGCATCGTATCATGTTATGCTGCTATTAGGCTTATGCAATTTATACCAACGTTTGGAATGTTTTTAGTTAGAGAAATGTATTACTTACTTCTTTTATATTTACCTTGGATTATTATAAGTGCAATATTATTATTGGTATGCTTTGTTAAAGATAAGTATATTGTTGAAGTTAATAAATTAAGAGGCTTATACAAGTTTTTAACAGATTTTTCAAACTTTAATAATTTAGGTATTAAATACATAGAAATATATGAAGAATATTATTTGTATGCTTTATCATTTAACTTGACTAATGAAGTAATCAAGAAATATGATAGCAATAATGTATTATCTGGACGTAGTTCAAGCTTGAAATATATTTATATGAATATAAAGGATGGAACAGAAAATGAATGAGTTGATTACTTTAAAAATATTTTTAATAATATCAATTATCTTTTTTATACTAAGTATTATAGGAATAATTATTTCTCTAAAAATACACAGAGAAGATATAAGGCATATAATTATATTTCCATTATTAATTTCTTTAACAATGATGGTACCGATTACCGTTTCTTACAGCTATATCGAACGTAATGGAAGTGACGATAAATTTCTCGTATTATTTTATGGATTTTTTACTTTAATAGGGTTAATAATGCTCGTAAATGGGTATATTGAAATACTAGATAATAATAAGAATAAATTATATATAAAAGAAAAAGAACGCCAAGATAAATGGAAATAAATATATTAAATTGTTAAATAATAAACAATAATTATCATAAATAAATATTAAAAATTACCATAGAAATAACAATATGGTAAAATTTGTCATGTAAACCAAATCATAGTAAATAGATTAATAATAAAAAAAGTGATATAATTACTATGGAGGATATATGCAGTTAATTGAAGTTAAAAATGTAATGAAAAGATATAATAATGGCGTAACAGCATTAGTTGATTGTAATTTGCAGATATCTAAAGGAGAGTTCATATTTGTAATAGGTTCTTCTGGAAGTGGCAAATCAACACTAATAAAATTATTATATAGACAAGAAAAGCCAACAAAGGGTGACGTGTATGTTGGCGGTGTTAATGTAGCTAAATTACGTAATGGAAAAGTATATAAATTAAGAAGAAAACTTGGAATAGTATTTCAAGATTATAAATTGTTACCTAAAATGACAGTATTTGAAAATGTAGCATTTGCTCTTGAAGTATATGGTTTAAAAGAAGAAGAAATAAGGAAAAGAACATTAAAAGCATTAGAACAAGTAGGGCTTAAAGATAAACTAAGAAGTTATCCAGCTAATTTATCAGGTGGAGAACAACAAAGAGTATCAATTGCAAGAGCAATAGTAAATAACCCAAAAGTTTTAATATGTGATGAACCAACTGGAAACTTAGACCCAGAAACATCTATGGAAATAATGAAAGTAATTGAAAATATTAACAAAGAACTTGGAACTACTGTTATAATGGCAACACACGATAAAGATATAGTTAATAGAATGAAGAAAAGAGTAATTTTAATTAACAAAGGAATTATCGTAAGCGATACAGAGAAAGGAAAGTATAAAGATGAAAGCATTAAGGATATTTAGAAGAAATATAGCTGACTCTTTTAAAGGAGTATTTAGAAACTTTTCCCTATCAGTTGCAAGTATATCATGTATAACTATTACACTTATATTAGTTGGATTTAGTATAATAATGACTTATAACGTTAATAGCTTTACCACATCTATAGAAAAAGATGTAACTATAGTTGTATTTGTCAAAAGAGGAACTACAGAAGAACAAGTACAAACATTAAAATCACAAATAGAAGCACTAGATAATATAGATGAAGAAATAAAAAACGGTAAAACAATAAAAAAAGTAACATTTGTATCTAAAAACCAAACTAAAACAGATATGCAAAAAGAATCAGATGTATTTAACAAAATAATGTCAGAATACGATGATGAAACAAATCCATTACAAGATTCTTTCTTAGTAAAAGTTAAAGATATTGATAAAATAGGAACTACAGCAGAAGAAATAAAGAAAATAGAAAATGTAGATATAGCAAAATATGGAGAAGGTTCAGTAGAAGAACTTGTTAAAATATTTGATATAGTTAAAAAAACATGTATAGTTGTAGTAGTGGCATTAGTACTTGTAACTGCATTCTTAATAAGTAACACAATAAAAATAACAATACAATCTAGAAGTAAAGAAATAGAAATAATGAGATTAGTAGGAGCATCAAACTTCTATATAAGACAGCCATTCTTCTTTGAGGGTATAATTTTAGGATTATTAGGATCAATTATACCAATTGCATCTCTTTGCTATGGATATAATTATTTATATACTAAATTAGGTGGTCAATTATTTACAGCAATAATTAAATTAACGAAACCATCAGCAGTATTATATGATGCATCACTAGCAGTATTAATAGTTGGCGTAGTAGTCGGAGCATTTGGAAGTTTTAGAGCAGTAAGGAAGTATTTGAAAATATGAGAAAGATAGGCAAGGTATTACTTCTTATATTTTCTTCACTATTTCTTATAAATACTGTTTATGCATCAGATGGGAATACAACTCTTAAAGATTTAAAAGACAATTTAGCTAAGATGGAAAAAGATAAGCAAAATGCAGCAGAAGCACAAAAAAAAGCAGAACAAGAAATAGCTAAAATGGAAAAAGAATTAGAAGAAATAGCTGCTGAAATAGAAAAATGTAATAATGATATAGAAAAATCAAGAGAAGAAATAGAAAAGTTAACAAAAGAAATAGAAGAAAAGAAAAAAGAAATAGAAAAATTACTGGTATTTGAACAAGTATCAAACGGAGACAATATTTATTTAGAATACATATTCGGAGCTTCATCATTCACAGATTTTATTTATAGAGCATCAGTAGTAGAACAATTAACTAAATATAATGATGAATTAATAGCTGATATGAATAATAAAATAGATGAAAATAAAAAACTTCAAGAAAAATTAGAAAAACAAATTATAGAAGAAGAAAAAGCACAAAAGAAACTTGAAGATAAATTAAAGAAATCAAATCTATCATTAAATAATTTAATAGATGAACATGAAGATGCAGAAGCTGCATATGATGCAAGTAAAAAAGAAGTAGAAACATATGTAAGTCTTTATAAAGATAATGGCTGTAGTGAAACAATGTCAATAGCTTCATGTATGAAAATACCTTATGCAAGCGGACTTACAAGACCATTAAATGCAGGATATATGAGTAGTGAATTTGGAATGCGTTTCCATCCAACTAAACATAAATGGTTGCTTCATGCAGGACTAGATATAGGTACACCAACAAATACAAAAGTATATGCTTCCGCAGCAGGATTAGTTTCAAGAATAGTAAAAGTAGCTCATCCGGAAATTGCTGGTTCATCATGCGGCGGAAATGCAGTTTACGTAAAACACATAATAAAAGGAAAAGAAATAACAACAGTATATAGACACCTTCATTCAATATCAGTAAAAGAAGGAGACTATGTTACAATGAGTAGTATTGTTGGTTTATCAGGCGGAGGAGAAAGTTATGACTACTGTACAACAGGTCCACACTTACACTTCGAAATACAAAAAAATGGTTCATACAAAAACCCAAGAGACTTTGTATATTTCCCTCAAAAAGGAAAAAGATTCTATTCAAGATTATAAAGAGATAGTCATCTATTTCTTTTTTATCTTATAGGAAAGTTCTTCTAAAAGCCGAAAAAACTTTCGATAAAAATGATAATAAATGGCAAGAAATCGAAACTATCTAAAAAATAAATGATGCAAGTTTCAATGAAATATTAAGACAACTTGAATACAAATCCAAGTTTAAAGGCAAACAATTTTATCAAATCTTTGATTATTATCCTTCAAGCCAAACTTGTAGTAGGTGCGATAATCTAGAAAAAAATACAAAAACTTAAATGAAAGGGAATATGAATGTACGAAGTGTCATTTAGAAATGGATAGAGATTTGAATGCTAGTATCAATATAATGTTTGAAGGTGTAAAAATGTATATAAAAAAATATTGTAGTAAATGTTAATAAGAACAAATAGCATAAATTAAGAAGTATATAAATAAAATACGGTAGCGACTACCGGAATATAAGTCTGCTGGAGAAGACTCAATAGAGTGTCTATGAAACAGAAATTTGAAATAGTGAGATTTCAACGATAAGTTTTAATTTATCTTTTGTCCTTTGCAAAAATATAAAATGATATGCTAATATATATATAAGGTGATTAAAATGTCATATTCAAGTAATATAAAAAATGAAATATCAAACATAGAATATTCAAAAAGTGAAACAATGGCTGAACTATCAGCAATATTAAATATAGCTTCTGTAATAGAAACAGATTCGTTTTATATATGCGTGGAAAATATAAGCGTAGCACGTAGAATATATAAATTAATTAAAGATATATATCACGTAGAAATAGATATGGATACAACCCTTATAAACACTTTAAGAAAAAATAAATTAGTAAAACTAACTATAAAAGAAAAAAGCAAAATAATATTAGAAGACTTATCTATATTAGATAATGATATAAGATTATACGAACCAAAAAGTTATTTAGTAGATGAATTATGTGATAAACAAGCTTATTTAAGAGGTATATTCTTAATATGTGGAAGTATTAATGACCCTAAAACAAGTAGATATCATTTAGAATTAGTAATTGAAAATGAATTAACAGCAAACTTTGTAAATGATTTGCTAAATGAATTATCCTTTAATAGTAAAATAATAAAAAGAGATAAAAAATATATGGTATATATAAAAGAAAGTGAAAAAATAAGTGATTTTATAAAATTATTAAATGCCACTAATGCTTTATTTTATTATGAAGATATTAGAATATATAGAGACCATAAAAACATGGCTAATAGACTTAACAATTGTGAACAAGCAAATGTAGATAAAATGATAGCGGCAGGAGAAGCACAGCTTGAAATAATTAGAAAAATAAAAGAAAATATGGATTTTGATTTATTAGATGACAAAATAAAAGATATATGCATTTATAGAGAAAAATACCCAGAGGTATCTATGGATGAACTAGCAGTAATAATAAGTTCAGAAACAGAAAAACCGATTACAAAAAGTGGAATAAATCATAGATTTAGAAAAATGAAACAAATGGTAGAAAAATTAAACACAAATAATTAACATCGTATATAAAAAATACCAATAAGGTATTTTAAGTTATAGACATTTTATTAACAATCAAATTATTTTATCAATTATTCCATATGAAAGAGCCTCTTTTGAATCCATAAAATAATCTCTTTCACAATCACTTGCTATTCTTTTTATAGATTTATTAGTATTTTTAGCAAGAATACTATTAAGTTTATTTTTAATTTTAATAATTCTATCAGCAGCAATTCTTATTTCTGTAGCTTGTCCACTTGCCATACTTGCAGGCTGGTGAATCATGACTTCGGTATTAGGCAAAACATATCTTTTACCTTTTTGACCACTAGATAATAAGAAAGCACCCATTGATGCACATAGACCAGTCCCTATTGTAACTACATCACTTTTAATATGATTCATCGTATCGTATATCGCAAGACCACCTGTAACACTGCCACCAGGAGAGTTTATATAAAGTTTAATATCATCATTATTAAGTGAATCTAAGTATAAAAGTTCACTAGTAACAAGAGCTGAAACTCTATCATCAATCTCACCCTGTAAAAAAATAATTCTATTATTAAGAAGTTTAGAATATAAATCATAAACTCTCTCACTATTATTACTACTTTCAAGCACATAAGGTATATTCATAAATTAATCTCCTATTAATATTTTAATAAGTTATCAACTAATTATTCACAAAACATATTTTTTTTGTTATTATATATATGAATAATATGGAGCATAATATGGAAAATAAAATTAAATTAATATTAGAAGATGGAAATATTTTAAAAGTTGATATTGGTACTAAAGCAAAAGATGTATTAAAAGAAATTAATGATAAAAATGTAATAGGTATAAGAATAAATGGTAAAGCAGTACCAAGTAATTATGAAATATCAAATGATGCTTTAGTTCAAAACATAACTATTTCTAGTAGAATAGGTAGAAAGATTTATATAAAAGGTCTTGAGTTTGTATATTTGTTAGCAGTACAAGAATTATATGGAGACTATACTAAAGTAAGTATTAAACACTCTCTTGATAAAGCTATTTATACAGAATTAAATCTAACTAAAGGTATAGATGGAAATGATGTAGCAGCAATTAAAAAACAAATGAAAAAAATAATTGATAAAGATTACGAAATAAATAAAATAAGTGCATCAAGAGAAGATATCATAGAATATGTTAATAAACTAGGAGAATATGAAAAAGCATTAAATTATAAATACATGACAAGTGATATTGTGTCAATATATGAACTAAAAGATTTATATAACTATTTCTATTATATAATGCCAGCAAGCACTGGAATATTAAAAAAGTTTAATTTAACATACATACCACCAAAAGGAATAGTATTAAGTTATCCAATAAATGGAGAATTACCAAAATATAAAAGTACAGAAAAAGTACTAAGTGCATTTCAAAACTATCAAAATAAACTATCAAAACTAAACGTAAATTATGGTAGTGATATTAATAAATTAGTAATTGAAAATAAAATAAAAGATTTTATACAAATAGATGAAATGATATATAGACAAGGCGTAGAAGATATAGCTAATCAAATAGCAAGCAGCAAAAAAATAAAAGTAATATTTATGTCAGGCCCATCTTCATCAGGTAAAACAACATCATCAAAAAGATTAAGTTTATCACTAAAAGCAAAAGGAATAAATACAGTTGTTTTATCAACAGATGATTATTATGTAGATAGGGAAGAATCACCAAGAGATGAAAATGGAGAATATGATTTTGAAGTAGTAGAAGCAATAGATTATAAACTGTTTGGTAAAGACTTAAATAAATTACTAAAAGGAGAAGAAGTTACAATACCTACTTATAACTTTTTAACAGGAAAAAGAGAATATAAAAACTCACCAATTAAATTAAATAAAAACGAAGTTATTATAGTGGAGGGACTTCACGCAATAAATAGTAAAATAAGTGGAAGTGTTGATAGTAAAAATAAATTAAACATATATTTAAGTCCATTTGTACCAATTAGTATAGATAGACACAATCACATATCAACAACAGACTTAAGATTATTAAGAAGAATAGTTAGAGATTTTAATACAAGAGGTTATAGCGGAGAACAAACGTTAACTAGATGGCAAAAAATGAGAAAAAGTGAAGAAAAAAATATATATCCATATCAAAGAGAAGCAGATATTATATTAAATACTTCACTGTCATATGAAATAGGAGTATTAAAAACATATGCAGAACCACTATTATATTCTATAGAAAGTGATAGTGAAAATTATGAAGAAGCAGTAAGAATATTAAACTTCCTTAAAGGTTTCTTAAATATACCAAGTGAATATGTTCCAAATACAAGTATATTAAGAGAGTTTATAGGAAATAGTTATTTTGAATAAAGGAGAAAAGGATAAAATGAAAGTTGCAATAAATGGGTTTGGAAGAATAGGAAGAATAGCATTAAGATTACTTGAAAATAATAAAGACTTAGAAGTAGTAGCAGTTAATAGTAGAGGAACTAGTGAAGAACTTGCATATTTATATAAGTATGATACAGCACATAGAACATCAAAATCAAAAATAAGTTTTGATGAAGATTCAATGATTATAAATGGAAAACATATTAAAGTATTTGCAGAAGATGACCCTAGCGTGTTACCATGGAAAGAATTAGGAATAGATATAGTACTAGAATGTACGGGAGTTTTCACAACAAAAGAAGCATGCAAGGCACATATAAATGCAGGAGCAAAACATGTATTAATAAGTGCTCCAGCAAAAGATGAATGTAAAACTATAGTATATGGTGTTAATGAAGAAATATTAAGCTTAGATGATGATATAATAAGCTGTGCTAGCTGTACAACAAATTGTCTAGCACCAGTATTAAAACTTATTAACGATAAATACAAAATAGTAAAAGGATTCATGACAACAGTACATGCAATGACAAATGATCAAATGGTATTAGATGTAAGACATAAAAAAGGAATAAGAGCAAGAAGAGGAAGAAGTGCATCACAAAATATAATACCAACCTCAACAGGAGCAGCAAAAAGTATAGGAAAAGTAATCCCAGAATTAAAAGGAAAACTAGATGGACTTGCTCTTAGAGTACCTGTATGTGATGGTTCAGTAGTAGACCTATCAGTAGAAATAGAAAAAAATGCAACAATAGAAAATGTTAACAATACATTTAAATCTAATCAATCAAAAACATTAAAATATACAGAAGACCCAATAGTAAGCTCAGATATTATTGGAGATGACTGCGGAGCTTTAGTAGATGGACTTCTTACAAATATAATAGAAGAAAATGGAAAACAAATACTTAAAGTTATCGCATGGTATGATAATGAACTAGGATATACAGCACAAATGTTAAGAGTGGCAAGATTATTTACTAAAAAGAATAACTAAAATTAAAAAGTATGATAAAATAATTAAGGAGGCGCATATGGAAGATTTAACTTTATATGAATTAGAAAACTTAATCGAAAGATTAGAAAATATATTAGAAAAAATAGGTGAAAAAGATGGCTAGTATAGATAAAAGATTTAAAACTTATACTTCTTTTGTTGAAAGTATTGAGGATAAAATAAGAAATTATGGAGTAGAATCATTAACAGAAGAAGACAAAGACAAAGTTAAAATAGCATGCGCAGCATTGAAATATGCAAAAAGTATTGCTTTAAGAAACACGGTAATAGATACATTAAATGGAAATAGACAAGAGATAAATGAGTATACAAAAGCTAAAACTGAAGAACTAGATAAAGAATTAGTTAAACTAGAAAGAAGAAGAGAAGAAACGGTAAAAGAAATATCTAGAGATTTAGGACAAGGTATAACAGATGAACATAAAACTTATAGATTAAAAGGAATACTACAAGCAATAAGAACTAAAATGGATTATAGAAATAGAGTAGGAGAAGCTTTGGTAGATCCAGAATATTTACTCTCTAGCCTTGTAGCAAAAGAAAAAGATCCTAAGTTTGTTATGGACTTTGTAATAAGTACATTCGAAGAAACATTACCTCTTGAAATGGCAGGTAAAATACTTAAAAATGAAGATGTAAGCATAGCTATGTTTAATAGAGAAAAAATAAATCTATTTAAAGATGACGGTTCAATTAATAGAGCTATGGTAGATTTAATGTTAAGTGCCTTGGGAGAAGGAGATTTATATAAAAAGTTAGAAAGTAGAGAATCTCTAGAAAATAAGAAAAAAAGTTACATGAAAGTAGAATCAAGTTTAGATAATATAAATAAAGAATTAGACACAGTAATAGGATATAATGAAGAATTAGAAAGATTACGTTCAAAAGCAACACAAATTAAATCTGAAATGCCAAATGGTATAAGTGCACTAATTAACAGTAAACAAAAAGAAGCATTAATATCAAGATTGAATAAAGTTAATAGTGAGATTAGAGAATTACAAAATAAAAGAATTAAAGCAGCATCTATGTTTGAAAATAAATTAAGATTAATATCTTCACTAAATATAAGAGATATAAATAATCAAATAAATAGATGCTTAAGACTAGGAGTTAGTAATCTAACAAAAACAAATAGTGAAGAATTAAAAGAAGCACTAAGTGCTGGAGAACTTGCATTAATAAAAGAAAGAATAAAAGGAGTAATATCAGAAACAGATAAAAGCATTAAAGCAATAAATATAGGCTTAACAAAAGAACATAGAAATCTAAGCCCATCATTAGTTTCTGAATATGCATATCCTAATATCACAAGTGATAAAGAAATGAAAGCAAGAGAAAGATTAAAAACATCACTAAGATTATTACAAGATGTAGATACAATTAAAAATAGTAAAGCTAAAAGTAAAAATATTTTAACTAGTGATGAAGAAAATCTTATAGTTGGAATAACAGAAGCAAAAATTAAAAAAATAATGGAAGATGATGAATATGCTTTAAAAATGTAACTTTGTAAAGAAGTTGCATTTTTTATAAGCAGAAATTGAAATATAATATAAGAAATGGTATAATCAGTAAGAGGTTATTATGAAAAAGAAAAAGAAACATATTGTACTTAGAATATTAAGTCTAATTTTATGGATAGCATGTATGTCTTGTGTATGTTATTTGAGTTACCAAATATATAAAGCTAATATGTTACCTAACAAATATTATTATATATTAATTGGAGTTATAGTATTTTTAATATTAATATTTATAATGTTCATATTAAACAAAAAATCTAAAGTTTGGATACTTATAATATGTGATATATTATTTTTAACTCTATCAATAGTATTATATTTTGCAAATATTAAAATAAATGAAACATTAAAGTTCTTAGACCAAAACTTAAATGCTAAATATGAAACAAATATATATAATATAGTAGTTTCTAAAGAATCAGAAATAAAAAGTATTAAAGATTTAGATTCTAAAACTATTAAGTTAGTAAATGATTTAGGTGATAAAACATTACTAGAAACTTCAATTAAAAGAAAAATTAAGAACAGTAAACTTGAGTATACTACAAGTATAAGTGATTTATTATATGAAGTTAAGGAAAATACTGAAACTATAATAATTGTTAATTCTGGTAACTTTGACGCTATGATAGAAGAAGATGAAACATATAAAGATTATATAAGAATTATAGATACAATAGAAATAAAAAGTAAAGTAGTAAATACAGCCACTAATATAGCAGTTACAGAAGATCCATTCGTAGTGTATTTAAGTGGAATAGATACAAGAAGTGGTAAACTACCTGCTAAAAGTTTAAGCGATGTTAATATCTTGTTAGTAGTAAATCCTGTTGATAGAGAATTATTAATGGTTAATACGCCAAGAGATTACTATGTTAATTTACATGGTATAAAAGGAAATAAAGATAAACTTACACACGCTGGTTTAGTTGGAGGTGTAAAATTATCTGCTTCTACTCTGGAAGACTTATATGCAATAAAAATACCTTACTATGTAAGAGTTAACTTTAATGCTGTTATTAATTTAGTTGATGCAGTAGGTGGAATAACAATAAACAATGATCAAAATAAAAATATAAAATGCTGGACAGACCCAAGCTGTATTATTAAACCAGGAGATAACAAGGTAAATGGTAAATGTGCACTAGCTTTCGCAAGAGAAAGACACGCATACATTGAAGGAGATAGACATAGAGGAGAAAATCAAGAGCAAGTTATATCAAAAATAATTGAAAAAGTTACAAGTTCTAAAACTCTAATTAGTAATTACTCAAATATCCTAGAATCATTAAACGGAACATTTGAAACAAATATAACTACAGAAGAAATAATGAGTCTTGTTAAAATGCAAATAGAAGATATGAGAGGATGGACTATAAGTACATATAACGTAACAGGAAGTGACTTATATGCTAAAACATACAGTTATCCAAATAGAGATTTATATGTAATGAATCCAAATATGGAGACAGTAAATATAGCAAAACAAAAATTAAATGATGCATTAACTATAAACTGATACAAAAAAGTATCAGTTTTTGTATATTAAGAAGTTAAACTTTACATTTTAAAGCAAATATCTACTAAAAAAGTTGTAACCGTATATAGAAAATGCTATAATTAAGACGTATAAACATTGAAAAATAATTTTTTGTATGGAGTAAAGATGAATGAAGCAGTTGAATTAATTGAAACAAAAGAAAAATATAAATCAAATAAAAATGTTTTGCTAAATACTAATGTAAGAAGTGAAACAAGCATTATTATTTATCAGGCCATAAAAAGAATAATTGATATTTTTGGTGCCTTACTTGGATGCATATTATTAATACCTATGTCAATCATTATTAAAATAATATCTATTATTAATAAAGACTATAACAGTATATTTTATCTACAAGAAAGAATAGGGAAAGATGGAAAAATATTTAAACTTATTAAATATAGGACTATGATTTTAAATGCAGATGAAAAATTGGAAGAACTAATGAACTGTGATACAAAAATAGCCAACGAATATAAAAAGTATAAAAAATTAGATAATGATCCAAGAATAACTAAAATAGGAAATTACTTAAGGAAGTCATCTGTAGATGAATTTCCACAATTTATTAACATTCTGTTTAATCAAATGTCATTAGTTGGACCAAGACCATATTTAGAAAGAGAAAAAAAAGATATGGGAAAAAGTTATAAAGAAATAATTAAAGTAAAACCAGGATTAACTGGATTATGGCAAGTAAGAGGAAGAAGCAATACTGATTTTAAAGATAGATTAACTCTTGATAAAGAATACATTAAAAATAGAAGTATGCTACTAGATACAAAAATATTTTTTAAAACGTTTAATGTAGTATCAAAAAAAGAAGGAGCTAAATAGGAGTTATTAATGAAAAAAAAGTATATAATAGTTTTATTAATTATAGTTTCTTTACTAGTATGTGGATGTACAAAAGAAAATAAAAATGAAGATAAAAAAGAAGAACCAATTAAAGAGGTTAAGAAAATTAAAATAATAGATGAAGATTCTAATTCAAGACCATATGCAATTGTAATAAATAATTTACCATCAGCAATGAAAGTTCAAACAGGATTAAATGATGCATATATAATATATGAATTTCCTATTGAAGGAGGATATTCAAGAAGCTTAGCTTTATTTAAAGACAAAAAAACAAGTAAAATAGGAACAGTAAGAAGTGCAAGACAAAATTATATAGACTATGCACTTGAGAATGATGCTATATTCGTCCATTGGGGAGCAAATCATTCCGCAGTTGAAGTAATAAACGAAACTAAAATTAATGATATAGATGCACAAAGCACTTCAAAACCATTCTTTAGAGATAATCCGGAGAAGTTGGCTACAGAACATACTGGATATACTGGACTAGATAAGTTAATAGATTACAACAAAAATACTAAAAAATATAGAGATACAACAGATGTAAAACCACCACTAAAATACACTACTGAAGAAGTAGATTTAAGCAAATATGAAGACTCTAAAAAAGCAAAAACAGTAGAATTAAATTACTCAAGTTCATACAAATTAAAATATGCTTACAACGAAGAAACTAAAAGATATGAAAGAGTATATAATGGTAAAGATCATACTGATTACTTTAATAATAAAGAAAAGTTCACAACAAAAAATATAATTGTTGTAAACGTTGGACTAGGTATAGTAAAAGGATCTCAAGATTCGGCAGGTACAAATTATACAGACATATATAATATTGGAAATGGTACTGGATACTACATAACAAATGGATATGCAAGAGAGATTAAATGGAGTAAATCATCAAGAAAAGAACAAACAAAGTATACCTTTACAGATGGAAAAGAAATAGATGTTAATGATGGAAACACATATATTAATTTATTTAATAAATCAAAATCAGTAAATATTAACGAATAAAATACGAAAGGGGGGGGACTATGAAAGATGTAAAAGTAATAGTTGCAACTCATAAAGAATATCAAATGCCAAAGGACAAATTATATTTGCCTCTTTTAGTTGGAGCAAAAGGTAAAAAAGATAAAAAATATCAAAGAGATGACACAGGTAAAAACATATCAAGTAAAAATCCATATTTTTGTGAGTTAACTGGATTATATTGGGCATACAAAAACTTAGATAATGAATATATCGGCTTATCACACTATAGAAGACATTTTGCTTCTAAAAGAATAAACAAAAAAGATTTATTTAACAGCGTATTAACATTAAAAGAAGCAAATGAATTATTAAAAGATGTAGATATTATTTTACCTAAAAAAAGAAAATATTTTATTGAAACATTATATTCTCATTACAAACACACTATGTATATTGAGCCACTTGATATAACAAGAGAAATAATTCAAGAAGGACATCCAGAATACTTAAAAGAGTTTGATAAATTAAAGAAAAGAACAAGTGCTCACATGTTTAATATGTTTATCATGAAAAAAGAAATATTAAATGATTATTGTAATTGGCTATTTGAAATATTATTTGAACTTGAAAAGAGAGTAGACAGTTCTAAATATGATAGTTTCCATGCTAGATTCTATGGTAGAGTAAGTGAATTATTATTAGATGTATGGATTAATACTAATGGCTATAAATATAAAGAAGTAAAAGTAATAAGTATGGAAAAAGTTAATTGGTGGAAGAAAGGAACTAGTTTTTTTAAAGCAAAGTTTTTAGGTAAGAAATATGAAAAAAGTTTCTAAAGAAAAGCCACTAATTACTGTAATAGTCCCAATTTACAAAGTAGAAGAATATTTGAATAGATGTATAGAAAGTATAATAAACCAAACATATGAAAATCTCGAAATAATTCTTATAGATGATGGCTCACCTGATAATTGCCCAAAAATGTGCGATGAATGGGCAAAAAAAGATAAGAGAATTAAAGTAATTCATAAGGAGAATGGTGGCTTAAGCGATGCTAGAAATAAGGGAATAGAACAGACAAATGGTAAATATATAACATTTATAGATTCTGATGATTATGTAGAAAAAAACTATGTTATAGAACTTTATAATGCTATATCAATTAATGATTGTGACATTAGTATATCAGGTATAGTTGTTAAATACACTAACGGAACTATCATAAATAAATACACAAATATTAAAGAAGAATTAACTCCGAAAGAAACAATAAAAAAAATATTATATGATGATGGGATAGATATATCAGTAACTGCAAAACTATATAAAAAAGAATTATTTAAAAATATTAGATTCCCAAAAGATAGATTATATGAAGATGCAGCAACTACGTATAAATTAATCTGTTCAAGTAAAAAAATAGCTAACAACAGTGTATCTACCTATATTTATATGATAAGAAATGATTCAATAGCACAAAGTACATTTAATAAGAAAAAAATGGATTTAATAAAATCTACAAAAGAAATGACGGATTTTATTAAAGACAAATACCCAGATTTAAGTGACGCATGTGATAGAAGACTTATGTATGCTTATTTAAGCACTATATCACAGCTTGCGAGTTCTAAGAAAGTATATAAAAAAGAAGAAAAATTACTAATGGAATATATAAAGAAAAACTCTAAAAAGACTTTAAAGGATAAAAAGTGCCCAAAGAGAGATAAACTTGCAATAATATCATTAAAATTTGGATTTAAGTTTTATAAATTTGTTTGGAATTTATATAGAAGGGCAACGGGAAGAATATGAAAAAAATACCTAAAGTAATACATTATTTTTGGTTTGGGAATAATGAAAAGCCAAAAATTTTTTATAAATGTTTAGAAAGTTGGAAAAAATATTGTCCAGGTTATGAAATAAAAGAATGGAATGAAAATAACTTTGATATAAATATTAATAAATATGTAAAAGATGCTTATAAAAAGAAAAAATATGCATTTGTTTCAGACTATGCAAGACTATATGTGCTTTATAAATATGGAGGTATTTATTTAGATATTGATGTAGAATTGTTAAGGAAAATAGACGACATAGTTGAAAACAATGAATGCTTTATGGGGTTTGAAGATAGGAACTATGTAAATCCAGGACTAATAACAGGAGCAGTGAAAGGATCAAGTGTACTAAAAGAAATATTGAACATATATGATAATTTTGCTAGCTATGAAGAAGGAACACATACAATATGCACAATTGTAACAGATTTTTTAAAGAAAAATTATAATTTAAAAGATGACAACAAGGAAATACAAAAACTTAAAGGTGTAACAATTTATCCATTTGAATATTTTTGTGCTTATGACATAATTTCAAGGAAAATAAGTAAAACTAAAAATACATATTCAATACATCATTACAATGGAGCATGGTTAAAGCCTAAAGATAAATTAAAGAATTTCATCAAAAAAATTATTTATTGCTTACTTGGAAAAGATAATTATTATAAGTTAAAAGCAAAAATAAGAAAGGAATAAAGAATGAAATATATTGTCAATGAAGGAATAGATAATCCACTTGGAAAATATAATGCAGGTTCAAAAGCAAGAAAAGATGCTGAGAAAATATTGGTAAATAATAATTTTAAAATTATATACGCAAATACAAATTATGGTGTACAAAAAAATAAAATATTAAAGCCATTACAATATTTTGAATACTTAAAGAATTATTTTAAATGGAAAAAAATCGTTAAGCAATTATCTAGCAAAGATATAATTGTAATACAGTATCCTTTAAATAATATAACTCTATTTTTTGATAAAATACTGAAAAAAATTAATAAAAAAAATGTATTAACTATTGCATTAATACATGATTTAGATTCATTAAGAATAACAAATGATATGAAGTCTTTATACAAAAAAAGAATAATTAATATGGATAAAGAAACTTTAAATATTTACAAAAAAATTATAGTTCATAATGATGAAATGAAAAAATATTTAATGAAATATATAGATAAAAATAAACTATATACGATAGGAATATTTGATTATTTGCTTAACGAAGATATTAAAAACATTGAAAGGAAAAAGAATGATCCAATAGTTATTGCTGGTAACCTATCATCTGTGAAAGCAAAATATTTAAAAAAATTATTACCTGAAAAAAATATTAAAATTAATCTATATGGAAAAGGATTGGATTTTGATTTACCTAAAAATATAACTTATAAGGGAACATTTCTGCCAGATAACATTGTTGGTAAAATCGATGGTGGATATGGATTAGTGTGGGACGGAAATGACATAGATAAATGTTCAGGAGTTTATGGAAAATATTTAAAATATAATAACCCTCACAAAGCATCTCTTTATATTGTTTCTCAGTTACCATTAATTGTACCATCAACATCAGCAATTTCAAAGTTCGTTTTAAAAAATAAAATAGGTTTAACAATTAATAGTATTAAAGATATAGATAATAGATTAAAACAAATAAAAGAAGAAGACTATAAAGAAATGCAAAAGAATTTAAGAATTTTATCTAAGAAACTATTGAGTGGCACATACTTAAAAAATGTTGTAAATGAAATAATTAAAGATTGGAGTTAAGATGATATATATTTTATTGATTATATTTATAGCGATGCTTATTGGTATATACTATTTATTTGATAAAGAAATAATTGAACCAGTAATAATATTTTTAACTGCTTATACGTTAAGCATATTTTGCGCATGCTTAAATGTAGCCAAATGGAATATAAATTTAAGTTTAACAACATTTTTAGTTTTGTTGATAGGAGCCTTAGAATTTATAGCAATATCTTATTATATCCACAATAAGTTTAAAAACAAAAACTTAAAAAAATCAAAAAAAATAACAGAGATTAAAACCACTAAAGAAACAGTATATTTATCAATTTTAATTTCTACATTAACTTTAATATTATTAATTTGTAATGTAATATATATAGCAAAGAAATATGGAAACTTCAATGGTATATCTGAAATGCTTAGAATTTTTAAAGATTATACCTCATATAAAGGTTTAGTTAAGTTAAATATTGTTGTTCGAACTTTATTAAAAATTGTTATCGCAAATGCTTATATATATATATTTATTTTCATAAATAATATTATTGTTAGCAAACAAAAAATAAAAGAAAGTATTAAAGCAAATATACTATATACCGTTTGTCCGGTTATTTATATTTTATGTTCATTATTACAATCAAATAGAAGCGGAATAATTGATTATACATTAATAATATTAACAACGACATTAATTCTCTATCTGATGAAAAGTAGATGGGAAGAAAAAATCAAAATAAAAAAAATAGCTTTAATAGGAATGATTTTTGCAATATTATTAGTTCTATTTTATTTGATAGCAGGACTAGTAGGTAGAGAAAACCAAAAGAATATGTTCGATTATATAACGTATTATATAGGTGGTTCAATAGAATGCTTAAATCAATATATTAAATATCCTATAGAAACAAAAATAGTTGGAGAAGAAACGTTTCACAACTTATTAACAAATTTAAACGATATGCATATAACCAATTTAGATTTAAATTCAAGTGTTCATTTAGAATTTAGATATTATGGTGAGACAATGATTGGAAATATATATACAGCATATAGAAGATGGATACATGACTTTGGATATATCGGTGCATTTATATTAAATGGTTTTATGGCTGTATTCTTTAATGTATTTTATAATAAAATTAAATATAATAATTACAAAAAAGAAAAAATAATGCTTCTTATAATAATATATTCTTATATGAGCTATTCAATATATTATCATCCACTCGATTCAGTATTTTATAATGAATTTGTCTCTAGAGCTTTTATTCTTTTAATGTTTATATTGATAATTGTATATATGACAATAATGAATATAACATTTGATTTGAAAACAAAAGAAATTAAATATAAAAATAAAAGGAGTAGAAAATGAAAAAATATGATTATTTAATAGTTGGTTCAGGTTTATGTGGAGCAACAATAGCAAGCAAATTAAAAGAAAAAGATAAAAAAGTATTGGTTATAGAAAAAAGAAATCATATAGCTGGTAATGTTTATACTGAAAATATAGAAGGCATAAATGTTCATAAATATGGAGCACATATTTTCCATACAGATTATAAAGATGTATGGGATTATGTGGGTTCATTTGTAGAGTTTAACAGATATACAAATAGTCCTATAGCAAGAATAAATAATGAAGTATATAATATGCCTTTTAATATGAATACATTTTCTAAAATATGGAGTGATGTATTTACTCCAGAAGAAGCAAAAAATAAAATAGAATCTGAAAAGAAAGAAATGGATGGAAAAGAGCCATCAAATTTAGAGGAACAAGCAATATCTTTAGTAGGTAGAACAATCTATGAAAAATTAGTTAAAGGATACACTGAAAAACAATGGAATAGAAAATGTACTGATTTACCAGCATTTATAATTAAAAGATTGCCAATAAGATTTACATACGATAATAATTATTTTAATGATAGGTATCAAGGAATACCTATTGGCGGTTATACGCTTCTAGTACAAAGAATGCTTGAAGGAATAGAAGTGAAATTAGATACAAATTTCTTTGATAACAAAGAAGAGTATGCAAAAAATTGTGATAAGATAATATACACTGGAGCAATAGATGAATATTTTAATTATTCTTTAGGACACTTAGAATACAGATCATTATTATTTGACACTAAAATCTTAGATATAGAAAACTTTCAAGGAAATGCAGTAATTAATTATACTGGAACGGAAGTAGAATACACTAGAGTAATAGAGCATAAACATTTTGAAAATAATAATAGCACTAAGACTATAGTTACATATGAATACCCAGCTGACTACAAAGAGGGTATGGAAAAATATTATACTATTAACGACGATAAAAATAATGAACTAGCAAACAAATATAAGGAATTAGCATCTAAAGAAAATAATGTTATATTTGCTGGAAGATTAGCAGAATATAAATATTATGATATGGATGATGTAATAAAAAGGGCATTTGAAATAGTAGAAAAGGAACTATAAAATAATTATGAAAAAGAATATAGTATTATTATTTAATAAGTTAATTATACCAGCTATTATATATTATTCTTTTCTTAAAGTTGTAATGATTTCTAATTATAATATATTAACAACTTTATCATTTATTATATTTGTTATAGGTTATAATAAAATATTACTAATTAATAAAGAATACATAAAAAAATATGGAACAATATCATTAATTTTGGGTTTGATTTATATCATAGGTGATAGTGCATTTCAGGCATATCAAAATCCTAATATAATGTTTACAGATGTGATTTTAAGTTTTGATACATTATATAAAATTATATCTTCAGTATCATTGATATATCTTGCTGTGAGTAATTTATATCAGTTATATGATAAAAAAACTAAGGCAAAAAAATATAAAATAAGTGATAAAAAGTTTGCAATTATATCATTTATCCTAATTTTTTTAAGTTTTGTTATATATTTTATAGCATTTTTTCCGGGAATAATGACACCCGATTCAATATCTGAGTTGGAATTTGCAATTTACAACTTTCCATATTTTTCAAATCATCATCCTCTTTTACATACTTTATTTATAAGTTTATTTTATAAAGTAGGAATGCTATTATTTAATAGTAGAAATATAGCTGTTTCAATAGTTACATTAGCACAAATGATTATTATGGCATCAATACTTTCATATTCTATATATTTTTTAAGAAAAAGGAGATGCAATGATTATATATTAATTGTGATATTATTAATATATATGTTTATACCAGTAAATGGATATTATAGTGTTACAATGTGGAAAGATGTAATATTTGCCGGATTATTTTTATTATTAACTATGACATGCTATGAATTATATGAGCAAGATGAAAACATAACTAATAAAATTATTATTAAGTTTATAATAGTATCATTATTAACTTTATTAATGAGAAATAATGCAATATATGCATATTTTATAGTATTATTGGGATCATTAATAATATTTAAACACAATAAGAAGATTATATTAAGCATTATAAGTGTTATAATTATGTATTATATAATAACAATTCCTATATTTAATATTCTAAAAGTTCAAAAAAGTTCATCAGCAGAATACATTGCCATTCCTTTGCAACAAATAGGAAGAATTGTATATAAAGATAATGTATTAAGTACAAGTGAAAAAGAATTAGTTAATAAAGTGATACCATACGAAAAAATAAAAGATATTTACGACCCAAAATTAAGTGATGGTATTAAATTTGATAAAGATTTTAATATTGAAGAGTTTAATAAAAATAAAATAGAATATTTAAAACTATGGATAGAGTTAGTATTTAAATATCCAATAACATCGGTAGAATCATATCTAATAAGTACTTTAGGTTATTATTATCCGAATTTACAATATTGGTCAGTAGCTACCGACATAATAGATAATGGCTATGAAATATATCAAACTAATATGAATTCTAAACTAAGAAATATAATTCTAAAAAATCAAGATATAAATAGACCTATCATTGGAATAATATGGAGCACAGGCATTTATATCTGGATAATAATATTATTGATATATTACTTTATAATTAAGTTAAATAAAAAATTATTATTTATATTTATGCCTACTATAGGAATATGGCTGTCATTAATGATTGCATCGCCTGTATGGGGAGAATTTAGATATATATATTGTATGATTATAGCGATTCCTTTTCTGCTATCAGTACGATATATAAATGAAGGAGTTGAAAATGAAAGATAAAGAAATAGCGGTTTTGATACCATGTTATAATGAAAGTAAAACGATAGAAAAAGTTGTAAAAGACTATAAAGAGAGTCTACCTAATTCGACTATATATGTATATGATAATAATTCTACTGACGGAACAGATGTAATTGCTAAAAAAGCAGGGGCAATAGTTAGGTACGAAAGCAAACAGGGGAAAGGCAATGTTATAAGAAGCATGTTTAAGGATATTGATGCTGACTGCTACATAATGGTAGATGGAGATGACACCTATTCAGCAGAAAATGCCAAAGAAATGTGTAAGTTAGTATTAGAGAAGAATGCGGATATGGTTGTTGGAGATAGATTATCCTCTACATATTTTACGGAGAATAAAAGAATGTTCCATAATTTTGGAAACAAACTTGTTAGAGCACTAATAAACAGGCTATTTAAAGCCAATATTAAAGACATTATGACTGGCTACAGAGCATTTAGTTATAACTTTGTAAAAACATTTCCAGTACTATCATGTGGATTTGAAATTGAAACAGAAATGACAATACATGCATTAGACAAAAATATGAATATAAAGGAAATACCAATCAATTATAAAGATAGACCAGAAGGAAGTTTTTCAAAACTCAGTACATATAGTGATGGACTAAAGGTATTAAAAACAATAGCTAGATTATATAAAGAATATAAACCAATGAGATTTTTTGGAATATTAAGTATATTATTTTTTGTAATCTCAATAATATTTGCAAGTCCTGTATTAATTGAGTATTTTAAAACTGGATTAGTTCCGAGATTTCCAACTTTAATATTTTCTTTATTTTTATTAATAATATCAGTATTATTATTTGTATGTGGCTTAATACTTGAAGTGGTAGTAAAAAAGCATAGACAATTATTTGAACTTTTATTAATTAAAACAAAGAGAGAAAAATAAAATGAAGAAAATAAATTATATTAAATATTTATCAGTAATATCATCGCTAGCAGTTGTAATTTTACATACTAATGGATGTTTTTGGATATTTAATAAAGAAAACTATTGGATAAGTGCTAACATAATTGAATCAATATGTTATTTTGCTGTTCCTATATTTTTTATGATAACTGGATGTACACTAATAGATTATAATGAAAGATATTCAACTAAAGAATATTTCACTAAAAGAATAAAAAAGACATTAGTACCATTTATTATTTGGTCAATATTTTCAATCATTTGGTGTATATACTTCAAAAATGAAAGTATTAACACAAATATATTTTCTATGATTAATGGAATTATAAATACAAAATACAATTCAATTTACTGGTTTTTTCCATGCTTGTTTTCTATTTATCTAGTAATACCATTTATCGCAAGTACTAAGAAAGAGCAAAGACAAAGTATATTTAAGTATTCAATAATAATAACATTTATCTTTAATAGTATGCTACCATTAATAGCTAAAATATTAAATATAGAATATAATTCTGCTTATTATTTACCAACATTTATGGGATATGTAATATATATATTACTAGGATATTACTTAAATAATTACGAAATCAAAAAGAGTAAAAGAATATTAATTTATTCATTAGGTGTTATAGGTTTATTAACACAGATTATTATGACTCAAGTATTATCATTTAAAAATGGATTTATAGTTACAACATATAAAGACTATTTGAATGTGCCAACTATTCTATACTCATCTGCAATTTTCTTATTTTTTAAAAATATTAAAAATAAGAAAACACTTAAGTGTTTAGACTATTTGACATCCAAAATAGATGATACCACATTTGGAATATACCTAATTCATTATTATTTAATAGATATTGCAATAAAAACAATTAATGTTAATATATTTAGTATATACTATAGAGTGTTAGGGGGAGTCATAATATTTTTAGTTTCAGCAATTATAGTGAAAATCATGAAGAAGATACCTATAATTGAAAAATGTGTACCATAAGATTGTAGGGCTAAAAAATAATTATATTTTCAAAAAAGTAATGACTTTAGCGACAGGTTATGAAATAATATATTTGAATAATTAAGTATAAAATGATATAATTTACAAGCGGAGTAAAATATGAAGAAGTCAGTAAAAAAGAATTATATATTTAACGTAATATATCAAGTGATATTAATTTTGTTACCTATAATAACCGTACCATATGTATCTAGAGTACTTGGATCAAATGGCGTAGGAACGTATAGTTATACATTATCAATAGTGACATATTTTATATTACTTGGTTCATTTGGTATTTCATTATATGGCCAAAGGGAAATAGCTTATTACCAAAATAATAGAAAAAACAAATCAAAAATATTTTGGGAATTGTTTATAATTAAAACAATAACGACACTAATATCAAGTGTATTATTTAGCTTAATATTTTGTATAGATAGATATTATTCATTTTACTACAGAATACTATTACTAGAGTTCTTATCAAATATTTTTGATATTAGTTGGTTATATCAAGGAGAAGAAAAGTTTAAAACAATAGTATTTAAAAATGGCGTGGTTAAAATATTATCCATAATAAGTATATTTGTATTCGTAAAAACAAATAATGATGTATGGGTATATATATTAATATATGTATTAAGCAATTTATTTGGAAACTTATCATTATGGATTAATCTAAATAAAGACATAGATTATACATTTAAAGAATTAAACTTTAAAAGGCACATTAAACCAGTAGTATTATTATTTATACCGCAAGTAGCTATTCAAATATATACAATACTTGATAAAACGATGATAGGATTTATTACACATGATATGAATGAAGTTGGATTTTACGATCAAGCACAAAAAGTTATTAAACTTTTATTAACAATAATAACATCTATGGGAACAGTAATGCTTCCAAGAATAGCTTCTTGTTTTAGTGAAAATAAAAAAGATACAATTAAAATATACATGAATAAAACATTTAAGTTTGTATTCTTAACAGCCTTCCCTATGATAACAGGTATTATATTAGTAAGTAATAGATTTGTACCATTATTTTTTGGAGAAGGGTATGATAAAGTAAAAATATTAATGCCTATACTTAGTTTAATAATATTAACAATTGGTTTAAGCAATGTAATTGGTGTTCAATATTTATTACCAACTAAAAGACAGAAAGAATATACTCTTTCAGTAATAATAGGCACAATAACTAATTTAATATTAAATACTGTATTAATTTATTATTTTAAATCCATAGGAGCTTGTATAGCAACTGTAATAGCAGAATTATCTGTTACATGTACACAGTTATACTTTGTACGTAAAGATTTTGATATAAAACAAATATTAAGGTATTCATATAAATATATATTATTTTCATTTATAATGTTTATATGTGTTTATCCATTAAACTATTTAAAATTCGATGATAAAATTGTAATAATAATGCAAATTGGAATAGGGCTATTAGTTTATGGAATATGTTTACTAGTATCAAAAGATGAACATTTAGAAGATATAAAAAAATTAATGTTTAAAAAATAAAATATTGTAATTAAATAGGAATCATAATGATTCTTTTTTATTTTCAAATGAAAAATCTTAACTTTTTCTAGTTAAGACTTTTTATAATATCAAGAGCACATTCTTTATCACTAAAATGTATTTTTTCTTTTCCTATGATTTGATAATCTTCATGTCCTTTTCCAAGTATAAGTAATATATCTTTATCACTAAGAAGTTCAATTCCTTTTTTAATAGCGTCATGCCTACTATAAATAATTTCATAGTTATCTTTAGTTATTCCACCAACAATATCATTCATTATATCTTTTTCATCTTCACATCTAGGATTATCATTTGTAAGTATAACATAATCACTAAGTCTAGTAGCTATTTCACCCATTATAGGTCTTTTGGTTTTATCTCTATCACCACCACATCCAACAATAGTAATAACTTTTCCACTTTTATATTCTAAAGTACTACTAATTGCATTATATACTGCATCTGGTGTATGAGCATAATCAATAAAAATACTATTAGTTTTATATTTAATCATATCCATTCTTCCAGGTGGATGTTTAAGCTTGGAAGATATTTTTATTAATTCTTCTAAATCAAATCCTAAATTAGAAACAAGCAAAATTGCCATAACGTAGTTATAAACATTAAACTTACCAACAAAATCATTACTAATATTATATTCTTTATCATTATAAGTAAGTTTAAAAGTAGTACCTTGATTAGATAAAACTATATCACTTATTTTAGCTTTCCCATTTTCACCAAAAGTAATATTATTGTTATCTTCAAACATAAACTTTTTATAATATTCATCATCACTATTAATAATAGCTATTTTATTACCCCTAGTTTTATTAAATAACAATCTTTTAGCATCTATATAATTTTCCATAGTTTTATGATAATCAAGATGATCCTGAGTAAGATTTGTAAATGCAACTTCATCATACTCAAGTCCAAATATTCTATCTCTCGAAAGAGCAATTGAACTTACTTCCATAACAATATATTCTACATTATTTTCTTTAGCTTTAATAAATAAACTATATAGTAAATCTATATCAGGAGTAGTATTATCAAGATTCATAACTTCACCATTCATAAAGAAACCAAGTGTTCCAATATAAGCGGCTTTTTTATTAAGCATATTAAGAAGTTGATAAACTAAATAGCAAGTTGTTGTTTTGCCATTTGTACCAGTAACACCAATAAGTTTTATATCTTTAAAATAAGGATAATAATTATCATGTAAATAATTTTTAAAATATAAAGATGTATCTTTCACAATAAGAGTAGGTACACTATAGTTTCCTCTTTCAGCAATAATTTTTTCTGCTCCATTCTCAATAGCACTCTTTATAAAATCATGACCATCTCTGGCTATATTTTTAATAGCAATAAAAGTATCACCTTTATTAATCTTCCTTGAATCACTTTTTAATTTAATTTCCATTTTCATCACCAATATAATTATATTATAAAACAAAATAAAAATCTATGAATGTGCTTTTTAAGTGTAAACTATATAAAAAAATTGTAATATACAATAGAAAATTAACACACCTTATAGTATAATATTTAATATAGGTGAAAAAATGAAGTTTAACATAAAAAAGTTCAAAAAAAATATACCTTTCTTTATAATATCATGTATAGTTATCATGATAATTTTAGTGTTGTCATTAATAGAAAATAATAAAACATTACCAGAAGAAGATTTAGGTAGTGGAGATGTTAATGTTAAATCACTTGTATTAAATGAGATTATGACTTCTAATAAAGGAGCATATGTAGATGAAAAAGGTAATTTATATGATTATGTTGAAATATATAATGGAGAAGAAGAAAGCATCAATTTAAAAGGATATGGTCTTAGTGACGAAGCAGAAGTGAAATATACATTTCCAGATGTAACTATTGAGTCTAAAGGATACATTGTAGTATTTTTAAGTGGAACAAGAGGTAACTTACATGCACCATTCAAACTTAAATCTTCTGGTTCTGAAACATTAGCACTTTTTAAACCTAATGGAAAAATAATAGATGCAGTTGAAACAGTTAGTTTGAAAAAGAATACTGTAATGGCAAGAAATACAGAAGGAAACTGGGTAGTACAAAATACTATTACACCAGGGTTTGCAAATACAAAAGAAGGACATGAAGAGTTTATAAACTCACTTAAGAAAGAAACATCTAATCTAATAGTAAATGAAATTATGCCAAATAATAAAGGCGTATTTAAAAATAAAACTTATAATGATTACAGTGGTTATGTAGAAATAAAAAATACATCAGATGAAACAATTAATCTTAAAGGATATAGTTTATCAGATGACGTGAATGCTATGTATAAATGGCAATTTCCTGATATAAGTATAAAAAGTAATGAGGTATTAGTAGTATTCACATCAGGTAAAGAAAAAGAAGGAAGTGAACTACACGCATCATTTAAATTAGCAAATAATACAGGAACTTTAATAATCGCTAGTAATGATGGAAAAATAGAAACACTTTATAATTATGAAAACATTCCATCAGGAATGGCAAATATCTATGAAAACGGAAATTATTTACTAGGAAGCAGTATATCACCAGGATATGAAAATGGAATAGATGGTATTAAAAAGTTCCAAAAAGAATATATGGAAGTTCCAAAAGATTTAATAATTAACGAAGTAATGAACTCTAATTATGAATATCTACCTCAAAATGGAGGAGAATACTATGATTGGATAGAACTTTATAATAACTCCAAAGAAACAATTAAGCTTAGTGATTACTGTATAACAACAAATATAAATACTTTATGTAGATATAAATTAGAAGATAAAGAATTAAAATCAGGAGAATATTATATATTAATGGCTTCTGGAGATGAAAAGCTATCAAATGATAGTTATAAACATACACCATTTAAAATATCAGATACAGAAAGTTTATATATAACAAAAGGAACACAAATAATTGACTCACTTTTCATAGCAAACGTACCTAAAGGTTACTCATACGGAAGAAACACAAGTACTGGAGCATATTATTTTAGTAAACCAACACCAGGAAAAAAGAATCAAAACGGATCAGAGGCAGTATCTTATAAAGTTACTTCTTCACTAAAAAGCGGAATATATAATAGCGTAGATAAAAAAGAAGTAGCACTAAGTGGTAGTGGAAAAATATATTATACATTAGATGGATCAAATCCAACTAAATCATCAAAAGTTTACAGTAGTCCTCTTAGTATTGAGAAGACTACTGTTTTAAAAGTAAGAAGTTATGAAAACGATAAGATAGAAAGTGAAGTATCAACATATTCTTACATTATTAATGAAAATCATAAAATAAATGTTATGTCACTTGTTATAGATCCAAAAGATTTAAATGCATTAAATACTAACGCATGGAAAGAAACTTTAAGAAAAAAATGCCATATAGATTACTTAAGTGAAACAGAAGAAGGTTTTAGTATTGATGCAGGACTTAAATTATTTGGAGGTTCAACAAGAGGCCACGCTAAAAAAAGTTATGAAATAAAGTTTCAAAAAGAGTATGGACCAGGAAGCTTAAAATATAAAGTATTTGATACAGTTAATTCAAGTGTATTTAACTCATTGGTTTTAAGAACTGGTTCTCAAGATGAAATGGGAACAGCATCTAAAAAAACATTAATAAGAGATATAGTCGGTACATCACTAGTAGATGAATATACTAATGTAGACGTACAGGCATACAAACCAGTCGCAATGTATATAAATGGAAAATATTGGGGACTATACTTTATACGTGAAAAAGTAGATGAAACATTCGTATCAAATCACTACAATGTAAAAATAAGTAAAACTGATACAGATTTACTTAGAATAGATGGACAAATTAAAAGTGGTTCAAATAAAAAATATAATAATATGATTAACTTTATAACATCTAATTCACTTGATAAAACAGAGAATTATAACAAAATTAAACAGCAAATTAATATAAAAGACTATTGTGACTTTTGGATAGCAGAAACATGGACAGCAAACAATGATATAGTAAACTGTAGATTCTTTAGTAATCCAAATGTAGATGATGGTAAATGGCATTTTATATTTTATGATTTAGATTATGCATTTTATAATGTTAATAAAAATTATTATGAGTTTTCAACAAATCCAAGTGGTATGACAGTAAATGGTTATAGTACTGTACTACTTAGAAATATGATGAAAAGTAAAGAGTTTAGAGAAACATATTTAGAAAGACTATCATACAATTTAAACAACACATGGAAAAGTGAAAACGTTATTAAAAAAATAGACAGTGTTATAGAAGAAATTACAATAGATGAAATTAAAAGAAACTTAGATAGATGGAATATGTCATATAAAGATTGGCAATCTAATATAAACTTCCTAAAAGACTATGCAAATAAAAGAGGAAGTTATATGAAAAGTTATGCTAAATCATATTTCAAATTATCAAATGCAGAATACAAAAAATATTTTGGAGAATAATTATGAAGAAATATAAATATAGACACGAAATCAAATATAAAATATCAAATAGCGCTGCTGAAGTATTAAAACATAAATTATCTCTTATAATGAGTAAAGATAAAAACGCATATTATTCTGATGGTTCATATGATATTAAAAGTTTATATTTTGATGATATAGATTCAACATCATATTATGAAAAGTTAGATGGAGTATTATATAGAAAGAAATATAGAATAAGAATATATAATGATGATGATTCATTTATAAGATTAGAGAAAAAAATGAAACATAATAATATGACAGCTAAAGAGCAGATATTGATTTCAAAAGAAATATATAGTAAAATACTAAATGGTAATATAGGAAGTATAGAAGAAACTAATGATTTACTTGGAGAATTTATAAGAGACTATAAAAATAGAGCTCTTATGCCATCTATAATAGTTAAATATAATAGAGTTACTTTTGTTTATCCAGTAAGTGATGTTAGAATTACATTTGATTCTAATATTAAAAGTGGAATGTATAATTATGATTTATTTAATAAAGATGGAACATTATATGATGTTAATGAAAAAGGTAAACAAGTATTAGAAGTAAAATTTAATGAAGTATTACCACTGCATATATCAAATATATTATCTGATATACCAGTATGTAGGGAAGCAGTTAGTAAGTTTGCAATATGTAGAAGTATTAAGTAAGGAAGTGAAAATATGTATTTATTAAGTATTAAGGATATCATAAAAAAATCAGTTTTAGAAAATTTTACAGGAACAATTAGTTCAGTTGATATGTTATTATCGCTAATAGTAGCATTTGTAATTGGACTTATAATTATATATGTATATAGAAAGACATATACAGGAGTGGTTTATTCAAAATCATTTTCACTATGTATATTAATGTTATCTATGGTAACAGCTATGATAATTAGAACAATTAGTTCAAACATAGCATTATCTTTAGGTATGGTTGGTGCTTTATCAATCGTAAGATTTAGAACAGCTGTAAAAGAACCAGTTGATACAGGATTTATGTTCTGGGGAATATCAGCAGGAATTATGGCAGGAGCAGGACTATACTTGCCAGCAATCGTAGCGTCTTTAGGAATTGGAGTATTATATTTCTTAACATACTTATCAGGATTTAAAGTAGCTAACAGATATTTATTAGTATTAAAGTATGATATTGATGCTCATGAAGATGTATTAAAAAAATTAAAATCACTAAAGAAATATAAAATTAGAAGCAAATCTATATATAATAATGTAGCAGAATTATCTATAGAACTAGATATAAAAGATGATAATAATATGGGTTCTAAAATAGTAGATTCATTTGCAAGCATTAATGGGGTTACTAGTTCAAGTTTAGTATCTTATCAAAATGATTTTGGAGATTAACAATGACTAGGAAGCTTAAAATAACTCCTGTATTAATATTTATAAATATATTGGTTATTCTAGTAATAATCAGTTTTTACATGGTAAGAATGTATAAATATTATAAATTAGAAAACACATCTAGTGATGAAAACACAAAAGTAACACTATACGATGAAATATTAAAACATCAAAGTCTAGTAGACCAAACAAAAGGACTTGTATATGATGAAAAAAATAATATATATAGATACATCGGAAATATAGATGATAACTATATAAAATATAATGGAATGTTATTTAGAATAGTTGAAATAGATAACTTTAATAATATTAAGATTGTATCAGAAAATAATGTAACATTAATGTACAATTCTAATTCTACATTTGATAAATCATTTGTTAATAAGTGGTTAAATAAAACAGACAAAAAATATAGTGGAGTATTTGAAAATAATTTATATGATACTTCATCACTAGAAAATACAGCATCTTGTTCTGATATAATTGATGATTTAACTAAAATAACATGCTCAAGTGTTGATACTAATAATAAAATATCATTACTTTCGCTATACGATTATAGTGCTTCAGGTGGAAAACAAAGTTACTTAAATAATAAAGAAACATATTATTTAAGCACTACATCATCAAAAAATGTTGGATATTATGTAACTTCTACTGGAGATATAGGACTTAATGATAATAAAGTTTTAGGTGTAAGACCGGTATTAACATTAAATGGAAGTTTAGAATTACTAGAAGGAAAAGGAACAAAAGATAATCCATATATAATAGAAAAACACGATGTTAAAAATATAAAAGACGCATATATTGGAAGTTATATAAAAATTAAAAATGATAGTTATAGAATAATAAACATTGAAAATGATAAAATAAAAGTTATAAAAGATAGTATTATAACAGATGAAAATAATAAAGGAGTATTAAAAGCATTCAGTAGTAAATCGAATGTTTATGCTGTTGATAAAAACTCTCTAGGATATTATCTTAATAATGACTACTATAATACTTTAAATAAGAATCTAATAGTAAAAAGTGATTTTTACGTTGGTTCATATTTAAGTACAAATTTAGATTATACATCTATGTATAGTAAAAAAATCAATACATATGTAGCTCTACCATCATTATCTGATATGTTTATAAATGATGTAGAAAATATATTCTTATTAAATCCATCTTATGAAAATAATCAAACTATATATACTATTAATAATACTAAAAATATATACAAAGATTTAATAACAAATACTCATAATATAAGACCAGTATTTTATATTAAAAAAGATAATGATATAGTAAGCGGGACAGGAACTAAAATAGATCCATATGTAATAAGTGAGGTACAAAATGAAAAATAAGAAAGAGAAAAACACACTTAGTATTTTACTAATTATTATAGACGTACTAGCATTATTTACATTCTTTATAGTATACGGACCTTTTGATACATTTAGAAATTGGTTTATCCCAACATCAATGACTACAATGACACATAGATATTTTGCACACACATTATATGATGATGAAACAATTGATAAAACACTTGATAATAATAAAGTAGTTGAACCAGATAATGGGACAGATATATCAAAAATAAATCTAGCACCAATAGTTGATACTGGTGAATATGAATCAATATATGAAGAGCAAATATTAAAGAAAGATAATGATAATGATTTATATAAAATTGTTGATTTAGAAGGCGATGGGTACAAAGGATATATGATAGTTGTATATGACCCATCAAAATTACAACTAGTGTTTAGTCAAAAATATAGAAAAGGTGGAGAATATTTATCAAAAATGGCTGAAAATAATAATGCAGTAGTAGCAATAAATGCATCAGGAGTATCACATGCTGGAAATAATAGAGTAACTGGAACAGCTATAAAAGATGGAAAAGTATTTGATACAGGTAACAAAATAAATAAAGGCGGAGGTCTAATAGGTTTCACAAAAGATAATATATTAATGTTAACAAAAGATTCACCAGCCAAAGCAATCGAAGCTGGTATGGATAGAGCAGTAGAGTTTGGACCATTCTTAATAGTTAATGGAGTAGAATCTAAGTTCAAAGGTAATGGAGGATGGGGAATTGCTAATAGAACAGCAATAGGCCAAAGACAAGATGGTATTGTTTTATTAGTTGTAATAGACGGAAGAAGTGCAACATCTAAAGGTATTTCAATCGTAGGACTTAAGGATATATTTGTAAAATACAAAGCATACAACGCAGCTAATCTAGATGGAGGCGGCTCTTCAGCAATGTATGCAAATGGTAAACTCTTAAATAATCCAGTAGGATACGGTTACAAAGGAGAAAGATATTTACCTAACGCATGGATGATTATTCCAGAAAGTACTCAAGTAAAGGAGAATTAATATGAATAATGAATTAATTGTTAAAGAAAGAAAACCAAATATTTACTTAATATGTGGAAAAGCAAGACATGGAAAAGATACATTCTCTGGCTTTTTAAAAGAAACATATGAAGCAAATGAAAAAAAAGCAATAATAACACACCTATCAAAGTACATAAAGTATTACGCCATGGAAATGACAGGATGGGATTTAAGTGATGAAACAAAGCCTAGAGAGTTACTTCAAAAACTAGGAACAGATGTAATAAGACAAAAATTAGGAAAAGAAAAACTATTTATTGAAAGAATGCTTGAAGATATAGACATATTCTCATGCTTCTATGACGCTATTATTATAAGTGATGTAAGATTCGAATTAGAAATAAATATGATAAAAGAAAAGTTTAAAGACGCAAAAATAATTCATATTATAAGACCTGATTTTGACAATGGATTAACAGAAGAACAAAAGAAACATCCTACAGAAACAAACTTAGATGGATTTAATGGTTATACAGACGAAGTTATTAACACTACGCTTGATAATTTAAAAGAAGATGCTAAAAAAATATACACAAAATATGAAAGTGAGGTATAAAAATGATTAGTATTGATAAAATTGATGTAAAGAATAAAAAAGTAATAGTTAGAGTAGACTATAACTGTCAAATAGAAAATGATGAAGTGGTTGATGATAGTAGAATTAAAGCAAGTCTTGAAACTATTAATTATTTAATTAAAAATGAAGCTAAAATTATATTATTATCACACCTAAAACGTATTAAAAAAGAAGAAGACAAAATAAGATACACACTAGAGCCTGCAGCTAAATGTTTATCTAAATATGTTACATCTTCAGTATTATTTGTACCTAAAACTAGAGGTAAAGAAGTTGAAGAAGCAATAGCAAACATGAAAAATGGTGAAATTGTTATGCTTGAAAATACAAGATTTGAAGATTTAGATGGAAATAAAGAATCTTCATGTGATGAAGAATTATCAAAATATTGGAGTACACTTGGAGATATTTTTGTATTAGATGCATTTGCAAGTTCGCATAGAAATCATGCTTCAACTTATGGAATAAGTAAATATATACCATCATATGCAGGAATATTAATATTAAGAGAAAAAGAATTATTAGATAAAGTTTTAGATGAAAAGAATAAAACACTAATAATGGGCGGAAGTAAAGTAAAAGATAAAATAGGAGTTATTGACAACTTATTAACATCTTGTGACAAACTTTTAATAGGAGGAGCTATGTCATTTACATTCTTAAAAGCAAAAGGCTATGATGTCAGTAACTATGAAAAAGAATATGTTGACTATGCAAAAAAAGTTTTAAACGAATATGGTGAAAAAATAATATTACCAGTAGATTTTATAACAGAAACAAAAGAAATAAAAATAGAAGACTTTAAAAATACTGATAATGGATATGATATCGGAAAAGAAACAATAAAACTATTTATTAACAATCTAAAAGACTCAAAATTAATTTTATGGAATGGCCCTCTTGGAAAATATGAAGAACAAGATTATGAATATGGTACAAGAGAAGTAATGGAATATTTACATAAACATAAAAAAGATGAAACAATACTAGCCGGTGGAGATATATTAACATCAAGTGGAATGTTTAAATTAACATTTCCTAACATTTCAACTGGAGGAGGAGCTACTTTAGAATATTTAAGTGGACAAGAGTTTGATACATTTAAAAATCTAAAAAACTAAAGCACATATAAATAAAGAAAGGCGAAATATGAAAAAGATAATATTAAATCAAAAAAGTTATTTAAGCTATGATGAAATGACTAATTTTATAAAGCAATATGAAAAATTAGATAAAACTAAATATGATTTTATATTATTTCCACCAGTAGTATATCTTTCATTATTTAAAGACAAACCATATAAAGTAGGAACTCAAAACTTCTTTTCATACAATTATGGATCTTTCACAGGTGAAATCTCATTAGAACAATTAAAATCAATGAATATTAAATATACTTTAGTATCTCATCCAGAAAGAAAAAAGATAATTGGAGAAACATATGAAATAGCAAAAGAAAAACTATATAAATCATTAAGTTCAAAGTTTAATACAATTCTTTTTATAGGAGAGCTATCTAAAATGAAAAATCCAATTTCTTACATAAAAAAAGAATTAAATTATTATTTAAGAGATATCGAAGAGAATAACATAAAATATCTTTCTATTTGTTATGAACCATATATAATGGGCGCATCTACTGAAATAAAAGATTATAACAAACTTAAAAAGATTATAGATTTTATAAAAGAATATATTAATAAAAAGTATGATGAAAATATAAATGTATTCTACGCAGGAAGCGTAACAAAAGAAAACGCAAAAGAAATATTAGAAATAACAAATGGTATTTTGTTAGGAAAGGCATCAACTTCTATAGATACCCTTAAAGAGGTAATAAAAGAATTAAAGTAACTTTAACGACAAAAAACTATACTTTTAGACATAATTATACATTTTACAAAGTAGAAAAATGTATAATTTTTTTATACAATTAAAACACAAAGGAGAAAAAAGTAAAAAAATGAAAACAAGATTACTAGTAGTAGACGATAATGAAAGTTTAATCGAGATTCTAAAAAAATATTTTGAAAAGAATAATAAGATTGAGGTAGTGAAAGAAGCATACGATGGAGAAGAAGCGATAAACATTATAAAAGATTATAAAGATGAGTTTGATGTTATATTACTTGATTTAATAATGCCTAACAAAGACGGATTATACGTACTAAATTATTTAAAGTTTAATAATATAGATAAAAATGTAATAGTTATGTCATCATATAATCAAGCAGATATAATTAAAGAAGTAAGTGCATATGGTGTTAGATATTATGCATTAAAACCATTTGATTTTGATGATTTAGAACAAAAAATATTAAATATTAGAAACTTTAAAATAGAAAATGAAAAATTAATAGATTTTGAAAATAAAGATATTCAAATAAAAATAACTAAATTATTACATTCTTTAGGAATACCATCAAATATAAAAGGCTATCAGTTCATTAGATCAGCAATTACTATGGTATATCAAAATCCAAAATTAATCGGAGGAATAACAAAAGAATTATATCCAGATTTATCAGTTAAGTTTAATACTTCTACTGCAAGAGTAGAAAGAGCAATAAGACACGCTATTGAAGTTAGTTGGTTAAGAGGAGACATAGATTTAATGGAAGATATATTTGGTCACAGTGTAGATATTGATAAAGCAAAACCAACAAATAGTGAGTTTATAGTAACCATAGCAGATAAGTTAAGACTTGAAATGATATAGTTAAAAAAACAAAATATAGTTTTTTAAGTAAATATATGTTAAAATTGATACGAAGGAACTATATATGAAAAAGATATTATTACTAATTTTAGATGGTTTTGGTGTAAGAGAAGCCGAAAATGGTAACGCTATAAAAATGGCTAACTTACCAGTTCTTAATAATTTAATGTCATCTTTTCCTGTGGCAGAATTATCTGCATCTGGAAAAAGTGTAGGCTTACCAGAAGGAGTAGTTGGAAACTCTGAAGTAGGACATATGACAATCGGAGCAGGTAGAGTAGTCGCGCAGCCACTAACAATAATAGATGAAAAAATAAAAGATAAAAGTTTTTTTGAAAATGATACATTACTAAGTATTATGGAATATGTAAGTGGAAATAATAGTACACTTCATATAGTGGGATTATTATCAAACGGAAATGTACATTCAAGTGTAGATCATTTCTATGCAGTAAGTGCTCTTGCTAAAATTAAAAAAGTACAAAATGTAGTGTTTCATTTTATAACTGATGGAAGAGACTCAGATAGAGAAAGCGGTAAAGATTTTATAGATACATTTATGAAAAAGATAGAACCATTTAACATAGGCAAAATCGGAACAGTTTGTGGAAGATATTACGCAATGGACAGAGATGGTAACTACGATAGAATCAAAAAATGTTATGACGCTTTAGTTTATAACATAGGAAATAACTTTAATGATTTTGATAGATGTTTAGATTTACACTATAAAAATGGTATAACAGATGAATATATTAATCCAAGTATCATAACAAAAAATAGTAATATTAAAGATGGTGATGGAGTAATATTCATGAATTATAGAGCAGAAAGAACTAAAGAATTAATCGACTCTTTAACAGATGAATCATTCAACATGTTTAACACTAAAAAATTAAAAAATGTTAGGTATGTTTCACTATTTAATATTCATGATAAAGTAGAACCAGCTTTCACAAGAGAACCTATTTATAACACATTTGGTGAATATTTAGCAAGTATAGATTTTAGACAAGCTCGTATAGCAGAAACAGAAAAATATAATCATGTAACTTACTATTTTGATGGTGGTGAAGAGTTCAAAAGTAAAAACATGTATAAAATACTAGTACCATCAGCAAAAGTACCTAAATATGATATGAAACCAGAAATGAGTACAATTGACGTTACTAAAGCAATAATGGCAGCAATGGATGAAGACATAGATTTTATACTAGCAAACTTTGCAAATCCAGATATGTTAGGCCATACAGGAAATATACCTGCTACAGTAAAAGGATTAGAAGTATGTGATTTCTGTATTGGAAAGATACTCGAAAAAGCAGAAGAGAACTTTTATGAAGTAGTAATAACATCAGACCATGGAAACTGTGAATACATGAAAGATATAGATGGGAACATAATCGTACAGCACACTACAAATAAAGTTCCATTTGTTATCTCATCAGCTAAATATAAATTAAAAAATGAAGGTTCATTATGTGATGTCATACCAACAATAATAGATATGTTCGAAATAAGTAAACCAGAAGAAATGACAGGTTCATCACTACTAATAAAAGATTAATTACCTAGTTAATTTAAACTAGGTTTTTATATTGCAAAAATTATTAAAATATTATATTATATATTTATAATAAGGTGGTATAAAAATGAATAACGGTATAGAAGTATTAGATTTCGGGCCAAAACTAAATAACAAAGAGAAAATTAAGAATATTAAAAATACTAAATCAAAAAAAGTGTTAATTATTTTAACATCAATATTACTATTTATAATATTATTAGTATTAATTATATATTTTGCTATGTTAAGTCCTAAAAAAGTATATCAAAAAGTTACAAATGAAATAAAACTTACTATAAATAATAAAATAAGTGAAATAGATAAAGAATACAGTAAAACATATATTGAAGGAATACTTAATATAAATAATGCAACAGGTAGTTTCAAAACACTAAAAGATAAAAACTTTGCATATGTGATTGCTAAAGACAAAGAAAATCAAAAAGCATTACTAGCAGCACAATTTGAAGCATTAAACTCAAAAGTACAAGTAGCATATTACTTAGAAAGGACTACATCATATTTAAACATACCTAATTACTTGCCATTTATGATTAAATCTGATGAAAAAGAATTAAGCGAAAAACTATTTAGCGAAAAACAAATATCACTTGAAAATACAGTTGAAAATATAACTAACACTATTGATAGTAGTATTAACAAAAACAAATTAAAAACTGAATTAATGTTTAGTGAAAAAGATGTTGATGGTAGTACAATAATGCTAACAATAAATATATCTGAAAATGAACTTAAAGAAATGAAAGATTCTATTATAGATAACTTAAAAAATGATGCTAAAGCTTTAGAAGAAATAAAAAATATTACTTCATATGATGATACAAAAATAAATGAAAAGTTAGATGAGATAAAAAAAGAAATCACAGTAAAGGGAAATACTACAGTTAATATATTTGTAAGTCCTTTTAACAAAACATTACAAAAAGTACAAGTTAAAAATACTGAAATTGAAGATGACTTAGTATTATTAAATAATAAAGATAGTATAACAATAGTAAGTAATGAATTAAACTTAAATTACGATAAGAATAGTAAAGCCTTAGAAATTAATGAAAACTCAAATAAAACAGAATTGTTAGTAAGTGTTAAAAACAATATACAAACTGCTAATAGTAGACAAAATATAATAGATATAAAATTAACACCTGATAAATCTAAAAATGAAATGATAAACATTAAATTAACAAGTACAATTTCAAATAATAAAGAAATAGAAGGATTTAGTTCATATAGTGCAAAATATGTAACCGATTTAAAAGAAAGCGAACTTGAAAGATACAATAATACAATACTTGCATTGTTAGTATCTGTCTTTGGAGACTTACTAACAAGTATTAGTCAATAGAAGCTAAAGAAATATTTAGCTTTTTTTGTCATTTTTTAAAAAAAATGCTTGATTTTTAAGGAATAATGCCTTATAATGATAACGAATCGACTGGCTAAGATACGCAAGGTTGCTGATACACCAGGTTAAGTTGAATTGGACTTAATTAACTATCAGGTAATTTGCGCTGAGCAAGTCTATAAAAATATAGGCGAGGAGGAAAAGATATGTCAAAAGACAAAATAAGAATAAGATTAAAATCTTACGAGCACAGAAGCATAGATGAAGCTGCTGCTAAAATTGTTGAGACTGTTAAGAGAACTGGTGGAGTAGTAAGTGGACCTGTACCACTACCTACTGAGATTGAAAAAATCACAATATTAAGAGCTGTTCATAAATATAAAGATAGCCGTGAACAATTCGAAATTAGAACTCACAAGAGACTAATTGATATCACAGATCCAAGTAAAGAAACAATTGATGCACTTGCACATTTAGACTTACCTGGTGGAGTAGATATCGAAATCAAAAAATAAGTTATAAGATTTGAAGGAGGAAATAATGAAAGGAATCTTAGGACGTAAAGTAGGAATGACTGAAGTATTCGCTACTGACGGAAAACTAATACCTGTTACTGTTATAGAAGTTGATTCAAATGTGGTTACACAAATTAAAACAGTAGAAAAAGATGGGTATGAAGCTGTTCAAATAGGTGCTTTCAATCAAAAAGAAAGAAACGCAAATAAACCTAGTCTTGGACATGCTAAAAAAGCAAATACATTACCTAAGCGCTTCGTAAAAGAAATCAAAGGAATTGACGCTGGAAGTTACAATGTTGGAGATGTTTTAGAAGCTAATGTGTTTGAAGCTGGAGAAGTTGTTGATGTTACTGGAATATCAAAAGGAAAAGGCTTCCAAGGCGTTATTAAGAGATGGAATCAATCTCGTGGACCTGAAACTCATGGTTCAACATATCACAGAAGAGTTGGTTCATTAGGAACAATGAGACCAATGCGTGTTCTTAAAGGTAAAAAATTACCAGGAAGAATGGGTGGAGAACAAGTTACAATTCAAAACTTAGTTGTTATATCTGTAGATACTGAAGCAAATTGCATTTTAATAAGTGGAAATGTTCCAGGACCTAAAGGATCATTTGTGTTTATTAAAAGCGCTGTCAAAGGTGCAGAAAAAAGAAATCCAATTGAGTTAGTATCTTACGAAGAAGAGGTAGTAGAAACTACAAACAATGAAGTTGTTGAAAATGCTGAAACTAACGCTCCAGAAACTAACAATGAGGAGGTTTCAGAATAATGGCAAAAATTAAAGTTTTAAACCTTAAAGGTGAAAATGTTAAAGATTTAACACTTGCTGACAACGTTTGGAATATTGAAGTAAACGAAAATGTTATGCATGATGCTGTACTAGTTGCTACAGCTTCAAGTAGACAAGGAACTGCTTCAACAAAAACAAGAAGTGAAGTAAGTGGTGGCGGAAGAAAGCCATATAAACAAAAAGGAACAGGTAACGCAAGACAAGGATCTACTAGAAGCCCACAATGGCCAGGTGGTGGAATTGTATTCGGACCTAAACCAAGAAGCTTTGATAAAAAGCAAAATAAGAAAGAAAGAAGATTAGCACTTCTAAGTGCATTATCATCAAAATATCAAGAAAAAGAACTAATTGTTGTTGATAGTTTAGAAATTGATACACCAAAAACTAAAGAATTTAATAATGCATTAAGCGCTATTAAAGCAGACAAGAAATCATTAGTAGTATATACAGATGAAAATAATAATCTAGTATTAGCTACAAGAAATAATGAAGAAGTTAAAACTTTAGAAGTATCAAAATTAAATGTATATGATATTTTAGCAAATACTTATCTTGTAATTGATGAAAAATCTGTTAAGAAATTAGAGGAGGTGCTTAAATAATGAATATTATAATCGCACCAGTAATTACTGAAAAATCAGAAAATTTAAAAAATACACAAAATGTTTATGTATTTAAAGTAAAACCAAATGCTAACAAAACTCAAATCAAAAATGAAGTTGAAAAAGTATTCGGTGTTAAAGTATTAAATGTTAATACATTAAATGCAAGACAAAAAGATAGAAGAGTTGGAAGATACACAGGTAAAACAGCTGCTTATAAAAAAGCTTATGTTAAACTTGCTGAAGGCGCTTCTATAGAATATTAGGAGGAATTATGCCAGTTAGAATGTTTAAGCCTAATACTCCTGGAACAAGAGGAATGAGTACACTTATTAATACTGAAATAACAAAGAGTGCTCCTGAAAAAAGTCTTCTTGTTAATAAAAGTAAAACAGGCGGAAGAAATAATCAAGGTAAAATAACTGTTAGACACATTGGTGGAGGTAACAGAAGAAAATATCGTTTAATAGATTTCAAAAGAAATAAAGACGGTGTTAAAGGAAAAGTTGCATCTATCGAGTACGATCCAAACAGAAGTGCAAATATTGCACTAATTAATTATTTTGATGGAGAAAAAAGATACATAATAGCACCACTTAACTTAAAAGTTGGAGATGTTATTGAATCTGGAGTAAATGCAGATATTAAAGTAGGTAACGCTTTACCACTTGAAAATATACCTGTTGGTACTCTAGTACACAATATAGAATTAAATCCAGGCGCTGGAGCAAAACTTGCTAGAAGTGCTGGAAGTAGTGCTCAAATATTAGGTAGAGAAGGTAAATATATTATCTTAAGACTTAAGAGTGGAGAAACTAGAAAAGTTCTTGCTAACTGTAGAGCTACAATCGGAGAAGTTGGAAACACTGATTACGAACTAGTTAGCCTTGGAAAAGCAGGAAGAAAAAGACACATGGGAATCAGACCTACAGTTCGTGGATCTGTTATGAACCCTAACGATCACCCACATGGTGGTGGTGAAGGAAGAGCACCAATCGGACGTGCACAACCAATGACACCTTGGGGTAAACCAGCTCTAGGATTAAAGACTAGAAAGAGTAAGAAGTCAAGCAATAAATTAATAATGACTCGTAGAAAGAAATAAGAAAGGAATCGTACATATGTCAAGAAGTTTGAAAAAAGGACCTTATGTATTTGATAGATTACTTAAAAGAGTAAAAGAATTAAATACTACAGGTAAAAAAGAAGTAATTAAAACTTGGTCAAGAAGTTCAACTATATTTCCAGATTTTGTAGGACATACATTTGCTGTTCATAACGGACGTGAATTTATTCCTGTATATGTTACTGAAGATATGGTAGGACATAAACTAGGTGAATTTGCTTTAACTCGTACATTTAAAGGACATGCTGCAAGTTTTGCAAACGGTGCGAAGAAGTAGGAGGAAGTTAAATGGAAACTTATAGTATACATAAAGGAGCAGCTATAGCTCCAAGAAAAGCAAGAATGACATTAGATTTAATCAGAGGTAAAAGTGTTAAAGAAGCAAGAGCAATACTTGAAACAACTAACACAAAAGCTAGTAGATTAATTTCAAAAGTGTTAAACTCAGCTGTTGCTAATGCAGTTAATAACTTCAAAGCAAATGAAGCTGACCTTGTAATAAAAGAAACATATATAAATGAAGGTAGAACTTTAAAAAGAAGAAAAGCAGCATCTCATTCAAGAGTTGCAAAGAATTTTCACAGAACAAGTCACATTTATGTTTGCGTAACTGATAATGTACTTGCAAAGGAGGACTAACAGATGGGTCAAAAAGTAAGTCCAATAGGATTAAGATTAGGAATCAATAGAGATTGGGAAAGTAAATGGTATGCACCAACTAAAGACTTTGCTAAATATTTAAACAATGATATTAAAATCAGAGAATATTTAGAAAAAGAGTTAAAAGGTTGTGCAGTAGCATCAATCAATATTGAAAGAAATAAGAAAAGAACTAATGTAACAATAAATACATCTAAGCCTGGAATCATTATTGGTAAAGGCGGAGCTGATATTGAAAAGAGAAAGAAAGCTCTTCAAAAATTAACTGGAGAAGAAATATATCTATCAATAGTTGAAGTTAAAAATCCTGATTTAAATGCAGCATTAGTTGCTGAAAGCGTAGCAATGCAAATTGAAAACAGAGCATCATTTAGATCAGTTCAAAAAAGAGCTATCAGAAATACAATGAAAGCAGGAGCTAAAGGTGTTAAAATTGCTGTATCTGGACGTTTAGCTGGAGCTGAAATGGCTAGAACAGAGTTCTACACAGAAGGAACAGTACCTCTACATACTTTAAGAGCAGAAATAGATTATGCTAATAAAGAAGCTGATACAATCTATGGAAAAATAGGCGTTAAAGTTTGGATATATAAAGGTGAAGTACTTCCTGCTAAGAAAAATGGAGGTAATAACAATGTTAATTCCAAAAAGAACTAAATATAGAAAACCTCATAGAATTAGCTATGAAGGAAAAGCTAAAGGAAACACTGTATTAACTAAAGGTGAATACGGAATGATGGCTAAAGAAGGAGCATACATTACAGCAAGACAAATCGAAGCAGCAAGAATCGCTATGACTCGTTATATGAAGTCATTTAAAAGAGGAAAAATATTTGTTAACATTTTCCCACACTTAGCAAGAACTAAGAAACCTGCTGAAGTTCGTATGGGAAGTGGAAAAGGTAATGTTGAAGAATGGGCAGCAGTAGTAAAAGAAGGTAAAATCATGTTCGAAATGACTGATGTTACTGAAGAAATTGCTCGTGAAGCATTTAGACTTGCTGGTCATAAATTACCAATTAAAGTAAAATTTGTTAAGAAAGAAGAGGTGGCTAAATAATGAAAATGACTGAAATTAGAAAATTAACCACTGAAGAACTAATTAAAAAAGAAGAAGAAAATAGAAAAGAACTATTTAACTTAAAATTTAGTGCTGCAACAGGAAATCTAGAAAAACCTCATAGAATAAAAGAATTAAGACATGAAGTTGCTAGAATTAAAACTGTTATAAAAGAACGTAATCTTAGTAGTAAGGAGGAAAATTAATAATGGAAAATACTAAACAAGAAATAGTTGGAAAAGTAGTTAGTGCTGCAAATAATAAAACTATTACAGTGGCAGTAGAAACATATAGAAAACATCCACTTTACCACAAAAGAGTTAAAAGAACTAAAAAGTACGCTGTACATGATGAAGAAAATAAAGCTAAAGTAGGAGATATAGTTAAAGCTGTATCAACTAGACCACTATCAAAAACAAAGAGATATGTTTTAGTTAGTATCGTTGAAGAAGCTGTAATTCTTTAAGAAGGAGGAAAAAGAGTTATGATACAACCAGAAAGCCGTTTAAAGGTAGCTGACAATTCAGGAGCTCGTGAAATCTTAGTGATCAGAGTGCTTGGTGGAAGCGTTGTTAAAAGCGGTAATATAGGTGATATAGTAGTTGGAACTGTTAAAAAAGCAATTCCTAACTCAAATACACCAAAAGGAAAAGTAGTTAAAGCTGTTATAGTAAGAACAGTTCAAGGTGTTAAAAGAGCTGATGGTTCATACATTAAATTCGATGATAATGCATGTGTATTAATCAAAGAAGACAAGAGTCCAGTTGGAACTCGTGTATTAGGTCCTGTTGCTCGTGAACTTCGTGATAAAGATTTCATGAAAATTATTTCACTAGCACCAGAAGTTTTATAGGAGGAATCTTATATGAAAATTAAAGTAGGAGACAAAGTACAAGTAATTACTGGAAGTAATAAGGGTAAAGAAGGAAAAGTACTAAAAGTCTTAAAAAAAGATAATAGAGTAGTTATTGAAGGAGTAAATATTGTTAAAAAGAATGTAAAACCAAATGCTCAAAATGAAACTGGTGGAATTCTTGAAATAGAAGCTCCAATACATATTTCTAATGTAAAAGTATTAGATAAAGAATCAAAGAAAGAAGCTAAAAAAGAAGTAAAAGAATCTAAAAAAGAAACTAAAACTTCAAAAAAAGAAGCTAAAAAAGAAAGTAAGTAGGTGAATTATGGAAATATTAAAGAAAGAATATAATGAAAAAATAGTTCCAGAGTTAATGCAAAAATTTAACTATACTACTAAAATGCAAGTTCCACGTTTAGAGAAAATAGTTCTTAATATGGGCGTTGGAGATGCACTTGCTGATTCAAAATATTTAGATGCTGCTATGAAAGATTTAGAAGCAATAGCATTACAAAAACCAGTAATCACAAAAGCAAAAAAATCAATATCAGGATTTAAATTAAGAGAAGGAAATAAAATTGGATGTAAAGTTACACTAAGAGGAGACCAAATGTACTCATTCTTATTCAAACTTATTAACATCGCTCTTCCAAGAGTTAGAGACTTTAGAGGTATTTCTAAAAACAGTTTCGATGGAAGAGGAAATTATACTTTAGGTATTAAAGAACAATTAGTATTTCCTGAAGTTGAATATGATCAAGTAATTAAGGTAAGAGGACTTGATATAGTCATGGTTACAACTGCTAAGACTAATGAAGAAGCACTTAGTTTATTAAGCGCATTCGGGTTACCTTTTAGAAAGTAAGAAAGGAATTATAAATGGCAAAGACAAGTAAATTAGTAGCGCAAAAAAGAGGTTACAAATATGCTACAAGAAACTACACAAGATGTACTAGATGTGGTCGTCCACACTCAGTATTAAAGAAATTTGGTTTATGTCGTATTTGCTTTAGAGAATTAGCTAGCAAAGGACAAATACCAGGAGTTAGAAAATCAAGTTGGTAATAAGGAACTAAAAATAATCTTACATTAACATAGGTGTTAATAAGAAGGGAGGACCTAAAATGGTTAATGATAGAGTAGCTGATATGCTTACAAGAATACGTAATGCTAATGCTATGAAATATAAAACTGTTGAAATACCAGGTACTAAAATGACTAAGGGTATCGCTGATATTTTAACAAAAGAAGGTTTCATTAATGGTTATGAAGTAAATAAACTTGCTGTTGGTGAAATGCTAGTAGTTAATTTAAAATATTCAAAATCAAAAGAAAGAGTTATAACAGGACTTAAAAGAATTAGTAAACCAGGATTAAGAGTATACGTTAAAGCTGAAGAAATGCCAAGAGTATTAAACGGATTAGGTATAGCAATAGTATCTACTTCAGAAGGTCTAATGACTGATAAAGAAGCTAGAGAAAAGAATCTTGGTGGAGAAGTTCTAGCTTATATCTGGTAGGTGTTATAATGAGTCGTATAGGTAATAGAGTACTTACTATACCACAAGGTGTAGAAATGAACATTGACGGTAATAAAATTACTGTTAAAGGACCTAAAGGTCAATTAGATTTTGAATATAGAACTGATGCTGTAGATGTTAAAATTGAAGACGGAAAAGTATTAGTTACAAGAAAAAATGAAGCAAAGACTTCTAAGCAATTACATGGAACAACTAACGCTATGATTAATAATATGTTAATAGGTGTTAGTAATGGTTTCACAAGAGAATTAGAAATCAATGGTGTTGGTTACAGATTCCAACTTCAAGGAAATAAAATAATCGTTTCAGCTGGATACTCACACAATGTAGAAGTAATTATTCCAGAAGGTATAACTGTTACAATGCCAGATAAATCAACAAATGAATTAACTATCAGCGGATGCGATAAACAAGCTGTATCAGAATTCGCATCAAATATTAGAAAAATAAGAAAACCAGAACCATACAAAGGTAAAGGTATTAAGTTTAAAGAAGAACATATCCGTCGTAAAGAAGGAAAGAAAGCTGCATAGGAGGGAAAAATGATAAAGAAAGAATCAAGAAATAGTATTAGATTAGCTAGACACGCAAGAGTTAGAAAATCTGTATCTGGTACACCTGAATGTCCAAGATTGTGTGTATTTAGAAGTAATTCTGGAATATATGCTCAAATAATTGATGATGTTAAGGGTGTAACTCTAGCAAGCTCATCTTCTTTAGAACTAAAAGAAAAAGCATGTAATATTGAAGTATCAACAAAAGTTGGAAAAGATATTGCATCTAAAGCAAAAAAAGCTGGTATCAAAACTGTAGTATTTGATAGAGGCGGATACCAATATCACGGAAATGTTAAAGCATTAGCTGAAGCTGCACGTGAAGGCGGATTAGAATTCTAGGAGGAAATAATGAGCGAAAACGTTGTTAAGAAAAATGATAATAAGAAAAACAATCGTGAGTTTAGAAGAGTAGAACGTGAGAAAAAAATATACGAAGATAAAATAATCTCACTTGGAAAAGTAACTAAAGTAACAAAAGGTGGTAGAAACTTTAGATTCTCTGCTACTGTTGCTGTAGGAGACAGAAAAGGAAAAGTAGGTATTGGTACTGGTAAAAGTAAAGAAATACCTGTAGCAGTAAGTAAAGCAATTAAAGAAGCTGAAAAGAATATCGTACAAATCGATTTAGTTGATGGAAGAACAATATCTCATGAAGCAACTGGAGTTGTAGGAGCTGCTAAAGTTATGATAAGACCAGCTAAAGAAGGTCGTGGAATTATATCAGGTGGAGCTTCAAGAATAGTTTTAGAACTAGCTGGAGTTAAAGATGTTGTATCAAAATCTCTAGGAAGCAACACACAAATTAATACTGCTAAAGCTACAATTAAAGCATTACAAGCACAAAGAAATGCTTCACATATTGCACAGCTTAGAGGTAAAACAGTTGAGGAGGTACTTAAATAATGAAATTACATGAATTAAAAAGTGCTCCAGGTTCAACACATAGAAATAAAATAGTTGGAAGAGGACCAGGTAGTGGACATGGTAAAACTTCAACACGTGGAGAAAAAGGACAAAAAGCAAGAAGCGGTGCTAGTATTCATCCATGGTTTGAAGGTGGACAAACTCCATTATTCAAAAGACTTCCAAGAAGAGGATTTAGTAACAAGAGATTTGAAACTAAATATGCAGTAGTTAACGTATCAGATTTAAATAGATTTAATGATGGAGACGTTGTAACTCCTCTTACATTAAAAGAAGCTGGATTAGTTAAAAAAGAATTATCTGGAATTAAGATATTAGGCGGTGGAAAATTAGAAAAGAAATTAACTGTTAAGGCTAATGTATTTACTAACACTGCTATTACAAAAATAGAAGAGTTAGGTGGAACTACGGAGGTGATTTAAGATGTTTGCATCAATGAAGCAAATATTTAGATCTTCTAACAAAGATTTAAGAATTAGAATCTATTTCACCTTAGCTTGTTTGTTTATATTTGCATTAGGTAATTCAATAACTGTACCAGGAATGCAAGTTATAACAGGAGATATTGGATTTTTAGAATTATTTAATGCCATGAGTGGAGGAGGTTTAAAACAATTCTCTATATTCGCTCTTGGTGTTATGCCATATATCTCAGCATCTATTGTAATTCAAATATTACAAATGGATATAATCCCATACTTTACAGAACTTAAAGAAATGGGAGAAGAAGGTAGAAGGAAAATAAATAAAATTACTAGATACGCAGGTATCACAGTAGCATTTATTCAAGGATTCTTTTACCCAATGCTATTCTTCGGAAAAGGTGCATATACAATGCAAGAATGCTTTGGAATATCACTTATATTAACTGCAGGAACAGCATTTCTATTATGGATGGGAGACCAAATTACACAAAAAGGTTTAGGAAATGGTATATCATTACTAATCATGGCTGGTATTGTAAATACACTACCAAATATGTTTGTAACAGCATTTTCTGAATTAGTACCAGATGCTAACAATGCATTAATAGCATGGTTAAGTTATGCACTATTTGTTATATTATATTTAGCTATAATAGTTGGTGTTGTATGGATGCAAGAAGCAGAAAGAAGAATACCAATACAATATTCAAATAGAAGTGCATCAAGTTATGGAGGAAAACAAACTTTCTTACCATTAAGACTTAACTCAGCTGGTGTTATGCCAGTAATCATTGCTAGTGTAGTAATGTCAATTCCATCACTAATAGCATACGTAGCAAAAGATACACAACCATTTATAAATACTTATTTATCAACAAATAAACCAGTTGGATTTGTAATATATATTGCATTAGTATTTCTATTTACTTATGTATACACATATATGACAATAAATCCAAGTGAATTAAGTAAGAATTTAAATAAGAATGGTGGTTATATACCAGGAATAAGACCTGGAAGTGAAACAAAAGATTATATATCAAAAGTATTAAGTAGAATAACATTCATGGGAGCAATATTTATATGTATAATAGCAGCTTTGCCAACAATATTTACATCTATCACTGGATTATCTAACTCAGTTAGACTAGGTGGTACTGGAATATTAATCGTAGTTGGAGTAATGGTTGAAACATATAAACAACTTGAAAGTTCTGTTGCTTCTAGAAGTTATAATAGGAGATAAAATGAATTTGATTTTAATCGCACCTCCCGCTGCAGGGAAAGGTACATTTGCAAGCAGATTAACAAAAGAGTTCGGACTTGTTTCAATATCAGCTGGAGAACTATTAAGAAATATTGACCCAGAAACTGAACTTGGAAAACAAGTAAGAGCACTGCAAGCAAAAAGAGAATTAGTTCCTGATGAACTAATAAACGGACTTATAAAAGAAAGACTATCTAAAGATGACATTAAAAATGGATTCATATTAGATGGTTATCCAAGATACATGGCTCAAGTAGATGCTGTTAATGAAATAATAAAAGAACTAGGATTAACTATAGATTATGCAGTTCTTCTAAATGTTGATTATGAAACAGCACTTAAAAGAACACTTGGAAGAGTTATATGTCCAAATTGTAAAAGAACATATAATAAATTAACAGGAGTATGTAAACCTATTAATGATAATTTATGCGATGATTGTAATATAGAATTAACTACAAGAGGAGATGATAATGAAGAATCATTCAAAAAAGGTTTTGAAACTTATCAAAAAATTACTCTTCCAGTAGCAGAATATTACAAAGAAAAAGGAATGCTAATAGAATTAAACTCAAATAATGATGCAGATTATACATTTAATGAGTTCAAAAGCAAGGTAGGCAAATAATGATTAGTATTAAAAGTGATGAAGAAATAGAACTTATGAAAAAATCTGGAGAGATTACCTATGCAGTTTTAAAAAACTTAAAAGATATTATCAAACCAGGAATGACTACAAAAGAAATAGATGATTATGTATATAATTATATTGTAAGTCATGATGCTGTGCCTTCATTTCTTAATTACGAAGGATATCCCGCAAGTGCATGCGTTAGTATAAATGATGTAGTAGTACACGGGATTCCTGATGATACTAAGATTAAAAACGGAGACATTGTTTCTGTAGACGTAGGTTCAATCTATAAAGGATATCATTCAGATTCAGCATATACTTATGTAGTTGGACATACAAGCAAAGAAAAAAGAAAACTTGTAGAAAATACAAGAAAGGCATTATACAAAGGACTTTCAAAAATTAAAGCTGGTGTAAATTTAAATGAAGTGTGCAAAGCAATAGAAAGTGTTGCTTTAGAAAATGGATACGGAGTATACAAATGTTTAACTGGACATGGCGTTGGAAAAGAATTGCATGAAGATCCATATATACCAAACTATAGTAATAAAGATAGTAAAAAAATTACTTTAGAAAAAGGAATGACAATTGCTATTGAACCAATGTTTGGACTTGGAACTGATGAAGTGTGGATGCTTGACGACGGATGGACAATAACAACAACAGATGGTAGTCCCGCTGCCCATTTCGAGCACAGTGTAGTTGTAACCGAAGATGGTTACGAAATATTAACAGGAGAGTGAAACATGGCCAAAGAAAAAGACGGTTATATAGAACTTGAAGGTAAGGTACTAGAAGTTTTACCAGGAGGAGACTTTAAAGTAAAACTAGATAATGGACACATAGTAGAACATGCCCGCGTTTCTGGGAAAATGCGCTTAAACATGATTCGTATTTATCCAGGTGATACTGTGCGTATGGAAGTACCTATTTGTGATTTAACACGCGGACGTATAATATATAGAAAATAATGGAGGGATATTATGAAAGTAAGACCATCAGTAAAAAAAATATGCGACAAATGCAAAATCGTTAGAAGAAACGGAAAAGTTTGGGTAATTTGTGAAAATCCTAAACATAAACAAAGACAAGGTTAGTAGGAGGAAAATATGGTTCGTATTAAAAATATTGACTTACCAAAGAATAAGAGAATAGTAGTTGCTTTAACTTATATCTATGGAATTGGACCAACTAGAGCAAAAGAAATTTGTGCTAGTGCTGGTGTTAGCGAAGATGTTAGAACAGATGCTCTAACAGTAGAACAAACTAACAAATTAAGAAGTGAAGCTGATAAATATGTATTAGTTGGAGACTTAAAAAGAGAAGTTGAAATGAACATTAAAACTAAAATGGAAATCAACTCATACCAAGGAACTAGACATAAAAAAGGATTACCAGTAAGAGGACAAAAAACTAGTAGAAATGCTAGAACTCGTAAAGGTAAAGGCAAAACTATTGCTAATAAGAAGAAATAGGAGGGATAACTTATGGCTTATAATAGAAGAAAAAGAAAAGCAAAGAGAGATATCACTGAAGGTCAAGCACATATTCACTCTACATTCAATAACACAATTGTAACAATAACTGATAAAGATGGTGGAGTTATATCTTGGGCTTCTGCTGGTACTACAGGTTTCAAAGGAAGCAAAAAGAAAACACCATACGCTGCTGGAACTGCTGCAGAAGCTGCAGGAAGAGCTGCATATGATGCAGGAATAAGAAAAGTTGAAGCATTTGTTAAAGGAATCGGTGTAGGAAGAGAAACAGCTATACGTTCACTTGCAACAGCAGGATTAGAAGTAACAGCTATTAATGATGTAACACCTGTACCACACAATGGTTGTAGACCACCTAAGAGAAGACGTATTTAGGTTGAAAGGGGAAAAAATATCATGTTAAAATTTATTAAACCAGATTATAAAGTAACAGAATATGTAGAAGATAATTTCTATGGAAAGTTCGTTTTAGAGCCATTAGAAAGAGGTTTTGGAACTACTATAGGTAATGCCTTAAGAAGAGTAATGCTATCTAGTCTTGAAGGTAGTGCAGTAACTGATATTAAAATTGAAGGAGTTATGCATGAATTCCAAAAAATAGATGGAATTGTTGAAGATGTAACAGAGATAGTATTAAATATTAAAAAGTTAGTTCTTGTAAATCATAGTGAAGAAGATCAAGTATTACATTTAAAAGCTAATAAAGAAGGAGAAGTACACGCATCTGATATTGATAAAAATGCAGAAGTAGATATTATTAACCCTGATTTAGTAATAGCAACACTATCACAAGGTGGAAGTCTAGATATGACTATGACTGTATCTAATGGTAGAGGATATGTTGATGGAAAAATCAACGCTAAAAGAGTTAAAGATGTAATCGGAGCTATTGGTGTTGATTCATTATATAGTCCAATCGAAAGAATTAGTTACGAAGTTGAAAGTGCACGTGTAGGACAAAATGAAAACTTTGATAAATTAATTATGAATGTTTGGACAAATGGTTCAGTAAAACCGCAAGAAGCTATCGCAAGAGCAGCTAAAATATTAGTAGATCACTTTACAGTAGTAACAGATTTATATAATCTAACAGGACTAGAAAGTGTTCTTACAAATAAAGAAGAAGATACAGCTCAAAAAACATTAGAAACTCCTATTGAAGAATTAGATTTATCAGTAAGAGCATATAATTGTTTAAAAAGAGATGGTATTCATACATTACAAGATTTAACTGCTAAAACTGAATCTGAAATGATGAAGATTAGAAATCTTGGTAAAAAATCATTAAAAGAAGTTATAGATAAAGTAAAAGACATGGGACTTACATTCCATGATGAAGATTAGGAGGATAAGATGGCTTTATATAGAAAATTAAATAGAGAAGTTAGAGTTAGAAGAAGTATCTTATCAAGTCTTGTTAAAGATGTACTAACAACTGGACACGTAAATACAACTGATGCAAGAGCAAAAGAAGCAAGAAAATTTGTTGATAAAATGATTACTTATGCTAAAAAAGGAGATTTAACTTCTAGAAGAAAAGTATTATCATTCTTAAATAATGATAAAGATCTTACTAAAAAATTATTTGATGAAATCGCACCAAAGTATACTGAAAGAAATGGTGGATATACTAGAATAATTAAATTAGGAGAAAGACAAGGCGACGATGCTTTAATCGTTAGACTTGAATTAGTTTAATAAAACATGAAAGCGTTCACAAAAGTGTTCGCTTTTTATTTGCCTCTTGACATGGGGGGGGGGTACCTGGTATAATTTTTATTAGATAGAATTATAGAATAGAGGTACGTTGTATGAAAAATAAGAAGTTGTTTTATGGATTGTTTTTAGCTGGTGTTTTTGTATTAACATCAGG
>CAKOHK010000008.1 GCA_934085595.1 uncultured Bacilli bacterium
AATGAAATGTATATTTCAGAGCTTTTATATTCTATAAAAATAGATAATGAGAATACTTATACAATTGACATAGAGCCGGGAGAAACAGAACACACTATAGAAATAACAAGCCTTTCCGGAATAAGTACTAACTATAAACTAGCTTACTTAAATAATGATAATTTAGAAGTAAAATACGCAAGTGATTATATGGATGCATCATTTGGTGGTATTGTAATGACTAGAACTATGTCACTAACAATAAAAAACACAAATGCAGAAAAGCAAACATTATCACTTATGGTATTTGGAGGATATTCATTTAATGATGTGGAAGAAGTAAAAGTATTAGAAACATATACAGAAATAGACACAAATTATTTACATTACGATTATGAAACAACAGCATTATATATAGATAATACAAGAGTAGATAAACTTGATAGTACTAAAAAATATAAATTAACAAATTACACCTGTAGTAACGATGCAGAAGTAACATATGATTCAGTAAACAGTATAATAAATATTAAAACTTATGATCAAACCAAGTGCAGTTTATATTTTAAAGAAATTAAGATACTTACAGATTATTTAATACTGAACTATGGTAAGTTAGGTTTAACAAAAATAAATCAAAATGCAACAGGTAATCAAAACTACGATACGACAGAATATAGATATCAAGGAAAAGAGCCAAATAATTATATAACGTTTAATGATGAAGTAGGTGTGTGGAGAATAATAGGAGTATTTGAAGCGGAAACCCCAAATGATGATGGAACATATAAAAAAGAAAATAAAGTAAAGATAGTAAGAGACAATATAAAAACTGCAGCATGGTCTTATAAAGAATCAAATGCCACACAAAACAAGAATGATTGGACAACAGCAACCCTAATGATACTTTTAAATAGTGGACCATACTACAATAGAACAAAAGGATACACACAGCTTGCTTGTTCAACTGGATACGATACTACAGTTAATAGTAGTGCTATATGTAATTATGAAAACAATGGTTTAACAGATAATGCAAAAAATCAAATAAGTGATACAAGGTGGTACCTAGGTAATGCAATATATAATAATGGATATGGAAATATAAAAGAGCTATATGCTCAAGAACGAAGTACAAACGTAAATAGTGGTAATAAACAAACTTGGGATGGAAAAGTGGGACTTATATATCCAAGTGATTATATGTATGCAAGTAGTGCGTGTTATAATGATGATACTAAAAAAGGAAGTAATTATAAAGATGAAACTTGTATATCAACTAATTGGTTATTTTCTGGATCTTGGTATTGGGCTATATCGCCTTGCTCAGCGGATACTTATGGTGGAATGTTTATTCATATTGATGGTTTAGTAAGCAGCGCTCTTATATATTCAAATGACGGAGATGTAAGACCTACTTTATATTTAAATTCCAATATAACCTATAATGGAGGCTCAGGAAACATAGACGATCCATTTATAATAAAATAGTTACATTAAAATAAATATTTTATATGCATATTGAAATATATCTTCAAGTAAAGTATAATACTGATAGAAGATAAAGGAGCATATTATGAAAGACAAAAAAGTAATTTATACAATATTTTTGGCATGTGTACTTGTGATAACAATTTCATTAAGTTACGCATACTTTAGTAATATAATATTAGGAAATGAAGAAGCGAAAAATATAAATGTTTCAGCAGGAAATCTAGCATTATACTACAATAGTGGTCCTGAAATCAAAGTAGAAAATATTGAGCCAGATCTTTCAATAATAAAAGAATTTACTGTAACAAATATAGGAGACTTCGATGCTAACTTTGATATTAATATGGTGGACATGGTTAACACTATTGAAAAAGATGAGTTTACATACTCATTATCATGTGAAGCGTTTGAAAATTATGGACTTGAAACTCAAACAAGTAAAGGCAAGTGTGATGGCCAAGAGGCAATACCATTTAATTATAGTGAAACTCCAACGTCTCAAAAATTAAAAGGTAATAATTTAATAAAACCAGCAATAACAAATAAATACACATTAACTATTACATTTATCGAAACCAACGCAGCACAGAATTATAACCAAGGTAAAAAATTTACAGGAAAAATACAAATAAACGAATATAACTTTAATAGCACAGATGTACCAGTAATAAATAATGCAAAAATAGATAATTTATTATTAACTGCCCTTTTAAAAGATTCAACCGGGCTTAATGCATATGCAGTAACAAGCGCAGATGCAAAAGAACCTTCATCATGGAAGAATGTAAGCAAAAAAGAATATTCAGTTAGTGATAAAGTAGATGATTATGATAAGAAGTTGTGGGTTAAAAATATAGATGGAAATGTAATATATAAAGATTTAACACCAATATCTAATCTAACAATAGATCCAGCAGGTGGAACATATAAAGGTTCAACTGGAAGTATAACAACAAGTGAAAGATATAAAGCAGAAATAGAATTAAGCGATCCAACAAGAGAAGGATATACATTTACTGGATGGAATGTAACAGGAGAAAGAAGTACATTAAAAGATTCAAGTACAGCTATGCTTATAAATAAAATAAGAATGATGAGTACAAAACTTGCTGAAGGAAATAGTTCTGTTAAAACATTGGTAATGGGAATTGAGGCAACAAAAGTAACAGCGACATGGCAGCAAAATAATTACAATTTAACAATTAATCCAAATGGTGGAACATATAAAGGAAGTATTGAAACTAAGACTTCTAGTGTAAAATATGAAACTGATGTAAACATATCTGATCCGGTAAGAGAAGGATGTACATTTACAGGATGGACACTAAGTAGTGATTTAAGCAAACTAAATGGTAATGTGTTAACTATGGGGCGTGAAGATTGCATATTAACAGCAAACTGGGTAGTTAATTCTTATCCATGGATAGCATACCATAATAAAATGAATGTAAGTGGAAGCGGATATACTTTAGTAAGTGCAGATACAAAAGAAGGTACTGCTGACTTTGGAACTAAAATAACACCTACAGTAAACACTTATACTGGATTTACAAGTCCATCATCAAAAACAATAACAATAGTGGTAGACACAAAACCAAGTACTAAGAATGTAGTGAATTATAATTATGATAGAAATAAATACACACTTACTATAAATCCTAATGGTGGAACTTATAATGGAAGTACATCAAATACTATAACTAGTGAGTACTTTGAAACCGTAAAGACAATACCTAGTCCTACAAGAGAAGGATATACATTTAAAAACTGGACTATAGCAGGAAATTCTACACTAGTTGATACAACACTTACAATTGGAAGTGAAAGCACAAATTTAGTAGCAAATTATGAAGCAAATAAATACACAGTAAGTTTTAATCCAAACGGAGGAACTGTAGATACATCAAGTATAGAAGTAACATATGGTAGTACTTATGGAACACTTCCTACACCTATAAGAGATGGATACAACTTTATAGGTTGGTACACAGATGCAAGTGGTGGGGGAGCAGTTCTTGCTTCATCACAAGTAAAAATAACAGAAAGTCAAACATTATATGCTAGGTGGGAAGAGAAAACTATAAATACTACGTCACTTCTTAATAGTTATAAATGTAATAATAAAACAGTAGGTGAAGGTGATTATGTTATGACATACACAGGAAACTGTGAGGTTACTGAAACATCTAGTGGAGAATTTCAAATTAAGCTTTTAACAAGCGGAACATTTAGATTAAATGGTGCATCAATTGTTGATGTCTTTGCCGTAGGAGGTGGAGGCGGTGGTTCTTCTACTTCCGGTGGTGGAGGTGGATATACCACTTATAAACAAGCTTTATCAAACTTATCAAATAAAGATATTGCAATGACTATCGGAGCAGGTGGAGCAGTTGACAACAATGGCGCAGCTACATCAGTTGGAGATATTTTTAGTGTTTCCGGAGGAACAGCTGCAACCACAACAGGTGGTTCTGGAGGAAATGGAGGCGGAGGCCACGGTGGCACACATTCTGAATGGGGATGTACTGAAAGATGGGATCAAGCAGGATGCGTAGCCTGGGGTAACATATATTCATACGGCGATGGAGGTAACGGAGGAAGTTACGGAAACAGCGGAACAAGTGGAACACTTGAAGCTACCACCGGAGGATCTGGTCAAGGAACTACAACATGCGAGTTTAATGAAGGAAACTTAAGTGGATGTACTAATGGAGACAATTACGCATATTCTGCCGGAGGATACGGATGCGGAGATAAAGCAAACGGAACTACAGGAAAAGGAAAAAGTGGAGATAACTCAGGACGTGGTGGTAACTGTAAAGTTGCGGGTTCTTCAGGAGTAATAATTTTAAGAAGTAGAAATACTAAAGATATAACTGCTGGATCTAAAACAATCGGAACATACGATGGGAAATTTACAGTTGAAGGTGACGAGAATAACTGGGTAGTAAGATTTTTAACAGACGGAACTTTAAAGTTTAAAGAAAACATAGACATAGATGCCTTTGCAGTCGCTGGTGGAGGAGGCGGATCTTCTACATCAGGTGGTGGCGGTGGCTATACAAATTATGTAGCCGGTGCTAATGCAACTGCAGGCACAGAATATGCAGTAGTTATCGGAAAAGGCGGAGATATAAATGCTGCTGGAGGAGATAGTAGTTTATCCGCTATCATAACAGCTAAAGGAGGAGGAGCAGGCTCTACCACTGGAGGAAACGGTGGCTCTGGAGGCGGAGGTTATGGTGGCACACATTCTGAATGGGGATGTACTGTACAATGGGACCAAGGTTGTGCCGTTGATGCAGATGGACATCCGTACTATGGATACATATACACATATGGAAAAGGTGGCAACGGAGGAAGCATAGGAGATAATGGAACCAGCGGAACACTCGAAGCAACCGCTGGAGGAACCGGTCAAGGTACTACAACATGTGAATTTAACGAAGGAACTACATCTAGCTGTACAAATGGCCAAAACTATGCTTATTCATCAGGAGGCTATGGATGTGGAACTGGAGGAAATGGAACAAACGGAAGCGGAAAGAGTGGAAGTAACTCTGGTAGTGGAGGCCAGTGCCAATCAACAGGCTATAGTGGAATTATAGCAATAAGAAATAAAAGGTAAATTACCATTAATTGGAAAACTATATTTAACTAAAAGATACATAATAAAAATAGGGTGATCTTTTATGAAAAATATAGTTTTTAAATTATTAATTTTTACATTTTTATTTTTTATATTTAACATAACAGAAATAGACTCTGAAATAAATAAAAAAATCATATATAATTTAAACAATATATATGAAGAAAACTATTATACCTTATATCTAAAAGACATAAACTCAAATAAATTAATTGATATAGTAGATGATATGAATCTTAAAATAACATCATATACTATAAATGATAAAAAGTACTATGTTAAAGATATCTTTTCGCTAGTAGATGAATACACTAAAGATATGCCTCTTGAAAATAAACTATATTATAGTATTAATGGCATCAAAATAGACAAAATAAACTTAAGGTGCAAAGTCAAAGACATAATAAAACTAGAAAAAGATAATATAATTTATTAAAAAATAACACCAACACTTTAGCTAAGAAACTAAAGGTTGGTGTACACTATATAATATGATTATTTTAAAGGAATGTTCCTATACAAATAATCTTGTAATTTAGTAAATATATTTATAACTGAATATATAAGAAATCCATAACTAATACCACCAATAACATCTATAAAAGCATGTTGTTTAATAATAAGAGTTGATATTGGTACTAGAAGTGAAATAATTATAATAGGTATTCTATATTTATTATCATATTTCTTACTACACATAAATAATATCCATATAATAGCGGTAGAACAATGTAAACTAGGGAAACAATTTCTAATAGGTGTATCAATAAAATACACTATTTTTGTCATTGAACAAAGAATATTATCACAAATTAGACTTGGTCTTGTAACAGTAGTAGGAAGAATAATAAATATAATATCAGCTACAGTATTCATAACAAAGCATGTAGTCAAATACTTAATAAACTCTTTCTTATCATTCTTATATATTAAAAATGGAACTGTAAATAAAAGTATATACCAAAGAGTATAAGGAATAATCGCTATTTCATTAAAAGGAATCTTATTATCAATATCCATCATAACATTAATGCTGCTTCCTTGAAACTTAATTGCTATTTTATAAAATATAAGCTGCATAATTACAACCATAACTATCATAAAGATAGGTAAAAAATATTTACTATTAACTAATTTCTTCATAAATCACCACATAATATATTATACATAAAAAATATTATTTTTCAATAAACACTAGTCAAAGTAAAAAAAATAATGTATACTTATTATAGGTGAGAGTATGAAGAAACAGACAATATGTTTAGTTGGTAGACCTAACACCGGAAAGAGCACTCTATTTAATAGGATAGTTGGTAAAAAAATATCAATTATAGAAGATGTAGCGGGAGTTACAAGAGATAGAATTTATAGTAGTGCTTCATTTAATGACATACCATTTTATCTAATAGATACTGGAGGTATTGATTTAAGTGATGGAGTATTTAATCAAGAAATCAAAATGCAAGTTGAAATAGCGATAGAAGAAAGTGACACCATTGTATTTGTTGTTGATGTGAAAGATGGACTTACATCAAATGATTTAATGATTAGAGATCTTCTAAAGAAAAGCAATAAAAAAGTAGTAGTCGCTATCAACAAAATGGACAATAAAACAAATGAACAAAATATGTATGAGTTCTATTCTCTAGGATTTGATGAATATTATCCTATATCAGCAGAACATGGAAGTGGTATTAAAGACATGCTTTCAAATATATGCAAAGGATATGAAAGTCAATTAGAAGAAATAGATGAGAACATCAAAATATCAGTGATTGGAAGACCGAACGTAGGAAAAAGTAGTTTAGTAAATGCTTTATTAAATGAAAAAAGAGTAATAGTAAGTGATGTAGCAGGAACTACAAGAGACGCTATTGACACTAAGTTTACATATAATAAAGAAGAATATACTTTAATAGACACAGCAGGTCTTAGAAAAAAAGGAAAGATTTTTGAAGCAGTAGAAAAATATAGTTTGCTAAGAAGTATGAAAGCTATAGATAGAAGTGATGTATGTGTGCTTGTACTAGATGCAGTTACTGGAATAGTAGAGCATGATAAACATATCGCAGGATATGCTCTTGAAGCAGGAAAGCCAGTAGTACTCGTAGTAAATAAATGGGATATGATAGAAAATAAACAAAGTGCGGTAGATGAATGGAATAAAAAACTAGATTATGAGTTCCAATTCATGACATACGCAAAAAGAGCATATTTAAGTGCTATGACTAAAAAAAGATTACATACACTTATGCCACTAGTACTAGAATCATACGAAAACTCACAAAAAGAAATTAAAACAAGTATTATAAATGATGTAATAAGAGATGCATTTATTGAAACACCACCACCATCATTTAAAGGAAAGAAATTAAAAATATATTTTGCACATCAATCTGGAGTAAAGCCTCCAAGATTCGATATAGAAGTTAACTCTAAAGGACTTGTACATTTCTCATACTACAGGTATTTAGAAAATAAAATTAGAGCTAACATAGATTTTAGTGGAACACCAATAGTAATACAATTCAAAAACAAAGGTGAAAAAGAATTATAGGAGGAAGAAATGAATAAAAGTTTTTTACCAGTAGGTACAGTAGTAATACTAAAAAATGCTACTAAAAAAATTATGATTACAGGTTTTTGTTCTTTATCAAAAGAACACGAAGGAAAATTATTTGATTACACAGGATGTATTTATCCAGAAGGAATATTATCATCAGATCAAATATGCTTATTTAACCAAGATCAAATAGATGAAGTATTTTTCAAAGGATATGAAAATGATGAAGAAAAAACATTCAAAGAAAAACTTACTGAAAATTATGATCAAATAGTACAGTTAGCATCAGCAAAAACAAATAATGCAAATGCAGCTGCATAATAAAATAAGAATATAATATTTAAATATCTTGGGCTTCTAAGATATTTTTATTTTATAAAAAAAATTATGTAAAACAGTTGACAAATGCATATATTTAATGATATCATTATCTAGATTTGAGTTTTTGTGCGTATGCCTTAAACTTATAAATAATATAAAGTATGATACACCTGGTATTGTGTATCAGGAAGGAGAATTAAGATATGCCTACAATTAATCAATTAGTTAGAAATAAAAGAGGACAAAAAACTAAGAAAAGCAAAAGCCCAGTACTAGGAATTGGATTTAACTCAAAAGATAAAGTTAAAACTAATAATGCATCTCCACAAATGCGTGGTGTATGTACTCGTGTTTCTACTAAAACTCCAAAGAAACCAAACTCAGCCCTAAGAAAAGTAGCAAGAGTTAAGTTAAGTAATGGATATGAAGTAACATGTTATATCCCAGGAGAAGGACACAACCTACAAGAACACAGCGTTGTACTTATCCGTGGTGGACGTGTTAAAGACTTAATCGGTGTTCGTTATCATATTATCCGTGGTACACTTGATACTGCTGGTATTGATAAGAGAAGACAAGGTAGAAGCAAATATGGTACTAAAAGACCTAAATAATAATTAGAAAGGAGAATAATTATGCGTAAGAAACAAGCAATAAAAAGAGATGTTTTAGCAGATCCAATATATAATTCTAAAATGATAACAAAATTAATTAATGGTATCATGCAGGATGGAAAAAAAGGTACTGCACAAAAAATACTTTATGACGCATTTGATATAGTTAAAGAAAAAACTGGTAAAGATCCAGTTGAAGTATTTAATAAAGCATTTGAAAACATCAAACCATCTCTTGAAATAAAGAGTAGAAGAGTTGGTGGAAGTAACTATCAAGTTCCTATGGAAGTAAGAGAAGATAGAGCAAACGCACTAGTTCTAAGATGGTTAGTTCAATATGCTAAAAACAGAAATGGAAAAGGAATGGCAGAAAAATTAGCTGCTGAAATAATTGATGCTTCAAACGGTGTAGGTGGAGCAGTTAAGAAACGTGAAGATACACACAAGATGGCTGAAGCAAATAAGGCATTTGCTCACTATAGATGGTAAGAAGGGAGAAATAGTTAATGGCACGTGACGTATCATTAGATAAAACTCGTAATATTGGTATAATGGCTCATATCGACGCCGGAAAAACTACATTTACAGAGCGTGTATTGTTCCATGCTGGTAGAATCCATAAAATCGGAGAAACTCACGATGGTGAATCTCAAATGGACTGGATGGAACAAGAAAAAGAAAGAGGAATCACTATCACAAGTGCTGCTACAACTGTACACTGGAAAGGCTATAGAATGAATATTATAGATACTCCAGGACACGTAGACTTCACTATAGAGGTTGCTCGTAGTTTAAGAGTATTAGACGGTGCAATAGCATTACTTGACTCACAAGCTGGACCTGAAACTCAAACAGAACAAGTTTGGAGACAAGCAAACGATTACATGGTACCTAGAATGATATTCTGTAATAAAATGGATAAAATGGGTGCTGATTTCTACTTTAGTTATAATGCAGCTAAAGATAGATTAAGTGAAAATGCAATTGCAATCGAACTTCCAATCGGAGATGGAGATACATTTAATGGAATTGTTGACCTAGTAACAATGAAAGCATACCAATATGATGGCAATGAGCATGAAGAACCAAAAGAAATCGAAATCCCAGCAGAAATGCAAAGCGATGTTGAAAAATACAGAACTGAATTAATAGAAAAAGCAAGTGAATTTTCTGATGAATTAATGGAAACATATTTAGAAGGAAATGAAGTACCAGTAGATATGTTAAAAGCAGCTATTAGAAAAGGTACTCTTGCAGTTAAATTATTCCCAGTAATGTGTGGAACAGCTAAAGGAAATATGGGAGTTAAACTAGCATTAGATGCAGTTATTGATTACTTACCAGCTCCAACAGATATTCCAGCAATTAAGGGAGTAGATTTAAAAGATAATGAAATCGAAAGACATGCAAGCGATAGTGAACCATTTAGTGCACTAGCATTCAAAGTTATGAATGACCCATTCGTTGGAAACTTAACATTCTTCCGTGTATACTCTGGTGTACTAAAAAGTGGAAGCTATGTAATGAACTCAACTAATGGAGAAAAAGAAAGAATCGGACGTATTCTTCAAATGCATGCTAATCAAAGAAAAGAAATCTCAGAAGTATATGCTGGAGAAATCGCAGCAGCAGTTGGTTTAAAAGATACTACAACAGGAGATACACTATGTGATGAAAAAGCACAAGTTATCCTTGAAAAAATGGTATTCCCAGAACCAGTTATTGAACTTGCAATTGAACCAAAATCAAAAGCAGATCAAGAAAAAATGAGCATAGCTCTTCAAAAATTAGCAAAAGAAGACCCATCATTCAGAGCTAAAACTGACCATGAAACAGGTCAAACTATCATCGCAGGTATGGGTGAATTACACCTTGATGTACTTGTAGATAGAATGAAAAGAGAATTTAATGTTGAAGCTAATGTTGGTAAACCACAAGTTGCTTATAGAGAAACATTAAAGAGTACAGCTGAATGTGAAGGTAAATATATTAAACAATCAGGTGGACGTGGACAATATGGACATGTTTGGGTTAAGTTTGAACCAAATCCTGATAAAGGATATGAATTCGTTGATGAAGTTGTTGGTGGAGTTGTTCCTCGTGAATACATTCCAGTTGTAGACAAAGGACTTCAAGAAGCACTAGCTGGTGGAGTACTAGCAGGATATCCTATGATAGATGTTAAATGTACATTATTTGATGGATCATACCATGATGTTGACTCAAACGAAATGGCATTTAAAATCGCAGCATCTATGGCTTTAAAAGAAGCTAAAAATAAATGTAATCCTTGTATTTTAGAACCTATTATGAATGTAGAAGTTAGAGTACCAGAGGAATACATGGGAACAGTTATGGGAGACCTTACAAGTAGAAGAGGTAAACCACTTGGAAATGAATCAATGGGAAGAGACATTGCAATTAAAGCAATGGTACCACTTTCAGAAATGTTCGGTTACATGACAGTTCTAAGAAGTAATACTCAAGGAAGAGGAACATATCAAATGATATTTGATCATTATGAAGAAGTACCAAAGAGTATTGCAGAAGACATAATTAAAAAGAATAGTGTAAACTAAGTAAAATAAAAATTATGTTTTAATAAAATTGCTAAATAATACTTGAATTATTTCAAAGTATTAGATAAAATATATTTATATTGGAAAAGGAGGAAATAAAATGGCAAAACAAAAATTTGACCGTTCAAAAGAGCACGTTAATATAGGTACTATCGGACACGTTGACCATGGTAAAACTACATTAACAGCTGCTATTACAAAATATTTCGGAGAATTTATGGATTATGATCAAATCGATAAAGCTCCAGAGGAAAGGGAAAGAGGTATTACTATTAATACTGCTCACGTTGAGTATCAAACTGAAAAACGTCACTATGCTCACGTAGACTGCCCAGGACACGCTGATTACGTTAAAAACATGATCACTGGTGCTGCACAAATGGATGGAGCAATCCTAGTTGTTAGTGCTACAGATGGTCCAATGCCTCAAACAAGAGAACATATCTTATTATCACGTCAAGTTGGTGTACCAAAAATGGTAGTATTCATCAATAAATGTGATATGGTAGATGATCCTGAACTTCTTGACTTAGTAGAAATGGAAGTTAGAGAATTATTAACTGAATACGGATTTGATGGAGATAACACACCAGTTATTCGTGGTTCTGCTCTTAAAGCACTTGAAGGTGATGAAAAATGGATACAACCAATTAAAGATCTTATGGCTGCAGTTGATGAATGGATCGACACACCTGCTAGAGATACTGACAAACCATTCTTAATGAGTATTGAAGATGTATTTACTATCACAGGACGTGGAACAGTTGTTACTGGTAGAGTAGAAAGAGGAAAACTAAATCTTAATGAAGAAGTTGAAATCGTTGGTATCAAACCTACAAGAAAAACAGTTGTAACTGGAATCGAAATGTTCAGAAAATCATTAGATTATGCTGAAGCTGGAGATAACGCTGGAGTTTTACTTCGTGGAATCAACAGAGAAGATGTAGAAAGAGGACAAGTATTATGTAAACCAGGTAGTGTTACACCTCATAAGAAGTTCACTGCTAGTGTATACGTACTAACTAAAGAAGAAGGTGGAAGACATACTCCATTCTTCACAAACTACAGACCTCAATTCTACTTTAGAACAACTGATGTTACTGGAACAATTACATTACCAGAAGGAACTGAAATGGTTATGCCTGGTGACAATGTAAATATGACAGTAGAACTAATCACACCAATCGCAATCGAAAAAGGAACAAACTTCTCAATTCGTGAAGGTGGTAGAACAGTTGGAGCTGGAGTAGTTTCAGAAATCTTAGAATAATAAAATTAAGCTTTGCAGAAATGCAAAGTTTTTTTATGAGTTACAATCTTTCCTCTTTAAAATAAAAAAATATTATAGTATAATCATAATAGAGGGATAATATGAGAAAGAAACTATTAATTATACTATTAGCAATAATAACAATACCAAATCTAAAAGCATTCACATTTAATGAAACAAAAGATATAACAAATGACTATATAAAATCATCAGATTATCAGCGATATTTAATAAACGCAGCAAAAGTACCATTCAAATATGATGGAAATATATCTTATGATACTAACTTTGTAACTGGTGGATTAATTAATAAAAAGGAAATTGAAATATCTGTAATAGATGATTCTTCATACTTAATGAGTAGTATTCCGTACTGGACAATGACTATCGAAAATAATAAAAATATATTATCAAATTTCAAAGAAAGTATAGACAGTAATATTAAAGTTACAGAATATATTATTAAAAATACATACATTACAGGAAGAGGAACATATAAAGATCCATGGATATTTGTACCTAAATATAAAGTAGAAGTAACAAGTAATGATACAGCAAAAGGTACAATAACGAACTCCATTCAATATGGAAGAGGAAATATGTACTTTGGTATAAATATAGTAAGCGGAAACAAATATGTAAGTAATACATGTAGTGGAACAATTGAAAATAATAAACTTGTTATAAGAAATGTTAATAAAGATATAAAGTGTCAAGTAAACTTTGATAATATTAGATATACATTAACTTATAACAATAATACAGGAAGTGGATGTACAACAAAAGCTTTAGTACACGGACAAAAATATGGCGATTTATGTACACCAGTTAAAAATGGATATAAGTTTATGGGCTGGTATGATAAAACTACAGGTGGAAATCTTATAACTGAAGATACAATAGCAACAGGAAATAAAACTGTATATGCAAGATGGCAACTAGATGTAGTGACAGCTGATAATTTAACAGTTTGCTGTGGTACATCATGTAATACAAGTAATGGTAAAATATTAAATTACACAGGAGAATGTGAAATAATATCACCTGATACAGTACAAACTACAACAACTAAAAACTGGAGAATAAGATTTAAAAGTTCAGGAACCCTAACACTAGCAACTTCTATTAAGATAGATTTATTCTTAGTAGGAGGTGGAGGCGCATCAGGAAATAGCTGGGGCGGTGGCGGAGGCGGTGGCTACACCAAAACTGTAAATAATGTACAATTAGCAGCGGGAACACCATACTCTGTAACAGTTGGAGAAGGTGGACTATTGTCATATGGATGTAATGGAACAAGAGATCCTTACGCAAGAGCATGCTATGGTGGAATAGGACAAAAAGGCGGAACTTCAAAAATAACAGGCGGTTCAATATCATATGAAGCAGGCGGAGGCTACGGAGGAGCTTGTACATCAGGTGCTTACCTTGGAAGTGGACATGGTACATGTGTTAGAAATGATGAAGATATGGTTAGTGGCGGTTCAGGCGGCTCAGGTGGTGGCTATGGCTACACTAACATGTATGGTGACTCAAGTTGTTCTACCGGAGGTAAAAAAGGAAATAACGGCGGAGGCGGAGCAAGAGGTCAAGGATTCTCAACATGCGAATTTGCGGCAGAATCAGATGCAGCCGGAACATGTCCATCAGGAATAGTTTATTCAGCTGGAGGATGTGGAACATTTTACGAAAGAAATGGTGGCTCTGCATCTGCTAATACCGGAGGCGGAGGATCAGCCGGTCCGGGGGGTGGCGGAGACGGCGGCTCAGGAATAGTAGTAATCAGAGATGTAAGATAGCACTATACCTCTTTACATATAATATAAAAAGAGGTATAATATGCTAAAACAAAAAGGAGACATTTATGATAAATGAAACTATTAAAACAATTAGACAATTAAAAGGATTAAGCAAAAAAGAAACATCTAGAATGACAGGTATATCTGTAGAAACAATAACTAGATTAGAAACAAAAACAAGTAAAGACAAAAGAGCAATGTTATCACTAAGCTCACTATCAGCATGCTATGGTATGCCGCTTACAAAAATATATGAAATAGATGAAATAAAAGAAAAATATTGTCTTTCAGATGATGAATTAAAGTTTGTGATTATGGACACTATAGTGAACAGCCCAGAACACGCAGAAGAATCAATGCTAAAATTAAGAAGAAAATAAATTGACAAACCAATAAAGATAGTCTATAATCTATATATGTAAAAACAAAGACCAAGAGGAGTATCTTAATACTGTTTATTAGAGAGGAAAACAAATGCTGAAAGTTTTCTTAAATAAGTTAAGAGAAGGTAGCTTGCAAGTTTAATATCCGAAAGTAGTAAGATATTACGTAAATATGCGTTAAATAAATGAGTAAGAAAAGGTGGTACCACGGTTTATCCGTCCTTGTAACCATCTTTTTATTTTGGAGGAAAGAAATGAAAACTAAAGAGGAAATTAAAGAAGAAAACTTAGTTGAAGATAATAGTGATATTGATATGGAGCCAAACTATTACGCTTTTGATGATTACGTCATGAACTTCGATTTAAAAGAAGAACACTTAAAAGGTAAATACACTCATTCATATAGAGTAACAAAAGAATGTAAAAACATAAGTGAAAGCTTAAACTTTTCACCAGAAGACGTATACATATCACAGGTAATTGGTTTACTTCATGACATAGGAAGATTTTATCAGTACACAGAGTTTGAAACATTTAAAGATAGTAAATACTTCGATCACGCAGACTATGGCGTCAAAATACTATTTGAAGATAATGAAATAAAAAATTATAATTTAAAAGAAACTTATTACCCATTAGTAAAAACAGCAATTGAAAATCATAATAAATACAAAATAGGAAAATGTAATGAAGATGAAATGTTATTTTCTATGGTAATAAGAGATGCAGATAAACTAGATATTTTATATCAATATGCAGTAATAAACTTAAAAGCAATTGATACAGTTAAAGGCGAAGGAATATGTGAAGAATATAAGAAAGATTTCTTTAATAACATTCAAATACATATAAAGAATAATGATAATGCAAGTGAAAAAGTAGTTAGAACACTAGCGCTAATCTTTGATTTAAACTTTGACTATTCATTTGAAAAAGTTATAAAAGAAAAATACATAGAAAAAATATATAAACAAGTAAATAATAAAGAAATATTAAAACCATATTTCGATGAAATAAAAAAATATTTAGAAGACTATAAATAAGGAAGGTAATTAATATGTTAGATACAAAATATAATCATACTAAAGTAGAAGAAGGAAAATATGATGCATGGCTAAATAGTCATTGCTTTGAAGCAGGAGATAAAAGTAAAGATCCATTTACTATAGTTATCCCACCACCAAATATAACAGGTGTACTTCACATCGGACACGCTCTTGATACATCACTTCAAGATATAATAATCCGTTATAAAAAAATGAATGGATATGATACTTTATGGTTACCAGGTATGGACCATGCCGCTATCGCAACTGAAACAAAAGTTGTTGCTAAGCTAAAAAGCGAAGGAAAAGATAAATCAATCGGAAGAGAAGAGTTTTTAAAAGAATGCTGGAAATGGAAAGAAGACCATGCTGATATAATCCATGAACAATGGAAAAAACTAGGGCTTTCACTAGATTATACAAAAGAAAGATTCACCCTTGATGAAGGACTAAATAAAGCAGTAACAAGTGTATTTGTTAAATACTATAATGAAGGAATCATATATAGAGGAGAACGTATAATAAACTGGGATCCAGCATCAAAAACAGCACTTTCAAATGAAGAAGTAATATATAAAGATGTAAAAGGTGCATTCTATCACATAAAATACTTTATAGAAGGAACAAACGACTACTTAGAAGTAGCTACAACAAGACCAGAAACACTATTTGGTGATACTGCAGTTGCTGTTAATCCAGAAGACAAAAGATATAATCACTTAATAGGTAAAAAAGTAATATTACCAATTGTAAATAAACTAATACCTATTATTGGTGATGAACATGCAGACATGGAGTTTGGAACAGGAATAGTTAAAATTACCCCAGCACATGATCCAAATGACTTTGAAGTAGGAGAAAGACATAATCTAGAGAGAATACTTTGTATAAATGAAGACGGAACAATGAATAAAAACGCTCTTATGTATGAAGGACTAGATAGATTTGAATGTAGAAAAAAATTAATAGAAGACTTAAAGAAACAAGATTTATTAATTAGTATAGAAGAAATAACTCATAGCGTAGGTCACTCTGAAAGAACTGATGTAATGGTAGAACCATATCTATCAAAACAATGGTTTGTTGATATGAAAAAACTATCTAAAAATGTACTAGAGTTCCAAAAAGATAAAAATAAAAAAGTTAATTTTGTTCCATCAAGATTTGAAAAAATACTTATTCACTGGATGGAAGATTGCCATGACTGGTGTATAAGCCGTCAACTATGGTGGGGACACAGAATACCAGCTTGGTATAAAGGTGATGAAGTATATGTAGGCATGGAAGCACCTAAAGAGGATGGATGGACTCAAGATGAAGATGTACTTGATACATGGTTTAGTAGTGCTTTATGGCCATTTAGTACACTTGGTTATCCAGAAGAAACAGAAGATTTTAAAAGATATTATCCAAACGATGTACTAGTAACAGGATATGATATTATATTCTTCTGGGTATCAAGAATGATATTCCAAGGAATTGAATTAACTGGAAAAGTACCATTTAAAGAATGTATAATACACGGATTAATTAGAGATAAACAAGGAAGAAAAATGAGTAAATCTCTAGGTAATGGAGTAGACCCTATCGAAATGATAGATAAATATGGAGTAGATGCTTTAAGATACTATTTATGTACAAGCACAGCCCCAGGATTAGATTTAAGATTCGATGAAGATAAACTTACATCAACATGGAACTTCATTAATAAACTATGGAATGCTTCAAGATTCGTACTAATGAAATCAGAAAACTTTAGTAGTAATGACTTCACACTAGAATCACTAGAAAATGAAGATAAATGGATTTTAACAAAACTAAACGAAACAATCAAAAAAGTAACAAAATCAATGGAAAAATACGAATTCAATAACGCAGGAAGCGCTCTATATTCATTTATATGGGATGACTTCTGTGATAACTATATAGAAATGAGTAAGTTTAGAAATGATAACAAAGTAATAAGCACATTAATATATACTCTTACTAATATATTAAAAATGCTTCATCCATTCATGCCATTTGTAACAGAAGAAATATATAGTAATCTACCTATAAAAGAAACAGAACTATTACTTAACACATCATATCCAAAATATAATAAAAAAGAAATATATGAAAATGAAACTAAATACATAGATAACATGCTTGAATACATAACATTATTTAGAAACAGAAAACTAGAGTTAGGTATAGGAAAAGACTTCAAAGTAGTTACTAATATAAAAGATAAACTACTATTAAATATGTTAAAATTAAATGATTTAATTATAGATGAAGGAGAAGGTATATCTATAGAACTATATGATTTCAAAACAAAAATAATATATGATGATTCTAAGCATAAAGAAGAAGAACTTGAAAAAAATAAAAAAGAATATGAAACTTTATTAAAATCTATAGAAAGAAGAAAAAAACTATTATCAAACGAAGGCTACACTAATAAAGCACCAAAGAATATAGTTGACAAAGAAAGAGAAGATTTAAATAAAGAAGAAGAAAGATTAAACATCTTATCATCATTAATAAAATAATTATAAAACTATGTTTTTTACTGACATAGTTTTTAATTTGTATGTTATAATATTTTTATAAGGAAAGGCTAATGATTATGAAACAAAAAGTTGAAAGAATGAAAGAATTAATTAGTATTCTAAATAAAGCAAGTGAATACTATTATAGAAAAAACACATCTATTATGACTGATTATGAATATGATAGCTTATATGATGAATTAGTAAAACTAGAAAAAGAAACGAATATGACTTTATCAGGAAGCCCAACTATCAATGTAGAGCCAGAAATAGAATCAGATGGCAGTTTAGAAAAAGTAGAGCACCCATCTCCTATGTTATCACTTGCTAAAACAAAAAGTACTGATGAGCTAGTAGATTTTATAAAAGATAAAGAAGGATTATTATCATGGAAACTAGATGGTTTAACAATAGTTTTAACATATAATAATGGTAAACTAGAAAGTGGAGTAACAAGAGGAAACGGAATAATAGGTGAACTAGTTACAAATAACGTAAAAAAGTTTAAAAATATACCTCTAACTATACCATATAAAAAAAGACTTGTATTAAGAGGCGAAGCAATAATTAAATATAGTGATTTTGCTAAAATGAATGAAGAAAATGATGATGGATTAAATCAATTTAAAAATCCAAGAAATTTATGTTCAGGTTCAGTAAGACAATTAGATAGTAATGTAACAGCAAAAAGAAACGTAAACTGTATAATATTTGCATTAATAGAAAGCGAAGACTTTATTTCGAATAGTAATATGGAATGCTTTGAATGGCTTAAAAAACAAGGATTTGAAACAGTTGAATATATTAAAGTCACAAAAGATAATTTAAAAGATGCAGTATTAACATTTAAAGAAAGAATAAAAACATATGATATTCCATCAGATGGATTAGTTCTAGCATTCGATGATAAAGAGTATGGTGCATCTCTTGGAACAACAGCAAAGTTCCCGCGTCATTCAATAGCCTTTAAATGGAAAGACGAAACAGAAAAAACTATATTAAGAAGTATAGACTGGAAAGTATCAAGAACAGGACTAATTAATCCAGTAGCGGTATTTGATCCAGTAAGTTTAGAAGGAACAACAGTATCAAGAGCATCTCTTCATAATGTATCAATAATGCAAAACTTAAAACTAGGTATAGGAGATACAATAAATGTATTCAAAGCAAATATGATAATACCACAAGTAGCAAGTAATGATACAAAAAGTAATACTGTAATAGTACCAGATAAATGCCCAGTATGTTCTGAAAAAGCAGAAATAATAAGTAATGCAGACGTAAAATATCTTTATTGTACTAATGAGTTCTGCATAGCAAAATTAATAAAAAGATTAGATTTATTTGTAAGCAGAAACGCTATGAATATAGACGGAATAAGCGAAGCAATACTATCTAAGTTAATAGATGAAGGAATAGTAAAAACATATAAAGACTTATATCATTTAGAAGACTATAAAGATAAAATAATATCATTTGAAGGCTTTGGAGAAAAGTCTTACGAAAATCTAATTAAAGAAGTAGAAAAATCAAGAAAAGTAAAACTAGCTAACTTTATATATTCTCTTGGTATAAAAGACATAGGTTTTGCAAGAGCAAAATTAATATGTAATCACTTTAATAATGATATAGATAAAATATGTAATTTAACATTAGAAGAATTAAGTAATATAGATGGAGTAGGAGATGTTATTGCTAAAGAATGGATAGATGAGTTTAATAATCCTATATTTAAACAAATAGTAGAAGATTTAAGAAAAGAAATTATTTTACCAGCTCCATCAAAAAAAGAAGTAGGTACGTTAAATGATATGATATTTGTTATTACTGGAACACTAAATAACTTTGAAAATAGAGATAAATTAATAGAGTATATTGAAAGCAAAGGTGGTAAAGTAGTTAGTACTATATCAAATAAAGTAAATTATTTAATTAATAATGATATAACATCTAGTTCAAGTAAAAATATAAAAGCAAAAGAATTAGGAATAGAAATAATAAACGAAGAAACATTCTTAAATATCTCAAAATAATATAAAAAGTTGAACAAGTTTTGTTCGCTTTTTGTTTGCCACTTGACATGGGGGGGGGGGGTATCTATTATAATTATAAATAGATAATTATATAAGAATAGAGGTACATATGAAGAATATTAATTTAAAAGAGTTGTTTAAAAATAAAACAGCAATTTATTTATCTATAGTATTAGGTTTATTATTAGTAATAGGTGTATCTTATGCATATTTTAGTATTACTGTAAATGGTAATGAAGAAGCTAAAGATATAACTGTAACTACTGGTAATTTATCACTTTATTATAATAGTGGACCAGAACTTAAAGTAGATAATATTGAGCCAGGTAAAATATTAATTAAAGAATTTACTGTAACAAATACAGGAGATTTTGATACAGAATTCGATATTAATATGACTGATATGATTAATACAATTGAGAAAGATGAACTTGTTTATACATTAGATTGCGTTAGTTATGAAAAATATGGACAAGAGGGTCAAACAGAAATCGGAACATGTGATGGTCAAGGAACAACCCCTTTTATATATAGTGAAGTACCAACATCACAAAAGTTAAAAGGAAATAATCCAATTAAAACAGGAATAACAAATAAATATACATTAACTATAACATTCAATGAAACAGGTTCAGCGCAAAACTATAATCAAAGTAAAAGATTTGTAGGAAAAATCCAAATAAATGAATATAACTTTAATGATTCAAATGTACCAGTAATAAATAATGCAAAAATAGATAATTTATTATTAACTGCTTTATTAAAAGATACAAATGGTTTAAGTGCATATGCAGTAACAAATGCTGATGCAGAAGAACCATCATCATGGAAGAATGTAAGTAAAAGTGAGTATACAGTTAGTGATAGAGTGGATGATTATGATAAAAAGTTGTGGGTTAAAAATATAGATGGAAATGTAATATATAAAGATTTAACGCCGGTATCTAATCTAACAATAGATCCAAATGGAGGAACATATAATGGTTCAACCGGAAGCATAACAACAAGTGAAAGATATAAAGCAGAAATAGAACTAAATGATCCAACAAGAGAAGGATATACATTTAGCGGATGGAATGTAACAGGGGAAAGAAGTACATTAAAAGATTCAAGTACAGCGATGCTTATAAATAAAGTAAGATTTATGAGTACAAGACTTGCTGAAGGAAATAGTTCTGTTAAAACATTAGTGATGGGAATAGAAGAAACTAACGTAACTGCTACATGGAGACAAAATAATTATGATTTAACTATTAATCCAAATGGAGGAACTTATAATGGAAGCACTGAAGCTAAAACTTCAAGTGTGCTTTATGGAACAGATGTAAATATAGATACTCCAGTTCGTGAAGGATACACATTTACAGGATGGAGTGTAAGCAGCAATTTAAGTAAACTAAATGGTAATGTGTTAACTATGGGACTTGAAGATTGTACATTAACTGCTAATTGGGTAGCTAATTCCTATCCATGGATAGCATATCATAATAAAATGAATGTTGACGGAAATGGATATACTTTAGTAAGTGCAGATACAAAAGAAGGAGAAGCAGATTTTGGAACTAAAGTAACTCCTACAGTAAACACTTATACTGGATTTACAAGCCCAGCATCAAAAGCAATAACAATAGTGGTAGATACAAAACCAAGTACTAAGAATGTAGTAAATTATAATTATGATAGAAATAAATATACACTAACTATTAATCCAAATGGTGGAACATATAATGAAAGTACAACAAATACGGTGAGTGATGAATACTTTGAAACAGTAAAAGAAATAGTAAGCCCAACTAAAACTGGATATACATTCAAGAGTTGGACTAAAACAGGTAATTCTACTTTAACAGATACAACACTTTTGGTGGGAAGTGAAAATACAACACTAACAGCAAATTATGAAGCAAATAAATACACAGTTTATTTTAATGCTAATGGAGGAAATGTTGATCCATCAAGTATAGAAGTAACATATGAGAGTACTTATGGACAGTTGCCTGTACCAACAAGAGAAGGACATGAGTTCTTAGGATGGTTTACAGATGCGAGTAGTGGAGCACAAGTTGTTGATTCAACACCGGTATCAATAGTGGCAAATCAAACACTATATGCACACTGGAAACTTAATGATTTAACATATAATCTTGTTGCTAATAACTATACATGTGGAGGCAGTAATGCAAATGCCTATATATCATTTACCGGAGCATGTACACTTTTAAATGATGGTAATGGCAACTGGAGAATGAAATTATTATCAAGTGGTACATTAACCGTAAGCAACGCCATTAAAATAGATGCCTTTCTTGTTGGAGGTGGCGGTGGCGGCGCCGGTGGTGGTTACTTTGGCGGAGGCGCCGGAGGTGGCGGCGGTTACGTTGGAACTTACAATGGAATAACTATATCTAACTCATCAAATTATACAATTACTATAGGTGCTGGAGGAGCTGGTGGCGCAAGCCAGTCTGCTGTTGGTGGTACTGGAGAAACAACTTCAGCATTTGGCTATGCCGTTAATGGTGGTACTGGAGGAAACGGGATGTCACCAGGCAACGGCGGTAGCGGCGGTGGTACAGGAGGTGCCGATAACGGCCAAAACTGTGGCGGTGACGGAGGATCAAACGGTTCAAATGGAGGCACTAGAAATGCATGGAATGCAGGTTTATCTGACACAGCTGGTGTAGGTAGTGGAGTTACTACTAGAGAATTTGGAACTGGTGATTTATATGCCGGCGGAGGTGGTGGAGCCTGCGTTAACTCACAATTACGTACCGATGTAGATGGAGGTTCTCCTTGCTACAATGGTGGCTCTGGCGGCGCCGGAGGTGGCGGAAGAGGAGCTCATATAAGAATGAATCCTGTTGCTGGAACTGCTAATACTGGAGGAGGCGGCGGTGGAGGTACCGGATGGTACTCTAACGATGGAACGGTACCTACATCATGTAAAATAGGAGCGGCCGGAGGTTCTGGAATTGTTGTAATTCGTAATGCAAGATAATATTTAATAGATATGAATATATTTCATGTCTTTTAATTTTGCAAAAAAATAAAAAATATTTTCAAAAAAAGAAGTGTTTTGCAAAGTTTTGGCTAATAATTAATATGGAGGCATTAAATAAGAGGACTTAAATGTGATAGCACATACCATGTTTGCCTTTAATATTAATTGGCTTAACACTAATTAATATGAAGGAATCGCCAAAGGCTAATGCTTTTACCTGTAAAAAAGAGAGGAGGATAATAAGATGAGAGTAAAAGAAATGCTTGATAGCGAAAAGCCAAGGGAGAGGTTGATTATGGTTGGACCGGGATTGTTATCCGACGAAGAAATCATATCAATAATATTACGCACCGGAACTAAAAGTGAGAATGTGAAAGAGATTGCTTCACTTTTGCTAAAAGATTTAGAAGGAATAAGTAACTTTAAAAATGCTACTATAAACTCATTAAGTAAAATTAAAGGAATAGGAAAAGTAAAAGCAATAGAGTTACTTGCTAGTATAGAACTTGGTAAAAGAGTATTTGCAAAAAGCAATGTAGATATTACATGCTACAACACCCCAAAAAAATTATTTGAATATTCAAAGCAATTCTTACTAGGAGAATCTCAAGAAAACTTTATGGTGATTTGCTTAGACAGTAAATGTAAAATAATTAGTCATAAAATATTATTCAAAGGAACGATTAATAAATCATTAGTACACCCACGAGAAGTGTTTAAATATGCTGCTTGTGCATCTTCAGCATTCATAGCCATCGTGCACAATCATCCATCAGGAGATGTAACACCATCTGATGAAGATATAAATGTCACACAAAAATTGATGGAGATAGGAAAACTAATAGATATACCAGTCATGGAACACTTAGTCATTTCTGACACAACATATTATAGTTTTTACGAAAATATTATTCATAAAAATAAAACTAGTGAATAATATTTACCATGACATATGAAGAATATAAAAATAATAAAAAAGGTAGTAAAAAAAGTATAATTAGTATAATGCTAAGCAAACTATTTACAGTTGTAATATTTGTTTTATTAGTAATGATAGTAAGTAATATAAGTCCAAGCTTTAGGAACTTTGTAAACGATAAAGTATTAAACTCAACATTAGACTTTAGTGCATTTAATAAGTTTACAAATAGTATAACAGATGTCTTCAAAGAAAAAGAAAATACACTCATTGTTTCAGGAACAAAAGATTATGAAAAATACTTAGATGGTGTAAAATATAATAATAGTGGAGAGATAAAACTTAAAAGTAGTGGAATAGTAACCTTTATAGGAAATAAAGATGGATACAATAATACAGTAGTAGTACAGCAAAGTAATGGTTATTACGCATGGTATGGAAATATAAAAGAAAGCGTTAAACTATACGATTATATAGAGACAGGTACAACTATTGGAACAAGTGATAATGAATACTATTATGTTTTATACAAAGATGATAAACCAGTAAGCATAAATGAATATTAAGTTTCATCCATTAACATACATATTTTTACTAATATCATTTTTATCAGGTTATTTCGAATATATATATTTACTATTAATAGTAATTCTAGTTCATGAAATGGGGCATTGTATTTTTAGCATGATAGTTAATATCAAAGTAAAAGAAATAGTTATTTATCCATTCGGAGGAATAACTATTTTAAATGCTCCACTAAACACAAAAATATATAAAGAATTAATATCACTAATCGGAGGAATAACATTCCAGTTATTGTTTTATTTTCTAATATACACATTATACATAAATAATCACGTCACATATCATGTATTTAATATAATAGATAAAATAAATCATTATTTAATATTGTTTAACTTTATGCCATGCTTGCCACTTGATGGAGGAAGATTATTAAACTTGCTAACAGATGTATTATTTGACTATAAAACATCATACAAAATAACAATATTTATTTCATATATCACGAGTATAATCTTTGTAATAACAAACCACACAATCTTTGGAATAATACTATTTCTATTCTTAATAAAATCAATATATTATGAACAAAATAATATAGAAACTAAATATAACAATTTTATATTTGAAAGATATAAAACAAAATACAACTTTAGTAAAATAAATTATATAAAAAATATAAATAAATTAAAAAGAGATTACTATCACATAATAAACGGAAAAAGCGAAGATGAAATTGTAGCTAAAATGTTTGACAAACACACATATATATGCTAAAATATCAATGTTTGTAGAAATCTTTCTCTACAACCGCATTGAAAAGGTCATAAAAGCTAATGCTTACCTTAAGAGCGAGTCTAATTGAAGGAGGAATTTATATATGAAAGCAATATTTGTTACAGGTGGAAAACAATATATGGTTGAAGAAGGACAAGAACTATATGTTGAAAAATTACCAAATGACGTTGATAGCGAAGTTGTATTTGATGAAGTTTTATATGTAGATGGTAAAGTTGGAAGTCCAGTTGTTAAAAATGCTAAAGTAGTTGCTAAAGTACTAAAGCATGGAAAACAAAAGAAAGTAGTTGTATTTAAATATAAACCTAAAAAGAAATACAGAAAAACTCAAGGACATAGACAACCATATACTAAAATTGTTATTAAATCAATAGAGAAATAATGATAAAAGTAAGAGTTAAGAAAGATAATGATATAATCACAAACATTAAATGTAGTGGACATGCAGGCTTTGATGAATATGGTAAAGACATAGTATGCGCCTCATTTAGTACGATGGTTATAGTAAGCATTAACTTAATACTTGAATTTGATGAAAAAGCTATTAGTTATACTGATACTAATAATTTAGAAATTATTAATATTAAGAAAGATAATATAACTAATACTGTGCTTAATAATTTAGTTAATATGATGTATGAACTAAAAGAAAGCTACGATAAAAATATTGATATTAAGGAGGAAAAATAATGATTAAATTGCATTTAAATATACAATTATTCGCATCTAAAAAAGGTGTTGGTTCTACAAAGAACGGTAGAGATAGTGCTGGACGTAGACTTGGAAGCAAAGTAAGCGATGGACAAACATGCAGTGCTGGAAGCATTATTTATCGTCAAAGAGGAACAAAGATTTATCCAGGTGTAAATGTTGGAATGGGTAAAGATCACACATTATATGCTAAGATTTCTGGAGTAGTAAGATACGAAAGAAAAGGAAAAGATAATAAACAAGTAAGTGTTTATGAAAACTAATATAAATTAAATAATGATTATAAGTAGGCCTATGCTTACTTTTTTCATTAAACTATTATATAAATAAAAGCAAAAAAATAATACTGATATGCTAGCACATATTAGTATTTTTTAATTTAAAAAAATTAAAAATATAGGTAAACAAAGTATCAAAAAATAACATATATCATAACTTATTAGTGAATAGAAGGAGAGGATTATATGTGCTGTAATAAAAACAATGATGAATGTAACTGCATCACTGAAATATTAAAGGTTATAAATGTTCTTCAAACAAACGCATGTCCAGATGGATGTCTAGCATCATGTGATAGACCAGCTTTAGGAGGAGGAACTAACTGTGTAATATGTAATACAAGGCCAATAATGTTATATACTTGCGGAACTGGTTCAGTACCATTCGCAGTTCCAACTACTAAAACAAGCGATGGAATAACAAGCAGTGTATTTAGAGTTGAAAAAGTAGATAATAACTGTTGTACATTTAGAGTACTAGCAAACAATCCGGATGAAACAAGTCTATATCCATATGTAGCAACAGATTCAATATTTACTATGGATTGTGATTGTTTATGTGCTGTAAGATGTTTAAACGACACATACGTTGAATGTTTATAACAAAAAGGCAAGCCAATAAAGACTTGCTTTTAGTATGCTTTTATTTATGTACTAAAACTGGTGTTCCAACATCAGTATTTTCATATATGATTTTAGCAGCATCATAAGGTAAATTAACACAACCATGACTACCATTATATAAATATATATCACTACCAAACTCACTTCTCCAAGAAGCATCATGAAGACCAATTCCACCATCAAAAGGCATCCAATAATCAACATAAGATTCATAATCTTCACCCTTTAAAATAGCACATTCTTCTTTACTATAAATATAAAAGTACCCTTCATTAGTAGGAGTTCCTTCCATACCAGTAACAGTAGGAGTTAAACAAATAACATCAGTTCCATTAAATAAACGAACATACTGCTTATCAAGACTAACTTCTAAAAAAGTATTTTCCATTCTATATAAGTATTTACTCTCAATATAAACTTCACCATATCTATCAGTTAAAACATAATCATAAATACCATTAGATTTAATACTATAAACAAGTTGATAAGTTAAAATACTATCTATAGGATTCATATTAATATCATACATAACAGCTTCTTCTACTATACCACAGTACTCATTAGTACTTTCATAATTAGGTTCACTTAAAACATTATTATATTGTATATAAGGCTCTATTTTATTATCTATAACAATCTCTTTATCTTTTTTGCCGCACCCACTACTAATCAAAGTATTAAAAGCAAGCATAAGCGCAATCAAACTCTTTTTATCCATAGTTTCCTCCATAACAGATATACTAAAAACATGAAGCATATTATACATCAAAATCACAAATAAATCAATAAAAACATTTTCTCAATTATAATATAACAAATATATATATGTAAGTAAACCATACATCACACAAAAAAATTATCAAAAAAACTTTACATACTTTAAAATTATGTGGTATAATCTTCATTGTTAAATCAAGTGACGAAGAGGGTATATATGATTTTGTCGAAGAGAGTTAGCATATGGTGAAAGCTAATACAAATAATATATACAAATCACTTCTGATGATGCATATGGATAAGATATGCACGGGGTTATCCTCGTTATAAAAATCAAGTTAACTAAAGGATGGTACCGCCATACATTGGCTCCTTGTACTATCCTTTTTATTTTGGAGGGAGAATTATGAAAAAGTTTGAAAACTTAGAAAAAGGAAATGTTAAAGATATCGAACAAAAACAAATCGATAAATGGAAAGAACAAGATATTTTAAACAAAACAATTGAAAACAGAAAAGATAATGAAAACTTTGTATTCTATGACGGACCTGCATACGCAAATGGATTCCCAGGAGTTCATCACATGCTTGCAAAAATCTTAAAAGACGCTATTTGTAAGTATAAAACTATGAAAGGCTATAGAGTAGATAGAGTAGTTGGATGGGATACACATGGTTTACCAACTGAAGTTAATGTAGAAAAACTACTTGGATTTAAAGATAAAAAAGATATAGAAAACTATGGTGTAGAAAAGTTCAATGAAGAATGTAAGAAAAACGTTAGAACAAATGAGAAAGAGTTCGTTCGTTTAACTGAAAGAATGGGACAATTTATAGACACCAAAAATGCATACATTACATTCAAAAATGATTATATCGAAAGTGAATGGTATATACTTAAAAGATTCTTTGATGAAGGATTAGTTTACCATAGTCATAAAATATTACCATATTGTCCAAGATGTGGAACAGAACTATCAACTCATGAAGTAGCAGATGGTTATAAAGAAGTAGATGTAAACTCAGTTATACTTCCATTCAAAGTTAAAGATAAAGATGAATATTTCTTAGTTTGGACAACAACACCATGGACACTACTTGCAAATGTAGCATTATGTGTAAATCCAAATGAAGATTATGTAAAAGTAGAAAGCAAAGGCTATAAGTTTATATTAGCTTCTGCTCTAGCAGATAAAGTACTAGGAGAAGATTATAAAGTACTAGAAACATTCAAAGGAAAAAGTCTAGAATATACTAAATATGATCAACTAATGCCATTCTTAAAACCAGAAGGAGAAGTATTCTATGTTACTTGTGATACATACGTAACAATGGAAGATGGAACAGGTGTAGTTCACATAGCCCCAGCATATGGTGCTGATGATAATGAAGTATGTAGAAGATATAATATACCTATGTTAAATCCAGTAAATCTAGAAGGAAAATACACTGATGGACCATGGAAAGGAAGATTAGTAACTGATAGTGAATTAGAAATAGAAATAATAAAATATCTAAAAGAAAATGATAAATTATTTAAGAAAATAAAGATCACACATAACTATCCTCACTGCTGGAGATGTAAAAGCCCACTTATTTATATGGCAAAACCAGCTTGGTATATAAAAGTAACAGCATATAAAGATAAATTAGTAGAGGCAAATAAACAAGTAAACTGGTATCCTGATTATGTAGGAGAAAAGAGATTTGGAAACTGGCTTGAAAATGTACAAGACTGGGGTATAAGTAGAAGTAGATACTGGGGATGTCCAATTCCTTTATGGACTTGTTCATGTGGACACAAAGAAATGATAGGAAGTATAGATGAACTAGTAGAAAAATCAATAGAAGACATTGATAGAACAATAGACTTACATAAACCATATGTAGATAATGTACATATTAAATGTAAAGAATGTGGAAACGTAATGTCAAGAATACCAGATGTTATAGATGTATGGTTTGATAGTGGAGTAGTTCCATTCGCACAATATCACTATCCATTCGAAAACAAAGAATATTTTGAAAAACACTTCCCAGCAGACTTTATCGCAGAAGGTTTAGATCAAACACGTGGATGGTTTTATTCATTAATCGCAGTATCTGTATTCCTAACAGGAAAAGCACCATATAAAAATGTACTAGTAAACGATTTACTATTAGATAAATATGGTCAAAAGATGCATAAATCAAGAGGTAATGCAGTCGAACCATTTACTATACTAGATAAATATGGAGCTGACGCTACTAGATGGTATATGCTATATACAAGTCCAGTATGGACACCACTTAAGTTTGATGAAGACGGAATAAAAGAAGTAAACTCAAAGTTTATAAATACACTTAAAAACACTTATACATTCTTTGAAATGTATGCAAACACTGATGAAGTAGACCCAAGAAGTTTTGAAGTAGACTATAAAGACTTAGAAGAAATAGATAAATGGTTACTATCAAAATATAATAACTTAATCAAAAATGTAACAACATACATGGATAAATATGATTTAAATAAAGTAGTACACTTAATTCAAGACTTTGTATGTGATGATTTAAGTAACTGGTACATAAGACGTAATAGAAGAAGATTCTGGGGAAGTACACTTGATAATTCAAAGAAAGCTGTATATAAAGTAACATATGATGTATTATGTGGTTTATGTAAAATGATAAGCCCAATAGCTCCATTCATAAGTGAAGAAATATATACTAAATTAACTTTAGAAGACAGCGTAAACTTAAGTGATTATCCAGTATGCAACGAAGAGTATATAAATAATGAACTTGAAGATAAAATGGATACTGTAATAGATTTAATAACTATCGCAAGAAACTTAAGAGAAGAAGCAAAAATCAAAGTAAGACAACCAATACAAGAAGTAATCATTGAAGGTAAATATAAAGATAAAATAGAAAGCTTTACTTCACTAATTGAAGAAGAAATCAATGTTAAAAATGTTGTATTCGCATCAAATATGGATGAATATATAACTGTAAAATATAAACCAAACTTCAAAGAAGTAGGTAAATTATTCGGAAGTAATTTAGGTAAGTTCACAGAGTTCTTAAATAATATTTCAAAAGAAGATAGCGAAAAATTAGAAAATGGAACACTTAAAATTGAACTAGATAAAGAAACAGAAATCTTACCAAGTTATGTTTTAAGAAACATCGAAGCAAAAGAAGGATACAAAGCAATTATGCTTAACTATAAGACAGTTGTTTTAAATACTAATTTAACTAATGACTTAATAAATGAAGGCCTAGCACGTGAAATAGTATCTAAGATTCAAAACTTAAGAAAAACATTAGACTTTGATATATCAGATAGAATTAATACAGTTTATAATAGCGATCCTAAAGTTGAAGAAGCAATAAAACAATTTGAACAATATATTAAAGATGAAACATTAAGTTTAACTATTACTAAAGGCGAAGCTAAAGAACTTGTAAAAATAAATGATTATGATATGTACATATCAATAACTAAAAATAATTAGATCTAGTCCCCTAGATCTTTTATAATACGAAAATGTATAAAATAATTCACAAAAATTGAAGCACTCAAAGAAAATGTACATTTGCTACTTGACGTGGGGGGGGGGGGGTACCTGTTATAATTTTAATATAAGAAGGTGTATCAAATGAACGTAAGAGAAAATGCAATATATTATATAAAGAAAAACATTTTTATAGTTTTAGTGTTAATTGGACTTTGTCCAGTTTTAGCATTAAGTTATGCAAAATTTACTATAAATAGTGAAAGTTATAGAAGTAATGAAATGTATATTTCAGAACTTTTGTATTCTATAAAAATAGATGGAAATAATGTATATTTAATAGATGTTGAACCGGGAGAAACAGAGCACACCATTGAAATAACAAGTTTATCTGGAATAAGTACTAACTATAAACTAGCTTACTTAAATAATGATAATTTAGAAGTAAAATATGCAAGCGACTATATGGATGCATCATTTGGTGGTATAGTAATGACTAGAACGATATCACTATCAATAAAAAATACTAGTACAGAAAAGCAAACGCTATCACTTATGGTATTTGGAGGATATTCATTTAATGATGTAGACGATGTTAAAATATTAGATACATACACAGAGATTTTAGATGATTATTGGAAATATGATTTTGAAACAACAGCTTTATATGTGGATAACACTAGAGTAGATGAACTTGATTTAAATAAATATTATGATTTGAAAAGTTATACTTGTAATAATGATGCTACAGTTGAATATGACACTATAAGTAAAAAAATAATTATTGGTTCAAATAAACAAACTAAATGCAGTTTATATTTTGAGAAAAGTAAATCTTTAGTAGCACACTTAATAAGTAATTATCAGGCACTAGGGTTAACGAAAATAGATCAGACAGCAACAGGAAATCAAAGTTATGCAACAACAGAATATAGGTATCAAGGAAAAGATGTAAATAATTATATAAAATTTAATGATGAAATAAGTGCATGGAGAATAATAGGGGTATTTGAAGCACAAACACCAAATGATGATGGAACATATACCAAAGAATTTAAAGTAAAATTAGTAAGAGATAGAATAGGAAATACATCATATAATTACAGGGGATCAACTAATGCAGAAAATGTTAATAACTGGGCAAATTCAGCATTAATGATAATGCTAAATAGTGGACCATACTATAATAGAACTTCTGGCTATACACAGCTTGCTTGTTCTAAAGGGGCTAGCACTACAGTTAGCAGCACTGCAATATGCGATTATAGTAATAATGGATTAACGGAAATAGCAAAAAATCAGATAAGCACCACAAAATGGTATCTAGGGAACGTTGATCATGAAAAAAATATAAAAGAAATATATGCTCAAGAAAGAAGTACAAATGTACATAGCGGAAATAAACAAACATGGGATGGGAAAGTAGCACTAATATATCCAAGCGATTACATGTATGCAAGTAGTGGATGCTATAATACATCTACTGGAGGAGATGGATATAATAGTTCTACTTGCACAAGTACTAATTGGTTATTAGATTCTAACAATTTTTATTATTTTTTATCTCCTAGTTCTTATTACTCATATATGGTAACGAGAACAGATACTACTGGATATGCAGGAGTTACTGGTACAGGTGATGTAGGCGCTGGGTTGCGTCAAGCTGTATATCTTAATCCAAGTGTATTATATCTTAGTGGAGATGGAACTAGTGCTAATCCCTTTATTATTGAATAATAAATATCTATAAATTATCAATTGTATTTATATTCTAAACTTGTTATAATTGTTTTATAGTTATTTAAGGAAGTGAAAAAGAATGAAAAACATTATATTAACAGGAGATAGACCTACAGGTAATCTACATCTAGGTCACTATGTAGGCTCTTTAAAAAGAAGAGTTGAATTACAAGAAAGTGGAGAGTTTGATAAAATATTTATAGAAATAGCTGATTCACAAGCAATAACAGATAACTTCTTTGATTTAGAAAAAGTAAGAAGTAACGTAATTGAAGTAGCACTTGATTATTTATCATGTGGTATTGACCCTAAAAAAAGTACTATATTTATTCAATCACAAATACCAGAATTATGTGAACTTACATTTTATTATTTAAATCTAGTAACTGTATCAAGATTACAAAGAAATCCAACTATTAAAGAAGAAATAAGTTTAAGAGGATTTGAAACAAGTATTCCAGCAGGCTTTTTAACTTATCCAGTAAGCCAAGCTGCTGATATAACTGGATTTGATGCTAATATTATACCTGTTGGTGATGATCAATTACCTATGATTGAACAAACTAGAGAAATAGTAAGATCGTTTAATTCACTTTATGGAGAAACTTTAGTTTTACCAAAAGCAGTATTACCAGAAACAAAAGCATGTAAAAGATTACCTGGTCTTGATGGAATGGGTAAAATGAGTAAATCATTAGGTAACTGTATTTATTTAAAAGATGATAGTGAAACTGTAAGAGAAAAAGTAATGAGTATGTTTACAGACCCAAACCACTTAAAAGTATCTGACCCAGGAAAGGTAGAAGGGAATACAGTATTTACATACTTAGATGCATTCTGTACAGATGAACATTTTGCTAAATATCTTCCAGAGTTTAATAATTTAGATGAACTTAAGAAACAATATCAATTAGGTGGACTAGGGGATGTTAAAATCAAAAAGTTCTTATATAACATAATTGAAGAGATATTGACTCCAATTAGAGAAAGAAGACATTATTATGAAACACATATTGATGAAGTATATGATATTCTTAAAAATGGAACTTTAGAAGCAAGAAAACAAGCATCTATGGTAAATAATAGAGTTAAAGAAGCCATGAAACTAAATTATTTTGATAATGATGAGTTTCTAAATAAATGTAAGAATAAATATTCAAACTAAAAGCACGTAATGTGCTTTTTAATAACGCAAAAAACAAGCAAATTATATTTACAAAAAAGTCAGATTGATTTATTATATGATTATAGGAGGCTAAATATATGGAATATATAAATAGCGATATTAATAAAGCTTTAATTAAGGGTTACCCTGATGCTGAAATTAAAGAAAGTAAAGAAGTTACTAGTACTAATGTAACATATGTATATGAAGAATTAAATAATCTTATTAGAGACTCTAAGGTAGGAGATGAACTAAAGCCACAAGTCTTTAATTATTATATATATGATAACGGTGTAAAATATATAGAAAAAACGTGTATAGTATCTAATAGTGAGTACTCTGAAGTTAGTACATATTTTAAAGCAGGTAAACAGTGGTCCACTATAGAAATAGCACAAATGATACCAGAAGGTATTATAATTGCAGACTTTTCATTACCAGCAGGTATTATTCCTGGATATCATGGAAGTACTGAAGTTAATATTTCACTTGTTTCTAATGAAGCTATTACTAAAAACGGATACAAAGCAAAAGAAGTTAACCCAGGTAGATGCTGTTCTTCAAGTTTTCAAAGAACTTATTTACTAGGAGCGCAGCTTGCTCATTCTTCAGAACAAGAATTAACTAAAGTAGTAAGTAGCATTCCAAGTATGGGTGTTAATAATTTATATAACCAATTAATACAGCAAATAGAGAATGCAAAGAAACAAGATAGTGGAATTAAAATGTAATTTAAATATCATATTAAAAAAGCACATTTAGTGCTTTTTATTTTAATTCTTTATAATATTCTTTATTAAAAGTATGTTCACTAGTATCAAGTTCATATAATTTATTTGTATCTATCAAAAAGAAATTATTTCTATTATATCTATTTACTTCATCATCATCCCAAGTAGTATCAACATGAAGCCATTTATTATTAATATAAACCACGTTCCATACATGATCAGCACTAGAAACTTTAAAATTAGGTATATTAAACTCATCTAATATAATAGCCATCGCATCAGCATAACCGCTACATACACTCTTGCCACTAATTAAAGCTCCATTTGCTTTATAAGAATCCGAAAAATAATTACCTTTAGTAAAATTACTATCATAAGTAGTATGATCTATTATATAATCATGTATCTTTTTAATATCATCACTCTTAATAGGATTATTAAACTTATATAAACTTTTAATATATTCTACTTTAGCATTTATTTTACTAATATCTTCTTCACTATAAAGTCTATCAATTTTAACATATACTAAATTACCACTTATCATAGTATTAAAATTAATATAAGAATTATATGGATTTACATAATTATTTATTAAACTTAAATACATTTGATCATGAGCAATACTACTCACATCATCTATGCACGATTCATAATCTTTAGAACAATAAAATGAAAACTCATCCCATCCATTATCTAAAATAGTATAAAATATATTAGAAATATCTTCTTTACTTTTAGGTTTAAAATCATTTGTATGTTTAAATGTATCGTAATTATAATTCCTAGCATACACACTTACATCTTCTGGAACTATAGTATTTTGCATTAAATTATTATATAAATTAGTAAAACTATTTTTAATAGTATCATATTTACTTATAAATACATAACTACCAAGTAATATAATAAGTAAAAATAATATTTTAATAAGTTTATTTGTCATATATCACCACAATATAAGTATAACAAAAAAAGTAGACATTATCTACTTATTTATTATTAACTACAGAGTTTAATCTCTTTTTATATCTGTCTCTTGTATTAGCTTTTAAAACACCTTTTTGATGTGCTTTATCTATTCTTTTAACAGCATCAGCAAGTTTTAGAGTAGCTTCTTCTTTAGTAGCAGCTTTTTCAACTTTCTTAATAGCAGTTTTCATACTAGCATAAACTACATTATTTTCTTCAGCTTCTCTTTTAGTTCTAATAACTCTTTTTTTAGCACTTTTAATATTAGGCATATCTGTTCCTCCTTTAAGACTTATTTAATATTATCAAATATTTATATAAAAATCAAGAAATTTTGTTTATTTTAGGTACATTTGAGGCAAAATACGACATTTATTTCAAATAAAATATTCTATTATTAATATGGTGATACTATGAAATTAAAAAAATATAATAAAATTAAATTATTAAGATATATTATTATACTCTTAATTATTATTAGTTATATATTTTTATATAATAGTTTAGATTTAAAATATATATTAATGAATCAAAGTAATTCTAAAATGGTATATGAAAATAAAAGTAATATATACGAAACTATATTACCTGTAAAAAAAGAAATAGATACAGATCCCGTAGTATACATTTATAATACACATCAAACAGAAGGATACTATCTTAATAGTTTAGAACATTCTATTAAACCAACAGTACTTTATGCTTCTTACATATTAAAAGACCATTTAAATACTCTAGGAGTTTCATCTATAGTAGAAACGGGCTCTATAAAGAAATATTTAAATGCACATAAACTAGATTACACAGGTTCATATGAAGCAAGTAGATATTATTTAAAAAATGCTTTAAAAGTAAATAAAAAACTAATATATTTAATAGACTTACATAGAGATTCAGCAGGAAGAAAACAAACGCTTTATACAAAAGATAATAAAAACTATGCAAGAGTTATGTTTGTAGTAAGTTTAAAGCATAAAAACTATGAAGAAAATCTATCTTTTGTAAAAAGCATGAATAATAAACTTGAAGAAGAATATAAAGGATTAAGTAGAGGAATATATGAAAGAAAAGATGTAATATTTAATCAAGATTTAAGTACAAAAGCATTTTTAATAGAAGTAGGAGGAGTAGATAATAAAATAGATGAACTTAATAATACATTAGAAGTAATAGCTAAAATTATAAGTGAGGATATACATGCAAAAAAAGAAAAGTAAAATATTTTGGATATTATTACTAATATCATTTATAGTATTTATGTTTTTATATATTTGTAAAGAAGCAGGTTATTATGAATATAAAGCATATGAAAAAGTAGTATTAACAGATGAAGCAATTAAAAGATTTGAAGAAGATGTTTATAATGGAAAAGATGTAAATGCTAAAGATTATATAACTATAGAAGAAAAAGACTATTCTAATAAGTTCAGTATATTAGGTTCAAAAATAGGTGAAATAACTAATACTTTTATGAATAAAACACTTAAAAATATAATGAAAATATTATCAAAATTATTCTGGGAATGATACTTGAATAAAAAAACTGCTTATGATACAATCTAATTAGGAGAAAAAATATGTATAATAATAGATTTGATGAAGATATAATTAAAGGTTTACATTATGGAAGTGTAATAAGTATGGCAGTTTTAATACCACTATCTGGATATTTAAATGAAGAAGCATTATTCGCATCTGGTGCATTAATTTCTACAGTAGAATCTTTAAATATTTATATGAAAAGAAATAACATAATGTTTGATGAAATAGAAAATAAAAAAGAAGTAACACTTAAATTAGAAAGGTAAGAAGTATATGATAGAAGAAGATACAATAATAACATTAGATAATGATAAAAAATATAGAGTACTAAGAACTCTTGATTATAATGGAAATAAGTATGCATTAATAAGTGACTTAAAGAAAGAAAACTATGTAGTTAAAGTAGAAACAGATGAAAAAGGAACAGCAATATCACTAATTAATAATGAAAAAGAAGAACAACTAATAGCAAGTATATTCTTAAAAGATAGTCTAAAAGAACTAAATGACTTAAAAAAAGAGTTTGATAGTGATAAAAACTAGAAAAATTTTTAAATTAAATAGCAGTATTAAAATGCTATTTTTTATATAGCAAAAATGTATTTTAATAAACATTTATATAATAAAATGTAAATATGAAATATTATAAATAAAATAGATGCTTGACAAATTAATTTATAATGATAATATTATGTTCATGAAGAAGGAGAAGAAAGTAATATGAAAAATCTTGTTATAGTGGAGTCCCCAAGTAAAAGTCATACTATAGAAAAATATTTAGGTAAAGATTATAAAGTAGTATCATCTAAAGGTCATATAAGAGATTTATCTACTAGTGGAAAATATGGTTTAGGTGTTGATTTAGAAAATAATTTTAAGCCTAATTATATTATTGTAAAAGGTAAGAGTAAACTAGTTAGTGAACTAAAAAAAGATGTTAAAGAAAGCACTAACGTAATACTAGCAACCGATCCAGATAGAGAGGGAGAAGCAATAAGTTGGCATTTAAAAGATACTCTTGGAATAAAAGATAATTATGGAAGAGTAGTATTTAATGAAATAACAGAAAATGCTATAAAAGAAGCATTTAAACATCCAAGAGATATTGATATGGACTTAGTACACTCACAAGAATCAAGAAGGATATTAGATAGAATTATAGGATTTAGATTAAGTAAATTAATGCAATCTAAAACAGATGGTAAAAGTGCAGGAAGAGTACAAAGTGTAGCATTAAAACTAATAGTTGATAGAGAAAGAGAAATAAGAAGTTTTATTCCAGAAGAGTATTATACAATTGAAAGTATATTTGATGGATTTAAAGCAGAACTAGCAAAATATAAAAGTAAAAAGATAAAAATAAGTACATCACTAGAAGCAGATAAAATATTAGAAAAATTATCAAATGCATTCAAAGTAGAAAGTATAGAAACAAAAGAAAAGAAAAAGCAAAGTAAATTACCATTTACAACAAGTACACTTACTCAAATGGCTTCTAATAGATTAAATTATCCAGCATCAAAAACAATGTCTATCGCACAAAAATTATATGAAGGAGTTAAACTTGGAAGTGAAACAGTAGGTTTAATATCATATATGAGAACAGACTCTGTAAGATTATCAGATGTATTTGTAAATGAAACTAAAAAATATATAGCATCAAACTACGGAAAAGAATATGTAGGAAATGCTAAAAAAGCTAAATCAAAAGAAAATGTACAAGATGCTCACGAAGCAATAAGACCAACAAGTATATTAAGAACTCCAGAAAGTGTAAAAAAATATCTTATGGCTGAAGAATACAAACTATATAATTTAATATATATAAGAGCGCTTTCTTCTTTAATGGCAGATGCTAAAGTACAAGCAACAAGTGTAGAATTATTTAATAATGATTATATATTTAAAACATCAGGACAAGTTTATACATTTGATGGATATTTAAAAGTATATGGTGAATATGAAGACAAAGAAGATAATGTTTTACCAGCACTAGAAAAAGATAAAGTTATAGTTTCTAAAGAAATCAAAAAATTACAGCACTTTACTGAACCAAAAGCAAGATTTACAGAAGCAAAACTAATTGCTGAACTAGAAAGCTTAGGAATAGGAAGACCAAGTACATATGCTAAAATAATTTCTGTATTAAAAGAAAGAGAATATGTAAAAATAGAAGATAAGAAGTTCTATCCAACAGAAACAGGAGAAGAAGTAACAGATAAATTACAAGAGTTCTTCTCATCAATAATAAATGTAAACTATACAGCAAATATGGAAAAAGAATTAGATGAAATATCAGAAGGTAAAATAGTTTGGTATGAAGTATTAGATGAGTTTTATAAAGACTTTGAACCACTTCTTGCAAATGCATTTAAAAATATGGAAAAAGAAGCTCCAAAAGAAACAGGGGAAACATGTCCAGAATGTGGAAACCCATTAGTTATTAGAAAAGGAAAATATGGAGAGTTCACCGCATGTTCTAATTATCCAGAATGTAAATATATTAAGAAAGAAGAAAAGAAGATTACTGAAATATGTGATTGTCCAAAATGTGGTGGCAAGATTATAGAAAAATTAACTAAAAAGAAAAAAATATTTTATGGTTGTTCAAACTTTCCTAAATGTAATTATGCACTTTGGGATAAACCAAATGGAAGCATTTGTGATAAATGTGGAGGTTTATTAGTAGAGAAAAAAGATAAAATAATTTGCCCTGAATGTGATAAAAGCGATAAATAAATGTACAATTTTATAATAAATACTTGCATTTTACTCATTGTATGCTAAAATGAATATGTAAGCATCGTACATGATGTTTAAAATAGATATGGGAGGTAATACGATGACTAAGACTGAATTAGTAGAATTTATTGCTGCTAAAGCTGGATTAACAAAAGCTGATGCTACTAGAGCTCTAGAAGCAACAATCGAAGGAATTACAGATGGTCTTAAGAAAGATGGAAAAGTTGCATTAGTAGGATTCGGTACTTTTGCTGCTAAAGAAAGACCTGCAAGAGAGGGAATCAATCCATTAACTAAAGAACCATTAAAAATACCTGCAAAGGTTGCTGCTACATTTAAAGCTGGAAGCAAATTAAAAGACGCTTTAAACTAGTTAAAATATAAAAAGTCTTGTAAAAAATACAAGATTTTTTATTTGCACTTGACTTGGGGGGGGGTATTGATATAATTTTAGTATAAGCAGGTATATCAAGATGAGTATAAGAAAAAA
>CAKOHK010000009.1 GCA_934085595.1 uncultured Bacilli bacterium
CATCTTGATATACCTTCTTATATTAGAATTATATCATAGGGTACCCCCCCCCCCCCGTCAAGTAGCGAATGTGTATTTGCTTTAAGTGCTTCAAATTTTTACAAATTATTTTATACAAAAAAGTGAACAAAAATTGTTCACTTCTACATTCTTATTTATTGAAATTAATAGTCTTATCTATTATTCTTTTAACATCTCTTTCATTAAACGGTTTAGTAAGTAAATCAACAATAGGATACATAAATGCTTTATCAACGCTATCCCTATCATCATTACCAGTTATAATAGATACTGGTATTTTAACAAATAAATTATTAGCCTTAAAATAATCAAGTACTTCAAATCCATTTACATTAGGCATATTTAAATCAAGAAGACAAGCAACTATCTTATTATTAATATCTTTTTTAATTTCTTCTATTGCTATTGCTCCATCAGCTGCTGTTATTACTTGATATTTACTATTAAATATTTTCTTTATAAAATTAGCAACTATATTAGAATCATCAACAACAAGTATGGCTTCGCTCTTAACTGTTTCAGTCATAGCGTTTTCTAAATCATCTATAACTTCTCTTCCTAAATATCTTTTACATACATTAATCACTCTTCTTGCTTCAGTTATTAACTCTTCATAATTATCATACACAAACATAATATCATTTTCTTTACTTTTAAGTTCATGTTGATATGCAAGTTCAGCAAGTTTACTAAAGCCTAAATATCTAGCATCACTCTTAAGTGAATGTACTTCTATTGCGTAACTAGGCATATTGTTTTCTTCTCTATATTTTTCTATTCTATTAAGTTTATTTTCTACCTCTGCTAAAAAATCATTAAGTGTTGCTTCATACATATCCATTTCGCCAAATAACTCTAATGCCTTATTTATATCAGCTCCACCTTCTATTAATATATTAACATCTTTCATCTTATATTCTTATCCTCCACCTATAATAATTATATCACGATAAATATTTTAGAACAACCCTATTAAGTTCAGCTCTTTCAATAGGTTTACTTAAATAATCATTAAATCCATATTCTAAATATTTCTCTCTCATTCCACTAATCGCATTCGCAGTTAATGCTATAACAGGAGTTCTAAATCCTTCTATTTCTTTTAAATGTGTAAATGTTTCACTACCAGTCATCTTAGGCATCATGTCATCCATTAATATTAAATCATAATTATTACTTTTAACTTTATTAATGCATTCTTCTCCACTAGAAGCACTATCTATATTATTAAATCCAAATTGCTGTAAAAGTCTACTAGCAACTTTAATATTAAGCATATTATCATCTACTATAAGTATCTTTTTCTCTTTAGCATTTATTACTTCTTTAACATTAACTTCACTATTAACACTAGGTTTAACTTCTTCTTTCTTATCTACTATCTTCTGATCTATTATTACAGTAAACTTACTTCCTTGTCCATATTTAGAATTAACAAGTATCTTTCCGTTCATAAGTTCTACTAACTTTTTAGTAATCGCAAGCCCAAGTCCAGTACCCTCTACTGTAGTTTGTTTCTCTACTCCAAGTCTTTCAAACTTAGTAAATAATTTATCTATATTCTCTTCTTTAATACCAATACCAGTATCTTCTACACATAATATTATCCTGCACATATTTCCATGTATAACACTAGATACCCTTAAAGTAACACTACCTTCTTTAGTATATTTAACTGCATTTGTAAGTAAATTAATTCCTATTTGCTTAATACGAGATGAGTCCCCATAAAAATATTTTGGTATACTATCATCATAAAAATAATTAAATGTAAGAGGCTTCTCACCTATTCTTCCTTTAGTAAGTAAAACCATCTCATCAAATATTTTCTTAAACTCATAATCACTATTAACTATCTCAAGTTTATTTGCCTCTATCTTACTTATATCAAGTATTCCATTAACAAGTTCTATTAAACTATTACCAGCTGTACATATATCTTTAACAAGTCCCTTATCTTCTTCATCTAAGTTTTTACTTTCTGATAATATCTGACTAAATCCAAGTATTGCATTAAGTGGTGTTCTTATCTCATGTGACATATTACTTAAAAAATCAGTTTTAGCCCTATTAGCTTTTTCAGCCTGTTCTTTCGCAGCATTCAAATCCTCTATTAATTTAATATCAGGATTTTCTATAGTAAAATACATAAGAATAGTAATAAAAGTTTCCATAGCAGTAGTAAGTAAAAGACCTGGATACATCTTCTGTATAACTATAACAACAAATCCAAATATCATATATATATAAAGTGGTATCATCTTCTTATTCTTAATATTTTTTAAATTAAATAATATACAGTAACAAAAGAACAATACATATACAAGAGCAAATCCAAATATATAATTAGCAGCAGGCCCATATGAATATATAACCCTATTTTCATTAGAGAAATAAAGCGGTAAAGCTATTATAACTATTAAAGAAATACCAAGTATCACATACACTATCTTAGAAACTAACTTATATCTCTTACCAAACTCTTCTTCACTCTTAAACTCATGACTTGCAAAGTATATATATTTAGCAAAATAAGTACCCCAACATCCGAAAAAGAATAATAAAGCCTTATTAATTATAATATTTAATACTGGTACTTTATTCATATTCATTATTGTAATAGAACTTATAATCGCAAATATAGTTGTAAGTAGATTAATTATAATTATTCTACTATATATTTTAGTTTCATAATTAGTTACTCGCTTTCTAAAAAAATATATAATACTAACTAAACAAATATAAAAAAAACTACATATTGTAAAATAATTATTCATCATAATATCGCCTCTACTTTATATAGTTTTATTATAATAAAAATTATTAAATATGTAAAGTTTTTTCCATTTTAACACTATTCATATAATTATTAAATATTGTATCCATTATTTCATTATCATTTAGTGCCATTTCTTTAAGTTGTTTCTTTAAAAGTGGGTAATCTATTTTACCTCCTGCATTAATTGGTAATTCTTTTGTGAATATATAATGACATGCTACATCTCTTTTTGGCATATTTTCAAGACAGTAATTTGATAGTTCACTATAATCACTTGGTTTTTCTTCTTCTTTTAATACTACAAATGCAACAGGTACATCTCCAACTTCTCCTCTTGATTCTAGATTTATTGTACTAACTGCACATTTTTCTACAGCTGGAAATGATGCTATTACATTTTCTATTGCGTATGGATAATTATTATGTCCATCAGGTCTTTGTATTATATTTTTAATTCTACCAGTTATATAAAGTAATCCATTTTCATCAATATACCCTTCATCACCAGTATGTACCCATACTTCTCCATCATTATGTAATTTTTTAATTTTATCATTAAGTTCTGGTTTATTAAAATATGTTTTCATCATACCAGGACCTTTAGCACATATTTCTCCTCTTTCATTATATCTAAGTTCCTTATCAGTATTAGGTTCAAATACACCTATTACATTATTAATAAGAGGTATACCAACACTACCAAGAGCATTAACTTTATCAGTACATGTAGTTATAGGTCCACACATTTCAGTCATACCATAACCTTTTTGTGCCACACTAGAACAATTATGATCTTTTAAATAATCATTTACTTCACTTTCAAGTTTTAAAGTAATCATAGCTCCTCCCATACCAGGAGTTTTAAAGAATGATAAATCGATATCTTCTTTACTATTAACTAAATAATTATAATGATTTGGAACACCCATAAAATGTTCTGGTTTATATTTCTTTAATAAACTAGCAAACATGGATGGATTAAACTTAGCTACTGGTATATTAACAACACCAAGTACTGTAGGTAAATGTATTCCATTTACAAGACCATAAGCTAAGAATGGTGGCATAATATTAAGATCCTTTTCTCCTCTTTTAATAGGAATACCAGAGTTTAAATATTGATAAACAACACCATTAATATTATCATTAGTAAGTATTACTGACTTAGGAACTCCTGTTTCACTACCTGAAGTATATACAATAGCAGCTTCATCATTATATTCATTATCATAACTACTAATATCATATCCTTCTCCATATTTTATAAAATCATTAAAACTTATTAGTTCCTTAGACAATTTTACATTATTCTTTTTACCCTTAAGCAAAGCACCAACTTTAGTAATAGCATCAGCACTATTAACAGCACTAGCACTTATAACAGTATCTATTGTACTATCATCAATAGGTTCTTTTAAAAGTGGTAATAATTCATCTATAGTAATTAATATTTTAGAATCAGTAAGTTTAATATTATCAGTTATAGTATTCTTATTATTTCTAGGATCAAGTAAATTACATACAGCCCCTATTTTATTAAGTGCATATATAGTAAATATAGTTTCAGGAACAGTTACTGAACATATAGAAACTTTATCTCCCTTTTTAACCCCCATTTTTCTAAATGACCTCTCTAGTTCATCTATCTTTTCAAATACTTCTCTAACTTTAATTCTTCTATTAAAATATAATATTAAATCATCATCTAAATGTCTAATATTATATTCACGCATAAAATTATACATATTCTTTTTAGGTGCTTTTTTACCTATATTCTCTTCTTCATAATACTTAAATTGTGGCTTATCTAAAGATGAAAATCCAGTCATAGGTCCATAAAGTTCACCATCACTAATCTTTTTAATATACAAATTTCTTAATACTTTTTCTTTTTCACTAAGTTTTGCAACTTTATCTCTATATTCTAATAATTGATTTAAATTTTCCATTTTTCCCTCTTTTCTTATACAATTTTACCTATCTTATTACATCATTTCAAGTTTACATATTACTATTCGTATCATATTTGATACACTACTACTTTTATTCTGCATTCACTCCATCCCCCCCAAAAAAACTAGGTAGATTATACCACAAAACGCTTAAAAATTCAACCATTCCCATATAAAAAAACGAGATTCTCATCTCATTTCCCTAAAAGCATCATTAACAAGCTTAATAATATCAACACAATTATTAGTATTTATTTTATTAAAATATGCAAGATACTCTATATTCCCATTACCACCTTTTACTGGTGAATATGTTATATCTTTTAAATAATAATTTATATCTCTAAACTCTTTTATTATCTTATTAATAACTTCATAATGTACTTCTTTATTAAGCACAACACCCTTATATTTATCAGCTACTTCTTTCCCACATTCAAACTCAGGTTTAATAAGTAATATAATCTCAAAAGCATTTATCTCTTTTAATTTATTTATTATTTTAGTTACACTAATAAATGATATATCTATAGAAACTATATCAACTATAGATAATATTTCATTATCAAAACTTCTTATATCAGTATTTTCAAAAACTTGTACTTTTTCATTATTTCTAATCTTATCATCAAGTTGATCTTTCCCTACATCAACACATATAACTTCTTTTATCCCATTTTGAATAGCGCAGTCTGTAAATCCACCAGTAGATGAACCTATATCTAAAAGTACTTTATCTTTTAAATTAATATTAAAACATTTAATAGCTTTTTCAAGTTTAAGCCCACCTCTAGACACATACTTAAGTACTTGAGCATTTATACTTATATTATCACTATCACTTACTAAAAAAGAACATTTATTTATCACTTTTCCATTAACACTTACATTATTATTCTTAATTTCCATCTGTGCTTTACTTCTACTAGTAACAATATTCTTTTTAACAAGCATAACATCTAATCTTTCCATAACTTCTCCAAACTAAATATATTTTATCAAATATTTATTAAAATAAAAAGAAGCGTATGCTTCTTAAATATTATATTTTTTAGAATTAATCGTATCAACTACAAGATTTACAAACTCTTCTTTAGATACACTAGTAGTTTCACTCTTTCCAAATAATCTATAACTTACTAAATTATTATCTCTTTCTTTATCTCCAAGTACTAAAGTAATAGGTATTTTCTTAGTTTGAGCTTCTCTCATCTTATAAGATAACTTTTCATCTCTCTCATCTACATTAACTCTAATATTTTTACTCTTTAACATATCGCATATACTCTTAGCGTATTCACTATGATATTCATTATTAACTGGTATTATATTAACTTGTACTGGACTTAACCATAATGGAAATGCTCCCGCATAATTCTCTATTAATATACCAATAAATCTTTCAATAGATCCATAAATAACCCTATGAAGCATAACTGGTCTTTTCTTCTCACCATTTTCATCTATGTAAGTTAAATCGAATCTCTCTGGTAAGTTCATATCAAGTTGTATAGTACCACATTGCCATACTCTACCAAGACTATCTTTAATATGAAAATCAAGTTTAGGTCCATAAAAAGCTCCATCACCAGGATTAATTTTACATGTATGTCCTGAATCTTCACAAGCCTTCTTAAGTGCTTCTTCACTCTTATTCCATACATCTATACTTCCTATATATTTTTCTTCTGGTCTAGTAGATAATTCAATATCATATGTAAGATCAAATACACTATACATTCTATCTATAAAATTAATAAGTTTAATAACTTCACTTTCTATTTGATCTTCTCTCATAAATATATGAGCATCATCTTGAGTAAATGTTCTAACTCTAAATAATCCATTTAACGCACCACTTGCTTCATGTCTATGCACTTGCCCAAGTTCACCTATTCTAAGTGGTAAATCTTTATATGAATGAAGTGAGTTTTTATATACAAGCATACCTCCTGGACAGTTCATTGGTTTAATCGCAAATGTCTTCTCATCAATTTCACTAGTATACATATTCTCTCTATAATTATACCAGTGTCCAGATAATTCCCATAATTCTTTATTAAGCATTATAGGTGTCTTAACAAACTCATACCCTTCACGAGTATGCTCTTGATACCAAAAGTTCTCAAGTTCATTTCTAACAATCATACCATTATTTAAGAAGAATGGAAATCCAGGACCATATTCACTCATCATAAATAATCCAAGTTCACGTCCAAGTTTCTTATGATCTCTTCTCTTAGCTTCTTCTAAGAAGTTTAAATACTCATTTAATTCTTCTTCACTTCTAAAACATATACCATATATTCTTTGAAGCATTTTATTATGAGCATCCCCCTTCCAATAAGCACCACTTACTTTAAGAAGTTTAAAATATTTAATTTCTTTTACACTCTCAACATGAGGCCCACGACATAAATCAGTAAAATCTCCCTGAGTATAACAACTAATAACATTCTCATTTTCATCCATTCTACTAATTAAATCAATTTTATACGGATCACTCTTAAACATTTCAAGAGCTTCATCTTTACTTATTTCATGTCTTACTATTCTCTTACCATCTTTACTAATCTTCTTCATTTCTTTTTCTATTTTAGGAAGATCTTCTTCTTTAATAACTTCATTTCCTAAATCAATATCATAGTAAAATCCATCACTAATAACTGGTCCTACCCAAAACTTAGCATCTTTATATAGATGTTTAACTGCTTGTGCTAATAAATGAGCACATGAATGATTAAGTTTACTTAAATCACTATCTTCTTTAATATTTATCATATTTCCTCCTACAAATAAAAAAGCATCTCCATAAGGAGTGCTATATAAACACGGTACCATCCTAATACACTTAATTATTATAACGGCTATGCCGGGATAATCTTTCGATTCCAGTTTATAGGTAGTAATTACTACTTAACTTAAGTTATCTTTTCACCTACTATAACCTCGCTAATAAGTATCAGTATTAACCATGTCCTAATCATTACTTTTATTTATTATAATATAATAATGGGGCGGTATGTGAGAATCGAACTCACGCATAACGGGACCACAATCCGCCGTGTTAACCACTTCACCAATACCGCCAAATTACTAACACTATAATATTATCACTTTTATATACATTATGTCAAACAAAATATTGCATTTTTTTACATATTTTCAAGAATAAAACTATTAATTTCTTCTTTTTTAACCATATTTTGCTCACCACTTACCATATTTTTAATAGTTACATAATTATTATTAACTTCATCTTCTCCAATAATAATAGCAAACTTTACTTTAGAATTATCTACATATTTCATTTTATTCTTAAACTTTTTATTATCTAAATAACATATATCTACTCTAAAATCATTTCTAATTAATGAAGCAATACTATATACATATTTATAATCTATATTATCCATAGGCACTATTATCGCATCTGCACAACCAGAATTATCTTTTTTAATAATCCCCGCTTCCATCAATTGATAAAATAATCTAGTAAGCCCAATAGATATCCCAACACCAGGTAATTTTTTATCAGTATAGTACTCAGCTAAATTATCATATCTTCCACCACTACAAACACTACCTATTGATGGATAATCTATAAGTCTAGTTTCATAAACACTACCAGTATAATAATCAAGTCCCCTAGCTATAGTTAAATCTATATTATAATATTTTTCATCTATATCCATATCATTTAAATAATTAATAACACTCTCTAGTTCATAAACACCATTATTAAATACTTCATCAGATATATTAAGTCCTTTAAGTTCACTTATTATCTCACTATTACTTCCATTAATATTAATAAATTTAATTATTTTATCTATTTTTTCTTCATCTATATTATATTCTTTAAGTTCTCTTCTTACTTCTTCTTCACCAATTTTTTCTATCTTATCAATAATCCTTAATATATCACTAGAAATATCATTAAGTCCTAAACTATTAAAAAATCCATTAAGTATCTTTCTATTATTAATTCTAATAACAAAATCCCCAAAATCAAACTTCTTAAATATATCATATATAATCATAGGAACTTCAGCATCATATCTAAGAGATAATACTTCATCCCCTATAACATCTACATCACATTGATAAAACTCTCTATATCTTCCCTTTTGAGGTCTCTCTCCACGATATACTTTACCTATTTGATATCTTTTAAATGGAAAAGTTAAAGTATTATATCTACTCGCAACATACTTAGCAAGTGGAACAGTTAAATCAAATCTTAAAGATAAATCATTATCCCCTTTATTAAATCTATATATTTGTTTCTCTGTCTCTCCTCCTGCTTTAGCAAGTAATACATTTGAATATTCTATAACTGGTGTATCAAGTGGCCAAAATCCATACTTCTCATATGTCTTTCTAATCGTATCAACCATCTTATTAAATAATATTTGTTCATCTGGATTAAGTTCCATAAATCCAGGTAAACTTCTAGGTTCTATTTTCATAAGCTATTCTCCTTACTTCTTTACTAATTATACACTAAAGATATACTTTGAGCAAGATATATCCAAAAGAAAACGACCATAACCAAGGTTACGTCGTCATCCATATTTATCCTAGAAATAACTTATCATAATCATGCATCTACAAATCTAAACTTATATATCACTCATAATCAAAGCCATCACTAAAACTAAATATGTTATTACTTTAACATGAATATTTTACTTTGTCAACAACAAAATATCAGTTATCAAATCTTAATATTTTACCATTACTTATTAATTCATATATACCATACCAAGCATAAGCTCTATAAATATTATCACTTTTACAGTTTCTATTATAACTAGCATTAAAACATATTACAGGTATTCTTGTAGATATTTTTTTAATGTTCTCTACTTTATCCTCTATCATAACATCAACATAATTTTCCAAACAAGTTTCTAATTTATCTTTTGGTGCAAATATTATTTCATCATAAATTATATCTTCTTTTTTTAGCCAATCTATTACAGTTTTTCTCATTTTTTGTCCATCTTCTGTATTTCTATCAGTCAAATATCTAGCGGTAATAATATATATTTCATTTCCACTATCTTTTAACATTTTTATAACTTCACTCGCATACTTTCTTGCTGGTTCTCTTCTAGCATATTCAAATAAATATTCATTCCAAAACTCATCATCTAACTCTTCATTAACATTAAATATTTCTGATATTTCATATTCATCTTCTCTTACCACACTTTTATTATATTTAGAAAAAAACTTACTACCATTGTCTAATTGCCATTGCTCTAAATTAGTTAAAACCCCATCTATATCTATTCCTATTCTCACACTTTTCCTCCATTAATTAAGAAAAAAAACTTATACAAATATAAGTTTATCAATAATCATATCTATAAAAGAACTAAAATACATACATATAAGAGCACCCATTAATAAGAAAGGCCCAAAAGGTATAATACCTTCTTTATTCTTTTTAGATATTATTAAACTAAATATAAGTCCTAATAAAGATCCTATAAATAAACACACAAAACTATTAGTAAGTCCAAGTATTATACCAATACATCCCATTAACTTTAAATCCCCATCACCTATACATTCTTTCTTAAGAAAATAATTACCAATATATTTAATAAGTAACATAATTATAAATATAATAATACCACTAATTAAATGATTAAAAGCATAATTAAATCCAAAGTAATAAAACATAGTAGAAAATGAAAGTATACTTCCAATAACTAAAACTCTATCAGAAATATAAAAATATATAAAATCACTAACAACAGTTACCATAAGCATACCAGTTATAATCATAGATATTATAAACTCATATCCAAAACCAAATATAATATAATTAGCAACAAATAATAAAGCAGTAGTTATCTCTACAAAAGGATATATAAAATCTATAGGTTTCTTACAATAAGCACACTTACCTCCTAAAAATATAAAAGATAACACAGGCACTTTCATATACCATTTAAGCTCTTTTCTGCACTTAGGGCATATACTTTTTCCCATAATAGTACTCATCTTATTAGGTATTCTATATCCCATACAACAAAAGAAACTACCGAATATAAGACCAAATACCATAAGTATTAAAATAATAACTTCTTCTCCCATAAAAACTCCTTATCTAATAGTATTATACATTCCAAACATAGGAAGTAATACCGCAATTAATATAAATCCAACTATCAACCCAAGAAGAACTATCATAATAGGTTCTATTAATGTTTTAATTTGAGCAACTATATTTCTTTCTTGACTTTGATAATATTCTCCAGTTTTCTCAAGCATAGTAGCAAGTTCACCAGTACTCTCACCAGTAGTAATCATATAATATGCTATATCAGGAATAGCCCAGTGATCTTTAAATGAAGTACTCATTTTCTCTCCAGCAAGTAAATTATTAATAGTGTTAAACATTATACTTTTATATATTTCATTATTAGTTATCTTTCTAAGTATCTCTATACTATCAGTTAAAAGTACATTATTCTTATTAAGAGTTGCAAATGTACGAGCAAATATACTCATCTCTTTATATATTATAAGATTTCCAAATACAGGTAAATGCATAATTATATATTGTATAAATGTTCTAAATGATTTAACTTTCTTATATAAAACTATAAACAATGTAATTACTATTACACTAACTAATATTATTCTCTTATAACTAGTTACTAAATATGAAGATATATTTAATATAGTTATTGTAAGAGGGTTTAACTCAGCTCCCATTGAATCATATACATCTACAAATTGAGGTATAATATATACAAGCATAAATACTACTATAGCAATAGCAAATATTAATACCATACATGGATATGTAAGAGCCCCTATTATTGCTTTCTTATTTTCTTCTATCTCATTATAATAATCAGCCATTTCATCAAGAGTACCCTCTATATCACCTATCATCTCAGCAGACTTAATCATATTTATAAGTAGTGGTGGAAAAACATTTCCTTGTTTATATAAAGCATCACTAAAACTATTTCCCATAGTAAGTTCATATATAATCCCATCAAACACACTCTTATATTTTCTTCTTTTATCTTGTTTAGCAATAATCTTAACTGATTCAGCAAGAGGTATACCAGCTTTAATATATGTACTAAGTTGTGTAAGCCAGAATATTAAATCTTTATTACTCATCTTAGACTTAAGTCCACCAATATCAGCATGTAAAAAATTAATATATTTATTAGTTTCTATTTCATAAACAACAAGACCTTCATCTATTAAATATGAATAAACATCTAACTTTGATAAAGCAGCAAAATACCCCTTAACAAGTTTCCCATCTTTATTTCTAGCAAGATATCTATAAGTCTGTTTCTTACTTGCTTTCTTAGCATCTTCTCCTTCTTGAGATACAACAAGTATTTTAAGATTAGCTTCCCTCTGTCTTCTCTTTTCTTTAATAAATGGTATTTCTCCAATCTTAGCATCTATATATACTTTAAGCTTACGAGAAAAAGGAACACCATCTACTACATCATTAGCATTCTTCTTATCATTATTAACTATCTTAGCATAAAAAGAATTAACTTTCCTACTAGTCTTAGTAAATAATATTTCTGGAAGAGATACAAATATAAAATTAAATATATACACTATTGCTACAGCAATAGCCCTAAATAAATAATATATCTCCATAAAAGGTACAAAAAGAAAGAACACTTTTTTATCACTAGCACTATTACTATCCATAAAATGTCCCTCCTCTTTATTCTATATAAAAAGTATAACATATATTTCTAAAAATATAAACTACATTTTTCACAAAATATTAATTATTAAATATAATATTATAGGTGAATATAATGAGTGATTTATTAAATATATTTAGAGGTATTAAATTAGATAGTGTAATTAAAGGTACTAATAAAACATTAACTACTATTAAAAAGATAGTTCCAGTTTATAAAGAAGTAAGGCCATTTATAAGAAAAGAAAAATCACTCTTACCATTAAAGAGTGACATAAAAGAACCTATAAACACTATCAAAAAAGAATATATTGATAATGATTCATTAACTTTCTTTCATTAATTATTTATCATCTGTTCTAAGTATACTTAAGAACGCTTCTTGTGGAACTGAAACACTACCTATTTGTTTCATTTTCTTTTTACCTTCTTTTTGTTTTTCAAGAAGTTTTCTTTTTCTTGATACATCTCCACCATAACATTTAGCAAGTACATTTTTCTTAAGTGCACTTATATCTTCACGTGCTATTACTTTACTACCAATACTTGCTTGAATAGGTATCTGAAACATCTGTCTAGGTATTTCTTTCTTTAAGTTTTCGCATATACTTTTACCTCTTTTATAAGCATTATCTTTATGTACTATAACACTTAAAGCATCTATTACTTCACCATTAAGTAGTATATCAAGTTTAACAAGTTTACTTTCTTTATATTCTTTAAAATCATAATCAAAAGAAGCATATCCTTTAGTATAACTCTTAAGTTTATCAAAGAAATCATAAACTATTTCACTTAAAGGAAGTTCATATTTAAGGCAAACTCTATTTTCATCTATATATTCACTTGTTATATAAATACCTCTCTTATCCTGACAAAGTTCCATAACAGTACCTATATAATTATTAGGTACATATATATTAGAACTAACATAAGGCTCAAGTATTTTACTTATATAAGTTGCTTCTGGCATCCTAGAAGGACAAGGTACTTTAACAGTACTACCATCAGTTAAAATAACATCATAAACAACACTAGGACTAGTAGTAATAATATCTATATTAAACTCTCTTTGTATCCTCTCTTTAGTAATATCCATATGTAAAAGACCAAGAAAGCCACATCTAAATCCAAAACCTAAAGAATCACTAGTTTCAGGTTCAAATGTTAAACTCGCATCACTAAGTCTAAGTTTCATTAATGCTTCTTTAAGACTATCATATTTCTTACTATCAATCGGATAAACGCCACTAAATACCATAGGTTTCATAGGTTTATATCCAGGAAGAGCTAACACATCTTCCCCATCTATACATATAGTATCTCCAACTTCAACATCCCTAATACTTTTAATAGATGCACTTAAAAAACCAACTTCACCAGCAGAAAGAGAATCTTTTTTAACTTCATGAGGAGTATGCTTTCCAAGTTCTAATACTTCATAAACTTTATTACTATTTATAAATCTAATCTTATCTCCTACTTTAACGCTACCATCCATAACTCTAATAAGAATAACAACACCCTTATAAGGATCAAAATAACTATCAAATATAAGTGCTCTAAGTTTATCACTTTCACTCTTAGGAGCAGGTACTACTTCTATTATCTTATCCATAATATTTTCTACTCCAAAACCAGTCTTAGCACTACAGCACACTATTTCTTCTTCATCAAACCCAATAGTATTAATAAGCTCATTCTTAACTCTATCTACATCAGCATTAGGTAAATCTATTTTATTAATAACAGGTATTATTTTTAAATTAGCATCAAGAGCCAAATATAGATTAGCAAGAGTTTGTGCTTCAATCCCCTGTGTAGCATCAACAACTAATATAGCTCCTTCACATGCAGCAAGACTTCTAGACACTTCATAACTAAAATCTACATGCCCTGGAGTATCTATTAAATGTAAAGTATACCCTTTATAGTTAAGCTGTGCAGTATTTAATTTAATAGTTATACCTCTTTCTCTTTCAAGTTCCATAGAATCAAGTATTTGATCTTTCTTCTCTCTTTCACTTATCGCACCACAAATCTCAAGTATTCTATCAGCAAGAGTACTTTTTCCATGATCAATATGAGCTATTATACAAAAATTTCTAATCTTATCTCTTTCCATACTAAATATTTTAACATAACTTTAATTATAATACAAAATAAAAAAGGAATTATTTTCCTCTTTCTTGATGATGTATTTTAACATCGCTTTTTATACTTTCTATTGTAGATAAATAAGACTGAAAATAATCCCTATTTTGTTTTAACATTTTAAGAACAAACTCACCAGAAACTTCAAGATAACCTTCGCAAGATAACATTCCTATTTCATAATCTTTATCATCAGTAATTGTTGATACTATTTTTTCACCTGTAAGAATATCTTGCAAAACACCAGGTCTAATTATTCTACATAATATTGGAACATAATGATCACATATATCAAAATAACTCTTATCATACACTGGAATATCTGTAGCTATTAATTTGTAACTCCAAGCACCGCTATTATGATTTAAATAAGCTAAAGCATATCTCATTTCTTTTTCTTCTCCTTTTTAAGTTTCATCTCACCATATTTTTCATCCAATTTGACAAATAACAAACTTCCACCAAAAACTAGTGCCGCAGCATAGTAGTAGTCCTTTAAAACACTCCAGCAAATTACTTCGGCTGCAGCAGTTCCAGGAAACAAAACAGGTACAATAAAAGGTGAAGTAAAGCCAAGTACAAGAGCCGTTGCTCGAATAGTAGCTAGCAAACTACTTATTTTATTATTTCTCTCAACTTCCTGATTATACTTCTTTATTTCAAGGCTTATTTGTCTATCTATCTCATCACTTTCTTGAGTTCTATAATTCTTAGGATTTGACGGCATATTTATAATACGAAGAATATATCTATCACTAAACCCTCTAGCATATCTATCAAAATAAGCTATAATATCATTTCTATTACTTCTTCTACATAACTCTCCATTATAATTATACATGAAAGTAAGCCTCTCATCTTCACTATAAAAATATCCAACATCCTCACTAAGTATCCCAAGACATTTCAAATACTCTTCACGATCCATCACTTCATTAGAAAGGCTATTACATCTTTGTTTCAAAAACATCGCGGCCTCATCTTTTTTAATCTTTCCTTCTCCAAAATCGTATTTCAGTCTTTTAAACTCTTCACTATCTGAATAATTCATTTCCCCCTCCTTCAAAATTGCATATATAATATCACATAATACAAACAAAATCAATCAAAAAGATAAGACTATTTAATCTTATCTCCTTCTTTTAACATAGTTCCTATATAAACACCATATCCTAAATTAACTCTATCAACTACTACATGCGTAACTGCTCCTATTATTTTATTATCTTGAACTATTGGTGAACCACTCATTCCTTGTACCACTCCACCAGTTATATTAAGCAGTTCTTCATCATCTATCTGAAATCCAAATGCTTTATTAGTATTCTTTTTATTATTATATTTATCTACTATTTTAATCTTATATTTAATAGGAGCGCTTCCATTCGTAACAGTATAAATATATGCTTCCCCCTTATGAATATCATCATAATCTCCTACACTTATAATTTCTTTATCTGGAATCTTATCTATAACGCCAAATATACCAAAATCTGTATTAGATTCTATTGTCCCTATAGATTTATTAAAATTAATATTAGCATTTTTTGCTCCAACATACCCATTATAACTTTTATCTATAGAAGTAACTCTACTTTCAAGTATATTTCCATTTCTAACTTCAACCCTACTATTAGTTTCACTATACATAATCTCATGTCCTAAAGCACCATATATTTTACTTATAGGATCTATATATGTAATAGTTCCAATACCAACTATATTATCTTTTATATAAAGCCCAGTCTTATATACTTTTCCATCTAAAACTACATTTATATATGTATCTATAATTTTATTATTTCTACTTATTTTAACCTTTATTTCACTACCTACATTATCACCAATTTTATTACTTAAATCATCTATACTATTAACCTCTATATCATTAACACTAAGTATAACATCCCCACTTCTTAAGTTCTCTTTTCCTATATATTTTCCATTAACTTTATAAAAACCAGTTACTGTAAGTCCTTTAGAATTAATATTAATCCCAACATTCTCTCCTCCTAATAATACCTTATTAGAATAGCCAAATATAACTGCTGGCCAAAATAAAATAATAAAGAAAAGTCCTATCTTTTTCATACTTCACTTCCCTTTATTATTATGTATAATTTATTACTTTTTATAATGGTAAAAATTACTATTCACTTACATCAAAATCTTCTATTTTCCCGTCTTCTCCAACTATTTTATTAATAGTTTTATTAGCATTTTTAAGTTTACCTTCACAGTATTCTATAAGTTTCATAGCTTCACTATATTTATTAATCGAATCATCAAGATTAACATCCCCACTCTCAAGATCTTGTATAATCTTCTCTAGTTCCTTAATAGCTACTTCAAAACTCTTTTCTTTTTCTTTCTCTTCTTTCATTTATTAACTCCTTTAACAACACTATCTATATTTCCATCTTTTACTTTAATATTAATTTCATCATTTACTTTAATACTATTTATATCTTTTACTACTTTCCCATTTTTATATATAATACTATATCCTTTATCAAGTATATTATTAGGATTTAATAAATCTACTTTTATTTTAATAGTATCTAATTTATGAATATTCATATTTATTATATTAGTAATATCTATATTTAATTTATCATATAAAGTATCTAATTTCTGTTCTTTTACTTCATACATCCTTTTTGGATTATTTAATAAATAATTACTTTTATATTTCTTTAATATTTCACTATAATTATCAATTTTATTTAATAACGCTTTCTTAAGTCTACCTCTGCATGTATCTAAATATCTAAGTATTTCACCCCTATCAGGAACAGCCATAGTAGCAGCACCAGTTGGTGTAGGAGCCCTTAAATCAGCGGCAAAATCACTTATAGTATAATCTATCTCATGACCAACACCACTTATTATAGGAACCCTACTATTATATATACTCCTAGCTACCACTTCTTCATTAAAAGCCCATAAATCCTCTATAGAGCCGCCACCACGTCCAACTATCAAAGTATCTATATCATAAGTATTAGCAAGTTCTATCATACGAACTATATTATCTTTAGCAAGATTCCCTTGTACTAAACTTGGAAATAAATAAATAGTCACAAGAGGAAATCTCTTATTAATAGTAGAAATAATATCTTTAATCGCAGCCCCAGTCGGAGCAGTAACAACACCTATCTTACTAGGTATTTTCTTAATATGTTTTTTATGTTCACTTCTAAATAAACCCTCTTTATCAAGTTTTCTTTTTAATTCTTCAAATAATACATATAAGTTACCAGTACCATCAAGACTCATCTCTTCTACATACACCTGATAACTACCAGTAGCCTCATAAACACTAACTCTTCCTCTAACTAAAACACTATCTCCATCCTTAGGCATAAAATTAAGTTTACTAGCATTAAAACTAAACATAACAGCATTAATTCTAGAAGATTCATCTTTAAGAGAAAAATATAAATGCCCTCTAGTATGATTTTTAAAATTACTAATTTCCCCTTTTAAATATATATTAGCTAGTTCATAATTATTATCTATAACCCTTTTAACTATATTATTAACATCTTTAATAGTTAAATATTCTTTATTCATTTACTTCCTCTATAAGTATTTTATCAAGAACAGCATTAATTAATTTAGATACTTTTTCATCACTATATTTTTTAGAAAGACTAACAGCTTCATTAATAGCCACAACATTAGGAGTATCAAAATATAATATCTCAAAAGCCCCCATTCTTAAAATAGCTTTATCTGTTTTTCCAAGTCTATCTAAATCCCATCCATCTAAATATTTCTTAATTATATTATCTATATTATCTATATTTTCAAGTACTCCATTTACTATCTTTCTAACAAAAGTATTATCAATTTCTAAGTTTTCATTTATAACATCTTCTAAAGTATATTCTATATTATTCTTAATATAAAAATCTACCTGATATAGTATAATCATAGCCTTTTCTCTAGCTTCACTTCTATTAAGTTTCATTATTGTCCTCCACAAATCTATTAAGATTATAACACTTATATTATTAAGTAGCAAGGGAAAATTCACTTGTTATAACAAGAAAAAAACTTACTAAATACTAGTAAGTTCTATTTCTTTTTCTTTGAATTTCTCATCTATAATTTTATTATATTTTACAGTTAATTCTTGTATTATTTCTAAACTTAATTTTTCTTCATCTTCTCTTATTTCAGCTTTTTTAATTTTATTATTTTCATCTTGTCTTATATTTCTAATTGCAACTTTAGCCTCTTCTGCCATACTAGATGCATCTTTTACATATTTTTTTCTTGTATCAAATGTAAGTTCAGGAACAGTAAGCATAATAACTTCACCATTATTAGTAGGATTAATTCCTAAATTAGCCTCATGTATAGCTTTTTCTATATTCTTAAGAGCTCCTTTATCAAAAGGTTTAATACTTAATACTCTTGCTTCAGGAATAGATATAGTAGCAAGTGATTGAATACTAGTAGGTACTCCATAATAATCTACCATAATACCATTTAATATATTAGGATTAGCTCTACCAGCTCTAATAGTAGTAAATCTACTAACTAAATTATCAACTACTTTATCCATTTTTAATTTAACTTCTTTTTCATCTATCATACATAACCTCTTTCAACCTCATTATATAAAATAATATTATTAAAATCAATCTTTAATTACTAATTTTTCATTTTGATTAAGTCTAATTTTATATATTCCATCTTTAGGTACTACATATTCAAATATTACATTATCTTCTTTAACATCATCACTAGGAGTATTATCTTTTTTATCATCTTTTACTTCTTCCATCTCTTTAATATCCTCCCTTAAGTATAATATATTATATTTGCTTTTAGTACCACTTCCAACTATATGTTCATTAGTGGCATAAGTATATTTAAAAGGTTCTACTTTTTCTTTATTTATCATAACTTCATAATGTAAATGTGTCCCTTTAGAATAACCAGTATTTCCCATAACACCAATCTTATCACCACGTTTAACTTTATCTCCAACTTTTACTATTATACTATTATATTTCATATGAGCAAGTAAAGTAACTATCCCATCACCATGATCTATTTTTACATAATTACCATAACTAAGACTATTTTTATCAGTTCTATTATAGTCTTTTTTTACATATGTAACTACACCATCACCAGGAGCAATAATATCATGATTAGGTCCTCCATAACTCGTGCTCCATCCCATATCTACCGCTTTATGAGAAGTTTTAAAACCTTGAGTAACACCAACATATTTAACTGGATATATTAATTTAATCATAAGCTAGTCCCTCTCTATAGTTGTAACTTCCTTAATCTTACTAAAAGAAGCAAATATCTTATCTTCAAAAGCTTTATATAAAGAATCAGCCCCTAGAAAACTAAATAACCCAACCCACAAAGCATGTACAATTTTATATTCAGTAAAACTAAGAGTAAAAATAATTCCAAACATCATAGAAACTCCAAAAGATATATAAAGAAGGCAATCACTACATTTAAGTATTGATAATCCTTTAATTTTCTGTACTAAAGCACTACTAAGTATACTAGAAGCTATTGCTATTAGTAGTAAAGATTTTATAAGATCAATATTCATATTTCTTCACCCACTATATTATATTGATTTTTTTTAATTGCAATTATAATGTTTGCACTAAAAAAGAATAGAACGCATCTATTCTAAAGTAAGTACATAAGGATTACTACTACTTCCATCCCCACTACTTCTAACAACATCATTATTTAAATATACTGCCGGCTTAACAGCTTTAGTAAGAGAAACTTTTCCAATATCTCCTGCACCAGTATCTTTAACTTCAAGTGCATTTTTAACTAAAGTAGCAGTTGATGGTGTCATTGACCAAATAGCAGCACTTATATCAAACCAAGTATCACTTGTACATTTATTATAGTTTGAAAGTTTAGTATCATTAGCATAACAACTTGTACTCATAAGTCCATAATCACTATATGAAAATAATCCAACATATCCTTTCCATGTAGTAGCTTTTTCTCCGCTATATGCTTCAAGAGTAGTAGAAGTTTGAGATACTGCATTAACATTCCATTTAACATTAGCAATCATACTTCTAGCTTCATCCGTAATTCCAGTACTTGAATAATTTCCTGTTCTATTTAAATAAGCTGCATTTAGTATACTTGCAAGTGATGAAGAACTCCAAACACTCGCAGAAGAAGTATTCCATGCAAGAGTACCTATTGAAGTATTTCTCATTATTTTAACTAGATTCTCATCTTTATAAGTTCCATCTGATTGTAAAGTAGAAGTATTTATAACACCAATAATTCTCCACGTTTCTCCATTAAATGTAACATAATTATTAACACTAGCTCCCTGATATCTATATTGCACTTCTCCATCAAATGTAATACTACTTAAATTATTAGCAAGGTATGTACTAAATGAAACACCACTATATCTAGCATAAAGAGTAATATCGCTAGTTAGATTAACAACACTATCACTACTAATTAATGTACCACCAGTTTTACTAGTATACCAGCCCTTAAATGTACCATCATTTTTACTAGCCACAGGAAGTTCACCATAAGTACCATTATTTCTAACAGTCTTACTCTTAGTACTAACACTTCCCCCATTAGCATCAAACGTAACTTTATAAGCTGCTCCTAAATACCTAGCAGTAATAGTAGTATCTTTTTGACCAATTGCTACCGTACTATCACTAGCACTACTATCCCCGGTTATATCCCATCCAGCAAACTCAGAATTATTTTTAACTGGAATACTTATATCTTTAAGAGAAAACTCTTCTTCCTCACTTGTAACACTACTAGTACTTCCATTATATGTTCCACCATTAGGATTTATAGTAAGCTTAACTTTATTTAAACTTCCCTTAGTCCTACAATCAGTACTATCAATAGATAAATAAGAACTAACACTAGTATTAAGAAAAGCATTTTGATCCGAATAATCAGAATAACTAAGCCATATATATAATGTATATTCTTTATTGGTAGAAGCAGGAGTAAACACATTACTTCCAAGTAATAAAGTATTATTATCTATTCTATTAAACCCACCAAAATATTTTTCATCACTACTAACTAAAGCATATCTAAAATAAGGACTCTTAAGAACATCTGATATATTTTTAATATTTAAATAAACATTTGAACAAGCATTTAATGATCCAGTATTATTTAAAGTAAAACTCTTTTTAAATGCATATTCACTATAATTACTATCATAAATAGGAGCTCCATTAGTTATATTAAGTGCACTATCACTAATACTTACCTTTAATGTACCAGTTGTAACTTCACTTTTAGTACTCCCTTCACCCGTAACTTCCATTACAAAATAAGCAAAAGAACTACTTATAGTTAAAAATGCAAGAACACTAAGTACTAGTAATACATAATTCTTTTTATTCATAAGCTTCCTACTTTCTATCTATATAAATTATAGCACATAACCAAAATATTTCAATTAAAATATACACAAAATTATTAATATTATTCTTTATTAAAAAAGCATCTATTTAAAAATACTTATTTCATACTTAATACCTTTCTATTTTTAACACTACTTTTAATTTCTTCTGGTATAATCCTATCATCTATAATAGTTACTCTTCCACATCTAGGACATAAAACATAATATGCATCCTCTTCTTCCATACTAACTGGATTCCATCTCTTTTTATAATGCAAATTATCATAACTAATACTTATATGACTAAAGCATCCTTTTATATAACCAGTAAAATTATCATTATTTAAACATATATAATCTATATCCCACATAACTATTCCTCAGCTCTCTTATTTTTACTTATTAATTTTTCTTCTTTTGTTAAGAATCTAATTCTCTCTATAATTCTTCTTGCTTTAATAGGATCATTTCCTCTAGAAGTTGCACTTAAATGTTCTTCTAACTCAGAAAGTGTATAATTAGAAGTAAAGAATGTAGTTAAATCATTATCCATCCTATATTGTAATATAGTTCCAAGTATTTCATCTCTAGTAAAACTAGTATTATTTTCAGCCCCAATATCATCAAGTAATAATATATCACTAGTACTTATTTCATCTATTATATCTGCATAACTTCCATCATCCATACTCATCTTAAGTTTTTGAATTAAAGTTGGAAAATATACATTAACACACTTATACCCTTTCATAGAAAGCTCATTTAATAAACTACTTAATATATATGACTTTCCACTTCCAAAATTACCACTTAAATAAAGCCCTTTTACATTTTCATTTTTTACTTTCTTTTTAAGAAAATCTTTTATATATTTGATTATTTCACTTCTTTCCTTTTCATTCCATAAATCACTCAAATTAGCATTTCTAAGTATTTTAGGTGTTTCAAAAAATGTAGTATTATTCTTTTTAATACTTTTTGAATATTTACACTCTTTATATTCAAACTCTAACGAATCATTATATACAAGGGGATAGTATACTCTTCCCTTAAATTTATTTTTACATTCATTTATTCCTTTACATCCCTTACAATTATTAAGTTCCATAACACTATCTTGTAAATGAGAAGTATATTTCATAATAATGTCTTCACTTATATTAAATCTATTACATAGTTTACAAAAATCTTCATCTTTACATGCAACTAAAAACTCTTTTCTTAAATTATCATTTATATATTTTCTACTTTTACTTACGCTATCTTTAATACTATTCATTTTCTAAACTCCTCTAAAAAGCTATTAAACTCAGCATTATTCTCATAATCACTACTAGATTCTATCTTTTCATTAAACCAAGCAGGAACAGTTTCTTTTTTCTTTTTAACTTCACTAACGCTTGACTTTTTATATTTCTTTTTATGTTCTTTTTCAGCAATCTGCATTGCTTCGAGTGCAGTTTCTATATTACTTCTTTTCCACTGTCCAGCTATCGTATCAACATAAGATTTAACAAGTTTATTATTATTTGTTCTAAGTACATAATCTATAAGTACATTTATAACCGCAGGATTAAGTTTAACATCTATAAGTAACTCTTCTAATATACTCATATCTCTACTAGTAGGCTTAGCCCCTTTATATTTAGCTCTTAAAAACTCATAAGGACTTGTATTTTCAAATACATTTATTATTTTACCTCTCTTACTATTATCACCTTCAGCATTTTTCAAATATTCAGGCTGTGACTTAAATAGTAAACTAGGAAGCCTATTATCATTATTAAATTGATAATATTTTTTAGCATTCCTTCTAAGTTCATCTCTTTCTATATTTCCTTTTTCATTTAAAGATGCTCTTATTAAATCAGCCATATTAATAGGATCAATCTCATATAAGAAAGATAAATTAACTATTAATTCTCTATTTGCTTTATTTAAACATTTTTCATTAAACATATCTTTTGGTATAGAAGAAACTATTAAATCAAAATCATAATCAAAATCATAATTTAAAAGTAATTTATTCTTTTTATATAAATCTTCACAATTAATTTCCATCATAGTATATTTAGATGATTTAAATACTCCATCAAAAGATACAGTTATATCTTCGTAATCTTTTAATGATATTTTAGGATGTTTAAAGAACTCAGTTATTTTAGTATACTCACTTTTTCCAACATTATTGTATAGTACTACATTAAATATAGGATGAGATAAAAACTCACTTGCACTAAGTGGACTATATAATTCATATATATAATAATTTAAATCTCTTGACATATAGTATGTCTTCATAAGGCCTATACCTTCAAGCTTTAGCCTTGCTTCTTTAAGTGCTTCTAAAGTTAAAGACATACTTGTTATTAAATGATGATGAGTTTGTTCACTTGATATATAAGAAAAATTAGGTACCTCGCTAAGTAACTTTAAATAAAGAGAAACAGCAGTATTTCCTATTAAAGGCATATAAAGCATATTTAATACTAATTTATCATGTTCTCCACATAAACTTTTATCAATAACTTGATAAATATCAGCAGGATATAAAGATACCTTTTTCATATACTCTTCCTTTCATAAGTATTATATATTAAATTAAAATGAAATAAAAGACTTAATTTAATAAGTCCCTATTATGTTCTAAAAACAAATTAACAATTTCATCATATATTGATTCATCTATTTTTTCTAAATATTCTTCTCCATCTATAATAACAGATTTTCTAAATATAGTTTTACTTTCATCATCCTTTTTAGATAAAAGTAAATATTTTTCTTGTTCATAAATAATACTATCTAATAATATATAATCATCATTATCAATAGTATATATATCACACACTTCTTCCATGTTCACTTTCTCCTATAACAAACTCATTATTATCATAATCATAAAAACCATTTACATTATGTACATCATGAAAAGTAGATTTATTTACACTTTGGCTTGTTTTATGACTTCTTATACTTTTAAATCTATCTTCTTCCTGTCTTTCTTCATAAGCGTTGTATACTTTACCACCTAGAAAGGCTAAATATCCAAGTGCTGCAAGAGCAACTACTAATCTTTTGATTCTATCTTCTTCAGAATTTCTTTCACTTCTTCTAATCGCTTTTTCTCTTTTCTCTTTTTGCTCCCTAATACTTCTATACATATTATATTCTCTATCAAGATAATTAGAAACAACCTCATCGCATTTCTCTCTATCTATATTAGACATATTAACTCCATGTTCCATTAATATAGCAGTTATTTCATTCTTACGCATTTCTCTCTCTTCGCTGCTATTATATGTATTAGTTATACGTTTATCTGCTTTACTACCACTATCAAAAATCTTAACCTTAACCATATAAAAATCATCACTAAAATTATTGCCATTCGCTAAAATCAAAGCAAGATTTTTATCATATATACCTCTAGCTACATCTTGAGGAGTAATATCACTTTCTAAATAAATATTAATAATATTTTGAGTAAGTTCTCCTAAATTAACATCTTTTTTTAATACACCTGTATCATAAAATCTATTTAATTTTCTAGTTAAATATTCTTCTATACTAATAACCTCATGACTAACACCTTGATTACTCATATTTACTTCATTTTTTCTTTTTTCTGTTTCTTCTTTTTTTATATCTTCAATCCTTTGTTTTTCTAAAGCAATGCCATTTTCTCTCGTATTTTTTACTAATAAATCAAGAGCGCCATCACTTCTCATACCCCTAATTCCATCATGTCTAACAATATAATCAAAAGCAAAAGCCATACTAAGACCACGAACATTTTCACTTATAAGTCTTGAATCTATCAAATAATCACAAACCTTATAAGCCATAGTTTTAATTCTATCATATTCTACTTCATCAATATTTCTAATATTTAAATTAGCATAATCAGCTAAGAAATCCATATAACTATCCATACACTTCACCTATATTAATTTTACAATAATTATTCTTTTAAGTCCATACTCTTAAAATAATTATATACATTTTGAGCAACAGTATAAGGAACTACAGTCGCAATTTCATCAACTGTACTATTTTTAATCTTACTAACACTTCCGTATTTCTTGATAAGCGCCTTCTTCCTTACTTCACCAAGTCCACTTATATTATCAAGAACACTTGATATACTACCTTTACTTCTAATTTCCCTATGATAACTAATTACAAATCTATGAGCTTCTTCATCAATTCTTGAAAGCAATCTAAATACATTAGAAGATTTACTTATTTCAATAATGCTTCCATCACTTCTAATAATCGCATCCGGACTATGGTGATTATCTTTACGAACACCAATAACCATAATATCTAGATTTAATGAATTTAATACTTCAAGACAAGCATTGATTTGATTAATACCACCATCAACTATAATTAAGTCACACATTTCAAGATTATCATATAAAACTCTATAATATCTTCTATAAATAACTTCTTTCATTGCTTTAACATCATCGTTAGCTTCAAATGATAACTTAAACTTTCTATAATTTTTCTTATATGGAACACCATCAACAAAACAAACCATAGCAGACACAGTAAAAGTTCCAAACAAATTTGAATTATCAAAAGCTTCTATCATATGAAGTTTAGAAAGTCCTAGCATATCTCTAAGTTCATTAGTTGCATTCTCAGTAAACTCTTCATTCTTATAAATAAGTTTTATTTCATTGTCATAATATATTTTTGCATTATTATAAGCCATATCAAATAACTTCTTTTTCTCTCCCCTCATTACTGATATAAACTTACTACTAACTGCACATTCAAGTAAATCTTTATCTATATCACTTGGCACAATCACTTCTTTAGGTGCTATATTATTTTTAGAATAAAATGATGTTATATAATATAAAACAGTAGAAGATATTTCACCTATAACAGGAATAATTTTATTATTAAAGCCAACTAATTTTCCATTTCTTAAAAACATAATAGTAATGCTAACATAAGAGTTATCGTAATAATAATTTATAATATCTCTATTAACCCCATCATTAAGTTCAACATTCTGGCTTTTAAAAGTGATATTGACATACTCTAAGTCGGTGGCTAATTCTTTACAAACTTCATAATTCATGTTCCTTGAATTAATTTCTATCTTTTCGTTAATTTTATCAATTAATATTTTTATATTACCATTTAATATAGACAATATTTCTTCTTTAATTTTAGTATCATCAGCATCCTTATACTCACAGTATCCAAGACATTCTCCAATATGATAATATAAACATACCTTTTTAGGCATGGTATTACATTTTCTTAAAGGATATAATCTATTAATAAGATTAACAAGTCTTCTAGCTGCATATTGATTAGGATATGGTCCGTATAAATGAGTATGTTTTTTATTAACATTTATTTCTCTCTTAACAATTACCCTAGGATATTTTTCATTTGTAAACTCAATATAAGGGTAACTCTTATCATCTCTAAGAAGTATATTATATTTTGGATCATATTTCTTAATCAAATTAAGTTCTAATATAAACGCTTCTTTTTCACTATTTGTAACAATATAATCAAAATAAGCAACTTCACTAACCATTTTTTTAGTTTTTCCAGTTACTCTTCCAGTAAAATAACTTTTAAGACGGTTAAATAATATTTTAGCTTTTCCAACATATATTACTACCCCATCTTTATTATGCATCATATAGCACCCGCTTTGTTTAGGTACATTTTCTAATTCTTTCTTAAACATATAAATCACTAATAATATTATAACAATTTATAATCAAAATTAACATACAACTTTAAGTTTTATAAAAGAAATGTTAAAATTAAACAAAGGAGTTTACAATGAAACAAATTAATAATAGCTTTTTGGAAGTTAAAAAATCTAAGTTTTATGGTTACTTATATGAAATTAATAGTATAGAAGAAGTGCAGGAAATACTGGATGAAACTAAGAAAAATAATAAGAAGTGTAAACACATAGTTTATTCGTATATATTAAATAGTTGTGAGAAACTTTTCACAGATAAAGAACCGTCCGGTTCGACAATAGGATTACTTAACACCTTAAAAAGGAACAATTTAAATAGTCACCTAATTATTGTAGTACGTTACTTTGGTGGAACACTCTTAGGAAGTGGACCACTCACAAGAACATACTCAAAAGTATCAAATAACCTTGTCAAATAAGGACTTTCTGCTTTCAGGGCAAAATGCCTTACTTAAGGGCAAGCCCACAGACTTCACATCCGGTAGTCACTACCGTACTTAACAAATATAAAATTATATTTTGCTTAACACATTAAATAAAATGTGTTTTTTTACTCTTCATGATTATTTCTCTTATTACTTATAAATGACACTTTCTCAGCAATAACATCCATGCTATATCTTACATTATTATCAGCTTCATACATAGATGTCTGAAGTCTACCGCGAACTCCAACTATATCACCCTTTTTACAGTATTCACAAGTACTCTCAGCTATCCCATTCCATAAAACACATCTAACAAAATCACTCTCATAAATTCCTTCCATATTTTTATATGTCCTAGGAATCGCAACAGTTACAACAGTTTTCTTTTTATTGTTTTCAGTAACTACAATATCTGGATCACTAACAAGTCTACCAGTTAAAACCACCTGATTAATCATACATTTCCTCCTTTCAAATACACTATATAATATTTTAAAATACACTGCAAATCGTCAAAACAAGAAAATAACATACAAAAAAGAAACTAAAAATAAGTTTCTCTTACATGATTTATATATTTTATATTATTGCTAGCAATTAAAAATATCATAATAAACAAATTTAACATTTTTAAAAAAAATTATTCACAATATTCATAAAGTGCTTTTCTATCCTTAAGTGCATCTATTAATAAATCGATTTCTTCATAAGTATTATAAAAATATAAACTTATTCTAACAGTATCTTCTTTATTATCTCCCATTTTAGCACAATGTTTACCACTTCTAACACATATCTTTTTAGTATTTAAGTAAAGACCTACATCTCCTGATAAAAGCCCATCAACATTTATAATTACACTTGCTCCTTCACAGTCTTCATTATAAATCTTAACATATGATATTTCTTTTAGTCTTTTAACTAAATATCTTCTTAAATATTTAACATGTCTTTGGATATTATCCATACCTATTTCATTTAAAAACTTTATTGTTTCACTAAATCCAACTATCGCAGATAAATTAGGTGTTCCTGCTTCAAATCTATAAGGAAGTGGTAATAGTTTTAATTTATTTTCATCATACGTTTCATTCATCCCACCACCATAACTATAAGGTATCATTTTATTTAAAAGTTCACTCTTTCCATATAACACACCAAGTCCAGTAGGTCCACACATTTTATGAGCACTAAAAGCAAGAAAATCAGCATCCATATCACTAACATCTATTTTCATATGAGGAGCACTTTGAGCAGCATCCACAACAACTAATATACCATACTTATGAGCAATACTAATTATTTTTTTAACATCTCTAACATCCCCGCTAACATTAGTAACTTGAGCAAGAGATATAACCTTAGTTTTTGAGTTTATCTTACTAACCAAATCATTAATATTAAGCTTTTCATTAACACTATCAACAAACACCACTTTTACATTCTTTTTAATACTTAAAATTAACCAAGGTAATATATTAGAAGCATGCTCACTACTTGATAAAATAATCTCATCCCCACTATCTAAATTATTAAGAAAATATCCAAATACTATAGTATTAATAGAGTCAGTTGTATTTCGGGTGAAAATTATTTCTTCTTTACGTCTTGCATTTATAAAACATTTAACAAGATCTCTAGTATAATCTATCTCATCATCTACTTTAAAGCTAATATCGTAGTCTCCCCTATGACTATTAGCATTATAATCTAAATAATACTCATTCATTTTATTTATAACTCTATAAGGCTTAAATGTAGTAGCTGCATTATCAAAATATACTAAATCTTTTTTTAACATTGGAAAATCATTACCATTCATATACTCTACTCCTAATATATTATACGTACACATAATAAAATGCTTCATTGTAAATATCATTCTTGAAAGAAAAAATAATATAGATTATAATTAAATAGAGGTGAATAAAATGGATTGTATATTTTGTAAAATAATTAAAGGAGAAATACCATCTTATACTATATATGAAGATGAATATGTTAAATGTTTTCTAGACATAAATCCAAACTGTAAAGCACACACTTTAGTTATACCTAAAAAACATTTTTTAGATAATAATGACATAGATAATGAGTATTTAATTAAAATACATGAAGCATCTAAAAAAGTAATTGATATAATTTCTAAAACTTATAAAGTAACCGGATATAGATTAGTACAAAATAATGGCATTTTACAAGAAGTTAAACATTATCATTTACATGTATTACCAAGTTATGAAGATGATACTAATGAAAGCGTAGAAGAAGTGTACAATAAATTAAAAAAGAATTGTTAAATTACCATATTTAATGTATAATAACACATGAAAGGACGTGAATTATGGACGAAGGGATGAAAAAACTTTTAATAATAGGTGGCTCTATTATGGGAGGCTTATTATTAATTATATTAGTTGCAGCTATAATCGGAGGCACAGGCAGCAAAAACCTTACTTACGAAGAATTTGAAAAAAGATTATATAATGCTGCAGTAAGATATTATCAAGATAATAAAAAAGAATTACCTAGTTATGATGGTGAAATCACATTAAGTTATAGTACTTTAGTAAACAAAGGATACATAAAACCAATAGAAAAATTACTTAAAAATGGAAGCAGTTGTACAGCAGAAGTTAGAGTTACTAAATATGCAGACAATTACTCATACGTTCCATACATTAATTGTGGAAGTGACTATACCACTAAAGAATTATATAATGTAATATTTGAAGATAATCCTACTGTTACTGAAGGTAAAGGATTATATGAAGGAAATAATTATTATTATTTTAGAGGAGAAGTTACTAATAATTATGTTGGACTTAATGACAAATTATATAGAATCGTTAAAATAAATGATGATAATACAATTACAGTTATAAAACAAGAAAGAACTCCAAACACATATACTTGGGATAACAGATATAATATAGAAGAAAAGGGAAATTATGGTATCAACGATTTTGAATTAAGCAGAATAAAAGATACACTTAAAACTTTAGCAACTACAGATGAAATATTTACAGATACTACGAAAGCAAAACTTACACCTAGACAATTATGCATAGGCAAAAGAAAATTAGATACAAGTGATAAAACAAATAAGATAGAGTGTTCTAAATTAACTGAAGATAGTTACTATCTAGGATTATTAACCGTATCTGATTATTTAGAAGCAAGTTTAGATCCAAACTGTACTAACATTAGTTCAAAATCATGTATGAATTATAATTTTCTTGCTACAATTGGTTCATCATTTACTTTAACAGCAGTAGAAGATAACACAAACGAAATATATTATTATAGTACTCGTGGAGTTAAAACAAGAGATGCATTTGAAAAGCAATCATTAAATGTTATAACATTTATATCAAACAAAGCAATTTATGATAAAGGAAATGGTACAGAAAGTAATCCATATATTATTAAATAAAAAATTAACCAGGAATTATCCTGGTTTTATATTGACTTAATCTTCATCGTTTAAAACTAAATCTAAATAACATTTGCCACAAAGAGATTCATAACAAACATCATCTTGTCCATCAATCGCAACTTGTGCTCCGCTTGTTGTAAACTTACCATTTACTTTTCTAGCATTAAACTTAGCTCTCTTGCCACATCTACAAATTGTATATAACTCTTCCATATCATCAGCAAGTTCAAATAATCTAGCACTACCAGGAAATGATAAAGTCTTAAAATCTATTCTTAACCCATAACAAATAACAGGAATATTTCTATATTTAGTAAACATAAATAATTCATCGACCTGGTCCTTTTTTAAAAACTGTGCCTCATCAACAAAAACACATTTTGTATCATTACTAATACTATTTAAATATTCATTAAGATTTTCATTTTCTCCTATAATATGATCAACTTTCTTACTAATACCTATTCTAGAAAGTATAGCATCTTCACCTTTAGTATCTATACCAGGTTTTAATATAAGTACTTTCATTCCCCTTTCCTCATAGTTATGAGCAGCTTGAAGCAATAGCGTTGTTTTACCACAGTTCATAGCCCCATACCTAAAATATAATTTTGACATATCTATTCCCTCCTTTTAAAACATTCATAATATACTTTTTTAAGTCTATCATTAGTTACATGAGTATATATTTGAGTAGATTTAAGTGATGAATGACCAAGTAACTCTTGCACTATTTTTATATCACATCCATTATTAAGCATATCAGTAGCAAAAGTATGTCTTAACACATGAGGTGTAACATGAGTTTTAATAGACAACTTATTCATAATATTATTCATAATATATCTAACTCCACTATCAGTAAGTTCCTCACCATTAGCATTTAAAAACAAATAATTATTATCTTTCCTCTTATGAGTATCCAAATACTTTTCCATAATCTCTTCAGCATACTCGCCGTAATAAACAATTCTCTCTTTATTTCCTTTACCAAGCACATTAATTCTTTTATTATCAAAATCTATATCACTTATCTTAATATTAACAAGTTCACTTACCCTAACTCCAGTAGCGTAAAGCATTTCAATTATAAGTCTATCTCTAAGTGAATCTTTATCATTATTTGATTCATCTAATATTTGAAGTAATTCATTATAATATAAAAACTTAGGAAGCATCTTTTCTCTTTTCAAATATTGGACTTTATAAAGAGGATAATCTTTTTTACTAATAATATTATTATGCATAAGATACTTATAAAAAGTTTTAAATGTAGATAAACTTCTATTAATAGTAGAAGATTTCTTTTTATTCTTACTTAAATACGTAATATAACTTCTAATATCTTCTTCACTAGCAAAAGTAATATCTTTCCCTAAAAACTCATAAAAATAATACAAATCATTCATATATGAGTTTAATGTAAGTAAAGAATAATTTTTTAAAAGAACATAGTTGTAAAAGTCCTCAATATATTTAGTTTTAACAAACTCTTCTCTATCCATAAGTTTATTATACAACAAAAGAGACTTAATTAAAAGCCTCTTATCTATATAACACTCTTAAAGAGTGGCCTATTATATATTATGGAAAAAATATATTTTGTTGCATTATTTATAACAATTTAAACGTTTTTTACAAAGGAAGTTTTATATATACCGTAATAATACTTAATATCAATTTTATAGTAGATAAGTTCTTACCTTATCTACTATATATTATGTAAATAGATAATTTCTATATAGTTAATTTACATTATATTACATATTAACTCTAGGAAAAACCATATCTAAATCAGTAGGTACTTTAGATATAAAACTAAATAAAGCATTAGGTAATTGATCTTTTTTAGTGCTAAATCTACCAGTAGCAGTCTTAGAATCATCTGATACTCTATTAATACCAGGAAGTTCATTAACCATATCAACATTGCATATTTTAGGAATAAAATATTCTACCCAGACTTCTTCTCCATTAATAGTAATTTCAGTAGTTAAAGCATGCCCTCTATCTCCAACCATCATAATCATTCTTCTTTCATTAATAATTAACATATCAGTAACTCCAACATCTAAATCTAAAGGAAAATTATCAAATAAACTTTCAAAATATGAAGAATTATAACCTCTTAAAGATACATCCTGTTTATTATTATTAATTTTAAAATTAATTAATGGCATAGCTTCTATAATCTTATTATTATTTACAATATAAGAATGAATATAATGTAAAAACTCATTAATAGTTTTAGAGTAAGATGTAATATTAGTATCAGAAATCTTATATCCTACACATCTTTCTTTAACTAAGTCTATAAATGAAGGATCCATATTAGCAATACAATCAATATAAAAACGTTTAAGCTTATACATATCAAGTCCACAAGAATAAAACTTATTTTTAATAGATTCTTCCATTTTTTCTAAATCGCTAAAAGCAGAAGAATTAACCCCAAACACATCACTAACTATACATCTAAGTTCACTAAAAACATATATAAGAAAATCACTAAGTCTATTAGAATATTCAAGTGCACTATTTTCTCCTATATATCCATTAGTACTTTGAAATGCTACATTATACATATCTTTTTTAATTCTAACATCAGCTTCAAAAAAATGCTGTAGTTTTACCATATCAACTTCCATAAAGTTTACCATCTCCATATATATTTTATCAAACATTACACTTCACTTCAATTATTGATTTACACGTTCCAGTTAACTAGACACATTATCGTTAATTAGCACATATTCACGAGCAATAATTCTTTTATCACTACAATAATCTATCACATATTGTTTATTCTTTCTACATATTATATCATTTATAAAAAATTAATAATTCGTCATGCACAATTTAATTCAAATAATACCACAACTTATTCTTTTAGTTTCTCAGTTTCTTTTTCTAATTCTTTTAAACTCTTTTCTGGTGTAGGTAAATCTTCTGGCATTGTACCTCCTAACTCTTTAATTGTATTTCTTATCTTTTTACCCACTTCATAATGAACTGAAGAAGCAGTATATTCATTATCTATATTATCTCTTCTTAATTTAGCATCTGTTTGAGCAATTCTAAATATATTGTCTGCAAGTTCTTCGCTACTCATATTATCTAATATGTCTTCCCTATATCTAAGTTTCTTCCTTTTAAAAATATCATCTGCAGTTTCGCCGTTATAAAGTCCCTTATATCCCGCATTATGAAATCTTGCTAAGTCCTTAACTCCACTATTAATTGCTGTTCTATTTAAATTATAATTACCACTTTTTACTTGCTTTCTCCTATATAATCTTCTTTCATCTTCAGTAAGTTCACTATACTTTTTTTCACTTAATTCTTGTTTTCTTGTTTGAATAGCAAAATAAGTTTTAGCTAAAGCAATCACTTTCTTTCTTGGATCACAGTTAAGAACTATAAGATAACAAGCATATCTTGATAATTTATAATCTTGTATTTTCCTTTTAGTATTAGAACCTATGTAGACCATTTTGTCATTACCGACAAAATGGTCTAAAACATTATAATTACTACTTTTACAATTAATAATTGCTTTATTAATTACACCATTAAATTTACGCCATTCAACATATTCAAGTAATGGCATTAATTCTCTAGCATACCAATATTCATTACCACTTTCATCTCTATGTTTTATATTTTCAAATATCTCATCATTATATTCTTTTATAACATTCATCATACATCTTCCTTTCTATGAACTACAAATCTTTATTCTGTATTTTCTTTTATTTATTTTTATCTCAATTGTTCCATCTTTATCTGTTCTATAAATATAACTATTTTTTAAATTATTAAGTACACTTCCCTTTGGATGCCCATATTTATTGCTTTTTCCAACACTTATAATCAACTATATCGGATTCTTTTTGTTCTACTGATTTATTTTTAGTAGATTCCGGAAGTCTTTCATATTCATTAGAT
>CAKOHK010000010.1 GCA_934085595.1 uncultured Bacilli bacterium
GGCTCTATGTCAATTGTATAAGTATTCTCATTATCTATTTTTATAGAATATAAAAGCTCTGAAATATACATTTCATTACTTCTATAACTTTCACTATTTATAGTAAACTTTGCATAACTTATTGCTAGTACTGGGCATAAACTTATCAACATTAAAACTATAAAAATGTTTTTCTTTATAAAATAAGATATATTATTCTTCATATTATTTAGTTTACCCATAACATACACTTCCATTATATAAAAATTATAACAGGTACCCCCCCCCCCATGTCAAGGGGTTGAAATTGTTTTTCGTTTATGGTATCATGTATACATGTGAAGGAAACTTCATACAATAAAAAAGGAACACTTAATATTCTCGTGTTGAGTGATACCAACAATTTATTTTGTTAGCCACCTAATTCATTGCTGAGCTAGGTGGTTCTTTTTATATAAGGCTTATTAAGGCTATTGCCAAAATAAGAACCAGAATAACTAAGATTAATATAGTTACTACCAAAACAGATATTGAAAAATCTTTTTTGTTCATAATATACCAGCCTCCTTCCTATCTTTTCTGATATGAATTTGGCACCACCCAACTATTAAGTATTCCTTAAGCATTATATCAAACAAAAGTTCTGCGCGCAAGCGAACAAATCAAAAAAGTTCAATTATTTTTTTGAACTTTTAGCTTGTCTTTTACTTAATAAATAATCTGATTAATTTTCTATAATGTATGGATCAGCAAGTGTTCCACTTCCGGTGCTAACTAAAGCTGCACTATTCAAGGAAACTACGGAACGCACGCCGCCATAGCCATAAGAATGACCGCTACTGAAAAAGCTAAGGTAAGACAAAAAAGAAGAAAAAGACAGCCCGCCGGAAAAAAATGTGGGACTTAGGGTCCAGTACCAATACCCTGAGTGCGTATATACTTGAAAGTTATAATTATAATATAGACTTCCTGCATATGCTAGTTCATCTGCTGTTATTAGTCCTACTGGAGCACTAAGTTTATTATTTCCATAAGTGTTACTTGCTAATGTAAATAAATCATTAGATTCGTTAGTACATTTATAAGAAGGTTGTTTTAAAGTGCTTACTCTATATGCACTATCAAATGTTGTTTCTTTAAATCCTATTCCTCCATCTTTAGTTTGCGTTGTAAGTCTATCATTACAATACCCAGCATTAGTACTTATCATACTTGATAGTGTACTTAATTTACTTGTATTTGTATACCAATTCTCATTATATGTTTTAATATTACTATCTCTTTCATTACTTGCTGCTTGCTTCTTACTTGTTGTAAAGTATGAGTTAACTACTTTCATAGTTTTAATCTTATTAACATTTGCACTTGTCTTTTTCGTTGCTACTATCTGGAATAAGTAAGCACATGTTGTATTGCCTCCTCCATCACATAGATAATAACCGATAAAATCATCTGTATATGAACCATTTACAGTAGTCCCTAAAGTAAATTGTCCAGTTGATTTATTAAACGTATAAGTTTTAGACATCTTTAGAGTAGTTGAATTACTCTCACTCCATCCACTTCTATTACCACTTACACCTTCTTTATATTCTGCTGGAATACTTGCTTGCATATACCCTACATAAGTATTATCTCCATTTCTTCCTGATCTATATAACGAAGTACCTACATGAGCATTTGTACCTCTTGCATTAGTTGCATTTCCATTATATAGAAGCCTAACATCTCCATTATCATCTATTCTTATTATTTTCCAGTAATAATCTCCAAACTTAACATTGTTTTTAAGTTCATACCATGTAAATCCTTTAGCTTCACATGTATCTTTGCTTAAATCTAGGTTACATTTATATGTTGTTCCATCCCATGTTCCTCCTGCTGCAGTACACTTTGCACCTGTTGTATTTTCACTTAAATAATCAGTGTATGCACAAAATGAACCTCCTCTAAAGTAATAGTTTTCACTATCTCCATATTTATCATCTCTATATAATCCTTGACCATTTGTTGGTGAACTTATCTTTGTGAAGTCTATATCATTATCACTTGTTAAAGTATTATCACTTAATATTTTACATCTAAGTGAATTATTATTTGTACAATCTTTCTCCCATCCAGCATCATCACCTTGTATTCTTAAGACTCCACTAAAACTTTTACCTTGATTTTCATTTTGATTTTGGTTTGTATCCATAAAAGTAAGTTTTAAAGTATACTCATGTCTGATTCCAGAAGCAATCTCTATATTACTTTTTAAATCTCTATTATATGCTGCTTCTCTTGTTAAGTTTGAACATGTTCCTGATTCTGTACTTCCTTTGTAACTTTTACATGTAAACTCAACCTGTAATTCATCACTACCTATATTATTATTAAACTGTTGCCAGTTTATTTTGTAATATCCAGTATCTCCTCCTGTGTTTTCTACGCTGAATGTTTTAGTAACAGAACTTCCAGGCATAGCCTCAATTAACTCTACATATTTTCCATCTGTAAAGTTTAACTTAAGTTCAGTAGTACTTACACTTAAAGTTTCAGCTATATCATTACCTTGTATAGTACTACTAAAAAAAGCATAAGAAAGCCCTGATGTTAATACAAAAACACCAGCTAAAAATAATCCATAAAACAACTTCTTATTTTTCATACAACGTACCTCTATTCTATAATTCTATCTAATAAAAATTATAACAGGTACCCCCCCCCCCCCATGTCAAGGGGCAAACAAAAAAGCGAACACTTTCGCTTGCTTGTAATATATCTTATCCTCTTCCTGCGTATTTGCCATCTTTAGTTGTTATTACTACACTCTCTCCTTCACTTATGAATAAAGGTGCTTTTAGAGTATAACCAGTTTCAATAGTTATATCTTTTTGAGCTCCGCTTGTAGTATTACCTTTAACAGCATCAGGTGCACTTATAACTTTATAAGTAATTTTTTCAGGTAGTGAAATACCAATAATTTCACCTTCATAATTCATTACTTCTACATTTAATCCTTCTTTTAGATACTTAATATTATCTTCTAATTTTTCTTTTGGTATTGGAAGTTGATCATAAGTATTATTATCCATAAATATATAATTATTTCCATCATTATATAAATAAGACATTTGACTCTTTCTTATTTCAGCTTTTTCTAATTTAATACCAGCATTAAATGTAATTTCTTGTGTTGAATCAGTTCTTAAATTATATAGTTTTGTTTTAACAAAAGCACTACCTTTTCCAGGTTTAACATGTTGGAATTCAACTACTTGATATATATTACCTTCATATTTAATAGTCATTCCATTTTTAATATCATTTACATTAAACATATATAATCACTAAGCCTTTCTTTCTTTATGTAATGTTGTTTTGTTACATCTTGTACAATGTTTTTTAACTTCAAGTTTACCTTCTGTATTCATTTTATTTCTACTAGTTAAGTAGTTAATATTTTTACATACAGTACATTGTAATGCAACGCCTTCTCTATTTTCTTTTTTAGCCATTAGAGTTCCCTCCTTTTTTAATACAATTGAAATTATACCAAATAAATATTCATTTGACAAGAGTTTTATTTTATTTTAGAAGTAGCGCTCTATTTTTATCTTCATATCTATCAATTATTTCTTTACTTTCAATAAATAAGCCCATAAAATCATTTATTTCTATACTATAAGTTCCTTCTTTTTCTAATGCTTCTAGTACTTTTATACCATGTTCTTTATATGCATTATATATTTTTTCTATTATATTATTTTTACATATATGATTTCTACAATATAATGCATATTTATATGAAGAGTTTCTATATATATTTTTATAGTGTTTATTTATTTGCTCTTCTGTTAGAATAGGACCTAATAATATAACAAACATATAATTTATATGTGAAGAAGATGACTCATATATTATATCTGAAATATCATTTATATTTTTATTACTTATTTTTATATTATGCTTTATAGCGTATTCTAGTTTTCTTAGTAGTTCTGGAAGTAATCTTGTTTTCATTTCATTATCTGACTTTTTTATGTATTCTTTTACATATGTTATATATTTTTGTAAATCATTATTATATTCTTTAGAAGATATTTTTGTTTTATAAGTTTCTAGATATTTATATAAATCTATTATATCTTTACTTCTTGCTTCTTTATTTACAATATTTAATAGTTCATCTATATTATCTATACCTATTTCTTTAATATAATTAACTATTAGTTCAGTACTACCTGATTCTTTTATTATGTCATCAAATACAATTCTTGCATTATTTAAACCATATAAGTTTTTAAATGCTGTAAACTTACTTATTACTTCATATATATCATCTATATACATTTTTCCTCCTTATTTAAATATATTTAGTTTACTTTAATTTTATTATAAGATAAGTAATTGCGTATGTAAATAAATAATGTTAAAATACATTAGAGGTGTTTTATGAATAAAGTTGTATTAGTTAGTGGTTCTAGTATTAATCTTGGGAAATGTATTATATTAAAGTATGTAGAGAAAGGATTTTCATGTGTTATTACTTATTTAAATCATGAAAAGGAAGCACTTGAATTAAGAAATGAAATTATTAATAAATATCATATTAAAGCTTTATGTGTTAAGTGTGATATTACTAAAGATGAAGATATTGATAAATTATATAATGAAGTTATAAATGAGTTTGGAAAAATAGATGTTCTTATTAATAATGCTGGGGTGGATATTCCTAGTGAGTTTGATAGTAAAAATAGAAGAGATTATTTAAAGGTTCTTGATACTAATCTTGTTTCTACATTTATGATGAGTAAGAAGTTTGGTAATTTAATGTTTGAAAATAAAAGTGGATGTATTATAAATATATCTTCTAATAATGCGATTAATTCATATGATGAGTGGTCTCTTGAGTATGATAGTTCTAAGGCTGGAGTTAATAATTTAACACATAATCTTGCTAATCATTATGCTCCTTATGTAAGAGTTAATAGTGTGGCACCTGGTTGGATTTTAACTAACGTTACTTCTAATATGAATCCTAATTATATAGATGAAGAAAAGAAGAAAATATTACTTAATAGATTTGCTAATATGGAAGAGATTGCTGAATTAGTTTATTTTATTAGTGAAAAAGGTACTTATATTAATGATAGTATTATTAGAATAGATGGAGGTAAAAAATGCTAAATATAAATAATAAATATATTGATTTATGTAATGAGTGTGAAGTAGAACTTAAAGATAGATTTAAAGAGATAGATGATTTATGTTTTTTTAATAGTAAGAAAGTTCTTATGGCTTTTCATGAATACAATGTTTCTAGTAGTGATTTTAATGTTTCTAGTGGATATGGTTTTGGTGATTATGGTAGAGATAAAATAGAAAAAATATTTGCATATATATTTGATAGTGAAGATGCTCTTGTTAGAAGTCAAATAATTAGTGGTACTCATGCGATTAGTACTGGATTGTTTGGTATATTAAGGCCTTTTGATGTTATGCTTTCAATAAGTGGAAAGCCATATGATACTTTACATGAAGTTATTGGTATAAAAGATAATAATAGTTCTCTTAAGAGTTTCAATATAGAATATAAAGAGATTGATTTAATTAATAATGATTTTGATTATGATAAGATAAGTAAAAGTCTTGATAATATACGTATGGTTTATATTCAAAGGTCTAGAGGTTACTCTCTTAGGGAAAGTATTGATATTGAAAAAATAGAAAAAGTTATTAATCTTGTTAAGAGTATTAATAAAGATATTATTATTTTTGTAGATAATTGTTATTGTGAGTTTACTGAAAGTAAGTTTCCTACTAGTATTGGGGCTGATATTATGGCTGGGTCTCTTATTAAGAATCTTGGAGGTGGTATTGCTAGTAATGGTGGTTATCTTGCTGGAAGAAGTGATTTAATTAATTTATGTGCTGAGAGATTAAATGTTGCTGGTGAAGGACGTGAAATTGGACCTACAAGTAGTAATAAAATGTTTTTGATGGGGTTATATCATGCTCCTTATGCTGTTGCTTCTTCACTTAAAAGTGCTTATTTATCTAGTCTTATGTTTGAAAAACTTGGGTATAAAGTTAGTCCTAAGTCAAATGAGAATAGATGTGATATAGTTAATTCAATATATTTTCATAACGAAGAAGAAATGATTTCTTTTGTAAAAGGTATACAAGCTGGTGGCGCTATTAATGCTCATGTTACCCCTACTCCTTCTGATATGCCTGGATATAGTAATCAAATAATTATGGCAAGTCCATCATTTACAGATGGTTCAAGTATAGAAATATCATGTGATGCGCCTCTTAGAGAACCTTATGTATTATTTTTACAAGGTGGTCTTACATATGATTATGCTAAAATCGCTATATTAAATGGAATTAGTAATTTAAAATAAGAAGTATATAATTACTTCTTTTTTCATATTCTATAACTAGGAGGAATATGAAAGAAGAGTTAATTAAAAGTTATATAAATAAACTTAAAAAAGAAGATATTAAAAATTATTTAATGAAAGAATATACTGTAGCTAGTGATGAAGAAATAGATTTACTATATAATTTAATTAAGAAGAATGCTGATAATATTAAAAATGTTGATTTAGATTTTATATCTAAGTATGAAAGGTATTTTAATAAAGATTTATATTTTAAGATAATTGAAAAATATAATAAATATAAAAGTTTACTTGAATGAAGTAAACTTTTTGTTTCTTATTATTTCTATTTCATATTTATATGGTGCTTCTTCATTTGTTTCGTTTCTGTTTAAGTATGGTGTTTCTAGTATAAATGGGATGTCTTTTAATCTTTCATCATAGACAATACTAAGCAATATATCTAGGCCTATTGTTCCATATCCTATGTTTTCATGTCTATCTTTGTGTGAGTATACTGGGTTCATACTGTCGTTTAAGTGTACACATTTTATTTTATTTATTCCTATTTTACTATCAAACTCTTTCATGAAAGTATCAAAGTTTTTAAGATTTATTCCGGCATCATTCATATGACATGTGTCTAAACATACATATATTCTATCTTTTTCTTCTATTAAATCTATTATTGATTTTAATTCGTCTATGGTAGAACCTACTTCATTACCTTTTCCTGACATGTATTCTAGTAAGATATTTACATCTTTTACATTTTTATATACTGCATTTATTCCATAAGCTATATTTTTTATTGCTTCTTCTTTAGTACATGATGTTGCGCTTCCTGGGTGAAGTACTATTTTGTCAAAGCCAAGTTGTTTTACTCTTTCTAGTTCATTTGTTAGGAAGTTTATATAAAACTCATATTTACTTTTATCTGATGTATTTGCTAGATTTATTATATATGGACAGTGTACTATTACATTATTTGGATTTATATTACTTTCTAACATTAGTTTAAATCCTTCATATGTTGAATAATCATCTATTTCACTTCTAATAGTACTACTTGCAGGTCCAGTATAGAACATAAATGTATTTGCTTTATAACTTAGTGCTTCTTTTACACTTCCTAGTAATCCATCTTTTTTAGTATATTTTACGTTTGCTCCGATTATTAAACTCATTTTTATCACCATAAATATAATATCAAATAAAAAGGGCTATTTCTAGTCCTATTTATAATCACATTGAGTTTTTCCTTCGCATAAATCTTTCATTGCATTTGTATTACTTTTATATGTATTTGCGATTGAACTATATTCTGTTGGAGCTCCAGTTTTTGATTTAACATCTTCTGATTTTAAGTCTGCTATTTTAACATTTGATTCTTTTAAACAATTATCAGGGCTACATACAGTTACACTTGTAAACTTTCCTGACATATCCATTGCTATAGTATAATAGAACTTTGAAGCATCACCATCTAGTTTAAAATCTCCTGTATTGTATGTTTTTGCAACTCCACCGTCAAGTAACCACTTTTCTTGTGCTTGTTTCATTATAGTTTGTACTTCTGTAACAAATATACTTGATTTAGATTCCTTAAACATATCAACAAAGTTAGGTACTAGCATTACAACTAAAATAGCAAGAATAGCTATAACTGCTAATAACTCAACTAAAGTAAATCCATTTTTCTTTTTCATAATATAAAATCTCCTATCGTCTTTATCTTTAACTTACAAAATTATTATATCACTTAATTTTCATATAAGTCAATATCTTTTGTTATTTAAAAGCCACCTTTTTTAGTGGCTTATTATTTTATAAATTATTTCTTTTCTTAAATGTTTTAAATGCTAGAGTGAATATAGTTAAACTTGCTATTAATATCATTACAACTGCTTGTATATTATCTAGTGTTTGTGGGTTTGTTATTTCTGTTTCAGTATTAGCATTATTATTAACATTTAAGAATGTTAGTTCAAACTCTGAGAAGCTTGTTGTTTCGATTTCTACATATTTATTATTATTTTCTGTTTTAATTTCATATGTTTTTTCATCTATTAATTTACCATCTGATATATGTTTTACTTTAGCGTGTGTTTCTGTAATTGTATTAGGAATTGCTAGTTTAAACTTAATAGTTCCACTAATATTATCATTTGATACAATTCCTTGATTATTATCATCTACATAGTATGATACTTTTACATCATAAGTCATTGTTTTCTTTTCTTCATTATATGACTTTAATGCTTTATCTAATTTAACTTCAACTACTGATGTTTCAGTAACTCCTTTTATATTTTCAAAATTAATACTTTCGATTAATCCTGTAGTTCCTGATACAGTGTTTTTATTTAATTCTTCTATTATAGTATTTGGTATTTCTGTATCATATTTAGTTTCGCTTGATACTAGAATTACATTTCCTTCTTTATCTTCTACTGCAAGAGTTGTTACATCAATATTTACTTCGAATAGTGGCATTACGAATGTATTTTCATTTAATGCTACTTCTACTTTTGAGTCTTCTTTATTTGTTACGATTATATTTTTTACATATGTATTTTCTTTAGGATTTACTACTACTTTAACTTTATCGTTAACGCTTGCATATTCTACTTCTTTATCATTTACATATGTTTTTGTATTTGCATCTTTATTTATTTTAAATAATACGTCTTTATCTTCTGCTAATTCTATTTCATCTTGTAGTTTAGTACCTTCTATTTTAATGCTTTTTACATTGTTTACTGTACTTCCATTTTTAGTTACTTGATATGTGTATAAACTTCTTCCTTTTTCACTTTTTAATGTTCCACCATTTATTGTGATATCTATGTTTCCTGCATATTCTGGATTTGATTCAACTCCTATGGCTGAACCTGTTTGATCTATTCCGTTTCCATTATATACGCCGTTTTTCTTTTCACCTGTAGCGTTAACTACTGCATTGTTTATTACAAACTTTCCTGCTTTAGCACTAATTCCTTCTTCTGCATTAATGTTTGCTTCATCGATATTCCATACTCCATATCCTGCACTATAAATACCACTACCCTCTGCTTTTATAACTGCTGTTTTTGATATATTAATTACAGCTGCATTTTCAATATTTTTATTTCTTCCATTAATATATATTCCAGAACCTCTTTCAGTAGCATCTGCTTTTCCGATAAGTGTTCCGTTTACGTTGATAACAACTCCGTAACTAAAACTATTAAATATTTTGTCATCATTTACTGTTACAAATGTTCCATAGTATCCTTCAAGTGTAACATTTTCTCCTACTGTTAAAACTGAATAATCTTTTGCTGTTTTATCAGTAGAACCTCTAAGAGCTATAGTAGAAGTATATGGACTACTTTCTTTCATAGTTCCTTTTCCAGTTAAATCTAACTTTCCACCATTAATTTCAATTCTTTTTCCTGCTTCAAAAGTAATAGTGTGTCCGTTTAAATCTATAGATAATTTTTGATTATTATTAATTATTATTTTTTCTTTTACTGTGAAATCGTCTGTTATCTTTATAGATTTTCCTTCCAATATATTAGTTTTGAAATCATCTGCATTATTAACTTCTACTGTTTCTAATGCGTATACTTTTGTGAATAGAGCACTAACTAAAAGTATTAAAATTGTTAATGCTATTGTTTTTATGTACTTCATATGTTTCTCCTTCTATTTTAAGGGTAACATACAAAAAGAAGTAAATCAGCATTTACACGATTTTTACTTCTTTATTTACGTTTTATTTTACACTTTTAATTATTTGTTTACAACATCATTATATATTTTTTCTAAATCGCCATCAACAAACTTCATATTATTTTTTTCTCTTAATGCGATAAGTGCTTTAGCATAGAATGTATCTTCGTTTGCTATTTGTTTTGCGATAGTTTCAGTTATTGAAGTTTTAACTTCATCTGTTAATTCTTTTTTCTCATCTTGTGCTTCTTTGTAAATGATATGGTATCCATAACTTGATTTTACTGGAGAAGCCGTATATTTACCTACTTCTAATTCTTTTGCTGCATCTATAACTGCATCATCATAGTCTCCATCATTTACTTTTCCAAGACTTCCTTTATTATCTTTAGTTGCGTCATCTTCGCTGTATTCTTTAACTAAATCTTCAAACTTACTTCCGTTATTTAATTTTTCAATTACTTCTTTTGCTTTATTATAAGCATCTGTATCTTTATCACCATTAACTGTAATTAATATATGACTAAGTGTCATATCTCCTACATATTCATCTTTGTAGTAATCATTAATTTGAGTTTCAGTTACAGTTTCTTTAGCATAATCACTAATCCATAGTGTTCTTTTATATTGAAGTGCTATATAATCTTTAAATGCTGATTTACTTGCTACTCCATAGTAATATTTTACATATGTATCAAAATCAATATTGTATTTACTTGCAGCATCTTCAGCTGATTTAACTGCGTTATTTACATATTTTGTTTCATCTGTACTAGTTTCATATTTTTTATTTAATAAATATGAATCTATCATATTAACTATTTGATCACTTGCGTAAGTAGATTTTAATTTATCATATAAATCTTGTGCTGTGATTCCTCCATCTTCAAATGTTATAATAGCATTTTTGCCATCATCTAATTTTACACTACCGCATCCACATAACATAAAACATAATGTTATAGTGCATAATACTTTAAAAATATTTTTCATTTTCCACCTCTATTAATTATTATAATAAAGTATTTAAAATAATACAAGTGAAAAGTCATACACAAAAAACATTAAATCACATACTATAAGAGTGTAAAGATAAAAAAGGAGGAATGTTTTATGAACACAAATTGTGGCTCTTGCTGTAATAATCGTGGTATCTCTGGAGCAGCTTTTGCCTTAGTATTATTTATTCTATTAGTAATCATACTAGGGGCTTTTATTTAAAATGATTTAAGGAGGTGCACGTATGTTAGGATGCGGCTGTAATGCTGGAAATACTTTCTTTATAATATTAATTTTATTCATCCTTCTTGCTATTATATTTGGTACGGCTGGATTTGGATGGTAAAATACTTCATGAAAAAACTAGTTAATTAAACGTTAACTAGTTTTAGTTTGTGCAAGCTTATAATCTACTACACTAAAATATGATTTATTGTATAACTAAAGTAATTTTTACACAATAAAACGCATTTTACTGTGAAAATATGCTGCTTTTTTACTACTTTTCACATTCCATTGTGTAAACTTTGTATTTAATTAAAAATGCACTTTATTTTTAGTGCATCTTTAATTTATTTCAAACAATCTTATATAATGTTCTATTTCCATTTGCATACCTTCTAAATATTCATAATAGTTATTTATAGGGTAATATACATTCATTACATAGAAATTCGTGTTGTTTGTAAATACATATTCATATACTTTATATTCATTATTATATGAATTATCATATTCTTTAAAATAGAAATTATCTTCTTTTTTATAATTAGATAAATCTATAGTATCTGATTTTTTAACTGTAAAATATGCTTTTCCTTCTGAATTATAAAAGTCAGTATTATCTTTATTTGTTACAGTAAATAATTTATTGTTATAAACTATAGTATAGCCAAGAGGACTTTTATATTTGATTACTTTTATTTTATCATATAGTCCTTCTTTTATAACAAGCATATCATATTCGTTATTTTCTTCGCATGTTTTATTACAGTTACAGTCTTTGCTTGAATGCTTTAAAGTATAGTCTTTAATATAATCTGTATACTCTCTAAGTCCAAATGCTACTATTATTAATGCAAGTAATGCGGCTATTACTTTATATAGTTTTTTCATTAATTCTCCTTTTTATTTATTTCTTCAATTATTTTTTCTATTTTCATTCCGTATTCTATAGATTCATCAAATATAAATCTTAGTTCAGGGGTATGTCTTACATTAAGTCTGCTTGCTAGTAATGTTCTAAAGTAACCTCTAGCATTGTTTAAGTCTTTTTCTACTTTTTTCTTGTCTTCATCTAGTGTTGTAAAGTATACTTTTGCAAAACTTAAATCGTTTGTGACTTCGCAGTCAGTTATAGTAACGTTTTTGAAGTCTTTGTCTTTTGCTTCGGTAAGTAATATGTCAGCTAGATACTTTTGCATATCACTTCCTACTCTTTCACCTTTTAAGTTCATTATTTTTTCACTTCCTTCATTTCGTAACAAACAATTATGTCTTTTTCTTTGATGTCTGGGAAGTTTTCTATTGTAATACCACAGTCATATCCTGATTTTACTTCTTTTACAGAATCTTTTTCTCTTTGAAGAGATGCTATTTTAGATGTTGTTACTATGACTCCATCTCTTATAACTCTTGCTAGAGATGCATTTTTTATAATACCACTTGTTACATGGCTTCCTGCGATATTTCCGACTTTTGAGAAGTGGAATATTTGTCTTACTTCTGCTTCTCCTAGTGTTACTTCTTCATATTCTGGATCAAGCATACCTTTCATGGCCGCTTCCATTTCTTCAACTGCTTTATATATTATGTCATATAATCTTATATCTACATTATAATTTTTAGCAGTTTCTTTAACGCTTGATGATGGAACTACATTGAATCCTATTATGATTGCGTTACTTGCATTTGCTAGGACTACATCACTTTCAGTTATTGCTCCAACGCCACTTCTTATAACATTGATTTTAACGCCTTCAACATCTATTTTTAATAAAGCATTCTTAACTGCTTCTTCGCTTCCTTTAACATCTGTTTTAAGAACTACGTTTATTTCTTTTCTTCCTTCTTGTATTTGTGCGAATAAATCATCAAGACTTACTGCTTTTTTAGCAAACTTTTTATTTCTTGCATTTTCTTTTCTCTTAAGTGCTACACTTCTTGCTTCTTTTTCGTTTTCAAAAGCCATGAACTTATCACCTGCTACTGGAACTTCATCAATTCCAGTTACTTCAACTGGTTTACTTGGCTCTGCTGATAGTATTTCTTTTCCTGTATCATCTGTTAAAGTTCTAACTTTTCCAAAACTTGTTCCGATTACTAGTGGGTCTCCAAGTCTTAAAGTACCATTTTGTATTAGTAGTGTCGCTATTGGTCCTTTGTTTTTATCAAGTCTAGCTTCAATTACACTTCCAAGAGCGTATCTATTCGGATTTGCTTTTAATTCAAGTACTTCACTTAACGCATTAATATTATCAAGAAGTAAATCTACTCCTTCTCCTGTGTGAGCACTTATTTTTACAAAGATTGTATCTCCACCCCATTCTTCTGGAGTTAATCCAAACTCACTCATTTCACTCATTATTTTATCTATATTGATATTTGGTTTATCTATTTTATTAATAGCAACTATTATTGGTACATTTGCTGCTTTTGCGTGGTCTATTGCTTCTTTAGTTTGTGGCATTACTCCATCATCAGCAGCTACTATTATGATAACTATATCTGTTACACTTGCTCCTCTTGCTCTCATTTCAGTAAATGCAGCATGTCCTGGAGTATCTATAAATGTAATTTTTCTTCCATCTTTTTCTACTTGATATGCACCTATTGCTTGTGTAATACCACCTGCTTCACCACTTGCTACATGTGTATTTCTTATGTAATCAAGTAATGTTGTTTTACCATGGTCAACGTGTCCCATAATAGTTACAACAGCAGGTCTTAAGACTAAATCTTCTTCATTATCATTTACAACATATTCTTCAAAATTACTAATATCTGTACTTTCTTCTCTAACTAACTCTTTATTATATTCAAGAGCTACAACACTAGCATCTTCAAACGCTATTGCTTGATTAGATGAAATCATAAGTCCCATACTAATTAATTTCTTAACAAGTTCACTTGGTGTAACTCCTATTTCAGCAGCTAAACTTGATACACTCATATTTTCTTTATATAAAACTACATTTGATTCTATATTTTCTTTATTACTTTGTAATTTTTCTTTATGCTTGTATGCATTCTTTTTATCTTTTAAGAAATCTTTATTATCAGGTTTTGAATCTTTCTTCTTAAACTTAACTTTATTTTCTTTTGGTTCATCTAAATTAATATTATATCTTGAAGCTGCCTCTTCTGCTCTATCTTCCATTTCGTATTTATTAATTAACTCTTCATTAATATTTTCTTCTTCATTAGTTAAAGAGTTATCTAATAATATAATACATTCATCATCTAGTATGTCCTCTTCACTTTTATAGTTAAATCCTAGTTCTTTTAGTTTTTTAATGATTTTATTTACACTTAGTCCTGTATCTAATGAATAATCTTTTATACTCATAAACACTTCTCCTTTCTTAATTTTATAATATTTAATTTATATTCTCTTTTTTAACTCCTCGTATATTTCATCCTTTATTTCTGTTTCTAAGTGACGTTCTAATACTTTAGTTTTTTGAGCTTTTTCTATTACGCTTAAATCTTTTTTTAGGTATGCTCCTCTTCCATTTGCTTTGTTTGTATCATCTACAAAAACATGTCCAAGGTTATCTTTTACTACCCTTAATAAGTCTCTTTTATCGCATTTTTCATGTGTTACTACGCATGTTCTTAAAGGTATTTTTTTAGCTTTCATTTTGCCTCCTTATTTGTTTATTTCAGCATTGATGTCAGCTAATGTTTTAATATTTATTGTATATTTTGTAAGTTTGCTAGCTAGTTTAATATTTATACCTTTCTTTCCTATTGCTAGGCTTAAGTTTTCATCATCAGCTATTACTAATGCTTCTTTTTTCTTTTCGTCAGTTATACTTACGTTTAGATTTTTAGCTGGGCTTAATGCATTTGCGATATATTCTTCCATATCTGTACTATATGCTACTAAATCTATTTTTTCTCCTCCAAGTTCACTTATGATGTTTGCAATTCTTCTTCCTTTTTCTCCTATACAGCTTCCGATTGGATCTACATTTGGATTAGTTGATGCTACTGCTACTTTACTACGTACTCCTGCTTCACGAGCAACTCCTCTTAATTCTAGTGTTCCATCAGCAAACTCTGGTATTTCATGTTCAAATAATCTTTTGATAAATCCATAGTGTTTTCTTGATAATAGAATTAGAGGTCCTTTAGTAGTTGTTTCTATTTTAGTAATATATACTTTGATAGAAGAACCCATTGTAAGTTTTTCTCCTGGTATTAGTTCTGTTCTTGGAAGTATTCCTCTTGCTTTTCCTAAATCTACATAGTAGTTTTTTGCATCTTCCATAGCAAGGAATCCTACCATTAACTCTCCTTCTGTGTCAGCAAAGTCACTCATTATTTTATTTTTCTCTGCTTCTCTTATTTTTTGAAGTACAACTTGTTTTGCAACACTTATTGCTACTCTTCCAAAATCTTTAGGTGTTACTTCTTCTAATATTTCATCTCCAACTACATAGTCAGGATTTAATTTTCTTGCTTCAGATAATGTGATTTCATTTAGATAGTCGTGCTCTATAACATTTCCATCAGCATCAATATCTTCTTCTGCATCTTCATCATAATCATCTACTATTGTTGTGACTTTGAATATTTTGATTTCTCCTGTTTTTTCATCGATTAGAACACGGCTATTGTAGTCTGCTTTTTCATTTTTCTTAAAAGCAGTACTAAGTCCTTGTTTCATTCCTTCGATTATTTCTTCTTTGCTTATACCTTTGTCTTCTGAAACAAAGTTTAATGCTTTTATAAACTCTCTGTTTTCTTTGTTACTCATTTTCTACTCCCTTACTTCCTACATCTAAAATATAGTTTTCTATATCTAAGTCTAAACTATCTATGATAGGACTTACTATTTTTGTCGCTTTTACACATAAATCACTATCTACACCATTTTCACTGTCTATTGTTACGAATAGTGTATCTTCTCCGTCTTCTTTACCAAATCTTACTCCTAGTAAAGTGATATTTTCTTTTAATAATTCTTCTTTAATAGCATTTGCTATCTTTTCTTCCATATTATCATCCCTTTCGAAATTAAAGAGTGGGTTTTGCCCACTCTTCGTTGTTACACATATTATAACATAATATATATTATGATTACAAGTGTTATTTAAGAATTAATTTTTTGGGATCTTATTGTATTGTGAATGGATCAGATAATGTGCCTGATCCTGAAGTGTATAGTGTATTTGAATTAATGTACAGTGATGGACGTATTTGACTATTGCCATAAACTGAATCACCATCTATTTTTCCATATGTCACAATTATTGCACTTATTAAATTATTGCTATCGGATGATATAGTCCAACAATCATATGAAGTGCTTGTCCAATCATCCTCCCAAAGCCAATCAGTTTCTTTGCATGTGGAATTATAATTCCACGCTGCGGTTCCATTATTATAGCATGCACTACTAGCATACATATAATCACTTGGGTATATTAACGCAACTTTTCCGTCCCATGTTTGTTTATGACCGCTATGTATATTTGAACTTCTTTCATCTTTATATGTAGCTGCGCTATCTTTTGTGTTATCTCTACGTGTTATATTACCTAAATACCATTTTGTTGTACTTATTTGGCTTTTAGCGGTGTTCGTTAAGCCATTGCTTGTGTAATCGCATAAATCTGTATTACCCGTTAGTGGAGTACCTGCAGAACATTCAAGTGATGTGCTACCTGCCGTTCTATTATAATATGGTCCGCTATTTAGCATAGTCATTAGAGTTGATGATGTCCAGTCATTTTCATAAGTGGATGAACTTTTGTAGTCCCACCCGTCTGTTCGAATTGGATATCTTACTAATTTCACTTTATACTCTTTTGTATATCCACTACCATTTGGCGTTTCAGTTTCGAACACTCCAATTACTCTCCATACTCCCGTTTCATCATTAAATGTTATGTAATTATTCGGTGTCTTTCCTTGATATCTATATTCTGTTGTTGCATAACTTTGGTTACCAGTTGCTTCATGATCTATTTTTGTTAAACCTGCTATTTTATAATTATCTTTTAAACAAGTAGCCAATGTTGTATTTTGGCACAAATCTTTTAGTGTCAATTCTTTCCAGTGTGCATATAATGTTTGATTTGCTGTTATTGATACAGGTGTTGTTTCAATAACTTGTGTTCCACTACTTGCATCTGTAAACCATCCTAAAAACTCGTGTCCTTCTCTTGTTGCAGTAGGTAATTCACCATAAGTTCCATTATATATAACTTCTTTACTTTTAGTATCAACACTTCCACTATTAGCATTAAAGTACACAACATACTTATTTGCTTCATAATTTGCTGTAAGTGTTGTATTCTCACTTCCCACCAAAAGTGTTGTATCTGTTAAAGTAGAATTACCTGTTTTAGTCCACTTTGTAAATGTATATCCAGTTTTAGTAGGACTTACTATTTCTTTTACTGTTTCAAAATATTCACTTGTTGTAGTACTTGATGTACTTCCATTATAAGTTCCACCATTTGGATTTATTGTAAGTGTGTATTTATTTCTATCATAATTATAGTTTACTACATTCTTAGTACTTGGTTTTGTATCCACCACTATTGTTATTGTTTTTAATGCTGGACTTGTAAATCCAGTATAAGTGTTTACTGTAGGTGTTACTTTAGTTCCAAAATCAGCAGTACCCTCTTTTGTATCCGCGCTTACTAAAGTATATCCACTTCCACTTACATTCATTTTATTATGATATGCTATCCATGGATAAGAATTAACTACCCAATTTGCCGTTAATGTACAGTCCTCTGTTCCTATATTAAATGTTTTTCCATTTAATGATGCTTTATCACTACTTACTGTCCAACCTGTAAATGTGTAACCTTCACGAGTTGGCTCTTCTATTGTTTCTGATGTACTATATTTTACATTTTTAGTTTGTGTATTTGTATTACCACTGTAACTTCCACCATTTGGATTTATTGTAAGAGTATAGTCTTTTCCATTCCATGTCGCTGTTACTTTAGTTTCTTCTATTCCCATTACTAATGTTTTATTTCCATTACTTGTTTCAGCAACTTTCGTACTCATCATTCTTACTTTATTAGTAAGCATTGCTGTACTTGAATCTTTTAATGTACTTCTTTCTCCAGTTACATTCCATCCGCTAAATGTATATCCTTCTCTTGTTGGATCGCTTAATTCTATTTCTGTTTTATATCTTTCACTTGTTGTTATACTTCCAATTGAACCATTATATGTTCCACCTGCTGGATCTATTGTTAGATTAGATATTGGTGTTAAATCTTTATATATTATATTTCCATCAACATTCTTAACCCATAACTTCTTATCATAATCATCCACTCTATCACTAACTGTATACTCATTTTTGCTTACATTCTTCCATGATGATGGCTCTTCTGCATCAGCACTTGTTACTGCGTATGCACTTAAACCATTTGTATCTTTTAAAAGTGCTGTTAGAAGTAAATTATCAATCTTAGCATTATTTATTACAGGTACATTTGAATCATTATAGTTATATTCATTTATTTGTATTTTGCCTATAAACTTTTTACCCTGATTATAATTTTGGACAGAGCCTGTTTCATTGAATGTTATAGTTAAAGTATATTTATTTGTTATTCCTGTTTTGATAGGATTATTTCCTTTTAACTTTTGTGATGTTGGTACTTCACTATATATAAAAGGTGTTGTTCCTTGACCATCACATGTTCCAACTTCTGTTTGACCCTCTTGTCCATACTTTTCATAACTAACACAATCTAATGTATAAACAAGTTCATCTTTTTCAATTGTATTAATCATATCAGTCATATTAATATCGAATTCTGTATCAAAGTCACCTGTATTTGTTACAGTAAACTCTTTAATTAATATTTTACCTGGCTCAATATTATCTACTTTAAGCTCTGGTCCACTATTATAATAAAGTGATAAATTACCAGTAGTTACAGTTATATCTTTAGCTTCTTCATTACCATTTACAGTAATACTAAAGTATGCATAAGATACACCTATTACTAATAATAAACCTAATACTACAGATAAATAAATTACGCTTTTGTTTTTAAACAACTCTTTTAAATTAATTTTCTTCATATGTACCTCTATTCTCTATTAATAGTATACTTTAATTAAATATATATTTCAATATCAAAATAAAAGCAAACACAATATTTTCTATGTTTACTTCTTATATTTTTTTATACTCGTTATGTTACTTTTCATTATAATATTTCTTGTAAGTTCATTAAATATTAATTTCTTTTTAAATATTTTGAAAGTTAATTTTAGTTTTAATTTAATTGATTTTAATTTATAGTGTTTAGTTATTTTTTTAGGATTATTATATTTATTAAATACTTCTGCTAGAATAGTAGCACTTGATATAGCGTTACTTATGCCTTCATACGAACTAGCACTTATAAAACCAGCTGCTTCTCCGATTAGATAAACTCCATCTTTTCCAGTTTGAAAGTCAAAATAACTTTTTGGATTATTTACAAGACATGATTCTTTTTTTACTGGATTATTTAGATTTATATTTAAATATTTAGATAATTTTTCTTTTTGTTTATTAAAGTCTTTTATTCCATTTGTTTTATTAAAACAACCTCCATATATAAAATAATCATCTTTATTTAATGTCCATGAACAACTACTTGATGTTTCTTTATCAAATATACATGAATATTCTGAAGTTTTATTATCTATTTTATACCATTCTTGCACAGCTAAATAACTATCTATTTTCTTTTTAATAAATGTATTTCTTGTAATACCACTTGCTCCATCAGCACCTATTATATATTTGGATTTTAGTGTTTTATTTGATAGTTTTAATTTAAAATAATCCTTTTCTTTTTTTATTTCTAATACTCTATCATTTATTTTTTCTATTGTTTCATTTATTAAACTATATAGATATTTATCAAACTTACTTCTATCCATATTTAAGTAATATCTTTGATAGTATCTAGTTATTTTAGTATTTAAGTCTAATACTTTAACGCTAAATATTTGCGGACTTACTAGTATATCTTTTGGTAAAGTTAAGTCAAACATAGCTAAACATTTTTGAGCATCTGGTGATAATAAACCTCCACATGGTTTATGATTTTTACTTTCAAAGTTTATTATTGCTACTTTTTTATATTTAGTACTTATACATCTTGCAAAGGTTGATGCTGCTGGTCCATTGCCAATTATTACTATATCATACATAACTTCACCGCCTAATAAGTTATATTATAGCATTTAATCTTTTATAAATCTATATTTGCCTATTATTGGAAGAAGTATACTTTTACCATTAGCGGTATTAACTACACTAACTAACATTAGAACTACTATAAATAAATAACTTATAAAATTAGTTAAACTTATAAATAAAGGAGTATAACCTATTATACTTACAAATATTCCATTTAATAAACTTAATACAATAAATATAAATATTTCTATTAAAAATAAATTAAATCCTTGATTTATATGAAATAACATATATTTAGATTTTCTATGCATATTAAAGAATACTGGTATTATAAATAGAAAACCTATATATGATATTACTGCATATTTCATTAGTTCTTCTATATCTTCTTTAAATACTTTTGTTAAATCTTTTACTTTTAAATACTTATATATCTTTTTCATATTTAGTCCTTTCGCTCTATTTAATTTTATGTTCTTAAAGATTATATATGATTAGACTAGATGTATGATAAAATATTATTAGGTGATTAAGTTATGAATAATATAATTGATAGTAAAGAATGGATTTTATTTAAAAATTATTATAGTGATTATACTATATTTGACCAGTTTAATTTTTTTAGATATGAGGATATTCATACTAATATATTAAGTTCATTATTTATGATTAATAATCCATATAATCTTGGTAGTTATACTCTTCAAAAACTTTTAGAACTTTTGAACAAAAAAGATAAATATAAGACTAATATTAAAGATGAAGATATTTATGATATTAGAAATATAAATACCAAGTGTCAGGAAGTAATTGATAAGAATAGACTTGATTTGAAAATTGATTTTGTGACTAGTGATAAAAAGTATTCTATTATTTTAGAAAATAAAGTTTTATCTATAGAACATGATAATCAGTGTGCTAGATATTATAATTATTATAAGAATAAAAATGATGATGTTAATTATATTTTTGTGTATTTATCTTTAGAAAAAGAACCTAATATATCTTGTGATAAGTATATATGCATAAATTATCAAGAATTAATTAGTTATGTGATTGAACCTTGTAGTTATAAATATAGTGATATAAATCCTAAGATTATAAGTTTAGATACTTATTTATCAAGTTTTTCTAAATTATATGAGTATTTTGATAATAAGTATATTATTCCTATTACTAGTTATGGTAAGAGTTTAACTATTAATTTATATAATAGTAGTGATGTATTCAAGTCATTTATAGATGATGATTTCTATAGAGAAAACATGTATTTATTAAATATATATTATTATAATCTGTTATATATTATGGGTAGTAAATTAGATAATGATTTTAGAAAAAAGATTATGTATAAATTATTTAATGTATACTCTACTTTTAATGGTAAGAAGGTATCTTATAAAGAGTGTTATTTATATAGTTTAAAGTATTTGTTTGATAGTGGAATTATTAAAAGTAATGAAGAAATAGATTTATTAAATAATTGTGTTTATAATAAAAATTATGTTATAGTTTCATTTGATTATGACAGTTTAATTCATAAAGATTATTATTATTTAAATAATGATTTGGTGGGTGGACTTAAAGTTAATAATAGGTGTTTATATTATTACGTGGGTAATTTAACTAAAGAAGAACTTATATATTTTATAGATAATGTTAATTTGAACTTTAATAATGTATTAAAAGATATTGTAGAAATTAATTAAAAATGCTATAATATTTTTGTTATGCAGAGATGGCGGAATTGGTAGACGCACTGGACTCAAAATCCAGCGGTAGCAATATCATGAGGGTTCGAGCCCCTTTCTCTGTACCATTAGGAAACTCAAAAGTCCTTATTTTAACAGTAAGTTAATGACATTGTTATTTTAAGGGCTTTTTTAGTCACTTATTTTCCAAAATATGGTAATTTGTAAATATCAAATATAAAATGACTTTTTATTTTACAATTTATATCATCATTAAAAACTAGTATAATTGTTAATTTTATAAAACAAATGAAAAAGACCTAGGGCTTCGAAAGTTTCCTAGGCACATCTTGATATATACTATATCACTATTTATCATTAAAATGCAATACTTTCGAAGTACTTTTATGATAATCCTATTTGGTTTAATATACATTTAAATGGTTTTCTCTACTTTTTGATACTACCATTAATTAATAAAAGTAGTTTATCAATTATTCTTAAAGTTTTTGCTATACTATTTATCAGTACCAATATGTTTATAGGCACTTAGTAGTGCTTTTTTTATATTTAAAAACTACTATTGCATTTTTATAGTAGTTTCATTTTCTATTTTTCCTATTTTTTCTAAAAAATTATTTAAGAATGTTAATTCATCTATTTGTGATTTTGCTTCTTCAATATATTTTTTTCTAACTTCATATATCATATCTAACATATTAAAACCTTTTCCATATTTAGAAGATACTACATGCATTAGTTTTTCTTTGCTTACTCCTTTATTTTTAAATGTATGCATGTTCCATTTATCCATTTTTGTAGATTCAAAGTCTGAGTATGGTCCATACATTTCTCTAAATCTTTTTGAAAAATATAGTATTCCATCATGAACACATTTATTTTTTACTTCGTCTATATCATCATAGCTAAAATCTATACCTTCTTCTAAGTCTAATACATAATATTCAAAAGTTGTAGTCATTTCGAGAAACTTATTTTGTGCTTTTTCCTTTATATCTTCTGTATATATTTTTCCATTTTCAAAATCACTTTTGAAAGCTGCTGCTTTTTCTTTTGTCCAGTCTTTATAATGCTTTCCAAAATATTTTTCACGTGCTATGTGCCAAGCAAACCATTTTATCCATACATCTGATATTCTAAGTAAATTAAGTCCTCCCTCTGTAAAAAATACCTTTGGATTTTCTTCTATTCCTTGTGCGTTTTTTCCTTTTAATGCTAAAAGTCCTTTTTCATTTATGCTTTCGAATGCTGATTTTGGCGCAAAATGAAAAAATGTTTTGTTTAATGTTTCATTGTCATTTAATAAGTTTTCTAGCTCTACTTCTTTCATATTAAGATTATATCATATTTGCTCATAATAAAAACTATAGATTTAACTATAGTTTTAAATTATTCTTCATCTTTAGTAGTTTTAATAGCTTCTTTTCCTTTGTAGAAACCACATTTTTTACATGCTCTATGAGGCACTAGAGTAGCACCACAATTACTACAAGTACTGATAGTTGGGGCATCTTTTTTTAAGTGAGTTCTTCTTTGTCTTTTAGCAGTTTTACTAATTCTTCTAAAAGGTAATGCACCAAATAATGTAATATCTAACTTCATTTTTATTCCTCCACTTCTTGATAAAATATTTAATTCTATTTCGTTTGACTGATATATTCTCTCACAAAATACTTAAAATATCAAGTATTTTTTTGTGTTTTATTTATTTCTGTTTCATTTTTAAAGTCATTTCGTCATTTTTCTTCTTGTTTTTTATTATTTCGTTTAGACTTAATGCTCCACATAATGCACTTACTCCTAGCATTCCATAAGCTACTAAATCTGTTTTATCTCCTGTTTTTGGAGTATCAGGATAGTTCTTTTTTAGTTCTTTTGGTATTGTAGCGTTTACTACTGCTTTATATGCTTTTACTTTAGCTGTTTCTTGCACAGTCTGATATTTTTTAGTTTCAATGTCTTCATCTAGAACGTATTCTATATTTGCTGTCTTTGATATAGTTTTACCTGTTACTCTATAAGTAATTGTTTTTTGTTCTACTGTTCCTTTTACACTAAATGTATTTCCATAATTAATAACATATTCGTCTACTGCATATTTTGTTTCATCATTAGATTTTTTAGTAAGAAGTGCATTTAATGTGTAACTTCCTGTTTCACTCTTTGTATAATTTATTCCTTTTATTTCGTCAGTATTTAAGTATACTTTTATTCCTTCATCATCTTTAGTAAATGTGTATGGACTTAATTCTTCATCTTTTGGATAATCTCCATATCCATATAAGAAATGGAATGTATATTCTTCTTCGTTATGATTTCTTATGTATTCCTCAGCAATATTACTTTTTTCATTATCGCTTTTTTCTTCGCTTGTCCATATAACTAGTAGTCCATTTGATTGTTTAAATACTATATAGTCTACATTTTCATCAAATGTTACCTGATTATCTACATTTATACTTGTTTCTTTTGATACTTTATTTTCAGTGATTTCTGATGAAGTTATTTCGTATCCCTCTTTTACTAGGTCATCTAATGCTTTTTGAGCTTCTTCTTTCGTACTAAAGATTTGATTATCTATTTGTCTTGTTTCATCACTAGCACTAGAGTTTATTTCTCTAATTGAGCCTGCTATTTCATAAGAGTTATATGTTGTTCCAAAAGCTGTATCTATATATATTTTAGATATTTCTTTTGCTTTAGCTTCTGCTTCTTCTTTTGTATCAAATGTGTATGTGTTTCTTAAATAATTTGTATCTTTTGTTATATCTCTTTTTATTTCAACTTGTAAGTTTTTATTTTCATATGCTTTATTTAAGGCATCATATGCTTTTACGAACTCATCTTTATTATCATACATTTGACTTATTTGTACGTCTTTTCTTGTTAGCGATTCATCTATTTTATATTCTACTGTTACTCCATCTTTTTTTAGACTTTCGATGTATTCTTTTGCTTCTTTCATTGAGTCAAATGTTTTACCGAACTCTTTTATGTCTTCTTTATTTCCTATGTTGTTTTCTCTTATTGTTACTGTAATTTTCTTATCATGATTGTCTACTTCAAGTTCTTTCTTTTTACTTTCTGCTTCTTCTTTACTTTTTGTAGTAAATATTCCTTTTTTAGTTTCTTTTGAAGTTCCAGTTAATACTTCAATTATATTTCCTGTATATTTTTCTGCTTCTGTTTCTATAATTGCACTTGTTACGTTTGTAAAACCTGATGTAGTATATTCTCTTATCTTAAGTAGTTTTGCTATATTAGCGTCATCATAATTGTCAAATAATCCTTCATATCTTATGTTTTGATCTTTTATAGTTTGTTTTGCTGTTGATTGTACATTTGCTTTGTTTCTTAGTACGTCTGCATTCATCATTATGCTTCTGTTATATGAGTCGTCAATTTTTGTATCGTCTTTTGCTGCCCCTAATCCTGTTAGGGATAAGTTAAGTGCTAGTAATAGTGCACTTACTCTTCTTTTCACTTCATTATTCATTATAAATAAACACCTCCATTATTATAATAAATATTTACTCACAACAACCAGTGCTTTCTCCACTGCTTGTGGCTACACATTCTTTTTTTGATGTTAGCAAGCAAGTATCTACATATCTATCTGATGTTTTATCTTTTATGTATATTTTTATTATGTAACTGCCTGGGATTGTTTCTTTTGTAATCGGATTTTTTATGTTACTTTTTATGAATCCTTTACTTGAAAGTTCACTTACAGTTACATATGTTTCTTCATTTTTTATAAAATCTTTTCTCCAGTCTTCATTTAAATCTATGTATAGTTTAGCCGCTCTTTGTATATCTTTATATATTATTTGTAGTTTTTCATTGTTATTATCTTCTTGTACTTTTGAAAATAATACTGATGTGCTGGCTCCTATAGTGGCTACAATTATTATTACGACTAATAATTCAATTAATGTAAATCCTTTATTCATTAGTCACCTGCTTTTAATTCGAATGGATTTGTATCTGTTCCGTCTCCTGCTCCAGTTAGTTTAACATTTGATTTTAAATATACTACTGGTCTTATTGTTTTTGGAACTAAGTTTCCTGCTGCTTCTGCTAATTTTCCTGTTATGTCTACAAATAGTATATTGTTTGCACTTGTAGCTGATGATAGGAGCCACTGTGCTTTTTGTGTTTCATGTAAGTAGTTATTGTTTTTCCATGCTACTGTATTATTTTTTTCTCCTGATGTATATGAAGTTACACTTGCATACATATAGTCACTTGGTGACATTAATCCTACTGTTCCATTCCATGTTGCTTTTACTCCATGTGATACAGTTGTTCCTCTTTCTTCACTATATGTTGCTTTTATATCTTTTCCAAGTGTAACATTTGATAAGTACCATTTAGCTGGTTCTATTAAACTTTTTGCTTCGCTTGTAAGTCCAGTACTTGTATAATCACATGATGTAACTGCTGATAATGTACTACATGCACTAGAAGAAGTTCCTTTTGCTCTATTATAGTATGGTCCTTCATTTAATAGTTTCATTATACTTGAAGTTGTATAATCATTTATGCTTGAAGCATTATTATTCCATACTACTGCATCTAACATATCATTTCTTATTATTTTCATTCTATATTCTTTAGTGTATCCACTTGATGTTGGTGTTTCTACTTCAAATACTCCAATTATCCTCCATAGTTCATTATTAAACTTAACATAGTTATGTGGTGCTATTCCTTGATATCTGTATTCTATAGTATTATAGTTTTGGTTACCTGTAGATTCTTTTACTATAGCGTTCATTGCGTATAGTGAGTAATTTGTTTTCATACATGTACTTGCTTCACTATCAGTACATAATTTAGTTCTATAATTACTTGGTAAATATTCTCCGCTTGCGCTTATATCAGCTACAAAATATGTCTTTTGTACATCATTTGGTGTTTTATTATCAAGCCATGTCCATAAACAATATGTATTACTTGTTCCTTGTAATAATAATTGATTTGATAATATTTCATTATCTGTTAAACTTCCATAAGAACTTATAATTACATTATCTCTATTTATAACTCCATTATCACATTTAGATATTCCTACTTGTAAGTTATTTGCGTATACTTCACTTAGTTTTGTATATTCTTCATAAGAAGAACTTGGAGTAAATGAATCATCATCTGTAAGCATTATTTTTATATACATATCTAGTGTTCCTGTATTTTTAATATTAAATATATATGGTTCCGTTTGTAATGCTTCGCTTGTAGTTTCATATGGATATATGCTTGCTGGAGTACTTACACCATCTACTGTTTCAAATCCTATTTTTTGACCATAGTTTGATATACTTGAATCACATGTAGTATCAGTACAGAACTTAAAGTCTAAATCTCCCATAGTTATTACATTACTTTCTTCGCTTTCATCAACAGTTAAGAATGATGAATATGACACACCAATAAACATTAATAGTATTAATATTAATGATATTACTAATGATATTACTTCCCTTTTTATAATTTTATCTATTTGCATAACATATTACCCTTCCATCATATATATTTTATAATATTTAAGTGTTCTATGCAAGATATAAAAGAAAATAAACTAGATTTTTTAAAGAAAAAAGCAGAATATTTAGTTCTACTTATATTAATACTTAACAGTAAAGATAGTGCTTCCAATAGAAGAATTAAAGACATGTACATCTTGCTATACTAGATTAGCAGTTATCCAACTTAGGTCTATGTTACTAACATCTTACTCTATTGATATTGCAAATGGACTATCTATAGTTCCATTGCCACTCATAAGTGTAACATCTGCACTTAAATACAATGAAGGTCTTACTTCATAAGTATCTTTTTCTCTGTTTTGATAATATACTCTTCCATCTTTAGATATATAAATTGGAAATAAATCATTTGTACTTGGACCTGCTGCTATATTTGTAGAAGTGAATCTTATTTTTCCTACACGATAAATATCAGTATAATAATTAAACTCATCACAATATTTACTATTATTAAAACTCCAATAGTCACTGCCAGTATATAACCAGTTATCGCTTATACATGCTCTATAATCATTACTTTCACTTGTAGAGTATCCTAACTTTGTTGAAGTATTATTTTCTTTTTCATAACAGCTTCTACTTGCATACATATAATCACTCGGATAAATCAATCCAATAAAGAAGTCATCATAGTCGTTAGCACTACCAGATCTTTTACTTCTTTCATCACTATAAACGCCTTTTAACATTTGTGATTCTGATACATTTCCCATATAATATCTTGTTTTAGTAATATAGTTTGAATTGTTTTTTAATATATCATATGGTGCTTTACCATTAGAATTATTTAATATATCATTTATCGTTGAAACTTTATAATTTACTAGCAGCGTACTTTTTCCTCCATATTCTGATGTTCCTATTGAATCTCTCACTATTTTAACTTTATTTTCTTTTTTGTATGTTTCATCACTTTGAGGTGTTTCAACATCGAATACTCCGATTATTCTCCACTTACCTTCTTCATTATTAAATGTTATATAATTATTTGGATTTGCTCCTTGGTATCTATATTCTGTACTATCATAAGCTTGATTATTTACTGCTGTTTGTTCTATTTTAGTTAACCCTAATGAACTATAATTGTCTATTAAATAAGCATTAAGTTTATCACCTTTAATATATATATTAGTCACATCATCTGTACCTGTTGTCACTCCTAAGTTAATATCTTCACCACTAGATATTCCTTTTACTATATAATTATTATTTGTTTTTTCTACTGCTTTTGTATTAGAACCTTGTACTTTTACTTTAGCATTTAATGTTTTAGTATCTGTTTTTACTTCTAAATTATGCATTCCTACTTCTACGTCATTAAATACAACTTTACCTGCACTATCAGATGTTGAAGTTTTAGGCTCCGAATGTATTGTTACTTCTTTATTTGCTAGTGGATTTCCACTTTCATCTTTTAAGTTTAATGTTAAATTAAACGTTTTAGTACTTTCTGCTACTCCAAGAACTCCATATAATCTTTTACCTTGATTATAATTTTGATGTTTATCTGTGTAATTTATAAACTCAAGTTTTATTGTATATGTATGTGTTTCACCACCTGCGATAGCTATTCCACTTTTATATGGATTAACCACTTTACCAGTACCTGCTTTTTGATTTGATACAAGTGCCACAGCACTCTCTTCTATATCTTCGCAGTTTCCACTATCACATGTACCACTTATTTTAAGTTCATCTTTTTGTATTTCATTAGTTAACTTTTGCCATCCTAAATCATAATATACTTCTTCACTTCCAGTATTTTCGATAGTTAAACTCTTAGTTATAGTCCAACCTGGTTCTATACTATTTGCTTTTATTTCTTTTCCATCAGTATATTTTAATTCTAACTTTGTAGTATTTACATTAATAGTCTCAGCTACATCGTTACCACTAACTGTCAAACTAAAATAAGCATAAGTTAGCCCTACTGTTAACAAGAATATACCAATTAATACACTTGCAAATATAAATTTTTTATCTTTCATACATGTACCTCTATTCTATCTACTAATAATTATAAAGGTACCCCCCCCCCCCCATGTCAAGAGGCAAACGTATTTCTATTTTTAGCACTTCGAAATTATATAATATAAGATATAATATAAATTAAAAAATAAACTAGATTTTCTAGTCTATTTACAACTGTCTTGTTCTACTGATCTATCTTTATTCCAGAATGGACCAAACTCTATAGCATTAAAGCAATCTCTTTTATAACGATATACTTTATATCCTAGTCCTAAACACCAAGATACCTCTCCATCACTATATTCTGTAGTACCTTTATCAATACAAAATCTTGCTTCTTCTTTATTATTAACTTTAAAGAAATCCATTAATACAATAACCATCCATGCTAGTAGTATTAACCAAAGTAAAATATTTATTATTTTACCAAAAACATTTTTCTTTCTTTTATTTTCTTCCATCGTTTCCTCCTAATATAATTAAATTATATAATTTATTTTAAAATTAGTCTATAAAATATTTATCATTTAGTTCACTTAATATATGAATACTTTCTATATTTAAACTATCTATATTATAGTTAAACTCATATGTACTTTTTTTATTTCTTTTTTCTTCTATTTCATTATAAATATTAAGTGGTATTTTATTTATATATTCTTCTCCTAATACTCTTAATACTTCAAATACTTCACTATATATTTCTTGCATTATTCATTTCTCTTTCTTTTTCTTTTATTTCTTCAAGTACTCTTCTATTTTTTTCTTCTAATTCTTTTCTTTTAGCATCTAGTTTTCTTCTAAAATCATTAATTGCTTCATATTCTTTTGTAGTTTCTATCATTTCTTCAAGTAATCTTTCTTTTTTTAATAAAGAAAATAAATCTAATAGTTTTTCATATGATTCATATGCTACATTTTCATATTGTTTGCTTATATTAAATGATAATCTACTTGTATCAAGTCCTATTTGTGGTGAAGTTGAAAGTCTTACTCTATCTAGTTTATCTGCATCTTTAAATAAACTTAAGAACTTTTTATATCTTGCTTTCTTACTTATAGGTAGATTATCTATATCTATACTATTTTGTTTATTATTTAAAGAGTGTTCTTTTATAACAAAATATATTAATTCTTTTTCTTCTTCATCATAATCTTTTAATTCATTTGTTTTTGATAATATAAACGCACTTCTTTCTCCATGAGAATCATCTACTCCATCATTTAATCTTCCTATGTCATGATATTTAGCTATTGTAAGTAATATTTGTGCATCTCTTCTATTAAAACTTTTTAATTTATTTGTAAGCAATAATACATTAAAAGCTACTCTTCTTGTGTGATTTACTCCGTGAAGAAGACTTTTGTATTGATGTTTATCATCTAATATATCATCATCTATATCAAGCATATAATTTATTAAACTTTTTCTTTCAAAATCAGAAATTACATTTAATAATGTATCTTTATAATAAGTATTTGGTTTATATGATTCTTTTTCAAATAATGCTTTTTTGGTACTTTTTACTGATAGTAACATATCATACATATCACTTAATGGTACATCATAAGATTTTTTAAACATTTTATGTTTTTCGGTGGATAGATAGCCATATATATTATATAGTCTTTCTAATTCATTTAAATCATCTATTTCACTTATGTGGTCTATTACGTTAATTAAATCATTAAGTCTACTTCTATTTGTTAATCTGCATGTATTATAATCTACAAGAGTACCTACAGGAAGTCCTTTACTTCTTGCATATATATTTCTTAAATCAAAGCCATCAAGAACATCTAATAAAGATATTTCTGTAATACTAGAGTAATCATTAGTACTTAAATTATCTAGTCCATTTCCGCCTATATAAACATTATCTTCGTTTGAAAAAAATGAATAATAATTTGTTATAGATTCTTTTATTCTATCAGAAAGTCTTTTTGGTTTAAAACCTGCGTAACTAAAATACAAATCTTTAATATTACTTACTTTTATTAAAGCTATCAAAGGCTTTTTACTTATGTATTCTTTTAATACTTCTTCTCCTAGTGATAAAGCTTCTTTATATTCTTTAGATTCTTCATTAATATATTTATCTTTTAGTTTTCTTTTTAATACTCTTAAATAATAATCATATTTACTTTCACCTACTATAAACGGAAGAGGAGTGGTATATTCTTGAAATAATGGGCCCATATATAATCTTTCTGGTGAACCATTTAATGCATAATAAAATGTTTTAGTACCTGGAGAAGTTATGTATAATCTATCTTCCTCTTCTTTATCTATTCCACTTAAAAATGGGCTTAGTTTTGTTAATTCTTCTAGTTTATTTAAAAGTAATCTTTTTCTTTTTATTTTATCTTTTTCTTCTTCTGTTAAACTATTTGTGTATGATAAACCATATTTAGATATAATATCTCTTTTATTTCCATTAAATGAATGAGTCATATATCCATGAGATAATATGTAATCAAGTGCTTCTTTAGAGTCCATGCTTTCGGATGCTGATTTAGCCCTTTCTAAAAGACTTTCTATCTCAGGGTATGTATAAGTAGTATTAGTATCATTTGTTATAAGATAATATTTAAGTACATTACCAAGTCTATATTCAAATAAAGACATATCAAAATCATCATCTTTAAATAGACTTTCTATAAACTTTTTATTATTTAATACTTTATTTAATATATCAGTTATATTCATACTACCCTCTATTAATAATTATAGAGTATATCAAGTATTTTTACAAGATAAAAGCCAGATTAGACTGGCATTTTATAAAACTATAGCTATTAAATTATTACTTCCTTTATTAACCATTTTAGTTACTGTTTGTGATAATTTATATTTTGCTGAATCTGGTAAAAGTGATAGTTTTGCTTGTATGCCTTCTTGTACTATAGTATCAAGACTTCTTCCAAATATTTCACTTTTCCATATATCTTCTGGTGATTTATTATCTCCTACTAAGTTATTTATTAACTCTTTACTTTGAAGTTCACTACCTATTATTGGTTCAAAACTAGAATCTACATCTACTTTAATTAAATGAATACTTGATGCGGTTGCTTTTAATTTAACGCCATATCTTCCAGCTTGTTTTATTATTTCTGGTTTATCAAGTTTCATATCTGTTACACGAGGTAATACTATACCATAACCTGTTTGATATACTTGTTTTAATGCACTCTTTAAACTATCATATTCACTCTTACCTTCACTATAATCTTGGAATATTCTAATTAAATCACCTTTAGTATTAATAGACTCACCAACTAGATTTTTAAGTATTTCTTCATATAAATCATCATTTGCTTCAAGTGTAATAGTAACTTCACTATCAGCAGTATTAAGTCCTGAAATATATGCTTTTGTTATTTTATCATTATCAGTTATATTAAGATTTATTTTCTCTACATCTCTTAATTTATCTACATCAACTATTGATTCTTTCATTTTATTAATAAACTCTTGTTTTAATGGATGATTTGATTTTAATGCACTTACCCAATCTGGAATATTAAACTCTATATGTTCAACTGGGAATTCATATAATGCTTCTTTTAATACATTTACTATATCATCTTCACTCATTCTTTCTACTGATAAAGGTATTACTGGTACATTATATTTTTCTTTTATTTGATTACATATATTATTTGTTGTTGTGTTTTCTGGATGAGTAGTGTTCATGATAACTATAAATGGTTTGTTTATTGTTTTTAGTTCACCAATTACTTTATCTTCTGCATTTATATAGTTACTTCTTGGTAGTTCTCCTATGCTTCCATCTGTAGTTATAACTATTCCTATAGTTGCATGGTCTTTGATTACTTTTTCTGTTCCAAGGCTTGCTGCTTCACTAAATGGCATTTCTGTTTCAAACCATGGGGTTTTTACCATACGAGGATTACCCATTTCATCTTCGTATCCAAGTGCTTCTGGTGTTACATAACCTACACAATCAACTAATTTAATATTTACTTTCATATTTTCAACATCAATATTAGCACCTGATGACGGAACAAACTTAGGCTCTGTTGTCATTATTTGCTTACCAGCTGCAGTTTGTGGTATTTCATCCATACATTTCTTTTTTTCATATTCATCTGTTATATTAGGAAGAATTAATGTTTCGATACACTTTTTAATAAATGTACTTTTACCTGTTCTAACAGCTCCTACTACTCCTAAATATATTTCTCCACCACTTTTTTTACTTAAACTTTTTATTATCTCATTCTTATCCATAAATCCCTCTTTCTATCTAATAAAGACTATGCAAGGTTTAAAATAATATTCCTGTTATTTTATTTTGGAATGTTATGTAGAAAAAGAGTTTTATTGAAGAGAATTATTTGATTATAAATGGGTCTTCTATAGTGCCAGAGCCTGACTTGTAGCTTACACTAGAGTCGAGATATAAAGACTGACGCAAGCCGCCGGAGCTGTCATTCGTATTGCTGCCCACATAACCGGAAAAGATCACAATCATCGCAATGTACGAATTGCTAGAACTAGGCGACACGGCCCAAAACCAATAATTTGTAAATAACCAGTTAGTACTAGTGCAAGTTGAATCATTATAGCTACGACCTATTGTTCCATTATTGTAGCAACTGCTACTCGCATACATATAATCACTTGGATATATTAGTGCTACTTTTCCATCCCATGTTTGTTTATTTCCACTCAATACGCTTGTACTTCTCTCTTCTTGATATGTTCCTTGACTATCCTTACTACCACCTCTATAAAAAACATTTCCTAAGTACCATTTTGTACTACTTATCTGATTTTTTGCATTATCTGTTAAACCGTTGCTTTCATAATTACATATCGCTGTTTCACTCGCCGTAGTATCGTATCCTGTTGAACAAGCAAGCTGCGTATAGCCAGAAGTTCTATTATAGTATGGTCCACTATTTAACATTGTCATTAATGTTGATGTTGTCCAGTCATTGTTATGACCTGACGATGTTTTATAATCCCACGCAGCCTTTCCTATCGCATCTCTTACTATTTTGACTTTATTTTCTTTTGTATATGTTCCGTCACTCTGTGGTGTTTCTGCTTCAAATACTCCAATTATTCTCCATACACCTACTTCATCATTAAATGTTATATAGTTATTTGGCGTTTTACCTTGATATCTATATTCACTTGTTGCATAATTCTGATTACCAGTAGCGGATTGAGATATTTTAGTTAGGCCTAAAGTACTATAATTATCTATTAAATAGTTTGCAAGGGTAACTTTCTTTTCTTCAAAATATAAACTGCATTTAGTTTGTTTACTAGCATCCACCGTTATCTTCTTAATATTATCATTATATTCTACTGAAGCATTATTACTACATGTATAACTAGTTAATATGTATTTCTTACTATTATCAAGTTTATCTACTCTCGTATTATCTATATATAAAGCTGTTGTTTCATAATCATAATGTAAGTAATCAGTATCTATTTCTGTATATGTATCTAATACTTTAACTTCTTCTACATCATTAAATGAATAACCTCCAAATACCATAAGTGATAATGTTTGTTTTTCTGTACTTGTATTCTTTATAGTTAATGATATAGTTCTAGTCATTATTATGCCACCAAATGACGCTTCCATATAATCACTTGCGTATTTTACTTCTAAGTTATCATTATTTAAATAAGCAAGTTTATAGTTAGTACTTATTCCGGAAAGGCTTGTTATTTCTATGGTGTGCTCTGTTTCTCCTGGATCTATATCTATTGTGTATGTATTTTCATTATCTATTTTAATTGAATACAAAAGCTCTGAAATATACATTTCATTACTTCTATAACTTTCACTATTTATAGTAAACTTTGCATAACTTAA
>CAKOHK010000011.1 GCA_934085595.1 uncultured Bacilli bacterium
CAAAACTCTCTTAATCTTTCTTCTTGTTCTCCTAAACTAAAACCTTCACGAGCTTGATCCTCTGTACTGACCCTAATATAAATACCTGCTATTTTATTTTCTTTATTCATATTTTTTAAATATCTCCTTTCATATGTTTGGCACTTTAAGCTTGAAAAGTGTAGTCTAAAATATAGATATTTTAAAAGACACCTCTCACTTGTTTGACATTTTAAAGTTAATTTTACGAAGTCTAACATTTAAAAAGATTTTTAATGACTATTTATATAATCTTCTAAATCTTTAAATACTATTTTGTTTTTAAAGGTATTTACATAAACATCATCACATTCATCAAACATTAGGTATTTATTATTCTTAATAACTATAATATGTGGCATAACATAAGCAACATTTGTCCCCGTTATATTTTTAATTGAACCATTATTTATAATTGGAGTAGTATTTGTAAATCTACCAATTATATCAATTTTTCTTTTTAATTTATCACTTATTTTTAATTCTTTTGTTTCTATATTTAACATATAATCAACTCCTTTACATAACAAAAAAACTAACTATTTCTAGTTAGCATTTATTACTCTCAGAAGTTAATTTCCGAGTTTCCTATCAATCTGGAGCAGATGATGGGAATCGAACCCACGTTAGCAGCTTGGAAGGCTGAAGTTCTACCATTAAACTACATCTGCAAATCAAATGTAATTTAATTCTACTCTAATTATCTTGCTTTGTCAACACTTTTTTAAAAATTATAACGCAGGCGAATCAATAAATGAAGTTTGATTCTTTTGAAAATATAACAATAATACAGCACCTATAACTAATAATAGTGAACCATACACCTTTACTTCTAACAACTTTTTATTTCGTTTACTAGCATTTTTATATGCAATATAATTTCTATTAAAATAATATAGATAGATAAATATAGAAACAGTAATAGTTAAAATAAACATATTATCAGCTTCATTCTTAAAATTAACATCATTTGTTTTAACATATTCTTTAGTCTTATTATTAGCATCTATATTTATTAAACAAAGAAATATAAAAAGAATAAATAAAGTATTCTCAAAATCAAGTCTTTTAAGTTCACTATCTCTCATACTTCATTATATTTAATTTTATAAATATTATTTAACATGATAAAAGGAGTGTGACACCTAACATTCACACTCCATTAAAGTACATAATAATTTAAAGAACTAATTTTTACTTAATATATACATCTATCATCTCCCTTCACTAATAATAACTATACTATCCAATTGTTAAAATCTTGTGAAAAGTATGTTAAATATTAATGATTATGTTCATGCTTTACAATTTTCTTTATTTTAGATTTTAAACTATGATATTCTCTATGAGCATCAAATCCATATTTGTTACTAACAGGATCTTTAAATATTTCATTTTCTAAAGGAAAGAAACTTAATGCAATATAACAAGCAAATATAATAACTATAATTATTAATGAAATATAATTTACTATAAAACTAACTGCATTCATTTTTAAAATATAATAAGAACAAAGTTGTCCAAGAACTATAGAAACAATAAATATAAATATTGTATAAGGTAAATTATGTTTATCACTAAATATTTTATATGTATAAAACATAACTGGCATAACAATCATCATAACAAGTAAACTAATACATTTTGCAAATAAGAAATTATCATTAGTATATATAAAAGGTACTTCAATAATCATCCATAAAAATGTAGGACCAATAGCAAGTTTAATATGTTCCCATGTACTCTCATTAACGGCACATAATATTCCAAGTACTTTATTATGATTAGACCATTCATATAGAAAATGACCTAAAGTTCCTAAAATACATATAAATATAATACCTATTAAATCTATCACTCTTCCCACTTCCAGTCTCTAACATCAGGCATATCTTCACCATATTCTCTAATATATTCTTTATGTTCTATTAATTTATCTTTACACCATTCATTAAGTGAACATCTAGCATCCCCTAATTTATCTAAATATTTTAATGCATCCATTACCAAATGATATCTATCAAGTTTATTTTGAACTTTCATATCAAAGGTAGTTGTAATAGTTCCCTCTTCAATATACCCATGTACATGCATATTTTGATTATGTCTTTTATATGTTAATTGATGTATTAGATGAGGATATCCATGAAATGCAAATATTATAGGTTTATCTTTAGTAAATAAACTATCATAATCATCATCTGATAATCCATGAGGATGATTATCTTGAGATTCAAGTTTCATTAGATCAACCACATTTACTACTCTAATTTTTAAATCTTTAAAATTATCTCTTAATATTTTAGTAGCAGCAAGTACTTCGGTAGTAGGACTTTCTCCAGCACATGCTAGTACTAAATCAGGAACTTCTCCTTTATCATTACTAGCAAACTCAAGAACACTCGCACCTTTTGTACAATGTTTAATAGCTTCATCCATATTTAGCCATTGATACCTAGGCTGTTTAGATGCAACTATAACATTTATATAGTCTCTACTTCTAATAACATGATCAAAGCAAGATATTAAAGTATTACTATCAAAAGGTAAATATATACGTACTATATCTGCTTTTTTAGTAACTAAATGATTTAGAAATCCAGGATCTTGATGAGTAAATCCATTATGATCTTGTTGCCATACATAAGATGTTAATATATAGTTTAATGACGCTATACTTTTTCTCCAAGGTAGCTCTTTACATACCTTAAGCCATTTAGCATGTTGACTTGTCATAGAGTCTATTATTCTAATAAATGCTTCATAACTATGGAAGAATCCATGTCTACCAGTAAGTAAATATCCTTCAAGCATTCCTTCACATAAATGTTCAGATAACACTGAATCTATAACTCTACCTTCACTACTTAAAAACTCATCATTTTTGTATGTAATACCATTCCATTGTCTATTTGTAACTTCAAAAACATGACTAAGCCTATTAGATAAAGCCTCATCTGGTCCAAAAATCCTAAAGTTTTTTTCATTTTCATTAAGTTTAACAATATCACGTACAAATTTACCAAGTTCTCTCATATCTTCTTTAATAACAGTACCAGGTTTATCAAATTTAGTTGCATATTCCCTAAAGTCTGGCATTTTAAGATCTTCTAATAATAGTCCGCCATTAGCATTAGGATTTTTTCCCATTCTTCTGTCCCCTTTAGGTGCTAGTGCTTTAAGAGAATCGATTAATTTTCCATTATCATCAAATAATTCCCATGGCTTATAACTTTTCATCCAAGCTTCAAGAGTCTTAAGATTCTCCATATGTTCACTATCCACCAGCATAGGTATTTGATGGGATCTAAATGTACCTTCAATCTCATTATTATCTATTATTTTAGGCCCACCCCATCCTTTAGGAGTCTTAAGTATAATCATTGGATAACTGATTCTAACATTCTTTTTACATTTTTTAATATAATTTATATCTTGAATACATTTATCAAGAGCATAAGCCATACTTTGATGCATTGATTCAGTATCGTTTTCACTTACAATATAAGGATCCCATCCCATACCATTAAAATAACTAACTAATTCTTCTTCACTAATTCTAGAAAGTATAGTAGGATTACTTATTTTATATCCATTTAAGTGTAGTATAGGTAAAACTACTCCATCACTTTTAGGATTTATAATTTTATTTAATTGCCATGATGCAGCAAGAGGTCCTGTTTCAGCTTCACCATCTCCAACTACAGTAGCTGCAATCAAAGTTGGATTATCAAGTACTGCTCCAAAAGCATGTGCTAAACTATACCCAAGTTCCCCTCCTTCATTTATACTACCAGGAGTCTCAGGTGCTACATGTGAAGAAATACCACCAGGAAAACTAAATTGTTTAAAAAGTTTCTTCATCCCATCTTCATCTTCACTAATATTTGGATATATTTCACTATAAGAGCCCTCTAAATAAGTATTAGCAACCATCGCTTGACCACCATGACCAGGCCCAGAAATATATATCATATTAAGATCATATTTATTTATAATTCTATTTAAGTGAACATAAACAAAGTTCTGACCAGGCGCAGTACCCCAATGTCCAACTAAATGTTTCTTAACATCATCTAAAGTAAGTTCTCTTTTAAGTAATGGATTATCTTTTAAATAAAGTTGTCCAACAGACAAATAATTAGCTGCCCTAAAGTAAGCGTTAATTTTATTAAGTTCTTCTTGTTTTAATGTTTTCATATTATCTTCTCCTATTATAAATTATACTAAATAATATCTTATATTTAAATATTAATTGTATTATTTTACAAATTATGATAAAATATGCAGTCAAAAGGAGACAAAATAAAATGAGTATAATTTTAATATGGTTATCTAGTATAATAATAACAAAAGGAATGAAACTTATAACAGGTTTAAAAATATTCAAAGACATAGGTAATGAAGGATATAAATTTAAATATGATTCAATTAGTGAATTTAAAGTCGATGAATATAATAAATATTTTGATTTAATTCCGTTTTATAATATTTTAAATATTATGATGATTTCTACTCAATATATAAATAGCAAAGATTTTACTTTAAGCCAATTTTGTAATTTAGATTTACTTGAAGAAATGAATGACGAAGAAAAGGAAATATTTCAAAAGCGTCCAAACGGTATGACAGTTGTTTATTTAACAGCTCGTTCTAAAGCTAAAGAAGAAATAAAAAAAGAAAACGAAAAAGAAAACGATGAAAATTGTACGATAAACTTTGTAGTAGAATATAACGATATGACTGTAAAAGCTAAATGTAAAGAAATAAAAACAGAAGTCTCAAAAAGATGGAACTTTGATAAAAGTGACTTTATTATAAGTGAAGACATAAGAGATGAATTAAAAAGTGTAATTTATGTTACAACACTAAAACATATATCAGATTATATAGATAAACATAATCTTTATAAAGAAATTAAAAAAATGTTAAATCCTAATCCAGAAATAAAAATCAAAGTTGATGACAACTTACTTAGTGCAATTGAAGAGATGCAAAAAGCATTAGATGAACAAGATAGACTTAAATCTCAAAATAATATTGATATCTCTTCACAAAGCATTACTAGTACTATCCCATCACAAAACAACGAAGATCCTAACTCAAATGTAGAACAAAGTATAAATGAAAATAAAAATCGCGAAGAAGAAACAACATTAAAATTAACACAAAAAAATACACATAAGAAATAAAATATGTGTATTTTTTTATAAAACCCTTTCACACAAGTCAACATATTTTTCTCCATGAGGTTCAATAATAAATTGTCTTGTATTTTCATCAATCATTTTAATTCTAATATCAAGTCTATTCTTAGGTAATAATTCAGGTATTAAATCTGCCCACTCTATTATAGTGACACCTTTCTTTTTAAAATACTCTGGTATACCTAAATCTTGTTTAATATCAGATAATCTATAAACATCCATATGAAACAATTTCATCTCAGCATTGTCATACTCTTTTATTATATTATAAGTAGGACTTGTTATATTATCAGTTATACCTAGAGCTTTAGCAAAAGCCTTAGCAAAAACAGTTTTACCACTACCTAAATCACCAACTAAAGCAATAACCATATTAGGGAACTTTTCTGATTCAATATTCTGAGCAAGTTCCATAGTTTCATCTTCAGAATATGTTGTTAATTTATACATCCTTTACTCACCATATTCATTGTAACATTAAAGAATTAATATATACAACACTTTTTATCAATTTTACATATTTTTATTTATATTGTACATTTGTCATAGTCATATATAATTACTAATTCATACAATAGTCTAGGAGGAAAAAATGTATTTTGATGAAAATAATAACTATTTTGATATAGTTGAAAATGAAGACAATTTAAATATTGATATTGATAAATATATTAAAAAGGGGCCATATAATACTAATATAGATTATGATAAAGGTCCATATAATACAAATGTTAATATAGACAATATTATATTTAATAGACATAATGATTCAGTTATAAATCTAGTTGAAGGTTTTAATAGGGGTAGTATATTTGAAAATACTTATAGTATTTATAAAAATCATAAATATATGCTAAAAGTAGATAATGAAAGAGATAAATTATTATATAAAATACAAATATATTGTTTTGCTATAAAAGATCTTAATTTGTATTTAGATTTACATCCAAATGAAACAGATAAATTAATATTATTTAAAAAATATAATGATGAACTTAAAAAATTAAAGGAAGAATACAATTCTAAATATTCACCATTATGTTTAAATGATGTTAATAATACTTCAAAATGGACATGGATAAACAATCCTTGGCCTTGGGACAAAGGAGGTAACATATAATGTTTAAATATGAAAAAGTATTAGAATACCCTATCAACATTAAGAAAAAAGATATAAAAATGGCAAAACTATTAGTTAGTCAATTTGGAGGAAGTGATGGAGAATTAGGTGCCTCTCTTAGATATTTAACTCAAAGATTTATAATGCCAGATGAAAAAGGAAAAGCTTTGCTTTCAGATATTGGTACAGAAGAACTAGGTCATGTTGAAATGATATGTACTATGATTGAACAATTAATAAAAGATGCATCTATTAAAGAAATAAAAGATGCTGGTTTAGAAGAATGGTATGTATCTCATAAAAAAGGTGTATATCCTATGAATCAATCAGGAGTGCCATTTACCGCAGCATACATTGCTTCAACTGGAAATCCAATAGTTGATTTACAAGAAGACTTAGCTGCTGAAGAAAAAGCAAGAGCGACTTATGAAAACTTAATGGATCTTACGACAGATGAATCACTACTGGCTCCACTATCATTTTTAAGACAAAGAGAAGTAGTTCACTATGCTAGATTCAAAGAATTATTAGATTACTATAAAGAAAAAGGATATTAGTATTTAATATCTTTTTTTGTGAAAAAATTAATCATTAAAAATATAAATAAAACACTATGAAAAATTAATATAATAATACCTTTAGACATAGATAAAACAACCCCATAATTTTCTCTAACACTAATGGCAAAATCATTATTCACAAATAAACTAAAATCCACATAAGGTAAAAAAGTATATTCTATAATATTTAAGCCCACAGAAAATAATAACTGAGATACTAAAGTAGATAATAAACATATCAAAAAAAGTATTGAAGTACATAAAGCTAAACTATTTATAAAAGTAGATAAAAGCACACATAAAGTACCTATAAAAAATATTGGAATGAAATGCCTAAAAACTAGCAAAATCATATTTATATCAATAACTAAAGTACTAAAAATATTAACAAAAATAATAAAACTAATTAATGTTACAAAGTAAATAAAAACTATATATAGATAAACAAATAATAACTTAGAAATAATAATCTTACTTCTATAGTATGGCTTAGTTAAATAATATCTAAAAGTACCCTTATTAACTTCATTATTAACAATACCAGCAAATAAAACACATATAAGAATGCCAAGAAAAGGAATAAATCTATATATTAAATTAAATAATTCAATTCCACTCATATCTTTATTTAAATATATTAAAATATATATAGATACTATTATCAAACAAGCACTAATTATTATTTTACTTGCTTTTATTTTTTTATATTCATTAACTATCAAACTAATCATGATTAATCTTCTCAAAAAAGTCTTCAGCCAGACTCTTTTTCTTTCTAACTATTCCATAAACATTAATATTATTATTTATTAAGTATTTGTTTATCGCACTTACTTCTTCATCATTTCCATAAACACATATTTCTTCACCAACGCAATATTCCCCAAGTAACATTTTAGCTTTATTATAATCATCAACATCAAACACGGCATACATTTTATTTTCTTCACTAAGTATTCTTCTTTCAATTATTTTTCCTTCATTTATAAATATAACCTCATCACATAAACTCTCTATTTCACTTAATAAATGAGATGATATTATTACACTAACATCATTCATATTTTTAATAAGATTTCTAAGTTTTTTAATACCAATCGGATCAAGTCCATTAGTAGGCTCATCTAGTATTAATATACTAGGATTACCAAGTAATGATTGTGCTATAGCGAGCCTTTCCTTCATACCTAAAGAATATGTCTTAAACTTACGATTAATATCATTATTAAGATTAACCATATCTATTACTTCTTTAATTCTATCTATACTAACATTCTTATATAAACGACTAAACAATTTTAAATTGTTTAATCCACTCAAATTATCATATAAAGATGGATTCTCAATAAGAAATCCCACTTCAGACATAGCTTTCTCAAAATTATCTTTTAAACTTATATCATTATAATATACATCTCCCTGATCAAGAGTATAAAGTCCACTCATAACTTTAAGTAAAGTACTTTTACCCGCACCATTAGGTCCAACAAGTCCTATTATAGAGCCTTTCTTAACATTAAAACAAATATCATCTAATATTCTTTTATTTCCAACAACTTTAGAAACATGCGATACTCTAATACTATATTCCATATAATTCTCCCTTCACAAAAAGATAATAACATGTTAAAAAAGTCATGTAAAATCACAAAAATAGCATTTTTTAAAACATAGACTTATTAAAAAAATATTTTTACTAATACATTTCTAAAAATTAGTATCAAATAATTAAATCAAAAATTAAAAACATACATAATTAAAAAAATTACACATTTTACGTGTAATTTACATATCACTTAAATCTACCATTTCTTCACTAATAATATCTTTAAATGTATTTTTAAAGTTTTCTATTTCTTTCTTTTTAGCATCTTCATATATTACTTTAGTTCTACATATAGCCTTATAAAAATGTTTTATTTTAACTTCAGGTGAATTATCATATAAAGCCATAGAAAACGCACTCATAACTATAGTTAAAGCTATATCAGGATATCTATTACCTATTTCATATATTCTCTTATATTCATCAGTCATATTAACTATAAAAGTAAATATTTTTCTATCTAAATATTCAGTATAATTAAGTTTAACACCAGTTCTCTTTTCATATTTTGGAAAAGTACCCATCAAAATATCAACACATTGTTCTTTAGTAGGTTCATTTACATCTACTCTTAAAAATCTTCTTAAAAATGCTCTATCTCTTAAAATATATGCTTCATATTCTTCATATGTAGTAGCGCCTATCATTTTAATTTCCCCACGGTCAAGTCCTGGTTTTAACATATTAGCAAAGTCAATACTCATATTTGATGTATTTCTATTTACTAAAAGATGTATTTCATCTATAAATAAAATAATATTCTGTTTAGTTTTTAATTCATCTACTAATAATTGAAGTTTACTATCTCCACCAGCTTCACCAAGTAAAGCAGATATATTAACCTTAATTAATTCATAACTCTTAAGAGCATTAGGAACAAGTCCTTTTTGCATTCTATATCCTATTCCTTCAACAATCGCAGTTTTACCAACACCAGCCTTACCAACTAACAAAGCACTTTTCTCAGGTGTTAAAAGTATCATTATAGCTTGTTCTATTTCACTTTCTCTACCTATAGCTGGATTAGTCACATATTCTTTTTTACTTAAGTTCTCACCATACGTATCAAGTATACTAATTTTCTTATTATTAAACTCTATTTTTTCTATTGTATCATTCATAATAACCTCTAACAAAACAATTTTATCAATTTTTTTAAAAAAAGTCTATAATTATGTTGACAAATAAAATTAATTAAACTATAATAATTTTACAAGTTGCTTGATTAGCTCAGTCGGTAGAGCAAACGGCTGTTAACCGTTGGGTCGCAGGTTCGAGTCCTGCATCAAGCGCCATAATAAAAATATCTCATGGTGACATGAGTTTTTTTATATATTATAATCATATTATTAACTATGAAAGAAAGTTATGACGACATATTTAATACTAACCCAAAACTAGTAACTATTCTAGGTACTCTTATAGGCTTAATAATAATAGATGACTTAACTACTCTAGAACAAAATGTTATTGGTAACTTTCTTATATCTATCGGGCAAACTATTCTAACCAATGCATCAAGCCAAGGACTAATCGAAAGTAGATTAAGAGGAGGAATAATAAACATTAACTCAAGAAAAGTAAAATGTGTTTATAACCCACCAAAATATAACATAGATAAAATAAGAAAAATAATAAATGAATTATATCCAACTAACAATATAAATACAGATGAACTAGAAAAAACATTAAATAAAATAACTGAAACACTAAACGAATTAAAAAAGTAATCAATATATGACTACTCTATCTTTATCATTAGGATTAATAATAATTCTAACTGTATATCTTGAAAGTTCTTTGTTATCATAAACTTTATTATCTTTTAAATCTTCTATATATGAACTAAATCTACCTTTTCTATCTTTTCTAAGTGATATATAAACACTATTACCACTTCTATTAGAATAATAATCATAATAACACTCATAATATTTAGTTTCTATTTTTATACTTGAATCTATATTTTCATCATAATCAAATACATATTTTACTTTATATTCACTATTATAATTAATATACAATTTCTTATCACCAGATGGTAAGCTATAATTTTCTATCTTATTAGTAAATGAATACTTTTGACTAACATTATATATATGTTCAGTTTTATATATTCCTCTAATAGTAAGTGCTATTCCAAAGCAAAAAATAACTAAAGATGTAACAAGCATAATAAGATTAAAATATTTTTTAGTTTTATGATTTACTAAATCAAAATATAATGTTAAACAAAGCCATAACCCAGCAAGAAAGAAACCAAAAACAGTAAATAATAATCCATATAATCTAACACCATCTAAAAATGCAAATACACACATCATATTAATAATAAATATAATAGACGTAAATATAATTAAAATAGTAAGTAATATCATTTTATATGAAGGCTTTTCATCACTAAGTAAAGATTTTTTAATATCTTCTATCTTATCATTAAACTCTACCTTAGCTTCATGAGCAGCATTCTTAATATTACTATTTTTTTTATCTTTAATTTTCTTATTAATTACATTTTTAGATTTCTTTAAACTAGAAATCTCTATTTCACATATATCTTTAACATTTCCAAGTTCTTTAAAAATATCATTAACTTTAACACCGGATTTCTTCTTATCATCAATAATAGTTTTATATTTTAAAACTATTTTATTTTTATCTTTATCTTTTAAACCAGATAACCCTTTTTCTAAATTAAGTAAAAACTTTTCTTCTCTTTTCATATATATCCCCTAACCAAATATAGAACTAAATAGTTCTTTAACACTACTAGTAACTTCATTAATTATATTTTTAATAAGCTTATTAATCCACTTACTTATTAAATCTTTAAGTTCTTTAAAAAAACTATCATCACTCTCTTCTTCATTTTTAACATCAGATTTATCATTTGCATTAGAATCTTCTTTTATACTCCACACGCCTTTAGATGATAATTTACTTTCTTCTTCTATTTCATAAAGTTCATCTAAATAACTATATTTACCATAAATATATGCTATTTTAGCATATCCAAGACTTATTAAATCTTTTTGAAGCATACCCCCATCAACATACACCCAAGCAAGTCTTCTCCCATATTTATCATTCTTACTACTTTTAGAATCATATTCAAGTTCTAACTTACTTGCATTTGTAATTTTATCACAAGTATAATCACTTGCTTCTTTTCCATAAGGTTGTACTTCAGTACCAGGTTTAACAGTCTCAGGAGTATCAATCGCAAGCATTCTAACAGTTACTACTTCATCATCTATTTTAACTTTAAATGTATCACCATCAACACACTTATAAAAAAGAACCTCTTCTCTCTCATTAGCGGATACAGATGTAATTAAAAACATAAAACTAATAACTATTACTACAATCTTCTTCATAAAAAGATTATAACATAAAAAAGAACTTTATTAAAGTTCTTTATACTTATTATCAAAATCACTAAATGTAGTATTTATTTTCTTCTCATCAGCTACACTAACACAGCAAAGACCTTTTTCAAACATATAATTAAATATATCTCTCGCCATATTATGAGCATCATTAAGAAGTGATAATAATTTCTTATATAAATGTTTATTGCTCATCTCAGTACATGCTGTATTATATAAATTAATAATATTCTTTTCACTCATTAATACATCATTAAGCACATCCTCTTCACATAAACAATCTCCATTTCTTATACATTTACAATCATTCTTAATTTCTTCCATATTATTAATCTAATATATCAAGAAGTTCTTTATATTGATTCTTATGTAAAGTATATGATTTTTCTAAAAGTTTACCCAATTCATCATCAAAATCATATGAATAATAATTTAATTTCTTACATAAAACTATATTAAAATTAAGCATATCTTTTATATATAATAAATCTTTATCACTAATTACATTAGGTACTTCTTTCATATATTACTCCTTTCATGTATTATTATGAACAATGAGGGGTATAATATTAGAGGTAAATATTTCCAAAAAAAATCAAAAAAATTAGCACTTGCTATTGACAAGTGCTAAAATATGAGTATAATGGAAAATGTAAGGAGATGATATTAATGAGTTTAATACCAAGTAGATTTTATTTAGATGATTTCTTTGATGATTTAGATACTTTAGAGATGCCTAAAATGCCTAGAATGGATATGAAATGTGACATCTATGAAAAAGGTGGAAAAACACATATAGAAATGGATGTTCCAGGTTATAAAAAAGAAGACATCAAAATTGATCTTGAAGATGGAATCTTAACAGTAGTCGCAACAAGAAAATCAGAGGAAGAAGAAAAAGATAAAAAATATGTTAGAAAAGAAAGAGTATATGGTTCATTCAGAAGACAATTCGAAGCTAAAAACATTAATGAAGAAGACATCGAAGCAGAATTTCATAACGGAGTATTAAAAATAAGTTTCCCTAAAGTAAGTAAAAAAGATACAAAGAAATTCATTGAAATAAAATAAATAAAATTATAAATAAAGAGTATCTCATCATGAAATACTCTTTTTTATTTTGTAACATTAAATCTAAATAAACAAATATCACCATCTTGCATAACATATTCTTTACCTTCAAGTCTAGCCTTACCAGCTTCTTTAACCTTAACTTCACTTCCATATGTTACAAGATCATCATAACTCATAACTTCAGCCTTAATAAATCCTTTTTGAAAATCAGTATGTATAAGCCCGGCACACTCCGGAGCTTTCATACCATCTTTAAATGTCCAAGCCCTAACTTCATCACTACCAACAGTGAAAAAAGTTTTAAGTCCAAGCATATGATATGTAATATGTATTAATTGATCTAAACCGCTATTTTGAATACCTAAATCAGCTAAAAATTCTTTTTTACTATCTTCATCAAGTTCAGAAAGTTCACTTTCAATCTTAGCACACATAAGTATAACAGGAGAGCCTAAAGAAGATGCAACTTCTCTAACTTTATTTACATATACATTACCATCATTAAGTAAATCTTCTTCACTCACATTAGCTAAATATATAAAAGGTTTAATAGTTATTAAATTATAATTCTTAAGAACTTTAATTTCATTTTCATCAAAACTTACACTTCTTAGCATAACCCCTTCATTAAGATATTTAATAACTTTTTTAAGTAATTCTACTTCAAATTGCAATTCTTTATCATTAGTAGTACTAGCTTTCTTTTCTATTTTAAGAAGTCTTCCTTCTACTATTTCTAAATCACTTAATATAAGTTCATAATTAATAATCTCTATATCACGAACAGGATCTATATTTCCTTCAACATGAATTATATCTTTATTTTCAAAACATCTAACAACTTCAACTATTGCATCTACTTCTCTAATATTAGCAAGAAACTTATTACCTAATCCTTCACCATTAGAAGCTCCTTTTACAAGCCCAGCTATATCAATAAATTCATATTGAGTAGCAATAAGTCTATTTGGAATATACATATCATTAAGAACTTCTAATCTTTTATCAGGAACTGTAACTGTTCCAACATTAGGATCTATAGTAGCAAAAGGATAATTTGCTGCTAAAATATTTTTCTTAGTAATTGCATTAAAAAGTGTACTCTTTCCTACATTAGGAAGACCAATAATACCAGCTTTAAGCGCCATAAACAATACCCGGGTTCGCCCCAATTCCCGTAGGAATCCCTATCAAATACCAACACACAATAAGCATAAACATAACTATAAATGATACACACGCATAATTAAGCATAAACTTTTGTGATCCAAATAAAGTAATAGTTTTCTCACTCTTATTATATTTTTCCATAAAAGCAACATATATAACAAAATAAGTAAGAAGTGGTGTTAAACCATTAGTAACACTATCACCTAAATTATATATAATATTAGCATACTCTGGACTAATACTAGAATTAATAAATAAAGGTACCATAGTCGCAGAAATAATACTCCACTTAGTTATAGAATTAGGACAAAATATATTAGCTATACCAATTAATATAAATGAAATAACAATTAACATAATACCATTAAATGATAAAGCACTAATAAGTTTTGTCAAAAATGCAGTTATAACTATACCTATATTACTCTCTTCATATACATTAATAAATAATGATGCAAAGAATATAAGCACTAAAATACCACCTATATCATCAAGTGAATGTCCAAGTCCAAGAGCTACATCATTATTATTCTTAAACTTTTTAGTTACATAACCATAAACAAGTCCAATTATAACAAACCATAAAGTAACTATAAATATAAATCCTTGTGAAAACAAAGAATTACTTCCAAAAAGCATATCTATATACCTAGTACCACTATGATCAAGTAATGTACCAGAAAGAGGTAAACCAGGTATAATCATATATCCTATTATAAGTAAATAAAGAATACCTACTCCAACACTAATAACAAGTCCTCTAAGATCCCTATTAGTAACATTATAATCTTCCTCATCATAATCATATCTACTTAACTTAGTCATAACTTTCTTTTCAGTTATATTAGTAAATAAAATAGCAAGAATTATAACAGCTACTATCATAAAAAATAAAGCATAAAATACATTAATATTATATTTAGGATCTATAGTTCTAGCAGCATTTAAAGTTAAAGATAACAATGTACTATCATTATTAGATAAAAATACATTAATTCCATAACCAAAAGACAAACTAGCAAATGTAGCAATAATACCACCTAAAGGATTTCGTTTACCATATTTAAATAATAAAGCACCTAAAGGTAACATAACAACATATCCTATATTACCCATTATAGAGAATAATAATGAAATAAATATCAATATAAATGTAACAGTATATTTCTTAGTATTTCTAGTAATCAAAGTAAAGAACGTTCTCAAAAAACCACTTTTCTCAAGCATACCAATACCTATTAACACAATAATAAGCATAGGTAAAGGCTCAAAATTAACAAAACCACTAACAGCAGTAGTAATTATATGTTTAATACCCCTTAAACTAAATAGATTTTTAACTTCAACTACATTATTAACTAAATCACTAGTAACAGGATTAACAGTAGTATATTCAGATTGAATATTAATAAAATGTAAAAAACCACTAATTAATATAGTAGAAAATATTAATATAATAAAAGTCATAATAGGACTCTTTTTAATTTTTTCTTTAATCATTAATATTCCTCAACTTTCTTAAGTTTTTTATCAAATTCAACCCTATCCATCATAATAGATCTATCACACTTTAAACATTTTATTTTAATGTCTACTCCAACTCTAGTAATTTCCCATAAATTAGTTTTACATGGATGTGGCTTTTTCATAATAACTTTACTTCCAAGTCTATATTCTTTATTCATTATCTTTCACATCAATATTAAGAATACTTAATATTCTTTCTAATTCATTTTCATCATTAAAAGAAATTACTATTTTTTTATTATTAATTTTAACTTTAGTTCCAATTTTTTCTTTAAATGTATTTTCTATATATTTATACGGATTAGCACTCTTAACTCTAACTATAGGATTTGTCTTTTTAAAATCTCCTTCACTTACTAATTTTTCAAGATCTCTAACAGACATATTTTCTTTTATAATTTTATCACATAATTCTTGTGCTTTTCCTGCATCAGATAATTTACTTAATACCCTTGCATGTCCCATAGAAATATTACCATTTAATATTTGTTCTTTTACACTAGAAGGTAATACTAATAAACCAATCATATTAGTAATATAAGTTCTACTTTTACCAACTCTCTTAGCAAGTTCATCTTGTGTCATATTAAATGCTTTAATAATATTATAATATGCTTCTGCTTCTTCTATAGAAGTTAAATCTTCTCTTTGTACATTTTCAAGAAGAGCAATCTCCATCATCTCTTTATCACTAAAATCTTTAACAATCGCAGGTATAGTATCAAGACCAGCTATCTCAGCAGCTTTCTTTCTTCTTTCACCAGCAACTAAATTATATCCTTTAATACTTTTAGTAACAATAATTGGTTCTAAAACACCATGTTCTTTTATAGATAATGCAAGTTCATTAAGTTTTTCTTGATCAAAGTTCTTTCTAGGTTGATAAGGATTACTTCTTAAATCAGAAAGACCAATTTCTATAATATCTTTCTTTTCAGTATTTTCTTTTATATCTCTTTCTAAATTATCAATATATAAAGACTCATTATTAAATAATTGTTCAAGCCCTCTACCAAGAGCCTTCCTTCTATTATTGTTGTCCATTTCTATCAATAACCTCCTTCGCTAAATTCAAATATGCAAGTGCACCTTTACTCTTAGGATCATATTCAAGTATTGGTTTTCCATGGGATGGAGCCTCAACTAGTTTAACAAGTCTAGGAATAATAGTACTAAACACTTTTTCATTAAAGAACTTTCTAACATCTTCAACTACTTCAAGTCCAAGAAGTGTTCTACCATCAAGCATAGTAAGTAGTACCCCTTCAATACTTAAATTAGGATTAACTTTTTGCTGTATTCTAACAACAGTTCTAAGTAGCTGATTAACTCCCTCAAGAGAATAATATTCACACTGAATAGGTATTAAAACTGAATCAGAAGCTGCCAAAGCATTAGTAGTTAATATACCTAAGTTAGGTGGACAATCTATTATTATATAGTCATACCTATCACGAATAGTATCAAGTTGTTTTTTTAATTGTTCAGTTATTATAAACTCTTTATCTTGAACACTAATCTGTATAAGTTCAATATCTACTCCTGCTAAATCAATCATCGCAGGTATTAAACTAAGATTCTTAAATGGAGTTTTAATTATAGTATCTTTAATATCACAATCCTCCATTAACACATTATATATACTTTTTTTAACTTTAGTTCTATCGACACCAAGCCCAGTAGTAGCATTACTCTGGGGATCTAAATCTATAAGAAGTACCCTTTTATCTAAATGTCCTAAAGAACTAGATAAATTAATACTTGTAGTAGTTTTACCAACACCACCCTTTTGATTAACCAATGAAATAACTTTTCCCATGTTGTATACCTTCCTTACTCATAAATATTTTAACATAGTTTATTCTATTTTAAAACACAATTTTAAACAAAATTAAAAACAATATATTTAATCAGTAAATATATTGTTAATTAGAAATAATATATGGATCAGCAAGTGTTCCACTTCCGGTGCTAACCAAAGCTGTGGAGTTCAAGGAAACTACGGAACGCACGCCGTAATTGAGAGCAGAAACATAGCTACTGAAATTGCCAATGAGATTCAAATAAGATGAACCAGACAGCCCAACGGAAAAAAATGAGGGACTTATGGTCCAATACCAATACCCTGAGTACGTATACACTTGAAAGTTATAATTATAATATAGACTTCCTGCATATGCTAGTTCATCTGCTGTTATTAGTCCTACTGGAGCACTAAGTTTTTTATTTCCATAAATGCTACTTGATATAGTGAATAAATCATTTGATTCATTAGTACATTTATACGATGGCTTTTTAAGTGTATTTACTCTATATGCGCTATCGTATGTTGTTTCTTTAAATCCTATTCCTCCATCCTTAGTCTGTGTTGTCATTCTATCATTACAATATCCAGCATTATTACTTATCATACTTGCTAGTGTACTTAAATTACTTGTATTTGTATACCAATTCTCATTATATGTTTTTATATCACTATCTATTTCATTGCTTGCCGCTTGTTTCTTACTTGTTGTAAAATATGAGTTTACTACTTTAATCGTTTTAAGTTTATTAACATTTGCACTTGTCTTTTCTGTTGCAACTATCTGGAATAAGTAAGTACATGTTGTACTACCACCATATTCACACAAGTAATAACCAATAAAATCATCTGTGTATGAACCATTTACAGTAGTTCCTAGCGTAAACTCACCAGTTGATTTATTAAATGTATATGTTTTTGACATTTTAATGGTTGTAGAGTTACTTACACTCCATCCACTTCTATTTCCGCTTATACCTTCTTTATATTCGGTTGGTGTGCTTGCTTGCATATACCCTACATAAGTATTATCTCCATTTCTTCCTGATCTATATGGCGAAGTACCTACATGAGCATTTGTACCTCTTGCATTAGTTGCATTTCCGTTATATAGAAGTCTAACATCCCCATTATCATCTATTCTTATTATTTTCCAGTAGTAATCACCAAACTTAACATTGTTTTTAAGTTCATACCATGTAAATCCTTTACTTTCACATGTTGTTTTACTTAAATCTAAATTACATTTATATGTTGCTCCATCCCATGTTCCGCCTGTAGCTTTACACTTAGTACCATTATAATCTTCACTTAAGTAGCCAGTATAAGCACAAAATGAACCGCCTCTAAAATAATAGTTTTCACTATCACCATATTTGTCATCTCTATATAATCCTTGTCCATTTGTTGGAGAACTTATTTTAGTAAAGTCTATATCGTTATCACTTGTTAATGTGTTATCGCTTAATATTTTACATCTAAGTGAATTATTATTTGTACAATTGTTCTCCCATCCTGCTTCATCACCTTCTACTCTTAAAACTCCACTAAAACTTTTACCTTGATTTTCATTTTGATTTTGATTTGTGTCCATAAAAGTAAGTTTTAAAGTATACTTATGTCTGATTCCAGAAGCAATCTCTATATTACTCTTCAAATCTCTATTATATGCTGCCTCTCTTGTAAGGTTTGAACATGTTCCTGATTCAGTACTACCTTTATAACTCTTACATGTAAACTCTACTTGTAATTCATCATTATCTATTTTATTATTAAACTCTTGCCAGTTAATTTTATAATATCCTGTTTCTGTTCCATTATTTTCTACACTAAAAGTTTTAGTAATATAGTCTCCTGGCATAGCTTCTTTAAGTTCAATATACTTTCCATCTGTAAAGTTTAACTTTAATTCTGTTGTAGTTACATTAACAGTTTCAGCTATATCATTACCAGTAGTAGTCAAACTAAAGAAAGCATATGTTAAACCAGTTACTAATATAAACGTGAATATTAAAAACATCCCATATAGTATTTTCTTATCTTTCATATAGGTACCTCTATTCTTTCTACATGAAATTATATCATCAAAATAAGGGTAATGCAAGTATCTTATTTAGAGTAACCATATTTAGTAAACTTTAACTAAAGAAGGTGAAATAATGATTAAAATAAATATAGAAGAATTATTAAAGAAAAACAAAAAAACAAAATATTGGCTATGTCAAAAAATGAACATAACATCAAGAAACCTTAATAGAATAATAAGAGGTGACACTTCTTCCATATCATTTAAATATATAGAAGAGTTTTGTATTTTATTAAATGCTACACCAGGTGAATTAATTACATTAGAAAGAAAAAACTAGCTAAGTTCATTAACTAGTTTTTTAAATTCATCACCTCTATCTTCAAAACATTTATACTGATCCCAAGAAGCACTCGCAGGACTTAGTAAAACAACATCTCCACTTTCACTATTTTTATATGCTACTTCTACTGCTTCTTTTAAATTATTAACTTTAATAGTATTCATATTCATACTAATAAGTTCATCATATATTCTATCTTTACACTCTCCATAAACTATTACTAATTTAGTATTATCAAGATATCCATCTAAGCCTTTAAATGAATGTCCTCTTTCATATCCACCAGCTATTAATATAGTAGGTTCTTTAAATGCACTTAATGCTACCTGTGTTGATTTAATATTAGTTGCTTTAGAATCATTATAATATGTAACTCCTTTATAAGTACGAACAAACTCTATTCTATGTTCAACTCCACCAAACTCACGAAGAATACTAGTCATAACATCATTAGGTACTTTCATTTCTTTACATACCATAATTGCAGCCATAGCATTTTCATAATTATGAACACCCTTAATTCTAATATCACTAGTATCTATTATTTTTTCATCATAATAATATATAGCATTATCTTTAATAAAGCATCCATCTATTACTTCACTACTACTAAAATATTTCTTATTACTATTTATATCAAGAGTTAAATTATAAGCATCAAGATTACCCTTATTTATAATCGCAACATTATCTTTAGTATGATTCATAAATATTCTTTTTTTAGTTTCATTATAATATTCTCTTGTTCCAAACATATCAAGATGTGCTTCATATATATTTGTAAGTACTGCTATGTCAGCATTAAAATCATAAAAATCATGTAATTGTGGTACGCCTATTTCCATAACAATAATATCATTTTCATGAATATCATCATATATTTGACATAATGGATATCCTATATTCCCAGCAAGATGTACTCTCTCTTTATAATATTTTTTAAGCATTTCGTATATTAAAGTTGTTGTTGTTGTTTTTCCATTAGTACCAGTAATACCAATTATTTTAACTCCTTTAGGTAATATATGATAAGCCATTTCTATTTCATTTATAACTTTAATATTATGCTCCCCGCAATATTTTAAATATTTATGATCAAACTTAATACCTGGATTTTTAATTAAATAATCAAAACTTTCATCAAGTAAATCATCAGGATGAGAACCAAGTACTACTTTAACTCCCATGTCTTCTAATTCTTTTACTCTTTGTGGATCTTGTTTATCATTCATATCATTAAGTACAATTGTATTATTTCTTTTACTAAGTACTCTAGCTGCTTCATAACCACTACGTGCCATACCTAATATAAATATTTTTTTATTTTCAAACATTTTTCTTCACCTACTTAATTATACTACATATCTTAAACCTAAGTACAACAAATATATAAAATAAAAGCATACTATAAAGTACACTTTATATTTTTACACATCATTTTACTTCTTCGTGTGTATCTTCTTCCAACTTTCTATATGCGATTTTACCTACTAATGTCTTAGGCAAACTATCTCTAAACTCATACACATATGGTAAAGAATATCTAGCAAGTTTCTTTTCCATATATTTTCTAATTTCTTTTTCTGTATCTTTAGAAGCTTTAACACCATCATTTAATACAATAAATGCTTTAGCAACTTGTACTTTTTTAGGATGTGGTATTCCAATAACAGTACTTGTAAGTACATATGGATGTTCATTTAATATTCCTTCAACATAACTAGGATAAATATTATATCCATTAGATACTATCATTCTTTTAAGTCTTTGTCTAAAATAAACATACCCATCTTTATCCATATACCCTATATCACCTGTATGAAGCCATATCTTTTTATCTTCATGTTCTTGTAAAGCAAGCATTGTTTCTTCTATATTATTTAAATATCCCATCATTACAGTAGGAGAACTTATACATATCTCACCATTTTCCATAAGAGGCACTTCTTCATGAGTTCCACCATATACAATTTTATAATCTGTATCAGGAAAAGGAACACCAATAGATCCTTCTCTATATTTACCAGTAGGGGTAAGACAAGTCGCAGCACTCGATTCAGTAAGTCCATAACCAATTCTAACCTCAGCACTACTTCCATGCTCTTTTAAACATTCATCAACTTTCTTTTTAAGTTCAAAAGACATAAAATCTCCACCACTAATACAAGTCTTCAAACTACTTAAATCTTTTTTACCAATACTACTATTAACAAGTGTTTCATATAAAGATGGAACAGCACATACTATACTAGGTTTATGTTTTTTAATAATACTTACAAACTCTTTAGGTTTAAATGATGGTATAAGTATAACTTTCATACCACAACATAAAGTAGTATGAATACACACTCCAAGCCCAAATCCATGGAATATAGGTAATATAGCAAGTATACTCTCACCAGGAAGTGAAGTTTCAACCATCATATGACACCCAAGAGCAAGAGCATTAAAATTATTATTAGAAAGCATTATACCCTTAGGTTCACCACTAGTACCACCACTATATAATATAACAGCTAAATCATTAGGTCCCTTTAAAGTTGCAATCTCTCCTTTATAATCAAAACCATAATTCATAAACTCATTCCAAGTCATAATATTATCAGTAAGTTCAATCTTAGGTATAACTCCTCTATTTTTAAACTTATATAAAAACTTTTTAATAGGTTTTAAATTATTAGATGCACTAGCTACTACTATCTTATTAATTGTAGTATTATCTACTATATTATGTATTTTCTCATATGCAAGATCTATAACTAATAAAAACTTAGAAGAACAATCATTTATATATTTTTCTATTTCTTTTTCTCCAGATAAAGGATGTATCATAGAAGATACTGCTCCTATCATATTAACAGCATAAAACATCATTAATGCTACTGGTGTATTTGGCATACATATAGATACTGTATCATTTTCACGAACACCTTGTGCTCTTAAACTCTTAGCTGTATCTCTTATTTTCTCATAAAAAGCTCTATATGTTACAGTTGTTCCATAATATTCATACGCTATATATTCTGGATACCTAGCAACTGCTTCAAGTAAATATCCAACCATTGTATTATTAGGATATACAAGTTTATCTTTTACATTCTCCGGATAAAACTGTGTCCAAGGTCTATTTTTATTGTTCATTATATTTTTCACTTATCGCGTCCTCCAACACTTCTGGATTTTCTAAAATACTAGCAAATAATTTACATGCACTGGCAAAATAAAATCCATCAGCTATTCTCTCATCACAGTTAACCCCAAAATCACATACATCACATATATATTCTTTTCCATCTTTATCTATCATTTTATCTTTATGTATTTGTCCAATAGTAATAAGCATAGAACTAGTACCAAAATCAGTAAGATTATGATAAATAGAACCTATACCAAAATTACCTAAATTACTCACTATCGCACTACTATAATATATATTATCTTTCATAAGCGAAAGCGGTAAAAATCCCTTCTTATCAAGCCACTTATATATACCAACCAAAGGAACTCTTATTATTCTAGGTAACTTCCCTATCTTATCAACAGCATTATTTGTATTCTCTTTATTATTTTCATTTTTCTTATCTCTTACCTTATTAACTCTATTACTTATCTTATCTCTAACACTATATACATTATCATCTTTATCAAAATTAATATTAATCATTACCTCTTCACTCTTATCAGTAAAATCTATTTTAGCTATAAAAGATATAATAACATCATTTCTAACATAAGTATTTTTATCACATATAAATCTATTTAATTTAGGCTTATCATAAAATAATTTAGCTAAAGCAGTACAAAAAACATGAAAATAAGTAAGTTTATTTTCACTATCATTTTTATGTTTATTAACAAACTTAACTAAATTAGTTACATCTATCTTAAAATTAATATACACATCTGAATCACATCTATTTGGTTTAAGACATACAAGTATATTATGTAATCCATCTATATCTTTAACAAGTTTCCCATCTTTTCTATTCATTAAACTTCACCATAACAATTATATTGTATTTTAATATTAAATGCAAATATCTATTGTAAAAATATATAAGTATAATAAATTAGAAATAATAGTATCATAATAAAGCCTTCTTTTCTAGAAAGAACCTTATCATTACGAGCAAAATAATATAATGCAAAAGCTGCTATATGTACAGCAAGAACATCTATTAAATTAAAATGATTTGATGTAAATCCACCATATATCATTAAAGGAAGTCCAAGTACTACTCCTATATTAAATATATTAGTTCCTATTATATTACCTAATGCTATATCAAACTCACCCTTTTTAGCTGCTATAACTGTCATAGTCATTTCAGGAAGAGATGTACCAATAACAACAAAAGTCATAGTAATTATTTTTTCACTCACGTTAAGCATAGTAGCTAAGCTCTTAGCATTATCAACAACTAAATCACTAGCAAACACTATTACTACGCAGCACACTATCGCAAGAATAATACTAGTTATAGGTTTATATTTAGCTTTACTCATTTCAAGTATTCCTTGCTTAGCTTTAACAACAGACACTATATATGCTATAAAACTAACAAAAAACATAAAAAACAAAACACCACATATCCTATCTAATATAAAATCTTCTTTAAGTATATAATTAGCAGTTAATGAAATAGAAAACATAGACGTAATTACTAGTAATATAGGAAGTTCTTTTTTAGTAACAGAACTTTTAACTTTAATAGGAGATATAACTGCTGCAAGCCCAACTATTAATAATATATTAACAACATTACTACCTATAACATTAGCAAGAGCTATATCACCGCTTCCACTAGAAATACTATTAAAAGATATTGCAAGTTCAGGAGCACATGTTCCAAAAGCAGCAACTGTAAGAGCAATCATCATCTTAGACATATGAAGATTAGTAGCAATCGAACTAATCGCATCTACAAAAACATCTGATGCTTTAACAAGTAATATAAAACCAATAATAAGTAATAATATAACTTTAATCATGCTTTCTTCTCCTATTTTACATATATTATTATAAAATATTTAAGAAAAATATACAACAAATTAAAAAAGAAACAAAAAGTTTCTTATTACATCTCTATATCATCATCTTGATTTTGAAATAACACACCAGCATTCTTACTAGGAACAAGCATATAATTATCTTTATTTATTTTAATTTCAAATGTTTTTTCATTATGTTTCATCTCATCTCCATCTATACACCAAGAAGGCGGAACTTCATCAAACTCTAGTTTAATATTATTAGTTTTAAAATATACAGTTCCAGGTATATTACTAATATTTCTTCTTGTTATATAATGTACATATTTAACTATATCCCATTTACTCTTAATATCCATAAGTAATACTTCAAACATATTATCATCAAGCTTAACATCAGGAACTATATCATTAAGTCCACCTATTCTACTACTATTAGTAATAAATATAAATGAGAATCTTCCCTCTTTTACTTCACCATCAACAGTATATTTTATATTAAAGAATTTTAGTTTTTGTTTTAATTGTTGCATAGCATATATAGCATAAGCAAGTCTTCCATATTTTTCTTTAAGTTTTCTAGGTGTAGCATATGATATATCTACAAAAGCTCCAAGACACGCAACATATACAAATGGACTTTTGTTAATAGTACATACATCTATATTTTTAATAGTTCCATTAAGAAGCATTAAAACATTTTTATGTGTATTAGAAGTCATACCATACATATGAGCAACATCATTAACACTTCCAAGTGGTAAATGCCCAAGTAATATTTTTTCTTTTCTTTCTATATTACCCGCAATAACTTCATTAAGCGTACCATCTCCACCAGCACACACTAATAAATCAACATCTTTTAATTTACGTGTAATCTCTCTAGCATGACCAGCATATTCAGTATAAATAAGTTCAGTTTCATAATTATAATTTTCAAACAATCTAAATATCTTATTCATACTATTTCTATTAGTAAGCTTACCACTATTAGGATTATATATAATAACACATTTCACTCATATCACCTCTTTCATTCTATCAAAATAATAATTTATTTTCCACAAATATTACAAACTTTCCATTTTAATAACAACTATATCTTTATATATAAATACGCTTTCACTACTAGGATAACTATTTTTATCTTTTAACATATTAATTATTTCATTTTCTTCCTCATTACTTATATATTTAGAAGCATCCAAAACATCAACACCTAGTATATTAAAAGCAGTTATAATATCACCCTTCATATGTAAAAAAGACCATTTAACCGCAGCATTATCACTATAAGCTTTAGAATATGGAAAATGAGGAGTTAAATCCCATTCATCCCTATAAATATAATATTTCTTTTCTTTAGGAAGAAGATTATATCCATAAGTACTTTCAATTCTCATTTGTAATCTATTTAAATATGCAAAATTACTATTCATAACATTATAAGACATAACAAAATACTTATTCGCAGTAATAATCATATTAATAAGAATAATACAAAGTATCACTGTAAAAACATTAACAATTTTCTTATATTTAATATTATCTAAATATGATAACAAAACCCCATATAACATAGAATAAGGCATTAAAGTTAATAAATGATATATTTGTTTAGGCTTAAAAATCATCAAAATCCTAGGACTAAATATAAGTAAAATAATTAATATAATCAATATAAAATACTTACATATCTTAACTCTAAAAAACAAAGAAATAATACTTATTAATAAAAATATAATTAACGTATAATGAACATAAACATTAAATCCACCCTCAAAATCAGGATGAAATACTCTACCTAATAATCTAGGTATATCACAAAACATATCTTTAATATTAATACTAAACATCAAAGAAGCATCTTGATAATCAGAAAAAGATATATTAAATATCATATTAACTATTTTAGTAATAATGTAATACAAAATTAATGATAATAAAACTATAATTATTTTATACCCTAATTTCTTAAAAAATAATTTAATATTTTTACACTCTATATATTCATTAATAATAATTCCAATTAAACCACACACTATAAAAACTATAAACATCTGGTATAAACTAGTACTAAAACATATTAATAACATACTAATTAAATAATCTTTATAATTACAAGCATTCTTAATCTTATATAAACTATATATAGAACATAAATAACCAAGTCCTATTATAAATTGCTGACTAGTATAAAAATAAATCATAAAATTAACAGGAAAACTTATAACAATACCAGCTATAATTATACCTAATATCTTATTTTTAATATCAAAAGTTTTAATAAATAAAACACCAGAAAAAGCAAATAAAATACTATTTATTATCAAACATAAAAATGTAGAAGGATAATAGTCAAATATAAAACCAATCAAAGCCCATCCCCATCTACCAACAGATAAATAATTATGATAATCACTCATCTCACTACCAACAAATAAATCATCTATACCATCTATATTATATATACTATTAAACCCAGCATACCCATAAACTAAAAATGATATTATAAATAATATAATAAGTGATTTCTTATTATCAAAAACAAACTTTTTAATTTTATTATATATTTTATTCATACTATTCACAAAATAAGTATATCACTCATAACTAAAAACTTAAATAAAAATTAATACACAACTGAATAATATATTAAATACAAGCAAATACTAATAATGGTATTATGAAAAAGTTAAATAGTAAAAAATATAAAAATAATTTAAAAAAAGCAAAATCAAAAAAACATAATTATATTCTAAATACAATTATTACTTTAATGTACATTTTTTTAGTTGTATTTATTGGTTTTAGTTTATATATTTATTTAACAGCTCCTAGTTTTGATGAAGAATTACTTTATAAAAAAGAATCATCTAATTTATATGATAACAATCTTAATCTAATAGCGACAATTGGTACAGAAAAAAGGCAAGTAATTTCTTATGATGACATAGGTGAAGTTTTAATAGACGCTATAGTTTCTGCAGAGGATTCTAGATTTTATATGCATAATGGTTTTGATGCACCTAGGTTTTTTAAAGCTTCGGTTTACTGGTTAAGAGGTATTGATAATGGTGGCGCATCCACCTTAGGTATGCAAATATCTAAAAATACTTTCACAAATACTAATTCAAAAGGAATAGAAGGTATAATTAGAAAGTTTAAAGATATTTATATGTCAGTATTTAAATTAAATAAAAATTACTCAAAAAAGGAAGTATTAGAGTTTTATGTAAATGCTCCATATCTAGGAAGTGGTTCTTATGGAGTTGAACAAGCATCACTTACATATTTTAATAAACACGCTAAAGATTTAACACTTGTTGAAGCAGCAACCATCGCAGGATTATTTCAAGCACCAAGTAAATATGACCCAATACTATATCCAGAAAATGCTAATATAAGGAAAAATACAATAATAGATCTTATGTTAAGACATGGTTACATAAATGAAAAAGAAGCAGAATGTGCAAAAAATATAAATGTAGAAGATATAGTAAGAAAAGAGAACTTAAATCTAAGTCCATATCAAGGTTTCATAGATACAGTAGTTGAAGAAATAATAAAAAAAGAAAACATAAATCCATACGAAACATCAATGGACATTTACACGGCAATGGATAGAAATAGTCAAAATGTAATTAATGACTTTTATAAAAATTACAATTTCAAAGATGATAAAGTACAAGTAGGTATAGGTGTAATAAATAATGATAATGGTGAAATAATCGCAGTCGGCGCAGGTAGAAATAAAACTACAGAACTATCATTAAACTATGCTACAGGAATAAAAAGACACCCAGGAAGTACTGCAAAGCCATTATTTGACTATGGACCAGGTATTGAATATAACGGATGGTCATCAAGTACTCTTTTTGAAGATTCTAAAGTAAAATACACAAATGGTGGTTATATAAAAAATATAGATGGAAAATATTTAGGAACATTAACTTTAAAAGAATGCCTAGTTAAATCAAGAAACACATGTGCATTAAAAGCATTTAAAAGAGTTAAAAATAGTAATATAAATAAGTTTGTAACATCTCTTGGAATAACTCCAGAATATTTAAATAAAAATAGTACTTATATAAATGAAGCACATTCAATCGGAGCGTTCACTGGTGTAAGTCCAATAACTCTAGCCGGTGCATATCAAGCTTTTGGAAATGGAGGAATATATAACGAACCTCACTCATATAGAAAAATAATATATAAATCATCTCTAGGAAACATAGAACAAGAAAGAAATTATATATCAAGAAGAGCTATGAAAGAAACAACCGCATACATAATATCAGATATATTAAAAAATGTTACAAGTAGTAAAACTAAAATCAAAGGTACAGATATAGCTACCAAAACAGGAACAAGTAGTTATGATGAAGCAGCACTAAAAAAACTACATTTACCATCTTCAGTAGTAAGAGATTCATGGACAGTAACATTCACTAAAAGTCATACTATATCTATATGGTACGGATATGATGAACTATATAAAAAGAATTATATAACAAATAACGCATCATTTAATGAAAGAGTTAAAATACAATCAAAAATAGTAAAAAAAATTGTTAATGAAGGTGAAAAGTTTAATAAACCTAAAGGAATAATTACAACTAAAGAAATAATTACAAATGAAGATGGAACTGAAAAAACTATAACTGGATTAAAAGCAAAAAATTAATAAATAATTTAATATTAATTGTTAGTAAAATGTTCAAAAATATATTATAATACTTCTAGGAGATAGAATGAAAAAGAAAAAGTTTTCACTTAAAAGAGTTAAATGGAAAAACGTAATACTAACAATTATACTTTTACTTAGTATAACAGCTTTTATATACTCATTAAAAAACTTTATAAATTGGAATAAAGATAATATAAAATCAGAAAAAATTATTAATGAAATAAATGATTTAAATGTAGTTACAGAAACTAGCAATGAAGAAACAACTGAAATAATTAATAGTGAAGAAGAAAAACCAAAAAGCATATATTGGTCATATATAAAAATGAATCTAATTAATGTTGATTTTAAAGAATTAAAAGAACGAAATAATGATACAGTCGCATGGATTCAAGTAGGTGGTACTAATATTAATTATCCAGTAGTTCAAACAAAAGATAATAGTTATTATCTAACACATAGTTTTGATAAAAAATATACTGATGCCGGCTGGGTATTTATGGATTATAGAAATGATAGTAATAACTTTGGTAAAAATACAATAATTTATGCACATGCAAGAAAAGATAGAACTATGTTTGGCTCTTTAAAAAATATATTAACTAACAATTGGTACAAAGATAAAAATAATCATATTATAAAACTATCAACAGAAACAGAAAACACTTTATGGCAAGTATTTAGTGTATATCATATTAATACAGAAACATATTACATAACAGCATCATTTAAGTCTGATAATGATTATAAAGATTTCATAAAAACTATTAAAAATAGAACAGCATTATATTTTAATACAAATGTAACTGAAAAAGATAAAATACTAACTTTATCAACATGTTATAACAAAAAACAAAAAGTGGTTTTACATGCTAAACTAATAAAAGTAGAGAAACGTTAATCTCTACTTTTAAAATATTTTAAATAATCACTTGGTATATCTAACTTTAATGTTAATAATTCTTTAGTAATCGGATGAATAAACTCCAAATAATAAGCTATCAAAAGCATTGTTTTACTTCCATCTTTAACGCCATACTTTTTATCACCTACTATCGGGTAACCATTTTCACTTAAATGTACTCTTATTTGATTCTTTCTTCCCGTATATATTCTAATATCAACTAAAGAATATTTACTATTACTTTTAACTTTAAACACTTCAGTATGAGCATAATCTCCACTATTACTAGAATATGTATAAAGCATTTTATTTTCTTTTAAATAACTCTCAATATTCATATAAGAAGAAATACTTCCATGAACAACCGCATAATACTTACGAATAACATTATCCCAATTATTTTGAAGTTTAATTTTAACTTCTTCACTTTTAGCAAATACCATTAAACCACAAGTATCTTTATCTAACCTATGTACAATAAATATCTTATTATTCTTATTCTTACTTTTAACATAATCTTTAACATAAGAATATAACGAATCATAAGGATTTTTATCATTTCCAATACTAAGAACACCACTATCTTTATTAACTACTATAATATATTTATCTTCATATATAATCTTAATTTTCTTCATATTCTACCCCAAAAATATCAAAATAGAAAAAACTATTCCAAAAACTAAACCATATATAGTATATTTATTTTTATAATTTTCTTTTACTTCACATAACAATTCAAATAAAGTTATATGTATAAGCATACCTAAAGTAACACCTGTTAAAGCACCTATTACATTGTCACCTATACTTATATTAAATATTCCAAATATTATAGGTAAAATAACACTAGATACAACCAATAAAAATGTCATAATGATATTCTTTTTATTAGAAGAGTTTAATGTGTTAATACTAATACTAAGCGGAATATTATGACACATAACACCTATTGCCATTAAAATACCACTATTAATATTACTTATACTAACCATATATATTAAAAAACATTCTAATATATTATGTAAAAAAATAGCAATAAAAGTAATTAAACTAATATGTTCACCATGTAAATGATCACTTGAATGCTCATGATGAGGTAATATATAATCAAATGATTTAAGAAATATAATGCCAAAAACTACATACATTAATATAATAAATATATTATCTATATTTTCTATACACTCAGGTAACAAATCAAAAAAACATAATCCCATAAGTATAACAAAAGCAAAAGATATAGAAAAAAACTCTAAATTACTTTTATTCTTTATTAATTTATTAATTATATATCCTATCAAAAAAGATAAACCAGTAATTAAACATATAATTATAGCTAATTTATTCATATAAACCTCTCAAAACATCACATATTATATAATTTTATTAAGTATTCCAAAAGATACAAGCATCATAATAACACTAGCCATAAATATACCAAGTAAAATACACCAAAACGATTTCTTTTTATCCATATTAAATACACTAGCTACAAGACACCCAGTATAAGCACCAGTCCCAGGAAGTGGAACTCCTACAAATAATGTAAGTCCCAAATATCCATACTTACTAATTGCTTCTTTATTCTTTTCAGCTTTTTCATATAGAAAATTAGCTGTTTTGTACATCCATTTAACATTAGATTTACTCATCCATAATAATATTTTATTAATAAATAATAATACAAAAGGAACAGGTAAAACATTTCCTATAATACTTATTATATAACTACGAACAGGATCCATATTCAAAAGAGACGCTGCTATTAAACCACCTCTTAATTCAAGAATAGGACAAAAAGAAATAATAAAAACTATTAATTCTTTTCCAAACTTAAGATTACCAAGTCCTGAAAATAAATCTATAATACTATTAATTATACCTTCCATTTTTCTCTCCTTAATTTTAATACTTTAATTAAATCAAAGCATCACTATTATATCATGTTTTAATATATAAGTTAAAAAAATTCTATATAAGTATAAATATCAATTATTTTACACACAAATATTATTAATTATGTATAATAATTACTCATTATCTTTTAGTGCTCTTCTATATACCTTATATGATATTAAAAGCATAGTCATAAATATCAAAAATGATATAGTAAGAGCATTAATAAATAAATCACTATATGAACTTCTTATAACATCTATACCTGACTTATCAAAAAAATCCGTATCTACTAATATATAAGTATCTTTATTATCATCCCTAACAAAAGTATATGTAATAAACATCTCATTAAAACTCCATTTAGAATTATATATTTTACCATTACCACTCATTAAAGTACCAACTATGTATTTATCACCATCTTTTTTATAATTTATATTACCTACTACTATAATATTACCTTTACCAACATTACCTTTAAACTTCTTATACATAGTTTCATTATTCATATCAATATATTTATATATTTCACTATTCCCAGAATTATAATAATTAACTATATCATAAAAAACATTTTCTAAATTATTACTATAATTAGAAATACTAAATAACAATATTGATAAAATAACTACCTTTATATTCTTCATATAATATATTCTATCAAAAATATAACTCAAAATCTACATTTAAGTTAGTATTACATATAATATTTTAGGTGAATATTATGCTAATAAATTATAATACTAAAGAACTAGATAAAATCGCAAGATTAATGAGAGCTGAAGCTTTAGCTGAAGGTGACTTAGGTATGCTCATGGTTGGAAATGTAGTAGTTAATAGAGCAATTGCTGATTGCTTAGATTTCAAGAACTTAAAAAGTATTTCGGATGTAGTTGACGCTAAAAAAGGTGGTTTTGTAGGAAGAAATAGTTCATTATATTATTCTGGAAGTGCTACTACTAAAGAAAAGGAACTAGCAAAAAGAGTTTTGAAAGGAGAATATTATTTTCCCGCAACACATGCTTTATGGTTCTATGCCCCAAGTGGTAAAGACGACTGCAAAAGTACATGGTTCAATCAAAGAAACTCAGGAAGATATAAAAATCATTGCTTTTATATACCAGATGAAGGAGTATGTAAAGAATTATATTAAAAAATATGCAGACTAAATTATGCATATTTTTAATTACAATTTTAGTTAAATATTATGGTATTATCAATTTTTTACCTATAGACAAATTATCAGAAGATAAATTATTAGCTTTTTTAATTTTGTCTACTGTTGTATTATTTGCTTTAGCTATATCCCAAAGAGTATCACCTTTTTTAACAGTATATGTTTTATTAGAATTACTTTGAGATGTTTTAGGTACTAATAATTCTTGATTAATCTTAAGCATAGAACTATTAAGTTTATTTATAGATTTAAGATTATCAACAGTAGTATTATATTCTTTAGCTATCTTCCACAATGAATCTCCACTCTTAACTTTATAAGTAATATATGAATCATTATTATTGCTACTAGTTGTAGAAGGTATTTTTAAAGCTTGTCCTATTTGAAGAGTATTACTTGATAAATTATTAAGTTTTTTAAGTTCAGCTACTGTTGTATTATATTTCCTAGCAATTGTCCAAAGAGAATCACCTTTTTTAACTGTATAATAATTACTACCAAGTGGTGCTTTATAAGGAATATTTTTATAATTAGCAACAGCTCTCACAACTGCTTCAGCATACTTTTTATAATTATCTTTAATTTGTTTTGGATCATCCTTAGTACTATCAACGAACCCGTATTCTACAATTAATGATTCATTATTGGGAGTATCTCTTAACATAAAGTAATAATCTTTACTTGGATTACTAGGTAATCTTTGTTGATAATATTTTCTAGTATTTTGTCCTTCGCTCTCAAGTTCATTTAATATCTTACGAGCAAGAGTACCATTATTTCTCAAAGAGTATATTACCTCAGCACCATCGCCACCTGCCGATAGTCAATGTGTAACTAATCTTTATTTTAACTTATTTAAATCAACTATCCCAGATGAACTTTTAATATAATCTATAACTT
>CAKOHK010000012.1 GCA_934085595.1 uncultured Bacilli bacterium
ATATATTACATTTTTTCTTATACTCATCTTGATATACCTTCTTATAATAAAATTATAGCAGGTACCCCCCCCCCCCCATGTCAAGGGGTTGAAATTGTTTTTCGTTTATGGTATCATGTATATACATGTGAAGGAAACTTCATACAATAAAATAGGAACACTTAATATTCTCGTGTTGAGTGATACCAACAATTTATTTTGTTAGCCACCTAATTCACCAGTGAGTTAGGTGGTTCTTTTTATATAAGGCTTATTATGGCTATTACCAAAATAAGAACCAGAATAACTAAGATTAATATAGTTACTACCAAAACAGATATTGAAAAATCTTTTTTGCTCATAATATATTTGCCTCCTTCCTATCCTTTCGGATATGAATTTGGCAGCACTAGGATATTAAGTATTCCTTAAGCATTATATCAAACATTAGTTTTTAGTGAAGCGAACAAATTAAAAAAGATAGAAAAATATTTCTAACTTTTAATATAACTTTTCTTCGTATTCAAACTCTTCGTCAAGTATTCGAACAGTATCTCCTTCTTTTGCTCCAAGCTCTTTAAGTTCGTCATCAACACCCATTCTTTTAAGTTTTCTTGCAAATCTTAATGCTGATTCATCTGAATTAAACTTAGTCATTTTTAGAAGTTTCTCTAGTTCTTTTCCTGTTATTACCCATGTATTTCCTTCTTTAGTTATATGATATGGTTTTGTATGTTTGAATTCGTATAATACATAATCTTCAAATTCGTTATTTTCATATATATCTTCATCTTTAATAGTTTTAAGTACTTCTGCTAATTTAAATATTAATTCTTTTGTTCCTTTAGTTGTTACTGCACTTATTTCTATTATTTCAAGATCTTTATATTCTTTTTTAAATCTTTCTAGATTTTCTTTTGATGAAGGTAAGTCCATTTTATTTGCTACGATTATTTCTTTTTTATTATATAGAGTTTCACTATAATTTTTAAGTTCATTTCTTATAATTTTATAGTCTTCTATTACATCTCTTCCTTCTACTTGTGCCATATCTAGTACGTGACATACTATTTTACATCTACTTAGATGTTTTAAGAACTTATCTCCAAGGCCAATTCCTTTACTTGATCCTTCTATTAAACCTGGAAGGTCAGCTACTACATAACTATAATCACCACTTTTTACTACTCCTAGATTTGGAGATAGTGTCGTGAAATGATAATCTGCGATTTTTGGCTTTGATGCTGAAATTACACTAATTAATGAACTTTTACCTACTGATGGGAAACCTACTAGTCCTACGTCTGCTAGTAATTTTAATTCACATAAGATGTTTCTTTGCTCACCTGGTTCTCCTTTTTCACTAGTTAGGGGTGCTTTGTTTTTATTAGTCATAAAGGCTGCGTTTCCTTTACCTCCTCTACCTGCGCGAGCTACTACACATTCTTGTCCATCTTTTGTAAGGTCACATATAATAAGGTTAGTGTCAGTATCTTTTATTGTCGTACCAACTGGAACAACTATAACAGTATCTTTAGCAGACTCTCCAGTCATATTACTACCTCTACCGTTTCCTCCACTTGCTGCTTTTATTAGCTTTTTACCTCTTAAATCTATTAGAGTTCTAAGTCCTTTATCTGCCTTAAATATAATACTTCCACCTACTCCACCATTACCACCATCTGGTCCTCCCATTGGTACATATTTTTCACGGTGAAATGAAGTACATCCATCTCCTCCAGATCCTGCTATTAGCTTTAAATTTATTTCATCTATAAACACATAAATCAACTCCCTTAATAAAAGTGATATGTATTATATCACAGTTATTTATATTTTTCAATCTCATATATTAATATTCCAGCTGATACAGAAGCATTTAATGAATTAACTTTCCCTTTTAATGGTATTGATATTATTTCATCACATGACTTAGTAACTATTTGTTTTAATCCATGTCCTTCGCTTCCAATTACTAAGCATGTTTTACCATCATATTTAAAGTTTCTATAATTTTTTCCATTTGCTTCTGCTCCATATACCCAGAATCCTAAATCTTTTAATACATTAATAGTATTTGTAAGATTTACTACTTCTACTATTTTTACATTTGATAGGGCTCCTGCTGAAGTTTTATATACAGCGGAACTTACACTTACACTTCTTTTCTTTGGTATTATTATATAATCTACTCCTGCACATTCACAAGTACGTACTATTGCTCCAAAGTTATGTGGATCTTCTAGCGAGTCTAACATTACTATAAATGAAGCAGTATCATCATTTTTAATAGTATCAATATCATAATATTTATATTCTTCAATATCTAGCGCTATTCCTTGAGTATAAGTACTATTACACATTTTATCTAGTTTGTTTTTATCCATATGGAAACGTTTATATTCTTTTTTAGATAATTCTGATAAAATGTTTTCATCATTAAATTCATTACTTAAAAATACTTTATTTATTTTAGTTTTACTTTTTAATAGTTCACTTACTACATTTTTACCATATACAAGCATTATTTTATATCCTTTCTAGCACTTACTGCAGCAATACTTCCTTCTGCTACAGCTGTTGCTACTTGATATAATTCTTTTTTTATTGTATCACCGCATGCATAAATATATGGTATTTTTGTTCTCATAGAACTATCTACTATTATATATCCTCTTTCATCTAGTATTCCAAGTTCTTTTAAATATGCAGTATCTGCATCATAACCATAGTATACAAATGCTCCTTCACATTTAATTTCTTCATTTGTATTAAGTTTTACACTCTCTAGTGCATCTTTACCTATAAATTCAGTTACATATACTCCTTTAATAATTTCAATATTATCTATATTTTCTGCTGTTTCAACTAATTCATCAAGAGCACTTATTTCATTTTTAACCAATATTTTTACACTTTTTACTACTTTACTTAAATATATAGCTTCTTCAAAAGCACTACTTCCTGCGCCTAATACTACTATATCTTTATTCTTAAATAAAGGAGCGTCGCATATAGCACAGTAACTTATTCCTTTTCCTTTAAACTTTTCTTCGCTTTCAAGGTTTGTATTTCTTGCTTTTCTTCCTCCTGCGAATATTAATGCTTTTGATTTATATACATTTTTAGTTGTTGTTATTTCTTTATATTCGTCTTTTGACTTAATATTAAGTACTCTTTCAAACTTATATTCTACTCCATTATTTTTTACGTGATCATACATCTTTTCTACTAAGTCTGGCCCAGTTATATCATTAAATCCTAAATAGTTATCTACTATATTAACTTTATTTAATATTCCACCTGGATAAGTACTTTCTAGTATTAATGCTTTAAGTCCGCTGTTTTTAGAATATATTCCAGCACTCATCCCTGCACATCCCATACCGATTATAATTACATCATACATATTTTTCTCCTTTAATATTTTATATCTATTTCTTCATTTGTATTATATAAATCATCTAATTTTGGTTTAGCACTTTTTATGAATATAATAATTAAACCTGTCACTATAAATAAAGCACTTATTAGTCTTGCTATTTTTATATTTCCTAGCATTAAACTATCTGTTCTAAATGATTCGATTATTAATCTTCCTATTCCATACCATATTAAATAAAATGATGTTATATTTCCGCATTTTATATATTTTATTCTTCTAACAAATAGAATTATTATAAATCCTACTATGCACCATAATGATTCAAAATAAAACATTGGTAAATGATATGTTCCATTTATATACATATTATCTATTATATAACTTGGTATTATTTTTAAATCTATTAGAGTTTGATAACTAACTACGCTTCCATATGCTTCTTTATTAAAAAAGTTACCCCATCTTCCAACGGCTTGTGCTAACAATAAGGCTGGAACAAATATATCTAGTAGTCTTAATAAACTTACTTTATATTTCTTTGAATAGAAAAGCATAACTATAAAGCCTGCGATTATCCCGCCATGAATAGCTAGTCCCCCATTCCATACTTTAAATATTTCACTAATGTTATCTTTATAATAATCAAGATTAAATAATACATAATAAAGTCTTGCTCCAATAATACCAAATATTATTACCCAAAATAATATATTAAACATAAAATCATTTCTTATATTAAATCTTTTAGCTTCATTGTTTATTATTAAATATCCTAATACTACTGCTATTAATATTAAAAGACTATACCATTTTATACTATAGCCAAATAATGTAAATGCTACTGAAAAATCTTCCATTGTTTCACTTCCTCATTCCAAACATTCTATCTAAAAACATTTTTAATAAACTTATAAATATAGATATAAAGAATAAATTAATAAAACCACCTACTACAAAATTGTCTCCCATAATAAGACTACATAGCCATAATATTATCATATTTGTAAGTGGATATAGTATTCCCATAGTACTTATTGTTATTGGCATTGTATAAAATAATAGTATTGGTTTAAGTGTTGTATTTAAGAAACTTAGTATTATAGCTGCTATAAGTGCATAGAAGAAACTTGATACATATATTCCTTTAAATAATTTACTTGCTATTATTAAAACAAATGCGTATATTACCATTGATATGATAAAACTTACTATAGTCTGTGTTTTATCATATATTTCATCTTTGTTTTTATTATTTTTGTTATCTATTTTATATAATGTTCCTTTACTCATATTATCTTCCTTTCTATGATTTAATCACAAAATTATTATATAATTATTTTGATAGTAGTGTCAATAACTCATAGGGTTTTATATAAGATTTAAAAGCACTTAGTAAGTTTTGCATGTTATTTAACTAAGTGCTTTTCTATTATTTATTTTCACTACTCTTTTTTGTTTTTAATATTAATTTCTTTTTAATATCTTCAAGTTCTCTTTTTTTAGTTTCATCTTTTTCTTTCTCTGATAAGATATTTAGTGCATAAACTAGTTTTTCTTCACTTGTAAATTCTTTATCATAGTCTGATTTCATTTGTTTCACTCTCCTTCATTGATTGGCTTATGCTATCTATTCTTTTCTTTAAATCATCAAGGAACCTTGGATCCCTGCTATTATTTATTTTAGAATATACGCTAAAAATATAATTAATTCTTTCTAAATATTCGTTTTGATTTATTATTCCTTTTGAAAGAGCATCATCACATAATTGTAAGCATAGTTTTTTACTATCAATTTCTGAATAAATACTTGCACAAGGAGATGATAGAAGATAATCTATATCTTGAAAACCAAAAGTATCTATTTTTCCTTGTTCGTACTTTGACATTTTTTCTTCTTTAGTCTTTAAATATTGTTTTCTATTAATCATGTAAATTGGTACTCTAAAATATTGAGCAGCTAGTCTTGATTCTTCGCTTATTGTTCCATCAAAACAAAGTATACATGTTGGCTGTATTTTTCCATCAAAATCATTTGTTTCTACATTGCTTTTTCTTCTTAGTACAACTTCGTTATAATCTTCTTTATATCCATCACTTATGGTTTTACTTGGAAGAGCACTATAGTCGTATGCATTATCAGGAAATACAACTCCACCGCCATGTGCAGTTCCTGCATCCTTGGGTACAGCGTGGAATACTGAATCATCTGCGACATGATTAAATCCATAATATAGTTTGTTTTTGAAATTAGCTTGTCTTGATCCAAACATTTCTATATGTTTGTCGGTAATCAAACTTGTAGATAAAGAAGTTGCTCCATCGAAACTATTCCATACGCTGGGATTTTCATATAAACTTTCACCTATATCAACAAACTCTACGTCTGGTGTTTCTCCTGGATTTATGGCATGAACTAGAAGTGCAAATGGTTCTTTATCTAGTTCATAAACATCTATTACATCATCTGGTGATATTGGTTTTCCTGTTATATCTACCTTGCATTCTTTACCATCTACGCCTTTTACTTGGTACTTTTTAATATCTTTCTGATTTTCCGGATGAAACATAACGCCATTCCATACTTTACCATAAGCTTTATCCATCTTTTCGCCCACTTGTGCCACATTTAAGATTGTTCCGATTTTAATTATTTCTTCATATCTACTTCTAAGCTCTTCCGCGGTGCCTTGAAAACTACCGATATCCTTTATTATCGCTATAGTAGCTAGTAAATCCGGCTCTAGATAACCTTTATCAATATAATTAGATTTCAAGTATTCATCTCTTAAATTATTTATATTTTTTATTACATTACAGCCTTCAAAGTTGTCAAATAATATTCTATATATTGATGCTTTTACTGCTTCTAAATCGTCACTCTTAAACTTTTCTTCCAATATTTTTGCTTTATGTTCTTTATAACTTGCAAGTTCCTCTGCTGATGCAACTTTATATTCGTTTTCATTATTTAAAACTAATTTTAAATTACTCACTTGTTCTTCAGTTAGTTTTGCTTTACCATCTAGTATAGATGTTATTAATTGCCCACATTTATCATATGAAGCAGCAGTTTTTATTATCATGCTTTTATCTAGCAAATCGTTTTCTTTTAAATATGCAAACCATTCTTTCATTTTTGAAAGCTCATCTTTGTCTTCCATGCACCTTACAAGTACATCCATTGCCTTTGAAGTGTGGTATTCAGATAGTGTTCTTATTATATCCATTCCAAAATTGTCTACCATTTCATTAGTAAACATCCTAACATCAGAGTTCATAAATGATTTTTCTAATAAACCACTTTTTCTCATATTAGCTTTAACTTCTTCCGAATCTTTAAACTTAATTCCAATTTTTTCAAAGTTTAATAAGTCTTCATAAGTTAACCTTTTATCTTTGTAATATTTTTCTAATGCTTCATTACATTTTTCAAATGATGTTATACTTTCAAAGCCTTCTTTTCCTAATACACTTTTAAAGGCTCTATTAATATCGTCGATACTACTATTATTTTTTAATAGTTCCAGCATAAATTCATTACTCATTCTTCCTTTAAGTGCATTATTTAATTTTAAAAGTCCTAAAGATATATTAGTATGTGCAAAGTAAGAGGGATTGCTCATAACATCTTCATAACTTAGATTTCCTTGATAATACTTTTCTTTTAATTCTTTTGGTGCTTCTTCAGGAAGAAAAAATCCTTTAGTTTTATCTGATACCTTAATCATTCTGTAATAATCAGGTTCAGCAATTCTAAATGATAGAAGCGCTCTATCCAAAATCTTATCTACCTCATCGTCCTTTTTGAAATTGTCTTCAATAAGACTTTCAAATTCTGCAATATGATTGCTTTTATAAGAAATCATTTCATATGTACTTCCTTTTAAAGAAGCCCTAAATAGTCTATCGTCAAAAAACATTTCATTCATATTTTCTTTTAGATATTTAAATATATTGTGCTTGCCTATTTCATCAAGGTGTTCGTTTTTATGACCATAAGACGTGATATTATGACTTAAGTCATACATATAATTAGTTATATTTTTAAATACATCTTCGCTATCACTATCTAATATGCTTGATATTTTTTCACTTACTTTGAAGCCTTTATATTCAAACATATACATAAATTCAGTCTTACTGTATTTTAATATATCTTTTAAATCGCTTAAACTTAATTTAGATAGAAAATGTCCTAATCTTGAGTCTACACAAAAGTTAGCTATATTGATTGAATTAAACATATCCATACTTGAAAATAATTCAATGTTATCAATAATATCACTACTACTTAGTTCTCTTTTATAATATCTTTCTAGTAATTCATCGGGTAATTTTCCTATTAATAATTTATCTTTATTTTTTTCAATAAAATCAGAATCTAAATCATTTACTTTAATTGTATCTTTGCCTTTTAGGAATCTATCTAAGCAGTATTCTTCTATGCCTTCTTTTAAAGTACTACTTTTAAGTATTGTATTTAACACATCACTATCAATATACACTACTGTTTTTCCCATAACTAATGGTATTTGTCCTTTCATTTGTATTAGTTTAGTTAATTGTCCATTAGTTAATGATGATAGGTCATCTAAATTGTATTCAATTTTACTTTTATATTTAGAAAGTATTCTGTTATCTCTTATGTTTGAAAAAAAGCCCATGTTTTCACATCCTTTATAAAGATAAAATGTGCCAAAAGCACATTTTATCTTGCGTTTCTTATTATGACTATTCCAGAACCGCCTTTACCTCCGGTAGAAGTACTTGCTGCACCTCCGCCACCTGAGCCTGTATTTGCTGTAGCATCATATCCATTAGCGCTATATCCGTTTCCAGCTCCTCTTCCTGCTCCGGCTGAAATACCTGCTACTGAAGTTCCTAGTGTTCCTATATTTTGCTTTCCACATCCGCCTGAGCCACCAGAAGCATATAATTCTCCTCCTGATTCGCCAAATTCACGTGTAGTTGTTCCTTGTCCTTTACCACCAGAAGCTGCGTTCCCATTCCATGATGCATTTACTCCGTTGCCACCATCTTGTCCACCTTGAGTGGCTGCCCTTGCTAAATCAAGTCCTCCGGCTCCACCACCGGAACCTCCAGCTCCACCGTTAGGTGCAGAGCCAGTGCTTCCACCATTTACACTTGTGTTAAATGCTGCAGTAATACCGCCTTGTGCGTTACTTGCTCCTCCGGCTCCAATTACTATTGAATAAGTTCCACTTGTCTTAGATATGAAAATGTTTTTTACTGTTTTGGTGTAGCCTCCACCGCCACCACCGCCTCCAGTATAGTGTTCAGAACTTATGCCACCTCCGGCACCGCCTCCTACTAGAAAAGCATCTATATTTGCTGTTTTGTTAAACTTTAATGTTCCATCTGTCAAAAGTTTTACTTTCCAGTTATCATTACCTTCGTTTACAATTGTACAATTTCCTGTATAAGTAAATACCGGATCGCTTCCAGCACTTGCGTTTGCACAGCTATAATTTTCTGCGATTTGATTATATTTAATTGGTGTATAACCACCATCTTTAAAATATAAACTGCATTTTGTTTTTGAGCCTCCTGTAATTATTAACCTTTTTCCGCTTGTATCATATTCTACTTCTGATCCATTTGTGCAAGTATAACTTTCTAAAGTATAGTCTTTTTCTTCATCTAGTTTATCAACTAGTACATTATCTACATATAAGGCTGTTGTTTCATAATCATAGTGATAGTAATCTAATTTTATTTCTGTATATGTATTTAATACTTCTATATTATCAACATTATTAAATCCATAGCCTCCGAATACCATAAGTGATAACGTCTTTGTTTCGCTACTATTATTAGTTATCATTAAAGATATAGTTCTAGTAGTAGTTATGCCTCCAAATGATGGTTCTAAATAATCGCTTGCATATACCACTTCTAAATCGCTATTATTTAAATATGCTAATTTATAATTAGTACTTATAGCATTTAAACTTGTTATCTCTATAGTGTGTTCTTTTCTTCCTGGTTCGATATCTATAGTATAAGTATTTTCATTATCTATTTTAATTGAATATAATAATTCCGAAATATACATTTCATTACTTCTGTAACCCTGTGTATTTATTGTAAATGTTGCATAACTTACTGCTAGTATAGGACATAAACCTATTACAATAAAAAATACAAATATATACTTATTAAATAAATAATTAATATTACTTCTAATATCTTTCATATATCTTCTCCATTACTATAATAATTTTAATACATTTTTATATTGTTTGTCAATTTAAAAGAAAGCAAATTATTCACTTGCTTTCTTATTCATTATGTCATTTATAATATGGTTTGTTATATAAAGACCCCCTACTGCTGGAACATATGCGTTAGATGCTAACATTCCTGTATTTAGTCCTTTTTCTGTACTTGATACTACAGTTACATTTTTCATTATTTCTTTATCTCTTATTGCTCTTCTTATTTTTTTAGCAAGTGGGTCGTAATCTGTTTTATCAAGTGTAGTTATTTGTATTTTAGATGCATCTAATTTATTAGCCATTCCCATTGATGATATCAATTTTACATTTCTTTTATGACATTCTTTAATTAAGCTTATTTTAACAAGTACTGTATCACATGCATCTATAATATAATCATAGTTTTCCATAAATAATAGCTCTATATTATCTTCTGTTATTTTAGTATTAATTATATTTACTTTAGCTTCTTTATTAATTAGTTTTATTCTTTTCTTCCATTCTTTTGTTTTATATTTATTGTTATTAAATCTAGTTACTACTATTTGTCTATTAATATTACTTGGTTTAATAGTATCATAGTCTACTAGAGTAAATCTTCCTACTCCACTTCTAACTAGGCTTTCGACTACGTATCCACCTACTCCTCCAAGTCCTATTATAAGAATATTTAAATGTTTAAGTTTATCTACATTAGATGTTCCTATTAAGTTTTCTAATCTATTTAAATTCATAAACTTCTCCTTTAGCACAAATATTATACCAAAATAAAATCCTAGTGTAAATATAGTGTAATAAAACTCGCGAGTCTCCGCAAGTGGTAGGACACATAATATACTTGGGATTTTGCATAAGATGCAACATTCAACGCTATATACTAATTAGTCCCCCTATATAATTACATAGCCGGTTTATGTGCTATATCAACATCTAGGTTAATTTAATGATATCATAGCAATATTTATATTTCAATAACTTTTACAAAACTTTACATATTGCAGTTATAATTATTGCCAAGATAAAAATAATCTTTTATTATGCTTTTTTGAATATATCTAACTATTCTAATTTTGATAGTTTTTAATATAATTAAATATGATTAATAAAATCAAAAATAATATATTTTTTAAATCTACTTTAATATTATTACTTGGTGGGATTATAGGAAAATGTGTTGGATTTTTTATTAAAATTATAGTTACTAGAAATCTAGGTACTCATGGGATGGGACTTTATAGTTTATTAAATCCTAGTATTGCTCTTATAACTACTATTGCTACATTTAGTTATCCTACTGGTATAAGTGCTCTTGTATCAAGAAAAAAGTATGATAGTAAGACTTTAATATATTCTATAACTATTGTTTCTTTTTTGATAAATCTTGTTTTTATTATTTTGATTTGTTTATTTTCTTCTTTTATATCATCTTATTTACTTAAAGAATCATCTTTAAAGTTACCTATTATTTTTGCTAGTTTTACTTTACCATTTGTAAGCATTTCTTCTATAATTAAAGGATACTTTTGGGGTAAACAAAATATGTATCCATATATGCTTTCTAATTTCTTAGAACAAGTTGGTAGGATTATATTAATTGGTTTATTTATTAAAAAGTTTATTAGTATTAGTCCTAGCGCAGCTATATGTTTTATATTATGTACTAATATGATATGTGAAGTATTATCACAATTTGTTATGCTTAGGTTTAAGCCTAAAGAAAAAATTAATATTTTTAAGCTTAAGTTTAATTTAAATTATATTAAAGATTTATTTAAAATATGTATTCCATCTACTAGTAGTAAGATACTTGGAAGTATTGCTTATTTTTTTGAGCCTATTATTCTTAGCAATACTCTTTTATATCTTGGTTATAGTAATGAGTATATAGTTTATGAATATGGTGTTATAAATGCTTATGCTTTATCACTTTTGTTATTACCTGCTTTCTTTGTACAAAATATGTCTACTGCTTTAGTCCCTGAGGTGTCTTATCAATATTCTCTTAAGAATTATGAAACATGTAAAAAAAGAATAAGACAAATAGTTCTTATATCTTTATTAATAGGTTCTATTAGTACTCTTGTTATATTAATTAATCCAAAGTTCTTTTTAAATCTAATATATAATACTAATCTTGGAAGTGATTATATAAGACTTCTTGGTCCTTTTACTATATTATTTTATATAGAAGGGCCACTTATAAGCGCTCTTGGGGCTATTAATAAAGCTAAAAGTGCTATGATAGCCACTATTATTTCTTCTTTAGTAAGACTTATAAGTATAGTAGTATTTAGTTTCTTAGGTCTTGGTATGTATAGTTTAATAATAGCTATAATTCTTAATATTATAACTTCTGTTTTAATATATTTTATAGTTATACATAAAGCATTAAAGAGTTAATTCTGCTCTTTTGATAATATATATTTTTTTATTTTTATAGAAAGCATAAAATATATCTTTTTTATCTAAATTATTATCATTTAAATAACTTAATAACCAATTTTCATCTTTATTTATATAATCTAATGTATCTTTTTGTATTCTTCCATCTAATATTAATGGAAATGGATTATTTGATGTTAGACATAAAAAGTTATATTTAAATATACTTAATTTACCATTATTTTCTAGTACTGCGTATTCTACATCTTTTAAATCTTTTATGTTATTTTGCCTTAATTCACATAATAAGTCATCTAAAGTATATCTTTGTTTTATCATTTCTTTATAGTTTATAATACCTCTATTTATTATTAGGGATGGTTTACCTTCTATAATATTTCTTATTTTATTTGATTTTAATGTTATATATCCACTTAATAATTCTAATATTAATAATATTATAATTGGAATAACTGTAAGCCATAGAGAATCTTTATAGTTTTCAATACTAATAGCGACTAATTCAGCAATTAATATATTAACTACCATATCTTGTACAGATAACTGACCTATTTCTCTTTTACCCATAAGTCTTATAACAATTAAAATAAGAAGATAGAAAAGCATAGTTCTAAAAGATACTATTAATAAAGACATAAAATCACCTATTTATATTATGTGTATTCATATTTATTTTAAACATAAATATAATTTAGTATGAAAAAGATTATTGATTATTTAAAAGTTATAATGATGTATTTTGGATTAATTATAGGGTATTTACTTATAATAAGTATATTTTATTATTTTGAATTATTTAGTTTTAAAGTTATAAATATTATTACTTATTTATATATGATTATTATATCTATATTATGTGGTATAAAAATATCTAAAGTTATTCGTAAGAAGGGATATTTAAATGGTTTTATAGTTGGAGGAAGTATATCTTTATTATTTACTTTTATTACTTTAATAATGGGAGTATTTAGTTTTTCTTCTTTAGTTTATTATTTAACACTAATACTATGTTTTATGGTTGGTGGGATAATTGGTGTAAAATAAAATAGAAGATGACTTCTATTTAAAGTGATTTTTTTACTAAAAGCATATCTGATGAAGTAACATTATTATATCTTTCTATTAATTCTCTTGGGTCACTTAAAGATAAAGATATTTTATTATATTCTTCTTCATATGCTTTTTTTAATTCTTCATATTTATTTATTTCATTTAATAATATGTCTTTTGTTTTTAATACTTCTAAAAGTGCTTTGTTATTTATTTCTTTTTGAGTAGTTTTAAAGGATTTAAGCAAGTTTATTTCATATATTAATATTCTTAGTAATGAGTTTATTTTGTTATATTTATAATCTTTAATTATTTTAATAGATGATAAAGATAGAACTACTAGATATAAAGATGATAAAAGATAAAGGTTAGCATTATATTTTTCGTTTTTTATAGTATCTTTATCATAAGTATATGTACATAATCTTTGAGTAGGTTTATCTACTGTATCATCTATGTTGCCTATATAGTACTCTTCTCTTTCAAAAGATGGACTCATAGATGTTATATCATAATCTAAATAATCATCTAATAATAAGTTTGAACCCGTAACATCATAATACTTTGATGTTCTACTTCCATCATAACGCCATGGTTCGATTAATTTTATATATACTTTATCTTTATCATTATTATATGTTGTTTCATATACTTTTTCTTTAGGTTCTTTGTCTTTTTCATATTCTGTTATTGTTAAAGAACATGTTAAATCTTCTCCTGAGATTTGTTTTGAAATTGGTTTTATTAAAAATGGAGTTATTAAAAGAGTACTATAGGCTGAAATATATAATATTATTTTTTTATAAAATGAAAGTAAATTTTTTCTATATTTTTTAATAGAGTTTTTATATTCTAATTTTTGTAGACTATAATCACTATGATTTTCTTTTATAATTTCTTTAGTACTTTCTAAATTAGAAAGTGTTTCATATAGTTTATCAATATCATATTCTTCCATATTAACTCCTTTTTTATTATATTATTTTTTTAAAGTCATCGTTTCTTGTTTAAGTTTTCTTATAAGTTCATCATATCTTTCTAATAATTCACTAGGATCACTTAAAAGATATTTATTTTTAGAAAACAAACTATTCCATTCTTTTGTTAATTCTTCACTCATACTTATTAAATTATTTATTGTATTTATTAAAATATCTATATTAGCTTTAAGAATATTTATATTATCAGAATTACTTATTTCATTAATAGATTCTTGTATTTTTATTAATTGTGAGTTTAATATACCTTTTTCATATTCGGATTTATATGCCGCTTCAAGTATTATGTATCCTAAAGCAATAGCTACTAGACTTAAATACATTCTTGTATTTGCATTACATTTTGCATTATCATAATCTAAAGTTTCTATTATAAGTTTTTTTGATTCTTCTATATTTTCTGTTTCTTTACTTTCATCTATAAACTCCATAGTACTTGAAGTTTTAGCTACTCTAGTTAAATCTAAATCATAATAGTCAAGGGGTGAAGTTAATTCTATATCTGATACATCATATGTGATAATATTTCTATAGCCAAGTTTATTATATGGCTCTGTTAAAATTATATATGCTTTCTTACTTTCTTCATCTTTTACATCAGATAATAATACTTCTTCACTATTAACTGTAGGCGTCATTCCTTCTTCATAAGTATATGTTGTTTTTGGAATAATAGTGTATGAATCTTTTCTTTTTTTAAAATTACTGACTAACGCTAAAGGAGCAGAAGCCATTATAGTGAGAGCTAAAATAAATGTAAATGAACTTGCTATTAATTTCTTTTGATATTTTCTTTTTATTCTTAATTGTCTTTTTAATTCATTTGTTAATTCCTTATAATAAATATTTCTTTGGGTAAGTAAATCAATTGTTTCATCTAGTTTATCAAGTAATTCTTTAAGCATTTCTTCATCACTTTCAATATAACTATAACTATTCATAACGTCTCCTTTCTAATTTAACTTCTGTGCTTTTTCTTTTAATACTTTCTATAAGTTCATCATATTTAGATAATAATAGTGATGGATCGCTCATTAAATCTTTGTTTCTTTCAAACTCTTCATTCCATCTTCTTGATAATTCTTCACTTTGTGATATCGTTTCGTTTATTTCGGATATTACTTCATTTAATTGCTCTTTAATCTTATTTAATTCCGACTTGTCTAAGCCAACTATAGTTATACCATCTTTAATTTTCTTTATTTTGCTCACTATAAATAAATAACCATCACTTATTTCCACGGAATAAATAACCTCAAATACAGACAATAAGAATACATAAATACCATAGAAACTAGCTAGAAGAAAAGATATTGATTCATCCTTCTTTTTATCATTAAAATCAATTTTTTCTATAATTAATTTTTTTGATTGAATATTATCGTTATCTTCTGTTTTTTCAGTTTTAGATTCGACCGATTTTATTTTATCATTTATTTTACTTAAATCCAAATCATAATATTCAAGCGGTGAAGATAGGTCTATATCTGACACATCATATGCTGTAGTATTTCTATAATTTAATTTATTATAAGGTTCCATAAGTACTATATACTTTTTTTCTTTTAAATCATTACTCAGAGGTATATACTTGGTTACTGCTTGTGGTAACTTTCCTTCTTCATAAGTATATGTAGTTAAAGGTACAAGGGTCCAGTTAGTTGTTAGTTTAGATGTAACATATATAGGAATACTAGTCAAAATACCTAATGATGCCAGTACTACAGCAATATTTTTCTTTATTCTTTTCTTAACTTCTTTTATTGATTTAATTTTACAATTTAAATAATATGATTTATTAGCATAATCTTGTATACTTGAATCTAATGAGTTAGATAATATATTTAATCTATCTAATAATTCATCAAATATTTCTTCATCAAATACTTCTTTTTCTTCTTTGTTTTGGTATTCAAAATCCTGCATGATTTTTTCTCCTTTACATTTTTAATTTCATTGTATTTTCTTTTATTTCTTTCATAAGTTCATCGTATTTAGATAATAATAGTGATGGATCACTCATTAAATCTTTATTTTTTTCAAACTTTTCATTCAATCTTCTTGATAGTTCTTCACTTTGTGATATCATTTCATTTATTCTATTTATTATTTCTTTTAATTCTTTGTCATATGTTTTTTTAAAATACATTTTTGATTTTATTTTTTTTATTTCATCACTTAGAAATATTACACCATTAGTTAATATTGGGACAGAAAACTCATTTGAATACTCCATTTCTACTATAACCATTAAAAATATATATTCTATAAATAATAAGATTTCTACAATATCTGCTTTACCAGGCTGGATACTTTCATAATCTATATTTTTTATAATTAACTTTTTACTTTCTTCATCATCATCTGTAATTTCACTACCAGTGCTAAAATCTACAGTTCCAGTTTTGTTTTCTATTTTACTTAGGTCTAAATTAAAGTAATTATCTACCACTGGTAAGTCTATGTCTGATATATCATATGTAATTATATTTTTATAACCATTTTTATTAGGTTCTGCTAGAACTATATATTTTTTATCTTCTGCATCTTTTAATAATACCTCTTCACTTTCTACTTGTTTTAATCCATCCATTTGATAAGTATATGTTTTTTCTGTTACTAAAGAATTATCATTTTTAGATTTTTTTATACGGTGTGCCTGAATTAAAGGAACACTAACTATTAAAGAAAGAGCTACCGCCATTGACAAAGTATTTAATACAATTTGATGTATATTTCCTCCCATATTATTTTTTAATTCGAATATTACTCTTTGTGTACTATTATATGTTATCGTCTCTTTATACAATAAATTTGATATTTCACTTAGAGATACCAATATTTTATCAAATATTTCTTCATCAAATATTTCTTTTTCTTCTTTGCTTTGATATGCAAAATCCTGCATGATTTTTTCTCCTTTACATTTTTAATTTCATTGTATTTTCTTTTATTTCTTTCATAAGTTCATCGTATTTAGATAATAATAGTGATGGATCACTCATTAAATATATATTTTTTTCAAACTCTTCATTCCATCTTTTTGATAATTCTTCGCTTTTAGATAGTGCCAAGTTTATTTCGTTAATTGTTTTTTCTAATGTTGTTTTAACACTTTTTTCATAACCTTTTTTGTCTTTTAGTTCTTCGAGTTCTTCTTTTAGCGTTCCTACCATACCTACTATTACAGGCAATTCTAAACCTTTAATGCCTGTGTAGATATACTCTACTGTTAGCAATATTGCGATGTACGCAAGATAATAAATTGCGTAAATCCATCCATAGTTGGGTTTTTGTTCGTCATTAAAATCCACATTTTTAATAATTAATCTTCTTACTTCCTCACTACTCCCTATATCACTATAATATTCTTTATATTCTATTGATTCTGTTTTATTTTCTATTTTACTTAAATCTAAATTATAGTAATCTAGCGCTGATGGCATATCTATGTCCGAAATATCATATGTAGTTATGTTTCTATAATTTAATTCATTATAAGGTTCTACAAGAACTATATATTTCTTTTCTTCAGCATTTTTTAATTCTACTCTTTCTGTAGTTATTTCTGGAAGTTTACCAGCTTCGTAAGTATATGTAGTTTGTGGTACTGTTGCTTTTTTCTTTCTTATATTATTTATTTTAGCTATGCCAAATATAGGAATACTCAACATTAATGATAGAGTTAAAGCTATGGCTGTTAGATTTAGCCCTATTTTAGTTCTGCTTTTAATTTTTGATGCTTTTATTTCTTTCAAATTATCTAAATCACATTCATAACAAGCTACTTCATTCCTTATAGTTAAATAGCAGTCATTTAAATCACTTAGTATTTGCTCAAATACTTTTTCATCAAATGTTTCTTTTTTATTTAATTTTTGATACGCATAACCTTGCATAATTTCCCCCTTTTTTTATAATTTCAGTTTCATCGCTTTACTTTTAATGCTTTCTATAAGTTCATCATATTTAGATAATAGAAGTGATGGATCGCTCATTAAATCTTTGTTCTTTTCAAACTCTTCATTCCATCTTCTTGATAATTCTTCACTTTTAGATAGTGCCAAATTTATTTCGTTAATCACCTCTTTAAGTGCTATTTTAAGTTCTTTTTCATTATCTTTTATTTTGTTTAACTCATTTATTCTTTTTTTTAATTTTTTTACCATATCTGTTATGATTGGGAAAAATGTAAACTTTTCACTATAATATCCACATGCGCCATCAATTGATATTCTTAATATAATATAGGCGATGTAAAATAGTAAAACCGAAATATAACCTGGTTTTTGTTCATCATTAAAATCTATATTTTTAATAATTAATCTTCTTGTTTCTTCACTGCTTCCAATATCACTATAATCTTCTTTATATTCTATTGATTCTGTTTTATTTTCTATTTTGCTTAAATCTAAATTATAGTAATCTAGTGCTGATGGCATATCTATGTCTGAAATATCATATGTAGTTATGTTTCTATAATTTAATTCGTTATATGGTTCTACAAGAACTATATATTTCTTTTCTTCAGCATCTTCCATTCTCACTCTTTCTTTAGTTATTTCTGGAAGTTTACCTGCTTCGTAAGTATATGTTGTTTGTGGTACTGTTGTGTTTTTCTTTCTTATATCATTTATTTTGATTGTGCCATATACTGGAATACCTATCATTAATGATAAAGATAAGGCTATTGCCATTAGATTTAATTCAATTTTAGATCTATTCTTTGCTTTTGATGCTTTTGTATTATTTAACACTTCTAAATCGTAATTGTAATCAGATGTTTTGTCACGTAAAACTAAATAGCAATCGTTCAAATCACTTAATATTTGTTCAAATACTTTTTCATCAAATTCTCCATGTGTAAGTGGATTTGCAAATGACTTTTGCTTTTTAATGTTTTCATATTGAAAATCATTCATAATTCTTCCTTCCTTTTTTTATAATCACTTACTTATTTTAAGCTTATATTCAGCCTCAGCTATTTTACTTTTAAGTTCACAGTACTTACTTAATAATTCAGTTGGATCACTTAATAAATCTTTATTATTTTCAAACTCTTTTTCAAACTTATCTAACAATCTTTTATCTGAACTTAATATTTTTAAAACTATTTCTTTAATTTTATTTGCTTTCTTTTCAAGTTCTTTTACATTTTTACTAGAATTAATCGTTTTAATATCATCAATTAATTCTTCTACTTTATGTAGTATAAAAGTATATTCGTAAAAGTCATAGTATACACATTCAAGTCCAAGCGTACCAACTATATATACAAGATAAAACCCAAAAAGTACTGTGAATTTTATATCGTTTGTCACATCATCTTCATTTACTTTTTCAATAACTATTTTTTTAGAAGCTTTATTTTCTCTTTTACTTGTCACGTTTGTTTGTTCTATTAATGGTAGTGATGATAAGTCTAAATTATAATAATCTTCCACCTTTGTAGTTTCTTCATTAGTGGCGTCATATGTTAATACTAAATCATAATTAAAATCATCATTTGGAATAGTTTCAACAATATATACTTTATCTTCTGGATTATCGCTTAAGTACTTTTTTGTTTGACTAACCTGTGGATTTTCACCTTTTTCATATGTTGTTACATCTATTGTTACTTTTTCTTTTCCTTCTCCTAATTTTTTAGCGAGTTTATGAGCACCTACTGGTAAACTTGCAATTAAACCAAGAGTAGCAACTATTGCTATTATTTGTTTGAAAGCATCATGTTTATAACTGTTTCTTCTTTCCTTGTCATCATTTACTTTTGACATATCAGCTTGATAACTTTCTAAATATTTCTCTAGTTCTAGAGTTGTTTTATCTACCAATTCTAGTGTTTGTGATAACAAATCTATATTATTTGTGCTTTCTTTTTCTTTGAATGCGTACATACTATCCTCCTTATGTATAACCAATCACATTACTTACTCATTGTAAGATTATGTTTTTCCTTTAAAAGCAATTTTTTCTCATTTATTTTGCCTTATTTTTGTTTTTTAATCATTTCAAATTTATATTCTGCTTCTGATATTTTATTTTTAAGTTCATAATATTTGTTTAATAATTCAGCAGGATCACTCATTAAACACATATTTTTTTCATATTCTTCATTAAACTTTTCAAGTAGTCTTTTATCAGATCTTAATACTTGCATTATTATTTCTTTTGTTTGATTTGCTTTCTTTTCAAGCTCTTTAGCATCATCTTCATCTTTTATTTTGCTAATATCTTCAAGCAATTGTTTTATATAGCCTATTATAAATGATATATTATTACAACATAAACTTACTGATTCTAATATAACAACTAATACTGTATAAAATATATAAAATACAATTAATAAGCCGCTTTGTGTTTCGTTATCTATACTATTAAAATCAACTTTCTCTAATATAACTCTTTTTGATTCTTTATTTTCTCTTATTTCTGTTACATTTTCTTTGCTTACTAGCGGAAGACTTGATAAATCTAAATTATAATAATCTTCTACTTTATCACATTTTTCATTTGTGGCATCATAAGTCATTACTAAATCATAATTAAAGTCGTTACTTGGAATAGTTTCAACAATATATACTTTATCTTCTGGATTATCGCTCAAATATTTACTTGTATTTACAACCTTTGGTGTTTTATCTTTTTCATATGTGGTAATTTTGACTTGATACGATTCTTTTCCAACGCTCACACGATTTATAAATTTATGAGCACCCACTGGAACATATATTAAACTTAATGCTAAGATTGTACTCATTAATTTTCTAACTGCTTGATTCTCATTTTTTTTCTTCCATTTGTTATTATCGTTAATTGATTTTATATCATCTTGATAGCCTTCTAAATATTTAGTTAGTTCTACAGTTGTTTTGTCTACTATGTCTAACATTTGTGATAATAAATCTATATTATCTGTAGTTTCTTGTTCTTTAAATGCGTACATTATATTTCTCCTTAATTTAAGCTTGATTTTATTTCTTTTATTAATGATAAAGTTACATCATCTTTAATATTATCACTTGTTTCTTCAAACTTTTCATATATACTTGAGGGATCACTATATAAATAAGAATACTTATTAAATAATTCTATAAATCTTTCTTTATATACTTCATTTGCTTCTATATATTTTATAGCTATATCTACATTTCTTTTTATTTCTTCTTCTATTTTTTCTTTTTCGCTTGTAGCTTCTTTATATTCTTTTAGTTTATCTTTAGCAATTTCTAGATGACCGAATATACCTTTAAAGCTGTTTTCATATTCTTCACGTTTCTTCTTTTGTTCTTCTGGGTCATCTATAAAACTCCATTGTGGTGATTCAAAATCTGCCGCTACCATGAAAGCGAATAAAACACTTATAGGTATCATCAAAACAATATAATAACCTGCCGCCATTTTTGCAATAGCTTTATCTTTAAGTTTTTCTTTAATATATTCTTTTAAATCATCTGGTTTTGACTCTTCAGTTTTTTCATCTATCACTATATCAATTGGTTCTAAAGTTGATGTATCAAATGCTAAGGCATCGGATGGACTTTCAAACTTATAATCTGTAACATCATAAGTTTTAATTGTTCTTGTACCAGTTTCATCAAATGAATCATATACTTTTATATAATTTTTATCCTCTATGTAATCATCGTTATAGTCTACCACTGTTTGTACTGGTTCAGATTGAGTATAAATCTTTCTTTCTGTATACGCCCCTGGCTCATTACTAACATGAACTAATGGCAATGTTATAGCTCCGGCTAAAATTGTTACGCAAGCTGATATTGACATTACTGCTGCAGCTATTTTTTTACGTAAAACCTTTCTAATTCTTTTTTGATTTAATTGCGCTGATAAATATTCACTATTAAGTTTCACAATTTCTTTTGTTTTTTCATCTACTAGACTACTATTTTTCTTTAATATTTCTAAACTATTTTCTATTGCTTGTACTGATGTATTATTATTTGATTTTTCTTGTGATTTTAACTCATATTTTTTTCCATAATTCATAGTTATCCCCCTTTTTTTAATTTAAACTTGATTTTATTTCTTTTATTAATGTTAAAGTTGTATCATTTTCTACACTATCATTTGCTTTTCTATATTTTTCATACACTGTAGTTAAATCACTATATAGATAAGAATACTTATTAAATAATTCTATAAATCTTTCTTTATATAATTTATTTCCTTCTAGATAACTTATAGTGACATCTATATCTTCTAGCATTTCCTTTATTACTTCATCTGCTTCTTTTGAAATACCTTCACATTCTTTTAGTTTTGCTTTAACATCTGATATGTGAGAAAAAACACCTTTTATTCTTTTCTTTTTAGTTTTTTTATTTTTAGAGTTATCTTCTATAAAACCACTTATAAATGGTGAAGAAACAAGTATGCCCAATTCGGCTGTATAAATAAAAGGAAGCCATAATCTATCTGTCCCACTTAGTGCACTTTCATATTTTTCTTTAATATATTCCCTAGTTTCTTCTGGTTTTGATTCATCACTTTTTTCATCCATAACTATATCAATCGGTTTTATATTTGAAATGTCTAGTGACATAGCATCTGATGGTCCATCAAGATTGTAACTTGTTACATCGTATGTTGTAATTAATCTTGTACCCGTTTCATCAAATGTTCCATATACCTTTAGATAATCTTTATCTTCAGTATAATTTTTATTATATCCTTCTTCTGTTTGTACTGGTTCTACCATACTATAAGTTTTGGTTTCAGTATATGCTCCAGGTTTGCTAGATGCTATTTTGTATGGTAATACCACACCACCTGTCAATATTGCTCCAGTGGCTGCTATAGAAACTACTAAAGAAACTACTTTTTTGTATAATTCTTTTTTACTTTTTTTAAGTTTTAATAATAACTCACTATATTTTTCATTTTCTCTTATAATTTTGTTTGCTTTATTTTGCGCCACTAAATTACTTTTTGCTAATCTGTTTAAACTATTTTCTAATGCTATAAGTGCCATATCATCACTTAAGTTTTCTTGTGATTTTACTTGATATGATTGTCCATAATTCATTTTAATCCCCCTTTTTCTATCAGGTGTATATTATATCATAAAAGCACATGTTTGTAAAGAAAAAAGGCTTTAAACACAATAAAAATCAGTTAAACTAGAAAAAAAGAAAAGCATATACTTTTCAGCTATAATTTATCATTTTTTTTCTTCAAAAGTTTTGCAAACGAAAACGATTGACTTCCTTTGTATAAAAAATTACTTTTCTTTACTTACATTAAGTATTATTCCAATAGATATCATACTAATAAGTAAGCTAGAACCACCATAACTTATGAAAGGTAAAGTGACTCCAGTTATGGGCAAAAGTCCTGTAACTACCCCCATATTTAATGATGTTTGAAATAATAAAGAAAAGCCTAAGCCAAATATTAAATACTTACCAAATAGATCTTTTGTTTTAATAGCACTTTTAAATACATTATAGAAAAATAAAATATAAAGTGTAACTATAACAAGACCACCAATAAATCCAAACTCTTCGAGTATAACTGAAAATATAAAATCTGTTTGTGGTTCTGGAAGATAAAAATGTTTTTGCCTTGAATTAAAAAGACCATATCCAAGAAGTCCACCTGGACCAATTGCATATAAACTTTGTATCATTTGAAATCCACTGCCAAGTGGATCAGACCATGGATTTATAAAAGATGTAATTCTATCAAGTCTATAAGGCGCTATTAGGATAAGAACTATAATGCCAATAATACCTAATATTCCAAGTTTAATAAATATAGAAAAATCACAACCAGAAATAAAGATAAGTCCAATTAAAGAACATACTATAACCATACCACTACCAAAATCAGGTTCAAGTAATATAACAGCGAAAAATATAATTATTATAAGTAATATAGGCAACATAAAAGACTTAGTATGCTTTTTAATACTATCATTATTAGATAAATATTTAGATGTAAAAATGATAAGAGCTATTTTAGTAAGTTCACTTGGCTGAAAACCAAAGCCCATTATAGAAAACCAACTCCTACTACCATTACGAACATTACCTATTCCAGGAATAAGTACTAAAATAAGTAATATAAAACATATTAATAGAAACTTATTAGAATATTTATAGTATTTTTTATAATCTATTTTGGAAGTAATAAAACATGCAAATAAACTTATTATAAAAAATATAACTTGATTTATTATATACTTATAAGGTGTATTATATTTATAAGAACTCCATATATAACTACTAGAATATATAGATATAATTCCTATTATAGCTAAAATAACTGGATATATAAATATTTTCTTTCTCATATTAAATAATACTATTTTATATATAAAAAAAGAACACTAGTTAATTAAAACTGTATTCTTTTAGTAATATAATCTTTTATTTCATCTACATTTAGAGTTATCTGCTGCATAGTATCTCTATCTCTTATAGTAACAGTATTATTATTTATAGTTTCATCATCTATTGTTATAGAGAATGGTGTTCCGATAGCGTCGTTTCTTCTATATCTTTTTCCAATACTTCCACTTTCATCATAACTACATGAGAAATATTTAGATAATTCTTTATATATTTCTGTTGCTTTTTCGTTATGATATTTTTTTACTAGTGGTAAAATGCATGCTTTAATAGGTGCTAGTGATGGGTTTAATTTAAGAACTAGTCTTTCTTCATTTTCTAGTTTTTCTAATGTATATGCATTAGTTAATATTGCTAGGAATAATCTTTCTACACCTAAAGATGGTTCTATTACATAAGGAATATATTTTTCATTAGTTTCTGGATCTAAGTATTCTAAACTTTCACCTGAATGTTTCATATGAGCATTTAAATCATAGTTAGTACGTGATGCGATTCCCCATAATTCTCCAAATCCAAATGGATATTTAAACTCTATATCAGTAGTAGCATTACTATAAAAACTTAATTCTTCTTTTTCATGATCACGGAATCTTAAATTATCTTCTTTAATGCCTAAATCAAGCAAGAACTTTTTACATGTTTCTTTATAATATTTAAACCAGTCAAGCTCTGTACCTGGTTTACAGAAGAACTCAAGTTCCATTTGTTCAAACTCTCTTACTCTAAATATAAAGTTACCTGGTGTAATTTCATTTCTGAAGCTCTTACCTACTTGACCTACTCCAAATGGTAGTTTAAGACGCATACTTCTTTCTATATTTTTAAAGTTTACAAAAATACCTTGTGCTGTTTCTGGTCTTAAATATATTGTACTTTTAGCATCTTCTGTAACACCTTGGAAAGTCTTAAACATTAAATTAAACTCTCTTATATCTGTAAAATCACATTTACCACAGTTTGGACATACTATATTATTTTCTCTAATACATTTAATCATGTCTTCATGGCTCATACCATCAGCACCACTAATACCAGCATCTTCAAGTAATTTATCTGCTCTATGTCTAGTTTTACAATGCTTACAGTCTATTAATGGATCACTAAATGTTTTTAAGTGTCCACTTGCCTCCCAAACACGAGGATTCATAAGTATAGCACTATCAAGTTCTACATTATTAACATCTTCTTGAATAAATCTTTTTCTCCATGCGTTTTTAATATTATTTTTAAGTAAAACTCCTAAAGGGCCAAAATCCCAAGTATTAGATAAACCTCCATAAATTTCACTTCCTTGGTATATAAAACCATAATTCTTACAATAATTTGTAAGTTCTTCCATATTTAAATTAGTCATTAAAATCCCTCCATTTTTAATTGATATTTCATATCACTATTTTTCATTTTTTCGTGTCTTTCATTCATAATTCTTATGCAGTATCTAATTAAATCATCTTCAAAAACTAATACTTCTTTAGATGTGTTACATATTTCTACTACACTCGTAGAACATACAAACCTAACTATACTATCTTCTCCATTTATATATGCTTTGAATGGATAACTTTCTAATTCATAGTCTTTAGTTTCTGTATATGGTCTTTTTTCTGTGAATGTATCATTTAAAAGTTCAGTTAAAAAAGCAATTTCATTATCAAGTATTCTTCCATCTTTAAATCCTATATTAATAATAGCAGTGTCTTCACATATCTCATATGATGACATGCCTTCTGCTTTGTATAGTTCTATTCTTTTTACATTAATTGAGAATACATTTTTGTATCTATCTATATTATATTTATTCCAAATACTCTCAAGTGTATGTCCTCTAAATCCATTAAATGATACATATTTTCTAGATGAGTTACCACAAGATAATATAGATGTATCCATCTCATCAAATGAATATGTTACTTCTGTTATGTTGTTTTCACCTAAAAACTTATCAGTAATTGCATCAGATATTTCTTCATCACTCAAATGTTTTAATCCATTTGTAAAGCTTTTATCGTACCTTAATTTATTATTCTCTTTAAATAATAAACTATCTTTTGATAATTTAGAAACATTATATGCTTTAATTACATCTCCATTTTCAATTATAACTACATAAGTATTTTTATCTAGATGTCTTTTTCCACTAACTTTCATCAAAACCTCCCTAAAAAACAAAATCTTCCAAAATATGTAAGGGTCCAAAATTAGGACGGTTCCACCTTACTTATTCTAGAAGAATCTCTTATTTTTATATAGCCTAGAGTGTTTCCAAGCACTCATCATCGCTTTAATAAGTAAATGATAACATATAAACTTAAAAATATCAAGGTAATATTAAGTGTTTATAAAAAAAGATGTTTTATCTAGCATATTTATTATTTGTACTTATTACATTCCATGATTGCTTCTTAATTTTTGGCTAACACTTCGTCTCTATGTCAAGGGCTTGAAATATTTTTTCTTTTATGATATCATGTATACATGTGAAGGAAACTTCATACAATAAAAAAGGAACACTTAATATTCTCATGTTGAGTGTCACCATATATTTTTTTGGTAATCACCTAATTCATCGCTGAGTTAGGTGGTTTTCTATTAACTTAATATTACTATAAAAAGCAATATTATAAGAAGAACTATAATGATTAATAAGACTGTAATTAATATATCTTTCTTATTCATTACATCACCTCCCTCTTTACTTTAATGTAATAAGTTTGATGACACCCAACTATTAAGTATTCCTTAAGCATTATATCAAACATTAGTTTCCGTTGCAAGCAAACAAAATAAAAAAGTTCAAATATTTTTTGAACTTTTATTTTACCTTTTTATACAATAGAAAAAGCGAACATTTTCATGAACGCTTTTATTTTTTGTTTTAGAATATAACTGCTGCCATAGTTAGTAAAACTATATTCATTATAGCTATACATACTATTACTTTGAATGCCCATTTTAACCATGTAGTATAGTTTACTTTGGCAAGTGTTAGTCCACCCATTATAGCACCACATGTTGGTGTGAATAGATTAACAAGTCCGTTTGCAGCAACAAATGTCATTATTACTACTTCTACATTATATCCAAGTTGATATGCAAGTGGAGCCATGATTGGTGTAGATAAGCTTGCTAGTCCTGAACTTGATGGAACTAATACTGATAAGAATACATGTAAGATATAATTACATGGAGTAAATAACCACTCTGGTGTTCCTTTTAACCATTCTGCGGCATTATAGATAATATAATTATCAAGATATGTTGATCTCATAAGTACGCTAGCACCACGAGCTACTGCTATAATAAGAACTACTGATAAGATATCTTTTGCTCCATCAATAATAGCATCTATTATTTCATTAGCACTAAATCTATTTATAATACCTATTATAATTCCCATTAATAAGAACCAAGCAGCTGCTTCATAGAACCACCAATTACCAAGTGATGCTCCAGTAAGCCATCCTGTGAACTTATCAAATAGTGTGATATTAAACTCACCCCATGGTATGAATCCTATTATCATTACTACAAATGTTAATAAGAATAACCATAATGTAACTTTTTGTCTTCCTGTAAGGACAACTTCATTTTTCTCATTATCTTTCTCTTCGAACTTTTCCATTTTCTTTTGTTCTTGAAGTGATAAGAATGTTGAACCTTTATCTTCTTTAACTTTTTTGGCATAACTCATAACAAAGTAAATAGAAATTGCTAATGTAGATATCCATAAGAATACCCCTATTAGTATTAATATTCCTTGGTTAGCAGTAATGCCTTCTGGTAATGCAGCTACTGCAGCACCTGTTGCGAAAGGATTTATTGTTGAACCAAGAACACCACTACCTGCTCCAAGTAGTACTGTTGCACTTGCAACTATAGTATCCATACCTGCTGCTACCATAGTAAATGCAAGTAATGCATAGAAACCAACTGTTTCTTCCATCATACCATAAGTTGTTCCACCTATAGAGAATAGAATCATCAATATTGGTATTAATGCAAGTTCTCTTCCTTTCATTTTTTTAACTAAGACCTTAATTCCATTTTCTAGTGCACCAGTCTTTTGGATTACAGCAAGGAATCCACCAAGAACTAATACAAATATACATACATCAGCTGCATCTTCAAAGCCATGCATTGGCGCAAGTAACACATCTGATATTTTTGCTTTAACTACGCCAGAACCATTTACTATAATATCTCCTGCTTCACCACCAAATGTTGCACTTGGAAGTAATAAAGTAGCACAAGCAAGTAATATTAAGATAATATATATGATAACAAACGCAGATAAAAAGCCTTTTTTCTTCTTTTTAGCCATATATTCCTCCTATTTAATTATTCTAGTACCATTTTTATTATTAAGTGCTAATATAGCACTATCAAGTGAAGAAATAATACCAACTTTATCGTTATCATCTTTTATAAACTCTAAAATAGATAATACTTTAGGAAGCATACTACCTTTAGCAAACTGTCCTTCTTCTATGTACTTTAGAGCTTCATCATATTTTATAACGTCTAAATCTATTTGATTTTCTTTGTTATAGTTTAGTGATACTTTATCAACTGCAGTTAGAATTAATAGTTTATCTGCATCTATTTCTTTTGCAAGTAATGAACTAGTTCTATCTTTATCAATAACAGCATCTACTCCTTTTAATGAGCCTTCTTCTTCTATAACAGGTATTCCTCCACCTCCTCCAACTATAACAATATTGCCTTGGCTTAACAGGTCTTTAATTAAGTCAAGTTCTATTATTTTAATAGGTTTTGGAGATGGTACTACTCTCCTAAAACCTCTTTGAGAGTCATTTACATATGTTTGTCCGTTTTCTTCATGTAATTTTTTAGCTTCGCTTTCTGTATAAAACATACCTATTGGTTTAGTAGGATTATTAAATGCTTCATCATTTTTATCTACTAAAACTTGTGTTATTACAGTAGCTACATTTTTCTTAATATTTCTTTTCTTTAATTCTTCGTATATAGCTTGCTGCAAATGATATCCTATATATCCTTGACTCATTGCTCCACATTCTGCAAATGGCATTGATGGAACACCTTCATCTTTACTTGAAGCTATATCGAATGCTAAATTAATAATACCAACTTGTGGACCATTACCATGAGTGATAACTATATTGTTACCACTCTGTATTAGGTCTACTAAGCTTTTAGCTGTATTTTTTACTAAGTTTAATTGCTCACTTGGAGTTTTACCTAATGCATTTCCTCCTAAAGCAACTACGATATTACTCATATTAGTCCTCACGTACAAGAGGCATACTCATACATCTAGGTCCACCTCTACCCCTTGATAATTCTGCACTATGCATTTCTAGTACTTTAAGTCCATAATTTCTTAAAACTTCGTTAGTTACATTATTTCTATCATAAACAATAACAACACCTGGTGCTATACATAAAGTATTACTTCCATCATTCCATTGTTCACGGGCAGCAACTATTTCATCTCCTCCACCACATGGTATTAAAGTGATTTCTCTTCCTAGGTATTCTTCAAGTATATGTTTTAGTGATGCATTTTTCTCTTTAACATTTATTCCACCTTCATTATCATCAGTAATTTCAAATACTTGTAGTGTATTCATAATACCTGGATGGTATGTGAACTTATCATAATCTACTTGTGTAAATACTGTATCTAAATGCATGAATGCTCTACAGTTTGGAATAACAAATGCAAGAACTGTTTCTATTTTTGAAGATGCATCTGCAAATATATTTTTAGCAAGTCTTTCTATTGCTCCTGCTTGTGTTCTTTGTGATAAACCTACAGCTAGTATTTTATCATTTAGGTTAAGAATATCTCCACCTTCAACATGGAACTCGCTGTATCTATCATAGTATTTAGCAACATTATCTTTGTAATCTGGATGATATTCAAATATATATTCTGCATATATAGTTTCTCTATTTCTTGTAACAGAATACATTCTATTTAAGCTAACTCCATTTCCAATTGAAGCAAATGGGTCACGAGTAAAGTATAAGTTAGGCATTGGATCTACAATAAATGTAGTATCATCACTAACACTATCTACAAGACTCTTTCCTTTTTTAGCTCTTGCTTTAATTAAATCATTATTAACTATTCCTTCCATAGTTTTAAGTACAAGCATTCTATTATTTTCTATGCTTTTTAAGTATTCATAAACAAGACTTCTATATTTAGGTGTTCTAATACCTGCTTCATATATAAACTCTTGAATAAACTTTTCTTTAACTTCAGGGTATAAATCAAGAACTTCACTCATTAAGTCTTCTAAATATACTACCTCTACTCCATTATCTTTAAGTATTCTTACAAACTCATCATGCTCTTGCTGAGCTATTGGTAAGTATGGAATATCATCAAATAATAATCTTTGTAAGCTATCTGGAGTTAAATTAAGTAATTCTCTTCCTGGTCTATGAACTAGAACCTTTTTAAGCTTTTTAATTTCGCTTTTTACATTAATTGGATTATCCATTTTCCATATCCTCCTATCATATATAAATTGTATCATTTTTAATTTCTTTATTCAATAACATTATTGTAAAAAAATAAAAACCTAGTATGAACTAGGTTATATTAGTTAATTTATTACAAATGGATCTGATAATGTGCCTAAGCCAGAGATATAAGTTACGTCAGAGCTTAGGTATAAAGAAGGACGTAAACCAGCAGTAATAAAAGTAACTGCTCCCATTGTCACATCACCAGCCTCACTTACAAACATTGCTTCAGTCAAACTGGCAGAACTTGATGACATCGTCCAAAAAAAATTATTTGTATCGAGTAACCAATTGGTGTTCTTACAAGTTTCACTTCTATAATCAGTATCACATTTAGCATTCCATTCACACGAATTATAATCAAATGCTATTTTTGCAGAATCGTTATAGCATGCACTACTTGCATACATATAGTCACTTGGATATATTAATGCTACTTTTCCATTCCATGTTTGACTATTTCCACTATATACACTTGTACTTCTTTCTTGAGTATATATTTCTTTTGTAGTTCCATATCCAACTCTATCCGTCCACACTACATTTCCTAAGTACCATTTTGTACTGCTTATCTGATTTTTTGCTTCATTTGTTAAACCATTACTTGAATAATCGCATACCGCTGTTTCGCTTACTGTAGTTTCGTATCCAGTTGAACAAATCAGTTTCGTATAGCCGGAAGTTCTATTATAATATGGCCCGTTATTTAGCAAATTCATTAAAGTTGATGTTGTCCAGTCATTATTATAACCCGACGATGTTTTATAATCCCATGCAGCCCTTCCTATCGCATCTCTTACTATTTTTACTTTATATTCTTTTGTATATCCGCTATCATTTAAAGTTTGCGTCTCAAATATTCCTATTATTCTCCATACATCATCTTCTTTATTGAATGTTATATAGTTATTTGGTGTTTTGCCTTGATACCTATATTCGGTTGTAGCATAATTTTGATTTCCTGTTGCTGCTTGTGATATCTTAGTTATACCAACAAGTTCATAATTGTCTTTTAAGCATGATGCTAAAGTCTTATCTTTGCATAAGTTTTTTAATGCGTATTCTTCAAAATATAAACTACATTTTGTTTGATTATATGTATTAATAGTTAGGTCATTAGTTTTAGTATCGTATGATATTTTTGCATTATCACTGCAAGTATAACTAACAAGACTATACTTTTTAGTACTATCAAGTTTATCTACTCTTGTGTTGTCTACATATAATGCAGTAGTTTCATAATCATAATGTAAATAATTTGTATCTATTTCCGTATATGTATCAAGTACTTTAACTTCATCTATATCATTGAAAGAGTATCCTCCAAATACCATAAGAGATAGAGTTTGCTTTTCATTACTTGTATTTTTTATGGTTAATGATATAGTTCTTGTCATTATAATGCCACCAAATGATGCTTCCATGTAGTCACTTGCGTATCTAACTTTTAAATTATCATTATTTAAGTAAGCTAGTTTATAGTTAGTGCTTATCCCAGATAAGCTTGTTATTTCTATTGTATGTTCTGTTTCTCCTGGTTCAACATCTAATATATAAGTATTTTCATTATCTATTTTAATTGAATACAAAAGTTCTGAAATATACATTTCATTACTTCTATAACTTTCACTATTTATAGTAAACTTTGCATAACTTAATGCTAGTATTGGACATAAACTTATCAATACTAAAACTATAAAAATGTTTTTCTTTATATAATATATTACATTTTTTCTTATACTCATCTTGATATACCTTCTTAT
>CAKOHK010000013.1 GCA_934085595.1 uncultured Bacilli bacterium
CTATAATAATAATGGACTATTGAAATCCATATATAATTATTTTGATAAAATTATTGAGAAAAATTATAAAGAAAATTCGGAGCAATAGTTTGACATAGAAAAATATTTGTGATATATTATCTATGCAAGGAAAAAATGTTAAATCATTTTTGTAAGGGGTCTATTTTAGGATAGAGCCCTATTTTTCTGCAAAAAATTTAAAAGAAAAACCATTAAGTCAATTCGTTGAAAAAATATTAAAGCATTCCGAACTAAACTGTGGTACAGGCAGCAATCAATAATAAGTAATTACTAAAAGATTGAGATAACACTATTTCAATCTTTTGTATTGAAGTTAAATAATATGTAATGCATAATAACTCTGAAATAAATAACTATATTTATAAAGTATAGGAAGGAAATGTAAATGAGGCTATCGAAAAATTGAATAAACGTATTTTTAAGTTTACCATTGTATTTATGGTGCCATTTATGGTGCCAAATATGATATAATTCTAATAGAAAAGAGAAGATGTTAAGATGAAATCATTTGATAAAATAGAACCAATATTTTATATTGATGAAGAAATGAACAATTGCCGTATCATTAAAAATAATGTAAAATATATTTGTAAGAATAACTTAATATAAAAAGCATTAGAGTACAAAGGATGGAATGAAAATGAAAATAAAAGTAATAGGTTCAGGAAGTATGTGGACAAAATATAATAGTGCATGTTATCTTATTGATGAAGATATAATGGTAGATTTTCCAAACGGAGCATGTAAATATTTATATAGAGAAAATATTAAACCAAGTAAAATAAATAAAGTTTTATTAACTCATTTTCATGGAGATCATTATTTTGATTTACCATTTTACATACTAAACAAATCTAAAAGCGAAAATAAAAAAGTTAATATTTATTGCTCAAAAGAAGGTAAATTAAAAATTAGAAGACTAGGAATCTTAGCATTTCCAAATTCATTTAAAGAAGCAAGTAAAGAAACAAATTTAGAATACAATTTTAATAATAGTTTTATGATAAACTCATACAAAGTTAATAAATTACTTGTTGATCACGGAAGAATGAAACCTGCATATGGCTACATATTTAATGATAGCGAAAAATATATTGGATTTACCGGTGATACAGCACTATGTGAAAATGTAGAAACTATGGCTAAAAAATGTAACTATTTATTTTGTGATTGTATGTTAAATCAAGGAAACAAAAAGCATATGGGAATAGATAATATAAAATATTTAGCCAAAAAGTATGCTACTTGTACATTTATAGTAAGCCACCTAGAAGATACTACAAGAGATTTATTAAAAGAATTAAATATTAAAAATGTTATAATTCCTAATGATGGTGAAGAAATAATAATTAAATAGACTCTATAAAAAATTAAAATAGAAAAAACGTATAACAAATGATATACTTAAAATAAAGGAGAGAAAATGGAAGAAATAGACTTGAAAATGACATACATATAAAATGGGATAACCCTAAAGCAATAAATAGTAGCAAGAGACTATAATAAATATGATAAATACGCTATTAATCAAATAGGGTATGATATCTATCTATACAAATATATTTACTATAAATCAGAAGAATTATATTTAGAAAATATTAATTTTAATTCAAATAAAAAAACAATTTCAAATAACGATAAAAAAATAAAAATTAATGATGAAAAATATATTAGAAAAGAATATGACTTTGAATATCATTTAAATAAAGAAAATGATAATATTAAATCATTATTAAAAGAATTAAATGAACAAATACTAGGAATAAGTGATGTAATAGAAGTAAGATATCCAGCTTTATATATAGCTTATAGAACTACTAGAAACTTTGCAGAAATACATGTATATAAAAATAAATTAGTATTATATATTTTAAAAGCAAACTATAATGATTTAGAACATAAACTTGAAAAGGTACCAGATACATATAAATGGTCTGTTGATCAAAGAATGGATATTTGTAATGAACATGATTTAAATTATGCTTTAGATATAATAATAAAGAGTTATGAAACAACATTATAATTATAGACTAAGGTTTAGTTATATGCTATAATTATTGACATAAAGGAGTGATACTGATGACTTTTATAAAAGAAACAGAGAAGTATTTAGAAAACGTATTAAAAGAATTAGGATATGAAACTGAAGTTGTTTTAGTTCCATCATCTAGAAAAGATTTAGGAGATTACCAGTTAAATATCTGTATGTCTCTTGCTAAAAAATATGGAAAAAATCCAAGGGAAATAGCAGAATCTATAGTGAGTCACCTAGATGATAGATTTTATGATGTTAATATAGCAGGTCCAGGTTTTATCAATCTAAAAATAAATGATAAATATTTAATGGATTACTTTAATCCTCGTATTAATGACTTCGATAAAATGCTTGATAAAAACGATAAAAAGAAAATAATCATAGACTATGGAGGAGCAAACGCAGCAAAAGCATTACATGTAGGACACATGAGAAGTGCAAATATCGGTGAAGCATTAAAAAGACTAGCTAAAGCTTTAGGAAATGAAACAATAGGTGATGTACATCTAGGAGATCTTGGAAGACAATCAGGAATGATTATAACTGAGATTAAAAAGAGAAACCCAGAGTTAGTTTACTTCGATGAAAATTACAAAGGAGAATATCCAAAACTTGAAATCACTAAAGAACAATTAGCAGAATACTATCCAGCAGCCAATATAGATGCAAAATCTAATGAAGAGAGAATGGAGGAAGTAAGGCGTGTAACAGCCTTAGTAGATGAAGGAAAAGAACCATACTTTAGTATGTGGAAAGACATAGTAGAAGTATCTAAAGAAGCAATCAAATTTTCATATGATTATCTAAACTGTAACTTTGAACTATGGAATGGTGAATTAAGTAGCCTTAAATATGTAGATGATACATTAAAAGTATTAGCGCCTTACATGTATGAATCAAACGGAGCAAAAGTAATTGATATAGCTAAAGAAGATGATAAAGTTGAAATGCCACCACTAATAGTAATTAAAAATGATGGCTCAACAATATATGCAACTCGTGATTTAGCAACTATCTATGAGCGTGTAAAAGTGTATGACCCAGATGAAATATGGTACGTAGTAGATGCACGTCAATCATTATATTTTGAACAAGTATTTAGAGCATCTTATAAATCAAAGTTAGTAAAAGAAGAATGTAAACTTGCTCACTATGGCTTTGGAACAATAAATGGTAAAGATGGAAAGCCATATAAAACAAGAGATGGTGGAGTATTACCACTTGATGAATTATTAAAACTAGTAAAAGAAGAATTAAGTAAAAGATTAACTAAAGAAACAAGTGAAGAAGAAAAAGAAAAAATATTAGACATCCTAACAGTAGCTACAGTTAAATATGCAGATTTATTACCATATAGAACAACAGACTACATATTTGATATAGAAAAGTTCTGTTCATTCGAAGGTAAAACAGGACCATATATTCTATATACAATGGTAAGAATTAATTCAATTCTAAGTAAACTTGATACAAGCAAATATAATATAAATGGTATTTATAGTACTACAGAAAAAGATATATATTTAAAACTATTAGAACTTCCAAAAATGATAACATCTTCATATAATGAAAAAGCAACTGGTTATATATGTGATTTCTTATTTGAATTATGTTCACTATTTAATAAGTTCTATAATGAGTGCAATATAGTAAACGAAACTAATAAAGAAGTGCAAGAAAGTAGAATAGCGCTTCTAAAACTAGTATATAATGTAGGTTATAACTTATTAAATATCTTAGCAATAGAAATACCAAGTAAAATGTAAACGAAACATAAAGTTTACATTTTTTTATGCATGTAACAAATAATTTACATTTTAAATATATTAATGTATAATTGTTATGTGAGTAGGAGATTTATATGATAGGATTTTTTGATTATACAGTTTGGTTAACATATTTAGGATTTTTATCCGGAGTAACTGGTATAATATGTGCTTTTAATGGAAATGTATTTTTTGGGGTTATATGTTTAATGTTTTCAGGATTATGTGATGGTCTTGATGGTAAAGTAGCAAGAACTAAACAAAAGAGAACTAAAGATGAAAGATTATTTGGAGGTCAACTAGATAGTTTATCTGATTTAGTATGCTTTGGTGTTTTACCTTCAATGATAGGATATAACATAGGAATAAGAAGCATATGGGGAGTACCAATTTTAATATTATTCCCACTAGCTGCCCTAATAAGACTAGCTTGGTTTAACACTCTTGAAATTAATAGAGACTCAAATACACCAGTAAAATATTACACAGGTTTGCCTGTAACAGCATCAGCAATAGTATTCCCGTTCTTATATACATTTAAAAAACTAATACCAAACTATTTTCAAGTAATATATGCAGTAATTTTATTAACAGTTGGTATACTATTTATAAGTAAAATAAAAGTAAAGAAAATAGGAACTAAAACAATACTATTATTTACACTACTAGGTTTAATTGAAATAATAGCTATCATATTAATAATGAAATATCTATGAAATATATAATAAAAGAAAGAAAATCAAATAATATAATAACTAAGCAATCAAATACATTCCTTAGTTTTTTATATAATACTTTATTAGGAAGAATAATATTAAAACTATTTATAAGTAAACCATTTAGTAAAATAATAGGTTTATATCTAAGCTCAAGATTATCTACTATTAGAATAAAAAGATTTATAAAAAAGAATAATATTAACATAAAGGAATATGAAAATAAAAAATATACTTCATTTAATGACTTTTTCATAAGAAAAATAAAAGAAGAAAATAGACCACTTAATAAAAGCAAAAACATATTTATATCACCATGTGATTCTAAACTAACTGTGTATAAAATAAATAAAGATTTAACTGTTAAAATAAAAGATTCATATTACACTATAGATACATTGGTTAATAAAGATATAATGAAAGAATATATAAATGGTTATATGCTTGTATTTAGATTAGAACCTACTGATTATCATAGATATTGTTATATAGATAATGGTATGCAAGAAAAAAATATTCATATAAACGGAGTACTTCATACAGTACAAATGATATCATTAAATAAATATAATTTCTATAAAACTAATGATAGAGAATATACTATATTACATACAGAAAACTATAATGATATAGTTCATATAGAAATAGGGGCAATGATAGTAGGTAAAATACATAATTTACATGAAAACTATAACTTTAAAAAAGGAGAAGAGAAAGGATATTTTGAGTTTGGAGGCTCAACAATATGTTTACTTGTAAAACCAAATATAATAAATATAGATAAAGATATATTAGAAAACTCTAAAAATAATATCGAAACTATAGTTCACTATAGAGAAAAAATAGCCACAAAAAAAGAGAATTAATTTTCTCTTTTAAAATGCTCTAAATACTTATGATAAGCTATTTTCTCACTAGTATTTTTATGTACTTTATATTTTAAATCTTTCTTCTTGCACACATCACTTAATATATAATCAAGAAAATAAGGGTTACGTATTAATAAAGGACCAATATTCATAGTTGCATATACATTCTTATAACTAAATCCCTCACCATCAGTATCTAAATCATTAGAGCATCTACTACTAGTTTTAAATAAAGGCTTTTTAACATCCATTACAGTGCCACATCTATTTTGAAATCCAATAATAAGTTCATTAATTCCATGAAAACTAGATATACTCTCACATGCCACTCTATAATTAGAGGCACTCTTATATTTAGGGTTATTAATATATTTAGTATAATAATCAAACACACCAAGCCCATCTATTTTACCCTCCAAAGTATCAATATACTTGCCAAACATATACATAGAATTACCAGTTAAAATCAAACACTTATCTTTTTCTATATAATCTTTAATATCATCTTTATATCTCTTTAAATCATCAAGACAAAGTAATAACTCTTCTTCATCCCCACTACCAATGTAAACTATATCATACTTACTAAAATCAATCTTATCATGAATACTCTTAAAATCAATTTTACATTTAATATTAGATAACTCTAAATTATTATTAATACATCTAACATTACCATTTTCACCATATAAATTAAGAATATCATAATATAAATGAAGAACATTAATCATTATTTTCCTCCTTTATAATTCTCTTAAGTTCAATCTCTTTATCAAAACATACCATAGAATATATCTTACCCTTAGTATTATTCTTAATCACATCACTTAAATCTTTTAAGTCCTCTACAACAATTAATTTATTTTTATTAATTTTAGCATATTCCATACGAGCATACATATCATAAGCAAATCTACCTATTAATATAATCTTATTAATACTCTTATCATTAAGTTCTTCGAAATTGATATCCCATATCCAAGAAATATCATTTTCTTTATATCTTCTACTAGAATTATCAAATCCAAGTATAATAGTTTTATCTTTTTCTTTTTGATGCATTATATAATCAAGAGATTGCTTATAACTAAGATTATTTTCATTTTTACTTACAAGCATCTGCCATTTTCTATTATCAAAATCATATATTTCTAATCTCTTAGTTTTAATATCACTATTTATAACTTTTAATATATTATCATAACTAATACCAAGTTCATGACTCAATGCAAAACATCCAGTTACAAAATAAGCAGCATATAAGAAATCAGAAGGTAATTTAACTTTATATTTATTAATACTAATACTCTTATTATCAATATCAATATCTTTAGCTTCATACATCACTTTACCACGTTCAAAGTCACCACTAGGACACTTATATTTACCAATATGGCCATAATGATAATAATCATATTTAAGTTTACTATGACAAATAGGGCAGTAAGCAGCATCTATATTATTAATAGAACTCTTAAATGAATAATCATTTTTACTTAATCCATAAGTTATAACTTCACCATTATAGTTGATAGTAAGTCTTTTAAGAAAAGGATCATCAGCATTAATAATAAGTTTAACTTCATCTGGAATAGCACTCTTAATAGCGTTATATATATTAAGAGGATGAGCATTTCTAGGAGGCTGATCCCTGGTAATATTTGTAATCATTAAATGAGTAGGTTTAAAATACTTAAAAACACTTTTCATATACTGCTCATCAAGTTCCATAAGTAAAACATCTTTATTAACTTTTCCACTTAAAGAACAATTATTAAGTATCAAAGACGCAATTCCATTAATAGTATTACTTCCTTCTTTATTATAAATAACACTATAATCATTATGAGTAAGAATATTATACATAAGCTCAGTACTAGAACTCTTACCACTACTTCCAGTAATACCAATAACATACTTAGGTAATGTAACTTTATTTAATATATTCTTATCTATTTTAAAAGCAAACCTTCCACCAATTACACTTCCATTATGACCTGTAATCTTACTTAATTTATTAATAACTTTACACGCTAATATAGCTAACAATTTCATATAACAATCCTCCAAATATTATTATACTATTAAAATATAAAATTATAAAGAATTAAACACATAATCAAAAAAATATGATACAATCATAAAAGGTGGTGATTAAAATGAATATTGATGAATTAAAATTAAAAGTAGAAAGTATGGAAAAAGAAGCATTATTATATTATAGAACTTTATCTTTTAAAAGAAATGCACAGAAGAATGAAAATAATAATACTTCAAGCTACGATATTATGATAAGAAAAGCATTAACTAAATATAGAGCATATGCTTTATGTAAGTTTTATATAAAAGAAGCAAGTACTAATGAAGACTTGGATGGAGTTATAAAAGGTATTAATTCTAATATAAATAGATTAAACTTAAACATAAGAGAACTCGAAAGAAAAGCAAAAAAAGCACTAGACCAAAAAGATATTATGGCTGAAATAAAATACAAAGAATTGGAAATAAGATTCTGTAGTGACATTATCACATTAATTAATGAATATTTAGATAAAGAAAGTGAGATAAAATTAAAATGATAAAATTAGAAGAATTATTAAATAAAGGTTTCTACTTATGTATTGATATCTTAATAGCTCTTATAGTATTAATAGTTGGATTAAAATTAATAAAGTTACTTGATAAAGGGCTAAGAAAACATCATAAAATAGATAAATTAGACCCTACAGTAAAAAGTTTTATGATAAGTGGTATTAGCATATCACTAAGAATATTATTAATAGTAATAGTAGCAAGTATAGTAGGACTTCCAACAACATCTTTAATAACTATAATAGGTTCTTGTGGAGTAACAATAGGTTTAGCACTTCAAGGAGGACTTTCTAATCTAGCAGGTGGTATTATTATATTATTATTTAAACCATTTAAAGAAGGAGATTATATAGAAAGTAATGGTAAAGAAGGAAAAGTAAAAAACATAAATATATTCTACACAACAATAACAACATATGATAATAAGAATATTGAATTACCTAATGGAACACTATCTAATAGTAATATAACTAACTATACAGCAAACCCAAAAAGAAGATTAGATTTAGAGTTTGAAGTTGGTTATAATAGTAAAATAGATAAAGTTAAAAAAGTAATAAAAGAAGTTATAGATAATGAAGAATTAATATTAAAAGATGAACCTGTTACTATTAGGTTAAGTAAACATGGTTCAAGTAGTTTAGTTTTTGCTGTTAAAGTTTGGACTAAAACAGAAAATTATTATGATGTATTATTTAATTTAGAAGAGAATATTAAAGAAACATTTGATAAAAATAAAATAGAAATCCCATATTCACAATTAGATGTACATTTAAAAAATAAATAAAAAAACAAACAAAAACCCATGAAAATGGGTTAATTTTTATTATGGCGGAGACAGAGAGTATTAATAGGTACTTTAATAGGTGTAAGTTCATACAAATACAATAATCCTAAATTAAACGAAGAAGAACTAGAAAAAGAGTTGGAGGATTAATATGAGCTATAAAGCATTAACAAAAGAGAATTGCAAAGATTTTAAAAACTTTAAATATAAAGAGTTTAAGTGTCACTGTAAGGGCAGATATTGCAATGGCTATCCTGTAGCATTTAGTTATGAACTAGCTAAAAACTTACAAAGAGTAAGAGATCATTTTGGAAAATCATTAATTATAACAAGTCCGATTAGATGTCAAAAATGGAATGACATGCAAAAGGGCAGTATTAAAAATTTAAGGCATACGAAGGGGCGGGGAACTGATTTTTACATTAAAGGCGTTTCTTATAAGAACTTATATAATTATGTAAAAACCTTGCCATACTTTCATTACGCTTATGAAACTGGCACTAATGTGATTCATTATGACATTACACCACCAAAAGATAGTAAATACAATCTTACAAGATTACTTAAAAAAGGCTGCAAGGGTAATGATGTAAAATAGCTTCAAAAATTAGTTGAAACTAATGCTGATGGTATTTTTGGAAAAAATACTAGAAATGCCTTTGTTAAGTTTCAAAAATCTAAAGGATTAACATCCGATGGAATCGTTGGCAAAAATACAGCTCATGCATTAGGTTGGATATTTCAAGGTAAATAAAAATAAGAGAACTGAATAAACTAGTTAATAGCTAGTATCTGGTTCTCTTTTTTTATTTTGTCATAAAATATAGTAATAAACTATTGATGTAAACATAAAAAATATGATAGAATACATATCAAATCTGTGATATAATCATTTTAGAATAGGATATACCGCAGATGATGTGGGGTGAATGGGATGAAAGGTATTTTTAAAACAATGGATTTTGCTGAATATATAGTAGATAGGTATTTGAAAAAAAACTTTGTTGAAATTTCAGCAATAAAATTACAGAAAGCTTTATATTTCTTATTTGCATATTGGGGAGCATATATCAGAAATGCTAAAGTAGGCGAAACGGAAGAAAAAACATTATCAAATTATAGTGAATATTTATTTGATGATGATATTTATGCGTGGACATATGGCCCTGTAGTCAAAACAATTTACGATGCTTTTAAATCTGGGAAACTACAAGGAAGTATAACTAGAGAAAGTTCTAAAATTTTTAATAATGATAAATATTTAGAAAGCAATATAAATGGACTAATGGATGAATTATTTGAATTAAGCGATTTCAAATTAGTTGGTATGGCTCATTTAGATGAGTGCTGGAAAAAGAATTATAATCCTAGTGCTAGAATACATAACAAAGTGATAGATAAGGAAGACATCATCAATGAGTATGCATATAAAATCTTGCAATAGCATAAAGATTACAAACACTAATAATATAAAAAGAGATTTTTTAGGTAAAGATACACTAACTACTAAAGATTTTAAATTAGAGATGGATGAGGCTTTAAATTCAGTAAATTCAGAGGAATTACTTTTTACAAATATGTTAAAATCTAAAAGAGATGATTACTATAAATTTATCAGAGGAATCTACTTTGCAAGTAAAAACAATCGATTAGAACTAATTAACGAATTTAATATTGAAAATTTAATATATAAAAATGAAAAAAATAGGAAGAGAGTTTTTAATATTTTAAATTTAACTCATAACAATAAGTTTACTGAAATGCCTAATATGATTAAATGCAAACATGCAACCAATAAAGCGTTTCAATTTCTAATTGAATGGATTGATGCAAGCACAGCTAGAATAAACCTAATAGATGTTCACCATTTGGTATTCCCAGCAAAGGATGTAGAACGCAAAGAAAAATATGTTAATAAGAAAGCAAAATATGATGCGGTAAAATATTTTGAAATAAACTTATCGGAGATTAAAGATAATTAATTTTAAACACATAATAAACTTTAACTCAGGATAATTACGTACAAATAGTAATTGTCCTTTTTTATGCAACGAATCGATTAAATTGGCATCTTTATGGCACTTTCTATGACAATTTTCACAAACAGGTATAAATAGCCCATACTTAATAGAATTGCTTCTATTTCGCCCGTAAAACACTTCGTGAAGATGAACTTTCTTGCCGCCACACAAATAACATATATTTAAATTATCTGTGAATAGTGATTTAGTTCTACTTTTATCCAATTTAGATTGCTCAGTAGTTCTATTATTTATCTTTTTATATTGTTTATATTCTTTACTATCACACTCTCTATAGCAATTAAAAGATACTTCTTTTTTTTAAGAGGGTACAGTAACAATATTTCTTATTCTTTTTACTTCTAATTTTAAAGTATTTGCATTTCATTAATCTAATTTCTTTCAAAATAGTACCTAAATAGTACCTAAAATTAGATTAATGCATTAAAAAACCCTAAATATAGGGCATTTCTTATATTATGGCGGAGACAGAGAGATTCGAACTCTCGCACCAGTTTCCCGATCTACACCCTTAGCAGGGGCGCCTCTTCAACCACTTGAGTATGTCTCCAGTTACATGATTAATAATACATTAAAAATAAAAGGAAGTCAAGCATATTTTTAAAAAAAATATAACAAACGAACATTTGCTACTTGACGGGGGGGGGGGGGTACCCTATGATATAATTCTAATATAAGAAGGTATATCAAGATGAATATAAGAGAAAATGTAATATATTATATAAAGAAAAACATTTTTATAGTTTTAGTGTTAATTGGACTTTGTCCAGTACTAGCATTAAGTTATGCAAAGTTTACTATAAATAGTGAAAGTTATAGAAGCAATGAAATGTATATTTCAGAACTTTTGTATTCTATAAAAATTGATAATAAAAATACTTATACTATAGATATAGAACCAGGTGAAACAGAACATACTATAGAAATAACGAGTTTATCTGGAATAAGTACTAATTATAAACTAGCATATTTAAATAATAATAACTTAGAAGTTAGGTACGCAAGTGATTATATGGATGCATCATTTGGTGGTATTATAATGACAAGAATAATATCGCTTACAATTAAAAATAAAAGTAATGAAAAACAAACATTATCACTTATGGTATTTGGAGGATATTCATTTAATGAAATAGACAAAATTAAAGTACTTGATACATATACAGAAATAGATACAAATTATTTACATTATGATTATGAAACAACAGCTTTATATGTAGATAATACAAGAGTAGATAAACTTGATAGTAGCAAAAGATATAGTCTTGTAAGTTATACATGTAGTAATGATGTCACAGTAGAATATAATAGTGATACGAGAAAAATATTAGTTGATGGAGATAAACAAACGAAATGCAGTTTGTATTTTGAAGAATTGAAAATAACAATAGCACAATACTTAATAGATAATTATAGTACGTTAGGTTTAACAAAAATAGACCAAACAGCAACAGGTAACCAAACTTATGCAACAACAGAATATAGATATCAAGGCAAAACGCCAAACAACTACATAACATTTAATGGTGAAACAGGAGTATGGAGAATAATTGGAGTATTCGAAGTAGAAACACCACAAAGTGATGGAACATATACAAAAGAAAATAAAGTCAAATTGGTAAGGGATCGCATTGGGAATGATTACTGGAACACGACTAATTCAGCAACAAACTATAATGACTGGACAACAGCAACACTAATGAAAACATTAAATAGTGGAGACTACTACAATAAAACAGGTACGTACGCAAATAATGGTTTAACCAGTACTGCAAAAAGCCAAATAAGCTCAACAAAATGGTACTTAGGTAACATAACGTGGAATAATGGCTATGGAAATACAAAAGAAATATATACACAAGAAAGAAGTACTAGTGCATGGAGTGGTAATAGTCAGACATGGGATGGAAAAGTAGCACTAATATATCCAAGTGATTATATGTATGCAAGTAGTGCATGTTATAATAATAACACAATGAAAGGTTATAATAGTTCTGATTCAAGCAAAGACTATAGTAGTGAAACATGTAAAAGTACAAACTGGTTATTAGATACGAACATGTGGCTTTGGGCCGTGTCGCCTAGTTCTAACTTTTCGCACAATGCGATGTATGTGGGCAGTTCCGGTACTGTGAGCTACCACAGTACGGCTTACAGCTCCGGCGGCTTGCGTCAGTCCTTATATCTTGATTCCAGCGCAAAGTACATAGGAGGAGATGGTACTGCAGAAAAGGCGTATGAGATAGAATAGAAAGAGAAAATGTAAAGCGCCCTGCACGGTGGAACTGTATAGGCACCAAGTTATTAAGTATTAACAAACAATGGTTAAAATGGCATTTGCCTTTTAATAGGGTTAGCCACTGTGGCTGTTATTCCACACATATTTCATCCGGTATAGAATACCTAAGTGGCTCTGACACTATAGAAGACCCATTTACAATTAAATAATTATTAAACACAAACATATTATATATTATGAGTAGAATGAGACTTAGAAAGAAAATATATATTAATAAAAAAACTATAATAATAGTTATAATTATATCTATATTCTTTTTGGTACTTCGTTCTCTCATTTTATTTAGTAATAAAAGCAAAGAATATCTAAATAGTTTTGCAGAAAGTGAATCAGTTATAATCTCGACATCTATAATTAATAAAGCTATTAAAGATGAAATATCTAAAGAAGATTTAAAAGAATTAACAAAAATATCAAAAGATAAAAATGGTCAAATAACAGACATAGCATATAATAATGACTTACTTAATAAAATACTTTATAGTGTTACAAATAATATATTAGAAAGCATAAATAATCTTGAAGAAGATAATGCTGATTTATTAAACCTATCAAATTATAGTAAAGAAAATACATTATATTATGTCCCTATAGGTGTAATATATGATATACCAGCTATAACAAATATAACTCCTAAAATACCATTTAAAATAACATTTCTAGGTACTACAGAAGTAAGTAGTGAAACAAAAGTAAAAGAGTATGGAATAAACAATTCTATAAATGAAATATCACTAAGAGTTGACATGAGTATAATGATAATATTTCCATTTATAAGTAAAACAATAAACATATCTAAAAACATACCCTTATCAAGTAATGTAATTGAAGGTAAAATACCTAGTTACTATGGAGGTTTAATATCAAAATCATCTAAAATATATAACTATTAATATTGAAAAATATATAATATTTTGTTATATTTTATTTGAGGTTATATTATGAAAAATAAAAAAATATTAGCAATTTTATCAAGCTTTTTACTAGCACTTTTCTTTTCTTTACCATGGATAATATGTTACATATATTTTGATTTAATGTTATCTGCTCTTGCTATTATAATTGGTTATGGAGCATTCAAAGGATATAAAATGGTATCTAAAGAAATAGATGGAAGTGTAATATGGATAGTAACTATTAATTCACTTTTAGTAGTTACATTTGTTACATTATTCATAATTCCACTTTTATTATTAAATGAAAATGGTTATCAAATGAGTATAGAAAACTTAAAAGTATTATATAGTTATAACTCATTTAGAAGCGCTATTATAAAAGATTATTCTATATCATTTATATTTACACTTTTAGGAATAAGTCTTCCAGTAAGTAACATAAAAAAAGCTTTAATGACAAATGATAATACTGATGTAGATATAAAACTAATAAATGAAAACACTATGTTAAAAAATGAAATAGAATGCACAAGAAAAATATTTGAAAAGAAAAACGCATTTTCAAAAAACAACACTATAAGTAAAGAAGAAATATTAAAGTCACTAAGTAAAGAATATAACAAATTATCAAAAAATATTTTCTTAAACTTTAGATTTCAACACATAATAAAAAAACATAATAAAGAATACTATTTTAATGAAAAATATGCATCAAGTACACTAAAACGTACATTATATGTATTTTTAAAAACATTAATTATCTTCTTATTAATATTTATAATTTTACTTATGATAATTTAAGTGTTATAATTATCAAGGAGAAAGCTTATGTATATAGAAATAGATAATAATAAATATGAACTTATTAAAGATGAAAGAGAAGCTTTTAATGAAGAAGAGTTTAGAAGTAGATATACTGATTATTTTAAAGATTATGATTATATAGTTGGTGATATAGCTTATTCTAAATTAAGATTAAAAGGTTTTAATGATAAAACAAATAAAAATTATAATAAGTTTAATGATAGTAAAAATATAGATAAATATATATTAGATAATTGTGCTTATGGATGTAAACACTTTATATTAAAGAAAATAAGTTAAAGTACTTCTAAGAAAAGTGCTTTTTATTTTTATAAAAACCTTTATTTTTAATATCTTTAGTGATATAATATACGAAAACTTTAAGAAGGGATATGTATGATCATAGTTAAAGTAGATTTAAGTAGTAAAGGAATTACAAAATTAGATGAAATATATCATAGTGAGAGTAATTTATATGTTAAAAGTGATACTATCTATAAGATATTTAAGTATGGAGTTTTAACAAGTGATATGCTAGATACTATAATGGACTTATGTGAAATAAAACATGATTCACTAGCTGAAACACTATATCCAGTAACACTTAATAATAGAAAAATAGACGGAATAGCTATGAGATATTATAAAGATTACATGACTTTATCTAAATATATCGAAACATCTAATATGCCCTTAAATGAAAGAATAAAATTAATAAAAAAATTAGATAGAATATTTAAATCATTTAAAAGCATAAACTATACATACTTTGACATACATACTGATAATATATTAATAAATAATGATGATATTAAAATAGTTGATACAACAAGCGGAGTATTTGGCGATAATAATGAAAAAGATAGAATTACTATGTTAAATAGAATGGCTTATCTATATTATTTATTACTATTAGATACTTCATATATTAGTAATCAAAATACTTCAGTACAAAAAAGATTACTAGGAAGATTAAATGATAAACAAAGAAGGTTTCTACTTCACGCAATGGAAATAGACTATAGTGATTTTGATCCACTTGAATGCACAGAATTATTTGATGAAGAAACTATATCTGACCAAAAGAAAATATTGAGGATAGAATGATGGAACAAAGATATATAGGTAAAGAAGAGTTTAAAAAATATAAAATGTACGAAGCATCACAAAATGCAGAAAGTGATTTATATTATTATCAAGATATAATGTTAAAACTATTATATTCTAGTGTTTTAAATGAAAATAGAATGTTAACTATATGTTCATTAGACAGAATAAATCATGAAGATTGTACAAAAGTATATGAAATAGTATCTACATATGATGGTAGTTTAGGCTTTACTATGCAAAGATTAAAAAATTATAGAACACTAGCTACTTACATAAGTAAATTAAATGATAGAAATATTTCCTTAGAAGAAAGAAAAAAACTAATTAGAAGAATAAATGATATATTTGAATACTTTGATAAAATATCATTTGCATACTATGATGTACATGCAGAAAACATAATGTTTAAAAGTGGTGATATAAAACTAGTTGATCTTGATAGTGGAATATTCAAAAGTATTGATAGTGAAAGATATCAGCAAGATGTAGTTAAATCAAATAATAATCTAGCGTCTTTATATCTCGAAATAATGCTTGGTTACTTTGAAGAGTTCTCTATATCTTATATGTTAACTAATAATCAAATAAATAAACTATTATCACAAGCAACATCTAAGCAATTAGAGTTCCTACTTAATGCAATAGTTGGTACTAAAAGTATACTTGATTTACCATCATACATAGATTCATTTGATGAACCTACTGTTCTTAGAATGAAAAAAATAGTTTTTGGAGAATAAATATGGAAAAGAAATATTTATCATATGTAAACTTTAGAGAATATAAAGAATATAATCCATCAAATACATTATTTGAAAACGTAGAACATATGGAAAGTAAACTATATTCAAAAGAAGATATTTTATTAAAACTATTATATCCAGAAGTAATATCTCAAAATAGATTAAACACATTAAACTCATTAGATAGAATAAATCATAAAGACTGTACTAAAATATATGACTTAATAGAAACTTTTGATGGAAGAATAGGTTACACTATGGAAAAATATAATTACTATAAAACACTAAAATATTATGTTAAAAGACTTAATAAAAGAAATACCCCATTAAGTGAAAGAAAGAAACTTATTAGAAAAATAAATGATATATTTGAATATTTCTTAAGTATTGGTTTCTTATATTATGATGTACATTTAAATAATATTATTATGCTAGATGACTCTATAAAAGTAGTGGATTTAGATAGTGGTATATTTGAAGATAATGCATTCTTTGCACCTAATTCTTATCATAAAACAGCTGAAAAATATAAAGTAGAAATGCTCAATAGTATGGCATACACATACCTTCAAATATTACTTGGTACATCTATAAATCTAAAAAGAGAAATATTAGTAAATGGTTACGCTTCCAAAATAGCAAGATTATTAGATGAAAATGGAATAGATTTATTTAAGCATGCTTTATACATAGATGAAACAATAAGTAACCCTATAGAAAGTGTAGAAAGTATGAAAGAAGAAAGTATAGATGAAATAAGAAAGATTATATTAAAATAACTATATTGACAATTCATATATCAAATAGTATTTTATAAATAGGTGATAATATGGCTTATGATACTTTAGGACATCTTATAAAAGAAGATATATTAAAAGGTTTAAAACAAGGCTTATCTAAAATAGAAGTAGCAAGATATCTCTATATTAGTTTAGGTAAGAAACTAGTATATGATAGAAACTTTAATGTGAATAAAGAGTCTAGTTCTAATGATTCAATATATAATAAAATAATAGATTTTAATAATCTAGATACTAATAGAATTATATGTAAATCATGGGCATCTTTATATAGAGAATTATTACTAGCAAGCACTTCATTTTCTGAAAAAGATGTTGTTATTAAAAGATCAAACACAAGATACTCTCATGTATGGGTAGAAATAGATTTAGATTCTAATCTTAAAGTCATCGCAGATGCAACTAATGTTTATAATGTAAATGGTCTCATGGCAAATGACTTATCTAATATAAAAATGGAAAAAGAGACATTTGGCTTCTTACTAGAAAGTAAAGAAAAAGAAATATCATCAGTAGATGACCTAAGAAAAGAAGTAGAAAAACAAAGTACTAATGAAAAAATAAAATCATTTATTAAAAAAATAGATACATCACTTGGTTATATAGAAGGAGAATATAAAGATGTAATAAATAGTTATAAAACACTAGTAAACAATTTTAAAGATAATTCATTAATAGAAAAATTGTTTAGTAAATCCTCTTTAAGTACAAGCATTATCCCACACATATCCTCATATTTAACTCAAAATGGTTATGGTACATATGAAGCATATACATTTACAAAAAATATATTTTCATCAAGATTAAACATAGACATAAGACTCGCAGGAGAAAACAATGGTTATTTTACACTAGCATATAACATAGGGCTTGATGATGAATTATATTATGTATATGATGAAGAAGAAGGATTTAAAGAAGTTTCTTATAAAGAGTGGATTCCACTAGGTAGGAGAATATAATGATAAATGAAATATTAGATTTATGTTATAAAAAAATAGATGTTATTAAGAAAAGTAATTTAAATGAAAATGATAAATTAAAAGAACTATCAAAATTAAATAATTTAATAGATAATCTAAAAGTAAAAGGATGTTTTAGTAATATGGGTATAACTCTAGGAGTTAGCGTTCTTTCATATTTAGGAATAAAAGATGAAGAACTAGTAGATACATATTTAAAACTAGTAGATTATGAAACAAAAGAAGAAGAAACGGAGTTTAAAATAATATATTAAGGAGAAAATGAAATGAAAGTAGTCATGCATAATGAAGATAATTTAAAAGAAGAAGAAATTACTGAAGTAGTCTTAAGAGCAAAAGCAATACTTTTAAATAATGAAAACATATTACTTGCTAATGAAGATAATATACTTCAGTTTCCAGGAGGACATGTAGAAGAAGGAGAAAAACTAGAAACTTGTTTAAAAAGAGAAATATTAGAAGAAATTGGTATTGAAATTGAAGATAAAGAGATAGGAAAATGTTTTCAAAAAGTAATATTTATGAATAAAGACTGGCCAAGTGCTGGTAAAAATAGAAAGTGTGAAATATATTATTATGAAGTTAAAACAAATAAATTACCAGACTTAAGTAAAGTTCATTTAACAGAAAGTGAAAAGAATCAACACTTTAAAGTAGACTTCATTCCCTTAAAAGATTCAATCAAATATATCAAAGATAATATGCCAAAAGCAGAAAAAAATAAAGTAATTTCTCCAGATATGATAGAAGCATTAGAAGAATATATTAAAGGAAAAAATAATAATGAATGAAATACAGAATTATTTAAACATAATATTTGAAAATACAGTATTCAAAATAATCATAAGTAATAAAATATCAAAAGACTATAAATATAAAAAAATAATAATAGAAAATAAAATACAAAATTATTATGTAAGTAAATACACAGATAAACAAACATTTAATGAATTAATTAATAAAGAAGATATAATAAAATATATAATTGATAAAACAAATTACTTTAAACAAATTAATGTATTTTCAGAAAACTATAACTATGAAATTAAAATTAGCAAGAAAAACAAAATATTATTTAATAAAACAAGTAATAATACAAACTATAAAATAAATACTATGGTTAATAATAAAAAGAATTATATTTTAGAAGAAGGAAATATAATAAAACCTCTTATAGATATGGGTATATTTACGGGTGAAGGGAAAGTAATAAACTCTAAATATGATAAATATAGACAAATTAATAAATTTATTGAAATTATAGATAATGAATTAAAAGATAAAGATATTAAAAATCTAAATGTTATAGATTTTGGATGCGGGAAATCATATTTAACATTTGTTTTATATTATTATTTTACTGAAATAAAACATATTAATGTTAACATGATAGGATTAGATTTAAAAAAAGAAGTAATAGAAAACTGTAATAAAGCAGCTAAAAAATATAATTATAATAATTTAAAGTTTGAAGTAGGGGATATTAATGGATATAATTGTCCATTTGATGTAGATATAGTAGTTACACTTCATGCATGTGATAAAGCAACTGATTATGCTTTATATAATGCAATTAAATGGAATACAAAAATGATATTCTCAGTTCCATGTTGCCAGCATGAAATATTTAAAACATCAAACTATAGTGCAAATATATTAAATAGATATAGTATAGCTAAAGAAAGAATATCAGCATTATATACAGATATTATTAGGTGCAATCTACTTGAAGTAATGGGATATAAAACAGATTTACTTGAGTTTATTGACTTAGAAGGAACACCAAAAAACTTATTAGTGCGAGCAGTAAAATCTAATATACCTAAAAATATAAAAGAACAATTTCTAAAAGAAGTAGAAGAAATACTAACATTATCAAACGCAAAACAAACACTATACGAATTATTAAAAAAAGACATTTATAAGTAAAATGATGAAAAACACTTGAAATACTTAGTAGTTTGTGGTAATATCTTATTAACACATGAATGTGTTTTTTATTTGGGAGGTGCTTTTGTGAAGAAAATTAAAAAGTTTTTTAAAGGAATAAGCAAAGAAAGAAAAATGGTTAGATGGCCTGATAGTAAGACATTAACTAAATACTCATTAATAAGTATTATATTAATAGCGTTCTTTGGACTATATTTTTATGGTTTAGATGCTTTATTTGCATTAATAAGGGGGCTAATATAATGGAAGGGAAAAAATTATGGTATGTAGCTAATGCATACGTAGGTCATGAAGAAAAAGTTAAAGATTACCTAGAATCAAGAAGAGAAAGCATGGGGATGGATAACAATATCTTTAGAGTTGTTATACCAGAAAGAACAGAAGTAGAAATTAAAGACGGAGTTAAAAAAGAAAAAGTACATAAACTATTCCCAGGATATGTATTAATAGAAATGATTATGTCTGATGAAGCATGGTATGTTGTACGTAACACTCCAGGAGTAACTGGATTTATAGGTTCTTCAGGAAAAGGAGCAAAACCAATTCCACTAACAGATGAAGAAGTAAAAAGATTTATCGGTGATGAAGAAAGTAAAGAAGTACCAATTAATACTAATGTAGAAAAAGGCGACTCTGTAAGTATAATTGACGGACCATTTAAAGGAATGTTTGGAAAAGTAGAAAGTATTGACAAAGAAAACGAAAAACTAAATGTTCTAATAGACTTATTCGGACAAGAAACACCAGTTGAAGTTGACTTGGTACAAATCACAAAAGCATAAAATAATTATAGAAAAGGGGGTAAGAAAATGAACGAAGTTACAGAAAAATTACTACAATTAAGAGAAGCAAAAGTAAGAGAACTAATGCGTTATCAAAATATGTTAGACGCTGTAGAATGCGAACTTAAAAGCATTGATGAACAAATATGTAATGTTAACGGACATAACTATACATCATGGACACTAAAACAAAGCCCAATTTTAGATAAAGGATGTTATTTAGAAAGAAAATGTATAGTATGTGGAAGAAGAGAAATAACAGATGATCAAGAAATGTTAAACTCTTATAGCGTAAGATTACATAGTACAAAATAAATCTTGATAATATTTACATAATGTGATAATATAATTAGGCAAGTTTATGTTATATATAAACTTAAAAAAAGTGGGAGATTATTGGATTATTATCGTGAACCACTCACGAAAATGCGAAAAAATAATTAAATTAATAGGAGGTGTTTTTCGTGGCAAAGAATGTTGTTAAGAAGATTAAATTACAAATACCTGCAGGAAAAGCTACACCAGCTCCACCAGTTGGAACTGTATTAGGCCCAGCAGGAATCAACTTACAAGAGTTTTGTACAAAATATAATGAAGCAACAAGAGAAAAAATGGGAGATATAGTGCCTGTAGAAATCAGTATCTATGATGATAGATCATTTGATTTCGTACTTAAGACTCCACCAACTGCTTCATTACTACTTAAAGTTGCTGGTATTGAGAAAGGAAGCACTAAAGGAGCTAACCAAATCGTAGCTACTATAACTAAAGATGATATAGTTAAAATTGCTGAAACTAAAATGCCAGATTTAAATGCATATTCACTAGATGAAGCTGTTAAGATTGTATCTGGAACTGCAAGAAACATGGGAATAGCAATTAAAGGACTAAATGATGCAGAACTTAAAGAACAAGCTAAAGAAGCAGCTGAAGCTGAAGCACAAGCAGCAAAACTTGATGAAGAATTAGCTGAAATGGAAGAAAGTGCTAAAGAATTGGCTGAAGGAAATGCAAGTGTAGAAGTAGAATCTACAGAACAAACTAAAGACGAAGAAGAAAGTACAGAAGAATAATAAAATAAAAAATAAAATAATCCAAACACCACATAAGGAGGAAAATATGAAGAAACATAGTAAAGTGTATGTGGAAGCTTTAAATAATGTTGATAAGACTAAATCTTATGATGTTACCGAAGCGATCAAAGTACTTAAAGGTTTAAAATCTAAGAAGTTTGATGAAACTGTTGAAGCTGTATTTAAAGTAAATATGGATACTAAAAAAACAGATCAAAATATTAGAGGAAGCTTAGTATTACCTAACGGAACTGGTAAAACTAAAAGAGTACTAGTTATTACTAAAACTAAAGCAAATGAAAGTGCTGAAGCAGATTACTGTGGAGCTGAAGATATGATTGAAAAAATCGAAAAAGAAAATTGGTTCGATTTTGATGTAATCGTAGCAACTCCAGAAATGATGGCTTCACTAGGAAAATTAGGTAAAGTATTAGGACCTAAAGGACTAATGCCAAACCCTAAACTAGGAACTGTTACAACTAATGTAAAAGATGCTATTAGTAATATTAAAAAAGGTATGGTAGAATACAAAAATGATTCATTTGGTAATGTACATACAGTTATTGGTAAATTATCATTTAGCGAAGACAAATTAGAAGAAAATCTAAAAGCAGTAGCTAGTGAATTATTAAGAGTCAAACCAACAGCAATAAAAGGTACTTATATTACAAATGTAAGTTTATCTTCAACTATGAGCCCTGGTATTAAAATTGATAAAACTACTCTAGGTTTATAGTAATAAATTAAAGACGGACATAATAAATTGAAGTTGTAAGATAAATGTAGACACATAAAAACAGTCTACATTTTTTTGTTATAATAAAATTGGAGGGAAAATATG
>CAKOHK010000014.1 GCA_934085595.1 uncultured Bacilli bacterium
AAAAATTATAACAGGTACCCCCCCCCCCATGTCAAGAGACAAACAAAAAGCGAACACTTACGTTCGTCTTTATACTTTATTTTTCACTAGTTTTTGTTTTTTCCTTTTTCTTATTTTTCGTAACTACAGATGCTCCTCCAGCTATACCACCTGCTATAGCACCTATTATTATGTATGGTAGTATACTATCTTTACTGTCTTTTTTAACTAGTTCTTTTTCATTTTTATATTCATCTTTTATATTATATTTTATAGTATCAACTATTTTCTTGATTTCTGCTTTTTCAGTTTCTGTAAATGCTTCTTCTTTTTGTGCAATTAATGTATAAACTTTAGCATTAATTACAGTTACGTAGTCTACTATATAATATTTACTTGCTTCATCATAATATTCAAGAGTGATATATTTATAATTATTTTTATAAAGTTTATAATCTGTGTTTAATGATGAAGCTATTTCTTTTCCAAAATCATTTACATCACTATCACTATAATTACTTAAATTATTCACTCCTTCTGTTTCTTTTGCAACAGCTATAAATTCATAACTATAGTCCGTTTTAGTGGCATCTAAGTATGCACTATTATTATTAAAGAAGTTTTCTATGTATTCTTCTGTAACTCCTATACTTTTTAATGTTTCATTTCCTTTATAGTTTTCTCTTGTAAAGCCATACCATGTTTCATCTAAATCTATAGTCATATCTCCTGATGTGATATCATATGTTTGTGCTTTTACAATAAACGGGAAAACTAATAATAAAATAATTAATCCTTTAAATATCTTTTTCATTTTGTCCTCTTTTATAAATATAAGCTTTCTACTAATCTTCTTATTTCTTGTATATCATCACTTCTATCATCTAGTGCTGGGATTGTCATGAATGGTCTTAGTTTTGTTTCAAATTCAAATGTTGATACATCTTCTGGTGATAGGCAACACCTATTTAATATTACTTTTTTATCTCTTAATTCATTTAATGCGTTTTTATTTATTCTAAGTAGTTTATTTAACATAAGAGTTGATGCTTCCATTAGATATAGAACTTCTTTACATACTTCTAATTGTTCATAGTTATTTAAATCTACTAGTACTACATCATAGCCTTGTCTTTTCATTAGTTCAAGTGGAAAATCGTTTGCCGTTGTACTTACCATATCTTTATCATTAAAGTATTGGAAATCAACCTTATTTATTTCTATAGCGCATACACTACGTGAACCCATTAAGGCTTTTTTTACCATATATATAAGACTTGTTGCTCCTGCGTGATTTGTTACATTTTTAAAGCCTATTACTTTTAGTCTTCCTTCACTACTTACTGGCATTACTCCAGCACTTGCTGGCATTGATGCTTCATTTAATTCAGTTAAGTTATGAATATTTACTACATCTTTATAACTATGTGGGTGAACTAATAAATAATTTATTCCATCTGTATTATTTGTAAAGTTATAAATACCTAGTGATATTAGTTTTGATAAGTATGCTTTTGATGATGTTGCTGGAGTATTATCTAGTAATATAACCACATTTTCCATATTGATATTCATCGCTAGTTTTTGTAAGTTATCTATATTTTGATAATCTCTTATCGCTGTTATATCTAATATCATTTTGTCATAATAGAAGTTTGCAAATGTATCTATTATTTCATCTACATTAAATACTCCTTCCATTGTTTTCATGACATCTATATTTAAACTTAATATTAAATCTTTGAATTTGTTAACTACCATTACATTCATGTTATTTACCTCCCTTATTAATATGTTGGATCACAGCTAGCACCACCTGGAGATGCCTCGTTGTCATAGTACATTGTTTTAGTTTCTCCTGTAATTGGTAATTTCATTGTTACATCTATTACAGGTATTTTTAAACTTATAAATGTTGTTACTTTATATACAACCATTGGATTACTTGTTTTATCTGTTACATCGTTTAAGCATTTCTTTTCTATGCAGTAGCCTCCATATACCCAATCTCCATAGCCTGTACAATCACTAACTTGACTATTGTATCCGAAGTTTCTTATTAATTTATAAACTTTAGCATCTACTGCGCTAGAGTTTTCTAGTTCGTCTTCTGTTAGTCTGTCTACCGGTATTTTACTGTCCATATTTGCTGCGATTGTAAAGCCTTCTGCTTGTTCAATGTAGTTTAATATTTCATTTTTAGTTTTAAATGCTTTTGTATAACTTATTGAATAAGCCATAAAACCAGAAAAGAGCACTATAAATAGTGCCACTATACCAAATAACCAAGTTGCTCCCATTGATTCTCTCATTTAATACCCTTTTCCTTTTTTTATTAATCAGCTACAATACATTTAGATGAATCGAATGTTGCTGCTCCATTTCCTGATGGTTTTGGACAACATGCCCAACAATCTGTTTTATCATTGTCAAGGCTTGAACAATATCCTGCTGCATTATCACCTGATACTTTAACTGCAGTATATTCTCCGTAACTACTACATGTTTGATTAACTACCATTCTTTGAATAACTGGCCAAATTACAAAATAGAATAAGGCTCCTACTGCTGCTACTGCAACTAATGTGATAACAGTCATATTTAATTCTCCTGTTGCTTCCTTCATTTCTTTCCTCCTTTATTATCTATAAATATTATAAACTATTTTTTTTATTATATCAACATTAAAACTATATTTTTAAGTTATCTATAGTCCACTTACTCCAAATACTCCATTAAAACTTTTACCTTGATTATAGTTTTGTGATACGTCTAAATATTTAAATTCTAATGTTATTTCATAAGTATGTGTATCATGTGCTTTTATAAGTATTTTTTCTTTGTATGGATTTATAACTTCTCCACTTGCTGCGGTTAAAGTATTTGTCGCTCCATTCGTGACTGTATTTGGTACTGCTGTTTCACTAATATCTTCACATGTATTATTTGCACTTGTACATGTCCCTTTGATTACTAATTCATCATTTATAATTCCATTTTTTAATGACTGCCAACCTAGTGTATAATAAGCATCATCATCACCTGTATTTTCGATAGATACTGTTTTAGACATACTCCATCCGGGTTCTATTGATGAAACGCTTATTTCTTTTCCATCAGTAAATGATAATAGTAATTTAGTAGTTGTTACAGTTATAGGCTTAGATACATCATTACCTCCTACTACTACTTTAAAATATGCATATGATAAACCTGCTACCATAAAAAATACTACTGAGAAAAATATTGTATATACTAATTTATTGTTTGTTTTCATAGCCTATTCTCCTATAAAATATTATAACATTTTATATATATAGTGTGTCAAGTAATTTTACATATTTTAGGACAAGAAAAAAGATTTTGCTTTTTGCAAAACCTTTTATTCTAAGTTTTCTTCTACTTCACTTTGTGCTTCTACTTCATCATTTTTATTATCTGCCATAAACTTTTCTTCAAAGATTTCAGCAGCGTCGTCATCTAAAAGTTCATTTTTAAGCATAACTTCTATATTATTATATTGTTTTGCTCCTGTTCCTGCTGGGATTAGTTTTCCTAGGATAACATTTTCTTTTAGACCTTTTAACATATCTACTTTACCACGTGTAGCGGCATCTGTTAGTATTCTTGTTGTTTCTTGGAATGAAGCTGCAGATAAGAATGAATCTGTTTCTAGAGATGCTTTTGTTATACCAAGCATTACAGGTTTTCCTACAGCTGGTACTCCACCATTTAAGATTACTGGTTTGTTTACATTAGCAAATTCTCTAATTGGAATAGATAATCCTTCGATTAATTTAGTATCTCCTGGATCTATAATCTTAATCTTATTTATCATTCTTTTTACTACTGTTTCTATATGTTTATCTGAAACATCAACACCTTGTGATTTATAAACTTTTTGTACTTCTTTTAATATATATCCTTCTACTGTAGTTGGATCTGTTACAGCAAGTAGTTCTTTTGGACTTATACTTCCTTCTGTTAGAGCTTGTCCTGCTTCAACTATATCTCCTTTTTCTACTCTTAATTTAGCGTTATATTGAGTTACATGTTCTCTTGTTTCTAAATCATTTTTAATATATATTTTAAATCTTGTTTTATCTTCTTCTATTTTTGATACTTTTCCGTTTATTTCAGCGATAGTTGCTTTTGCTTTTGGTATTCTAGCTTCGAATAGTTCTTCAACTCTTGGAAGACCTTGAGTGATATCTGCTGCTGATGCAACTCCTCCTGTATGGAATGTACGCATTGTTAACTGTGTACCTGGCTCACCGATTGATTGTGCTGCCATAATTCCTACAGCTTCTCCTACTTCAACAAGATTTCCTGTTGCTAGGTTAAGTCCGTAACATCTTTGACATACTCCGCCTTCACTCTTACAAGTTAGAACGCTTCTTATTTCCATTTTTGTTATACCTGCTGCTTCTATTTTATCAGCAATACGTTCAGTAATTAATACATCTTTATCAACTATTAATTCTTTAGTTTCTGGATTAATTACTTTTTGACTTGAATATCTACCGATTATTCTATCTCTAAATGTTTCAATAACTGCTCCTGATTTTTCATCAGTAAATGCACTTACTTCTATTCCTTGGATAGTACCACAGTCTTCTTCTCTTACAATTATATCTTGTACTACATCAACTAAACGTCTTGTTAAGTATCCTGCATCTGCAGTTTTTAAAGCTGTATCTGCTGTTCCTTTTCTTGATCCGTGTGTAGAAAGGAAGAATTCTTGAACGTCTAGTCCTTCACGGAATGATGCTAGAATTGGTATTTCTACTTGTCCACCATCTGGTTTAGCCATGATACCTCTCATACCAGCAAGTTGTCCTAACTGGTTAGCAGAACCTCTGGCTCCTGAGTTAATTATCATTGATAGAGGACTATCTGTATTTTCAAGTAATAATTGACTTAATTTATTTTGAACTTTACTTGTTGCATCTGTCCATAATTTAATTACTTTATTATGTCTTTCATCATCTGTTATAAGACCACGTTTAAATTGTTTATTTATTTGATCTATAGTTTTTCTAGTTTCTTCAATAACTGCTTCTTTTTCATGGTTAACTGGTATATCTGATAGTGATATTGTTATACCTGATTTAGTTGAGTATTTGAAACCTTGATCTTTTAATTTATCTAAGAATATAGATGTTTCTGTTGTTTTATATCTTTTGAATATTTGTGCGATTATTTTTCCTAAATCTTTTTTAATTAAAGCTGGAACAATAGGCATTTTAGCAACTTCTTCTCTTAGATTTTTACCTTTTTCAATGAAGAACTTATCAGGTGTCATTACTTCAAAGTTTTCTCTACTTCCTTCTTCTATATATGGATATGTATCTGGAAGTATTTCATTAAAGATAATTTTACCTGCTGTTGTAACAAGATATTTTTCTCTTTGTTCATCAGTGAATACTTTATGAGTAAATGCTTTTACTGGAACACATATTCTTGTATGAAGTGTTATGTTTCTTCTTTCATAGTCCATTAATACTTCATTTGTATCTTTATATGCTTTTCCTTCATTTTCTTCACCTGCTACTTCTAATGTTAGATAGTAGTTTCCTAATACCATATCCTGTGATGGTGTAACGATTGGTTTTCCATCTTTTGGATCTAATATGTTATTAGCTCCTAGCATTAGTAATCTTGCTTCTGCTTGTGCTTCTTCACTAATTGGAATATGGATAGCCATCTGGTCTCCATCGAAGTCTGCATTAAATCCGCTACATACTAGTGGGTGTAGTCTTAATGCTTTTCCACCTACTAATACTGGTTCGAATGCTTGAATAGATAGTCTGTGTAGTGTTGGAGCACGGTTTAGCATAACTGGATGTTCTTTAATTACATCTTCTACTACATCCCATACTCTTTCATCTTGAGTATCTATTATCTTCTTAGCACTTTTAATATTGTGAGCTATTTCTCTTTCTACTAGTTCATGCATTACATATGGTTTAAATAGTTCTAAAGCCATTTCTTTAGGTACACCACATTGATACATTTTAAGGTTTGGTCCTACTACGATAACTGAACGTCCTGAGTAGTCAACTCTTTTACCTAGTAGGTTTTGTCTAAATCTACCTTGTTTTCCTTTAAGCATACTTGATAGTGATTTTAAAGGTCTGTTTCCTACACCTTGAACGCTTCTTCCACGTCTTCCATTATCTATTAATGCATCTACTGCTTCTTGAAGCATACGTTTTTCGTTTTGTACGATAATTGATGGTGCTTCAAGTTCTATTAATTTCTTTAAACGATTATTTCTATTTATAATTCTTCTATATAAATCATTTAAATCGCTTGTTGCGAATCTTCCACCTGGAAGTTGTAACATTGGTCTTAGATCTGGTGGTATAACTGGTAATACATCAAGTATCATCCATTCTGGTCTATTTCCACTTTCTAAGAATGAGTTTAAACAGTCAAGTCTTTTTACAAGTCTTAATTTCTTTTGTCCTTGTGCTTTTTCAACTTCTTCTTTTAGTTCTGCTACTTCTTCTTCAAGATTTATTTCTGATAATAATGTCTTGATAGCTTCAGCACCCATTCCTACTTTGAACTCATCTCCATACTTTTCATAGTATGCTCTGTATTCTTTATCTGATAGAGTTTGTTTTTTAACAAGTGGTGCATTTCCTGGATCTAATACAATGTAACTTACGAAGTATAGTACTTCTTCAAGTTCTCTTGGGCTTATATCAAGTACAAGTCCCATTTTTGGTGGTACACCTTTAGCATACCAAATGTGGCTTACAGGAGAAGCAAGCTCAATGTGTCCCATTCTTTCTCTACGAACTTTTGAGTGAGTTACTTCTACACCGCATCTGTCACAAACTACATTTTTATATCTTAATCTTTTATATTTGCCACAACTACATTCGAAATCTTTTGTAGGTCCAAATATCTTTTCACAGAATAATCCGTCTCTTTCTGGTTTTAATGTACGATAATTGATTGTTTCTGGTTTTTTAACTTCACCATAAGACCACTCTCTTATCTTTTCAGGGGATGCTATTCCTATACGAATTCCATCAAAATCATTAACTTCCATCATTATTCTTCACCCCTTTCGTAATCGTCACCTTGGAATGTGTCGATACCATATTCTTCTTCGTAGTCTAAATCATCATCTTCTTCGTCTTCGTTTTCTTCATCTTCTATTTCTGATTCGCTGTATTCTTCACTACCTAATGCTGATTCTTCAGTTACTTCATCACTCTTAAGTTCAGTGATAGCTACTTCATTACTCTCAGTATTTTCTAGTGCTTCAAGTTCTCTTAAGTCTTTAACTTCTCCTTCTTTGTTGATTATTTGTACATCTAGTCCTAATGCTTGGAACTCTTTAATTAATACTCTAAATGATTCTGGTACTCCTGGACTTGTGATTGGTTTTCCTTTAACTAATGCTTCATATACTCTTACACGTCCTACTACGTCATCTGATTTAATAGTTAATACTTCTTGTAATACGTGTGCTGCTCCATAAGCATATAGTGCCCAAACTTCCATTTCTCCGAATCTCTGGCCACCGAATTGTGCTTTTCCACCTAGTGGTTGCTGTGTAACCATACTATATGGTCCTGTTGCACGAGCATGTAATTTATCATCAACCATGTGTACAAGACGAATCATATACATGACACCAACTGATACTCTCTTATCAAACTTTTCACCTGTTCTACCATCGTATAACCATGTTTTAAAGTCAGGGTCAAGTCCAGCTTCTTTTACTTCTTCATTTATATCTTCTTCTGTTGCGCTGTTGAATATTGGAGTTGCATAGTGTACTCCTAGTTTCTTACCAGCCATTCCTAAGTGTAACTCAAGTATTTGTCCTAAGTTCATACGAGATGGAACACCTAATGGGTTTAGTATTACATCAACTGGAGTACCATCTGGTAAGTATGGCATATCTTCTTCTGGTAAGATTAGTGAACATACACCTTTGTTACCATGACGTCCTGCCATTTTATCTCCAACTTGGATTTTTCTCTTCTTAATTATATAAACTCTTACTATTTTAGTAACACCTGCTGGTAATTCATCAGAGTTTTCTTTAGTAAATATTTGTACATCATGTACTATACCTGCACATCCGTGTGATACTCTTAGTGATGTATCTCTTACTTCTCTAGTTTTTTCACCGAATATTGCGTGTAATAATTTTTCTTCACTAGTTAACTCTTGCATTCCTTTTGGAGTTACTTTTCCTACTAGTATATCGTTTTCTTTAACTTCTGTACCGATACGAACTATACCATTTTCATCTAAGTTCTTACGAGCTTCTTCACTAATATTTGGAATATCTCTTGTAAACTCTTCTGGTCCTAGTTTAGTATCTCTACATTCAGTTTCTTTCATTTCTATATGAATTGATGTATAGACGTCATCTTTAACGATTCTTTCATTTAAGATAACAGCATCTTCATAGTTATAACCATTATATGTCATGAAGGCTACTACTACATTTTTACCTAGAGCCATTTCTCCTTTATCACAAGATGGTCCATCAGCAATTATTTCACCTTTATGTACTTTTTCTCCTTTTTTAACTATTGGATGTTGATTATAACATGTTTCATTATTACTTCTTTCATATGCGATTAATTCATATGTTCTCTTTTCTTTTGGTCCTGCTACGATTATTTTCTTAGCATCTACGTATTCTACAATACCATCTATATCACTTACTACACATACTCCTGAATCTCTAGCAATAGCATGTTCAACACCTGTTCCTACGATTGGTGATTCTGTAATCATTAGTGGTACTGCTTGTCTTTGCATGTTAGCACCCATTAGTGTTCTGTTAGCATCATCATGTTCCATAAATGGAATCATACTTGTTGTAACTGAAACTATTTGTGATGGGCTTACATCTATATAGTTAACTTTACTTTTATTAACTAATTGGTTATCACCTTTATGTCTTACTGGTACTATTTCATCTTCAATATTACCATCTTTATCTACATTTATTGTAGCTTGACTTATGAAGTAATCTTCTTCTTCGTCTGCTGTAAAGTATTCTATTTCATCTAGTACTTTACCATCTACTACTTTTCTATATGGAGTCATTATGAAACCATATTCATTTACTTTAGCATAACTTGCAAGTGATGTAATTAAACCTATGTTTTGTCCTTCTGGTGTTTCGATTGGGCATATTCTTCCATAGTGTGATGGGTTAACGTCACGAACTTCCATACCTGCTCTATCTCTTGATAAACCACCTGGTCCTAAAGCACTTAATCTACGTTTATCATTTAATTCTGATACTGGGTTTATTTGATCCATGAATTTTGATAATTGTGAAGAACCAAAGAATTCTTTTAATGCTGCTGTTACTGGTCTTATATTAATTAGACTCTTTGGTGTAACTGCATCTATTTCTTGAGTAGACATCTTATCTCTAATTTGTCTTTCCATACGAGCAATTCCTATTCTGAATTGTTGTCCTATTAATTCTCCTACTTGTCTTACACGTCTATTACCTAAATGGTCTATTTCATCATAATGTCCAATTCCGTAAAGTAAGCAAATATAATATGATAGTGATGCATAAACATCTGATATAGTTAGTCTTCTACTATCAATTGTTTGATCGTTTCCTATTACTTTAATTACTTTATTACTTCCATCATTAGCATATACTAATACCTCTTGTATTTTGTTATATGTATCTAGTTCTTCATTAATAGTTACTTCTTTAACTCCATAACCATCATTAAAATATGGTTTAATGTTTTCTAGTATTTCTTTAGTTATAACTGTTCCTTTTTCTACTATAACTTCTTTACCAATTTTAATGTCTTGTGCTATTTTATTATCTAGAAGTCTATCTAAAACATTTAATTTTTTATTGAATTTGTATCTACCAACTTTTCCTAAATCATATCTAAATTTATCAAAGAATCTTGTGATTAATTGGTTTTTAGCTGAATCTAGAGTTGCTGGTTCACCTGGTCTTAGCTTTTCATATATTTCTATTAATGCTTCATCTGTATTTTTAGTTGAATCTTTTTCTAGTGTTGCTTTTAAGTAGTCATCATCACCAAATAATTTTAGTATTTCTTCATCACTACTTAATCCTAAAGCTCTTAGTAATGTTGTTACTGTAACTTTTCTAGTTCTATCGATTCTGACATATAAAATACCTCTTGCATCTAGTTCATATTCTAGCCAAGTTCCTTTGTTAGGTCTTACTTCGTTTGTGATTATATTTCTACCTGTCTTATCTACTTCATTTTTGTAGTAGCAAGATGGACCCATAACAAGTTGTGAGTTTATAACTCTTTCAGCTCCATTTATAATAAATGATGCTGTATCTGTCATAAGTGGTATATCACCTAGAAATACTTCTTGCTCTTTTACTTCTCCTGTTTCATTAATGAAAAGTCTTGCTTTTACTTTTAATGGAGCACAGTATGTTGCTTTTCTCTCTTTACACTCTTTTACAGTGTATTTTGGTTCATCAAAATAATATTCACCGAATTCTAATGATAGTGAACCTGAGAAACTTTCAACAGGGAAAATATCGTCAAATACCTCTTTTATTCCTTCCTTCAAAAATAAGTCAAATGAATCTTTTTGTATTTCTAAAAGATTCGATAATTCTAGCGTACTACGCTTAGTAGAGAAACTTCTTCTCTCACTATGGTCACCAAATTTTTCTATTTTGTATGCCACTATTTCACCCCAATCCTTAAATTTTTAAAGAACACAAATTTTAAAATAAAACAAATGTATTGCAATTTAAAATATTATCATATATAAATGCAATATGTCAAGTTAAATTAATCAAAAAGTGAAATATTTTATAATTCATTCTTTATATATTTTTATTATTATTTACTTTGTATACTATGTATCCTTTACTTCTATTTATCATTTGGATACTATATTTTTCTTCTATTATTTTTTTAATTGATAGTGCTCCTTGATCTTTTCGTATAACAAAATATAGTTTTCCGTTATCGTTTAAGTGTTCAAAAGCACCTAATAGTATTTCTAATACTTTGTTTTTACCAGTTCTTATTGGTGGGTTAGTGATTACTGTATCATATTTATCTTTTACGTTTTGATAAGCATCACTTAGAAAGATGTCACCTTTGTATGAAGTATTTTTAGTATTTCTTTTTGCTAGGTGCAGAGCTCTTTTATTTACATCTACCATATCGACTACACTTCCATTAACTCTTGATATAACACTTCCTATAAAGCCATATCCACAGCCAACATCAAGCACTTTTTCTTCCATAGTTACTTCGTTTAAATAAGTTTCTAACAGAAGTTTACTTCCATAGTCGATTCTTTTTTTACTAAATACTCCATTATCGCTTAGAAATGTAAAATGAAAGGAGTTATATTGGTAAGTAAGTGTGATTATATTACTAACTAATTCATTATTATTTGTAAAATAATGTTCCATTTTATAACTCCTTTCATAATACTCATATAAACGCAAAAAAGCCTTTTTATTATTTAAAGGCTATTTTTGTCATTAAGCTAGTTCAACTGTAGCGCCAACTTCTTCAAGTTTTGCTTTTAATTCTTCAGCTTCAGCTGCAGGAATGTTTTCTTTAATGTTTCCACCAGCATCAGCGATATCTTTAGCTTCTTTAAGTCCAAGACCAGTTACTTCTCTAACGATTTTGATTACTTGTAGTTTTTGAGTTCCAGCACTCTTTAATACAACTGTTTTAGTTGATGCACCAGCATCTTCGCTTTCAGTAGCAGCTGGAGCAGCAGCAACAGCAACAGCACTTGGATCAACACCAAATTCTTCTTTCATCATATCAACTAGTTCTTTAACTTCAAGAATAGTTTTTTCTTTTAAAGCTTCGATAATGTCTTTGTTTTCAATTTTTGCCATTAGTTATTTCCTCCTTCTTCTAACTTTTCAGCATATAAATTTAATCCTATACTTAAGTTTCTTACATGTTCCATTAAGCCACCAGCAAACATTGTAAGTAGTCCTTCCATACTTGGAATAGTTGCGTAATCAGCAATAACTTTAGTATCAGCAACGCTTCCATCGATGAAACCTGCTCTTATTTCTAAAGCTTTATGATCTTTAGCAAATTTACTTACGATTTTGATTGGCTCAATAATAGAATCTGAGAAAACATAAGCGTTTGGTCCAGCCATAAATTCATCAAGAGCAATATTCTTATTCTTAATTGCTAAGTTCATAAGAGTATTCTTGTAAACTTTAATGTCAGAACCTGCATCTCTTAACTGACGTCTTAATTCTGCAAACTCACTAACTGTAAGTCCTTGGTAATTAAGTAAAAGGAAAGTTTTTGATGCATCAAGTTTATTAGTAATTTCACTAACAACCGCTTCTTTTTGTTTTAGAATTTCTTTACTTGCCATATCGTCCTCCTTTTGAAATATTTAAAAAGTTTCCAAAAGGAAACCTATCATTCATGTTTTGAATAAATTGTTTCCTCGGTAAGATTTAAGTTTATACTTACTGTCTTTGGTCACTTCACGATATAGATTATATAACACTTTTTTTATTATGTAAAGACTTTTTTTGAAAAATTGTTATAAAATAATTTCTATTATAAAAGATAGACTTACCATCTATCTTCTAAACTACTCTTTAGTTTCTTAGATTTATCTATTTATATTTTTAATATCCTTTCATAATTAAACTTTTTTCAATTTCATCCATTCTATCAAATAAATTATTTAAAAAGGTTACTAAATATATATGAGGTTTACTAATTACATTTTTAAAGTTAAAATCAAACCCTTTACTTCTAAGAGATAATTTTATCATTTTTGTTTCATCAATTAGTACTGGTATAAAGCATAATGAAATAGATATTATTAAAGTTAAATCATCTATATTAATATTAAATATTTTAAGTGGATATAATAGGTATTTAAAAGCAATTCTAATGTTATTTGAATCAAAATAGTTTCCCATAATATAAGTATAATCTATTGCTAGGAATAATCTTATGCCTACTTTTAATGATTCGATTTTATCACTAAATAACAAATTACATAAAACTATAAATAATACGAATATGAAATTATTTTTTAAAACTTTTAAATGATTTTTTAATTTAACATTAACTATAAAAGATATTATTATATTAAATATAAATACTAATAATAGAATATATATATTATTAATTAAAAACAAGAAAAAACTATAGATAAAGAAAAATATTAAAACTATAAAATATATCATTTTCCTATTTTCCTTAATAAATATTCTTCATTTACATCTTTTATATTTTTTATGTTTAGTTTATTTGCTATTTTAAATATAAATGGGATATCTAAATTATGTTCTTTTAATATAGTAGTGTTATTTAATATATCATTTATATCATATTTAAAAGTTTTTTTATTATCAATAATAATTATTTCATCAGCATATATTAATTCTTCCATATTATTAGTTATACATATTATACCTATTTCTTTTTTTAATTTTTTTATTAACTTATATATGTCATTTTTTCCATTTATATCTAGCATTGAAGTAGATTCATCAAATATTAAATAATCAGGATTTAATGATAGTTGTGATGCTAGTGCGATTCTTTGCTTTTGTCCACCTGATAAATTGTATGGATTTGCATTTATATAGTCAAGCATATTAACTTTTTGTAAGCTATCTTTTATTATTTTATCTCTTATATCTTTTTGAATATTCATATTTTCTAGTATAAAGTTTATATCATCATATACTTTAGTAAATAATATTTGATTACTTGGATTTTGAAATACCATTCCTATTTTTTTACGTACTAATTTGTTATTAGTTTTTTTATTAATATCAATATCATCTATAGTTATATTTCCTGTAGTGGGATGTAAAAGTCCACTCATAATACTAGCGAGTGTGCTTTTTCCACTTCCGTTATTACCTATTATATATGTAATTTTAGATTTGTGTATTTTTAAGTTTATATCTTCTAAAACTACTTTATCATATTTAAATGTTACATTATTTAATTTAATCATTTATTAGTTTAACTAGCCTTTCTTCAAGTAATTTACATAGTGAAGCAATTGTTATTACTTTTATTGGTGCCATAATTAATTGTTTTAATATCCTAATTGGAATCACTATTTTACTAGCGCCTTTATTTATTAATATAATCCATATAGTATTTAATACGCCATTATAAAGTAATGTAACTAATACTGAACTTATAATTAATCTTTTAGTAAAGTTTTTATCGAGTTTAAAGTTTTTTCTATAAAGTATTAATCCATAAGTAAGACCAGTTAAAAATGATGTAATGGTAAATCCAAAATAATAATTACCTGTAGGCAATAATAATGCTCCGATGATATCACTAATAGTAGCTATAAAAGTACTATACTTTGGGCCAAGTATAATTGCCGATAACATAATTGGTACAAATGAGAAACCTATAGTAATTATGCTTGTTCTAATAGATAAAATCCTTCCAAGTACAATTGTTGATGCGATAAATAGAGCACTTAATATAATCTTCTTTGTTTTATTCATATAAAAAATCCTTTCTTTCCGCATGAAAAACAGGATTTAATCTTGTATTTTAATAGCGGAATGCAAAAATAAATAAGCAGTTACCTTTCTCTTATAAACAACTTCCCGTTTTATAAGCCTTAACTATTTATTTCTTACTCTAATAAATATCTTTTATTAATAGAACTTAAGGAGATTATAGATAATGCATATACATTTTTTCATATAAATCACCTATAAAATATTGTACGATTATTTTTGTGAATGTCAATATTTTTAAGTGTACTAAGTTTTTAAAGTAATAAAAAGAACTAATTGTGTTTTAGTTCTCTTATTTGTTTTTATTTCTTATTACTATAATTCCAGAGCCACCAGATGCTCCATAGCCTCCACCGCCTCCAGTGTTAGCTGTTCCTGCCGTGTATGCTCTTCCGCCTCCGCCAGCTCCTCCGCTTCCAGAGCTTCCAGTATTCCCTCTACACGTTCCTGGTTTTCCAGCTCCTCCTCCGGAATATAAAGTAGCGCCTGATTCGCCAAACTCACGAGTGGTACTTCCTTGCCCAAGGCCTACGAATAATAAGGTCCCTCCAGAGCAATAACTTTTTTGAATGCTGTTATCTTGTCCCCAGTGTCCTGTATATCCGTTACCGCCATCAGAGCCTCCTCTTCCGCTTTCAAGTCCTCCATCCCAGTTATTACATTGACATGTTGGTCCTTTTTCTTGTTGCCCATATATACCATTTCCACCACCGGAGCCACCATTGCCTCCTTTACATTGTCCATCGCTATAATAATTTGCATTACAAATATTTATTCTTGAGCCACAGCTACCTGAAGAGTAGCCTCCATCTGCTTTATAACTTGTGTTTATTAAATATGTTGTTCCGCCTCTTGCACCAACGCTGCCTCCGTAAGCAACATATGCTGTGTATGAGCCACTTTCAACTACAATATTAGAGTATGTTTTAGTGTAGCCTCCACCGCCACCTCCGACAGCGTTACCACTACCTCCTCCAGCTCCACCTCCAACAGTGAATATATCTATTTTCATTTTTCCACCGACTTTTAAAGTTCGTGAGCCTGCGGTTAAAAACTTTACTTTCCAGTTAACTGTATTTATATTTTCTACTTGACAGCTGCCGTTATATTCTAACTGATATGGTGCTGAACCTTGTACATAATTATTACATTTTATGCTTGTAAGAATAGTTATTTCTGCATTTTTATAGTGAGCATAAATTGTTAAATCACTTGTTGCTGTACTGTTTTCTGTTATTTTCGTTCCACCTGTAGGAGATGTGTACCATCCATCAAACAATAGTGTTAAATGACTAGGTGTACATAATGTTCCGAATGCTTGATTATGTGATATAGTTTTTGAAGTGCATCCGCTTCCTCCATTATTATTATAAGTTAATGTGTACTTATTTAGTGACCATTTTGCAGTTAAAGTAGTATCTTTAGTCATTATAGTACTACTTGTTACTTGATTATTGTTTTCATCATACCAGCCTAAGAAAGTATGTCCATTTTTACTAGTTGAACATAGTGCTCCATATGTTTCACCATATTTGATACTTTTTTTAGAACATGATGTTCCACCGTCAGTATTATATGTAAGAGTGTATGTAACTGGTTCCCACTTAGCATAAAGAGTAATATCGTTTTTTACTATATCAGTACTTTCAATTTTAGTTTCATATGTTTTACTAGTATACCATCCATCAAAAGTATAATTGTCTTTACTAGGAGTACATAAATCGCCATAAGCTTGCCCTTTTTGGATACTATCACTCGCGCATCCTCTACCACCATTATTATCAAAAGTTATCTTTTTCATATCTTTTTCAAATGATACATAACAGTCCATATCATCACTAACAGATAATAATGTTAAAGTATTATTATCATTTAACATACCACATGTATTAGAAGAATACTTATATCCAAGAGATGGAATATATTCAAAACTAACTCTATCTAAATATCCAGCATACACTTTATTTTTATTAACTTTTCCCATACTTTCATCTGTACTAAATAAACTAACTATATACATATTTGTAAATCTCCATGGATCTTTATATGTACCTTTACCTGTAATTTTAGTTCCTTTTTTTACATATTCAGTAACTCTTATATTACTATCATCACTATTACTATTATCAGATATCTTTTTACCACTAATCTCCCAGTATGAAAAAGATGCTGTAAGATAACTTAAATTATTTATTTTTGATGTATTAACTTCATAATTATTTATAAGTCCTCCAGTAATAAACTTATTATCATAACTTATATTTTTATTATTATATATAAATGGAACTCTATCTTCTTTTATTAAATATATTTCATTCTTAACATTATCATTTATATAATTATTAGAAACACTTATAGTATCATTAAAAGAATATGCTTTTACATTTATTATCATAAATAACATCATTAAAATACTTATAATTATCTTTTTCACGCTATCACCTATTTTAATGTTATCATAAATAATTATAAAATGAAATATTATACTTGCAAAAAAAATTTTTTAATGTTATGATTTATAGGTAGTTATGGCCTATTGGTGAAGCGGTTAACACATCGCCCTCTCAAGGCGACATTCATGGGTTCAAGTCCCATATAGGCTACCATAAGTATATTAAAACTAAGTAAATGTCTTACTTAGTTTTTTTATTTTAGAATAATTGATTATCATTTTGAACTTTTTCTTTGTAAGGGAAGTTTTTATCATATTCGTTTGCTTCTTCTTCACTTACTATATAACATTCTGGATCGCTATATAATGCATGCTCATTTTCATATTTACTTTCATCGAATATACGAATTAATAAAAATGAATCATCTTCTTCATAACCTTTATAATATATGTTATATAGTGATGCTTTAACAAAACCATATTTTTTGTAATATTCTTCATTTCCTGATATTATTATTTCATTATAACCAAGGCTTTTTGCTTTATCCATAGTATAATTAATCAGTTTTTCTGCATAGCCTTTTTTTTGATATTTTGGATGAACACTAACTGGACCGAAAGTTAAAATATTTTTAGTTGTATTATCATCATATGTAAGTTTACCTATAGCATAAACTATACTAGCAATTATTTTTCCATCTTCTTCTATTACATAATCAAGTGGTGCTACAAAACTTTTATCATTTCTAAGTTTATGAAGAACATAATGCTCTATACATCCAGGTCTATAAATATTATAAAATGCTTCTCTAACTAAAGCTTCGTTTTCAAAATAATCTTTTTCTTCTTCTTTTCTTATAATCATATTTTCCTCCGTAATTTATTAATATTAATAAATTAGCCCGAGTTCCATATCACCTATAATATAATTATAAAACAAACAATTCACCTCATATTTATAATAGCACTTATCTTTTAGTCATTGCAAGAAAATATTAAAATGTGTATAATTATGAAAAAGGGAGGAATTATGAAAGTAATTGGAATAGTATGTGAGTATAATCCATTTCATAATGGGCATAAGTATCAAATAGAAAAAATAAAAGAAAAATATAAAGATTCTATAATAGTTTTATGTATGTCTTCTTCTTTTACTCAAAGGGGAGAAATCAGTGTTATAAATAAGTTTGATAAGACTAAGATTGCTCTTAATAATGGAGCTGATTTAGTAGTAGAACTTCCATATATTTATACAGTAGAATCTTCTGATATATTTGCTAAATATGCTTTAGAAATATTAAATTATTTAAAAATAGATGAATTATGTTTTGGATGTGAATCAGATAATATAGATGATTTAATTAATAATGCTAATATACAGTTATATAATGAAACATATGATGTTAAAGTTAAAAAATATATGAATGAAGGGTATAACTATCCTACTTCTCTTAATAAAGCTTTAATAGATTTAGGTGGTAAAAATATAGATAAACCTAATGATACTTTAGCTTTATCATATATTAGAGAAATTATTAAAAATAAATATAATATAGAATTATTTAATATACAAAGGAACAATGATTATAACGATATAATATCTGATAGTGATATAGTATCTGCATCTAATATAAGAAATAAAATAAAGAATAATATAGATATTCAAAAATATGTACCAAATGATGTATATGAAGTACTTAAAAATAAAAAAGATAGTGATGATTTTAAATATTTAAAATATAGAATAATTAGTGATAAAAACTTAAGTGATTATTTAGATATTGAAGAAGGAATAGATAATAGAATTAAAAAATATATAAGTTTATCTAATGATAAAAATGAATTAATAGAAAATATTAAAACTAAAAGATATACTTATAGTAAGATTAATAGAATATTAAATCATATATTATGTGGTATTAAAAAAGATGATTTTGTAGATACATTAGAATATATTAGAGTACTTGGATTTAGTAAAAAAGGAAAAGAATATTTAAGTAGTATTAAGAAAAATATTAGTATTCCTATATTAAATAGTTATGATAAGAATTATAAAGCTCTTCTTATAGAGTATAAAGTAACTCTAGTATATTCTCTTATTTATGAGGATATTATGAAAGATGAAGTATCTTTAAAACCAATTAAAAACTATGAAGATTAAGTTTGAACTTGTCAATAAAAAGTAGACAGTAAAAAACTTTTATTTAAACCCTAGTTGAGTTCTATACTCAATTGGGGTT
>CAKOHK010000015.1 GCA_934085595.1 uncultured Bacilli bacterium
ATATTATTTCCTCCAATTTTATTATAACAAAAAATGTAGACAGTTTTTATGTGTCTACATTTATCTTACAAGTTCAATATATGATAGTAGTGATGGGTTTAATTTTATTGGATACAGATTTGTGTTTAAAAATAATAAGATGATTATTAAATATAATAAGAAAACTTTTAAAAGAGTAGTTTCTAATCTTAAATATAAAAAGCATTATGATTATAAGGGGTATATATTAAGTAGATCTAGTTATAAAGGGTATTTTATTAAAACTAATACTAGATTTAATTCTTCTTATAAAAACTTTAATATTATTAGTTTTAATGATAAGTGTAAGTGTTTAGATATTTATTATAAAGATTATGTTATATTTTATAAGTTTGGTAGTAGTTATTTTGTATTTGATAGAAGTGCTTATATTATTTGTTCTTTGCTTAAGTATAAATATATTAAGAAGAGTTATTGTTATAGTGTTAAGAGATATATTGATATTAAAGATATACTTAGAATTAATAAGATTAATTTTGTTACTGTTAGTGGTAATAATTTTGAAGAAGAAGTTTTTGATGGTAGTTGTTAGGTGACTATTTTTTATTTGGAATAATATATGTATAGTTTAGATATACATATGAGAACATTTATTTGACATTTTATGGTTTATGTGATATAATATGGCTATATTTAAGGGGGAATGGGAAATGAGTTTATTTAATAAAATTGGTAGAAAGTTATACGTTGCTTTTGGTTATGACAAGTATGATAAAGAAAAAATTAATAATATTAAAAAGTTTAATAATGTTGATAGGTTAAAATCAGAGAAAGAGTTGTTGGATACTCTTAAATGGGAGTCAATAAATAATATAGCATTTGCGGTGTTCATTTCTTTGCTTAGTCCTTTTGTAATAAGTGCCTTACCGGCAAGTACACTTACAATTGTATTTCGTTATGTAATTGATCTGTGTATCGGAGTAATTATTGGTGCATCTGTACCAAGATTACTTACTTTACCTTCTGCAAAAAAAGAAATTGATGAATTAATTAAAAAAGAAACTGCTAAAGAAAAACATGAAAAAGATAATTTAATAGATGAGCTTGCAATTAAAGAAGTAAGAATGCCTAAACATGATTATAGTTTAAGTTATAGTGATGGTAAAAATGTTAATGTTAGTTTTAATGATCTTGTTAATACTCTTAGTGCCCAAGAATTAAAGGTACTTAAGAATAAAATGGATGTTTTAAATGATTACTTTAAGTATGCTAAAGCTAATAGAGAACGTGGATTATATAATGAAGATACTATTAGTACTGAATTAAATGATGATGTTACATTAAGTGTAAGATATAAGTTTTAATAATGGGGGCTAAAATGAATATAAAGAATAAATTGTATAGTATTTTGGGTTTTGAAAAATTGATAAATACTGATTATCTTAAGAAAGTGGATAATTGTAGTAAGATTGATATGCTTAATACGTTATTAGAATTGTGTTCATCTAATATACAAAGTGCTGTTTATATGATGCTTTGTTCAACTGTTCTTTTGTGTTCTAGCTTTATTTTAAAAATTAATGCTACTGGAACATTTATTAATGTTGCAAGTATTATTTCATTTATTGGTGCAGCAGTAGGAATGACTGCTGGTACGCTTAACAGTTTGTGTGAATCGTTTAAAATACGTAAACTTGAAGAATTAATTAAGAAAGAGAAAGTTAAAGAGAATAATGAAAAAAATAAACTTATAGATGAACTAGCAGTTAAAGAAGTAAGAATGCCTAAACATGATTATAGTTTATGCTATAGTGATGGTAAGAGTGCTGATGTTAGTTTTAATGAACTTGTTAATACTCTTAGTGTTCAAGAGTTAAAAGTACTTAAGAATAAAATGGATGTTTTAAATGATTACTATAAGTATGCTAAAGCTAATAGAGAACGTGGATTATATAATGAAGATACTATTAGTACTGAGTTAAATGATGAAGTAACATTAAGTGTAAGGTATAAGTTTTAATTATGAATATAGATATTAGTAGACTTAGAAAAGATATTTATGATTATTATACTAGTGCTTTCTTTTGTGGCTTTGGTGCAGCAATAATAGAACTTAGTGATATATATAAATATAGTGATGAAGAAATAGTTAATCTTGCGATTACTCTTGGATTTAATATTGATAATTATATTATAGACTCATATGAATTATAAACTTTATATGAGTTTTTTTATTACATTTTTTAGCACTTAATGTTGACAAGTGCTAAAAAGTTAGTATAATAATATTTGGAAGGTGATGAAATGAAACAATTTAAAAGTGAATCTAAAAAGTTACTTGATATGATGATTAATTCTGTTTATACAAATAGAGAAATATTTTTAAGAGAATTATTATCAAATGCTAGTGATGCATTAGATAAATTGTATTATAAGAGTTTAACTGATAAGAGTCTTAAAGTTAGAAAGAATGATTTAGAAATATTAATTAATATTTCTAAAGATGATAGAACTATAACTATTAGTGATAATGGTATAGGAATGGATGAAAAGGAACTTGAAAATAATTTAGGTACTATTGCTAAAAGTGGTTCTTTTGATTTTAAAAATGAAAATGATAAAAAGAAAGATATTAATATAATAGGACAATTTGGAGTTGGATTTTATTCTGCTTTTATGGTTAGTGATGAGGTAAGTGTTTTATCTAAAACTAGTGATAGTGATGCTTATCTATGGAAAAGTAGCGGTTCTCTTGGATATAATATAACTAAAAGTGAAAAAGATAGTAGAGGAACAAGTATTACTTTACATATTAAAGAAGGGGAAGAATATGATAAATATTTAGAAGTATCATATATTAAAAATCTAATAGTTAAATATTCTAATTATATTACTTATCCTATTAAAATAGATAATGAAACTATTAATAGTATGATTCCTTTATGGAATAAGAATAAAAATAAAATAACTAGCGAAGAATATAATAATTTCTATATGGATAAGTTTAATGATTATAATGAACCATTAAAAGTAATACATTATAATGTAGAGGGGTTATGTAGTTATAGGAGTATACTATTTATACCTTCTAAAGTATCATATGATTATTATACTAAAGAATATAAGAAGGGACTTAGTTTATATTCTAATGGTGTGTTAATTATGGATAAGTGTGAGGAGTTATTACCAGATTATTATAGTTTTGTTAAGGGTGTTGTTGATAGTGATGATTTAAGCTTAAATATATCACGTGAAACACTTCAGAATGATAAGAAAGTATCTCAAATAGCTAAAAGTATAGAAAGTAAAATACATAAAGAACTTATTAATATGTTAAATGAAGATAGAGATAAATATATAGAGTTCTTTAAAGAGTTTGGTACTCAAATTAAGTATGGAATATATAATAACTTTGGCTTAGATAAAGATAAACTTGAAGATTTATTATTATTTTATTCATCTAAAGAAGGTAAGTATGTAACTTTAAAAGAATATGTGGATAATATGATAGAATCTCAAGATAAAATATATTATGCTTGCGGTGAATCTAATGATAGAATTGATAATATGCCTCAAGTAGAACAAGTTAAGAATAAGAAATATGATATATTATATTTGACAAATTATGTAGATGAGTTTGCTATTAAAGCATTAATGAAATATGAAGATAAAGAGTTTGTTAATGTATGTAATAGTAATGTTGATTTAGATAGTGAAGAGGAAAAGGAAGAAGTAAATAAATATAATTTGGATAATAAAGATATAATAGAGGCTATTAAAGAAACATTAACTGATATTAAAGATGCTAGATTTACAAATAAACTTAATAATAATGCTGTATGTTTGACTACTGAGGGTGAATTATCTACAGAAATGGCTAAAGTAATTAATAGAATGCCTGGTAGTGAGAAAATTAATGCTGATTTAGTATTTGAAATTAATAAGAATCATAAAATAGCAGGTAAACTTAAAGAACTTTATAATAATGATAAAGATGAGTTTAATAAGTATATTAAAGTATTATATGCTGAAGCAAGATTAACTTCAGGTCTTGAAGTAAGTAATCCTAATGAAATTAGTAATATAATAGCTGATATTATGTGTAAGTAAAATGTATGAATAATTTTATATTTATTTGTCATAATAATTGTGGAGGATGTTATGATAGAAAATATAGAACTTTTGCAGTTTATTTATGAAAATGCTGAGATGGGTAAGTATACTACTACTTTATTACTTAATATTCTTAAAGAGAAAGAAAATAAGATTAAAGGTCTTCTTCAAACTGAAATTAAAGAATATGAAAAACATATGATGTATGCTCTGAAGATACTTAAAAAGTATAAAGAGAAAGCACAGGGTACGAGTCAGATGAGTAAAATTAGTAGCAAAATAGGTATTAATTTAGAAACTATTAAAGATAATAGTGATAGCGCTCTTGCTCAAATGATAGTACAAGGGCTTACTATGGGGTCAACAAGTTTGACTAGTAAAATTAATAAGTATGAGGGAGTAGCTGATAGAAAGATACTTAAAATAGCAAAAGATTATCTTAAATATTTAAAAGTTGAAATTGATAGATTGAGTAAATATATGTAATTGTTTACTCTTTTTATTTGATATTATTTCAAAGTGCAAAAAAAATTATTCAAAGTGCAAAAATTGCACTTTGAAATTGCACGTATTACTAATTGTGGTATAATGTTAATAGTTGAGAGGTTTTATTATGAGCGATAAAAATTGGAACTTGGAATTGCTAGAATATAAAAAAATAGGAGAACCAGATGAAGTTCAAAAAGCTAAAACATGGGAAACTGCGATTGGACTTCAAGATGTAGATGGTCTTAAGCCATCTAAATATTTGATAGATACGGCTAAAGAACATATAGAAGGTAATATCAATTTAAAAGAAGTAGAGAATAGAATTGATAAGTATTATAATGTTTTAGATAAAAGAAAAATAGAAGAGAGGGAAAATACAGAAGAAGCAGATAAAGTAGCTGTAAGAATAACAGAGTTATTAAGTGATAAATCATTTAATTTTAATCCGACAGAATTAATAGGCATTCATCAGAGATTGTTTTCTGGGATATATAAACATGCTGGTAAAATAAGAAATTATAATATGAGAAAAGATGAATGGATATTGAAAGGTGATACTGTTATATATGCTTCATATGAAACAATAATGGATTCATTACAATACGATTTTGAATTAGAAAAAAGCTTTTCATATAAAGGTTTATCATTAGAAGAAGCAATAAAACATTTATGTCTTTTTACATCAAATATTTGGCAAATTCATCCTTTTTGCGAAGGCAATACTAGAACAACAGCTGTTTTTATTATTAAATATTTAAGAACATTTGGTTTTGATATAAATGATGATGTGTTTGCTAATAATTCGTGGTATTTTAGAAATGCGTTAGTTAGAGCTAATTATAAAAACTTTGATAGCAATATTTTCGAAGATATTTCTTTTTTAGAAAAGTTTTTCTATAATTTATTAACAGATTCTAATTATGAATTAAAAAATAGATATATACATATTGATTATAATCAAAGCGCAAATCAGGATTATTCAAAGTACAAAAATTGCACTTTGGAAGAAAGAGCAATTATGAATGCTATTAAAAATAATCCAAAGATAAGTCAAAAAGAACTTGCTAATATGATTAATATATCATTAAGAACTGTTAAAACAAGAATGAGTAAAATGCAAGAAAATGGATTAATTACTAGGAAAAATGGTAAGCAAAAAGGTGAGTGGATTATTCTTTAAATAAACTAAAGACTTTTTGATGAAAATCTGATAAACTTATAATAGGTGGAATATGAAAAAAATAATTAGTTTAATTTTAATAATATTATTACTTAGTGGATGTGCTTCAAATGATGTTAGTATGAATATTGATAATAATAGTGTTATGTTTAATGAAACTATTACTTTTGATAGTGAAAGTTTTGAAATATTTAATGATACATTAAGTAATGTTACAGATGAATATAATGTTAATGGATTTAATGTTAAAAAAATTAATGATGGTTATGTAATAAGTAAGAATCTAGGTAAATTATATAAACTTGCTAATGGTAAAAATGAAAGAGTTAATTTAGGTGGGTTTGCTCTTGATACTTTTGAAAGTAATAAACTATTTAAGAAAACAAATTATATATTATTTAATAGATATGAATCTAATTTTGATATAGATTATAGTAGTATGGATAGTGTTAATTCTATTAATAGAATACTTTATAATGATGAAGAAGAGATAAGCAAAGAATATTATGATAAAATATCAGGAATGCTTAATAATGGAATTACTACAAGTTTTAGTTTAACTACTAATAATAGAGTTGGTAATAATAATGCAAGTAGTAAATATAATAATAAATATAATTGGAACTTAATATATGATATGAATAATAGTATCGAGTTTGAAATATATGTTATAAATAAAGATGCTTTTATAATACTTGGAGTTATTATAATAATATGTGTTATTATTGGTATGATAGTATCTAAGAGAAATAATTTAATGTATAAAATATCTAAGACTACTATTAAAGATTCATTAGAACTTGAAAATAAGATTATGAATAGTGGTAAGAAAGTTAAAGATAGTAATAAGTTTGATAATAAAGATGTTAGTGCGATTAATAATAGAGGTAGAAATTAATGTAAATAAAATGTCATTTATTTTACCTTTTATTATTATGATGATATACTTGTTATAGTGAGGTGATAGAATTGGATAAAGAGTTAGAAAGAGCTCTTAAATTAGAAGAAAAGAGACAACAAGATAATATAGAACTTATTGCATCAGAAAACTATGTTTCTCCTGCGGTAAGAGAATTACAGGGTAGTATACTTACTAATAAGTATGCTGAAGGATATCCTGGTAAGAGATACTATGGTGGATGTGAAAATGTTGACATATTTGAAGAGAAAGCTATAGAGTATGCTTGTAAATTATTTGATTGTAAGTATGCTAATGTACAGCCACATAGTGGAAGTAGTGCTAATATGGCAGTATATAGGGCTTTACTTTCAAAGGGTGATAAGGTACTTGGTATGAGCTTAAATCAAGGAGGACATTTGACTCATGGTAGTAAAGTTAATTTTAGTGGTATTGATTATGATGTTGTAGGATATGAACTTAATAGTGATACTGAACTTCTTGATTATGATAAGATTGAAGAGATTGCTATGGCTTTAAAACCTCGTATGATTATTGCAGGTGCTAGTGCATATAGTGGTGCGATTGATTTTTCTAAGTTTAAAAATATTGCTGATAAGTGTGGTTCATATTTAATGGTTGATATGGCTCATATTGCTGGGTTAGTTGCGGCTGGATATCATATGAATCCTACTAAATATGCTGATGTGGTTACTACAACTACTCATAAAACTTTAAGAGGTCCTAGAGGTGGAATGATACTTACTAATGATGAAGAAATTATTAAGAAAGTTAATAAAGTTATATTCCCTGGTATTCAAGGTGGACCACTTATGCATGTAATAGGTGCTAAGGCTCAATGTTTTTATGAAGATTTACAACCTGAGTTTAAAGAATATATTAAAAATGTATGTGAGAATGCTAAAGTAATGTGTAAAACATTTATGGATAATGGTGTTAGAGTTGTATCTAATGGTACTGATAATCATTTAATGCTTGTAGATGTTAAAAATAGTTTTGGTATTACTGGTAAAGAAGCTGAAACTGTTCTTGATAAAATACATATTACTGTTAATAAAAATACTATACCAAATGAAACTGAAAAAGTAAGTGTTACTAGTGGTATTAGAGTAGGTACTCCTGCGATGACTACTCGTGGATTTGGAAGTGAAGAGTTTAAAGAAGTAGCAAATATAATTATTAAAGCTTTAAGAAATACTCAAGATGAAGAAATACTTGAAGAATGTAATGAAAGAGTACTTAGTTTAACTAAAAGATTTCCAACTATTTAAAAATTAAAAAACTACATGATTTTAAATATTTATGTAGTTTTTAATTGCATCATTTATATTGTCAATTGCATCATTTTATTTCTTGGTGATGCAATTAAAAGAAAGGTTATTCTGTAATATCTATCCAAGAAGTATAGTTTGAATATTTTTCTAATTCTTTTATTGAAACTTCTATAGCACTATTTGGTGAACCACATGCTGGGAAAACTGTTTCATATTTTTTTAGTGAATTATCTAAATAGATTTTAACATTATCGTTTGTAGCGAATGGACAAACTCCTCCTACTTGGTGTCCTGTTTTTTCTTCTACTTCATCATGAGATAACATTCTTGCTTTTTCGTGAAATAATTCTTTGTATTTGTGGTTACTTATTCTTGATAATCCTGATACAACAATTATAATTATACTTCCATCTTTTAATTTAAAAGACATTGATTTTGCTATTCTATCTTCTTCTGTATTTAATGCAGCTGCTGCTTCTTTTACTGTTGCTGTGCTTTCATTAAATACTAATATTCTATTTTCCATATTATATTTACTAAAATAATTTTTAACTTTTACTAATGACATAATTACCTTCCTTCTTAAACATTATAATCAATTGTAAATAATTTTACAATAAATATAATTTAAAGTATAATTGTTATTAGAGGTAAAGTATGAAATTATTAGATGATATAAAAAATAAAACACTAATTATTTGCTCTAATTCTCATAAAAAAAGAATACTTAAAGAGATGAATAATTATAATAGATTATTTCCTGTTACTTTTATGACTAGAGAAGAGTTTTTAGAAGGATGTTACTTTAAGTATGATGAAGAGAGTATTTATTTTTTGATGAGCAAATATCATATAAAATATGATATTGCTTTAACTTATATTAGATCGCTTATATATTTAGATAATCGTAGGCATAGCAATAATAAATTAAAATATTTAGATACTCTTAAGGAGGAAGTTAAGGATTTATTAATATATGATTATGGGTTTAGGGATTATGTTTCTTCTTTTGATATATATGTTTATGGGTATTATATAGATATGTTTTTTGATAGGACTTTATCTATGTTTGATAGAGTTAATAGATATGAAGAAGATAGTGAGGTTTATGAACATACTATTTATCATTTTAAGAATATAGAAGATGAAGTTAGTTTTGTTTGCATGAATATTATTAAGTTATGTAATAGTGGTATTGATTTAAATAGTATTAAAATAGTTAATGCTTCTAATAATTATAATAATGTATTTAAGAGATTATCTCTTTTATATAATATACCTATTGAGGGTGATAAAGTACCATTATATTATACTAGTGCTTCAGAGTATCTTCTTAGTAATTTTGATAGTGATTTATCGGGTGTAATTAGTGATATGTATGAAATGTATGATAATGATATAGTTAGTTTAATAATTAGTGTTATTAATAAATATACTTTTGTAGATGATAAAAAACTTGTAAGAGATATGATAGTTCATGATCTTAAAAATAATTATATAAATAAAAGTGAATATGTTAATTCATGTAAGATGTGTACATTTGATGATATAGATAGAGATGATTATGTATTTATAGTTGGTTTTGAACAAAATAGTGTACCTAAAATATATAGGGATGAAGAATATTTAAGTGATACAGAATGTGATATTCTTGGTATAGAAAATACTTTACGTAAGAATATTATTTCTAAAGAAAAAACTATTAATATTATTAATCATACTAAGAATGTTATTATTACATATAAAGATGATGATTTAGGTAAAGTATGTTATCCTTCTACATTAATTAGTGAACTTAATATGAAGGTTATAGATGAGGATATAACTTTTTCATACTCAAATAATTATAATAAATATAAATTATGTTCTATGTTAGATATGTATTATAAATATAATATACATGATAGTAATATGAATAGGTTATATAATACATATAATCCACAGTATAAGAGTTATTCTAATAAGTTTACAGGTGTTAGTTTTGATGATGTGAATAGAATACTTAATAATAATCTTGTTTTATCTTATTCTGCGATGGAGGGATATAATGAGTGTTCATTTAAATATTACATTAATAATATATTAAAACTTGATGTTAATGAAGAGAAGTTTAGTGCTTTTATTGGTACTTTGTTTCATCATGTGTTTGAAGTGTGTTTGAAAAAAGAATCTGATATAGATAAAGTTATAGATGATTTTATAAAAGATAAGAGTTTTAGTTTTAAAGAATTATTTTATATTGATAAACTTAGAGATGATATAAAGTTTGCTTTTAATACTATTAAATATCAGATGGGATATAGTAAGTTTAATGAGTTTTCTTTTGAGAATAAGTTACTTGTAAATAAGAATAAAAAGATTAATTGTGTTTTTAAGGGGTTTGCTGATAAGATTATGTTTTATGAATATATGGGGCGTAAACTTGCGGTTATTGTTGACTATAAAACTAGTGATATTGATGTTAAGATGGATTTGATTGATTATGGTATTAATTTACAGCTTCCGATATATTTATATTTAATTAATAATATTTATGATAATGTTAGGGTTGTTGGTTTTTATATACAAAGGGTTCTTCCTAGTGATAATAAATATGATAAGGATAAAGAATTAATTATTCGTAAGAGAGAAAATATGAGATTAATTGGTTATTCTAATATTGATAGTGATGTTTTGAGTTTGTTTGATAGTAGTTATAGGGATTCTAATGTAATACGTGGCCTTAAAGTTAATAATGATAATAGTTTTAATTATCATAGTAAAGTTATTAGTGATGAAGAGATGAATAATATATCTAATAAAATAGATAGTGTTATTGATAAGAGTATAGATAATATTCTTTCTTGTGATTTTGATATTAATCCTAAAAGATATAAAAATGTTAATATATCATGTAAGTTTTGTAAATATAAAGATATATGTTATATGAGTAATGAAGATATAGTAGATATTAAGGAGGAAGTAGATGCCTAAGTGGACACGTGAACAGTTAAGTGCGATTAACGAAAGTGGTAAAAATATTATTGTTTCTGCTGGTGCGGGTAGTGGTAAGACTGCTGTATTAACTGAAAGAGTAATAACTAAATTAAAAAGTGGAATTAATATACAAAATCTACTTATTTTAACATTTACTAATGCTGCGGCTAGTGAGATGAAAAATAGAATTAGAAGTGCGATAAGTGAAATAGATGAACTTAAAAGTCAAGTGGAACTTGTAGATTCTTCATATATAACAACATTTGATTCTTTTTCTATGAGTGTTGTTAAAAAATATCATTATTTATTAAATGTACCTTCTAGTATTAATATAATTGATAATAGTGTTTGCGCTAGTATTAAGAATAAATATTTGGATGAAATATTTGAAAATAGATATAAAAATAAAGATGAAGATTTTTGTAAATTAATTAGAGATTTTACTATTAAAGATGATAAGAGTATTAAAAAAAGTATACTTAAGATAAGTGATAAAATAGATAAACTTATTAATAAACATGAATATTTAAATAATTATATAGATAATTATTATAATGAAGATAATATTAATAAATTATATTCTATGTATTTAGATAGTGTTTTTGATAAGATTAATGATATTAAAAGTGATGTTTTAGATTTATATAATTATGTAAATCTTGAATACTATAACAAAGTATATAGTAGTTTAAATAGTTTGTTTTTAAGTAAAAGTTATGAAGAGGTTATAAATAATATATCTGTTACTTTACCTAGAATACCTAGTGGTAGTGGGGAAGATGTTCGTGATATTAAGAAAAAGATTAGTGATAAAATTAAAAATCTTAATGAAGAGTTAATATATAAAGATAGTGAACATATTAAGAATACTTTATATAATACTTGTGATTATGTTAAAGCAATAATATCAATAATAAATGAACTTGATAGTAAGATGAATGAATATAAAAGAGAATATGATGTATATGAGTTTAATGATATAGCTTTTATGGCTATAGATGTAGTATCTAAAAATACAGATGTTAGAAATGAACTTATGAATAGTTTTAAAGAAATTATGGTTGATGAATATCAAGATACTTCTGATATACAAGAAGAGTTTATTAATTTAATATCTAATAATAATGTATATATGGTAGGGGATGTAAAACAATCTATTTATAGATTTAGAAATGCTAATCCAGATATATTTAAAAATAAGTATGATAAATATTCTAATAATGATGGTGGGATTAAGATTGATTTACTTAATAATTTTAGAAGTAGAAATGAAGTACTTGATGATATTAATAATATATTTGATTATATAATGGATGATAAGATAGGGGGAGCATTATATAGAAAATCTCATAGAATGATATTTGGTAATAGTGATTATACTTTGAATCATGGGGATTGTAATTATAATTTAGAAGTACTTAACTATAATAGAGATAATAAAAGATATAGTGAAAGTGAATATGAAGCATTTATAATAAGTGATGATATTAAAAATAAAATTAAAAATAATTATCAGATATATGATAGGAGTCTTAAGAAACTAAGAAGTGTTCAATATAAAGATTTTTGTATATTAATAGATAGAAAGAGCAAGTTTGAATTATATAAGAAAATATTTGAATATAATGGTGTTCCTTTAATGATATTTTATGATGAGAATATTAAAGAAGAGAGAGATGTTTTAATAATTAGAAATATTATAGATTTAATTATTAGGATTAAAAATAAGTGTTTTGATACTAAGTTTAAATATGATATGTATAGTGTATGTAGAAGTTATTTATGTGATATTAGTGATGAAGAGTTTATTAATATGTATAATAATAATGGATATTATGATAGTGTAGTATATAAGAAGTGTTTTGATATATCTTTGAAACTTGATTATTTATCTAATAAGGGTATTATAGATGAGATAGTTAGTAGTTTTGATATGTATAATAGAGTTATGCTTGTAGGAGATATAGATAAGTTTAGTACTAGAATAGATTATTTAAGAAATCTTGCTGATAATTTATCTTCTCTTGGGAAAAGTGTTTATTCTTTTAGTGAATATTTAAATGAATTATCTAATCTTGATGGTGATATTACTATTAGTGAGAGTGTTCGTGAATGTGATAATGTTAAACTTATGAATATACATAAATCTAAGGGACTTGAGTTTCCTATATGTTATTTTGCTGGGTTTAGTAGTGATTTTAATAGAGATGATATTAAAGAGAGTTTTACTTTTGATAATAAATATGGATTTATAGTACCTTTTTATGATGATGGGATAGGGGATACTATTGTACATAGTTTATTTAGTGATAAGTATATTTTAGAAGATGTTTCTGAGAGAATTAGACTTTTATATGTTGCGCTTACTAGAGCACGTGAAAAGATGATAATAGTAGGTGATTTTAATTTAGAGGGTACTTCTATAAGTGATAATGTTAGAAGTAAATATAAATCTTTTAGTGATATTATTTATTCTATTAAAGATATAATATATGATAAGTTTGTTAATGTTAGTGAAGTTAATGTGACTAAAGAATATAATAATAAAAAGAAGATATCTAGTATAAATACTGGAAGTGATAAGATAGATTATGTTAAAGATTTTAGTGTTTTAAATAATATAGTAGTTAATAGTAGAGCTTCTAAGAGTGTGAACCATTTATTTAGTAAAGAAGAAGTTAAAGCTATGAAATATGGTACATTAGTTCATAGGAAATTAGAAGTAAGTGATTTTAATAATAGTAGGGATGATGTAATTAATAATTTAGTTTCTTTACTTGGTAATATTGATGGAAATATATATAAAGAATATGAGTTTATTAGTGAAAAAGATGGTACTAGATATCATGGTATTATAGATTTAATGATTGAATATGATGATTATATTAGAATAATAGATTATAAACTTAAGAATATAGAAGATGAAGAATATAAAAAACAACTTAAAATATATAGAGAATATATAGAAGATAAAACTAATAAGAAAGTATATACTTATTTATATTCTATAAGAGATAATAAGCTTTTAGAAATAATGTAAAAACATGTAAAATAAGATTTTATGTGTTTTTTATTTATGATTTTCTAGTTTTGTGTATATAATTTTCTTGTTTTTTGTTTGCTTTTAATTGTTAAAATATGAAAGGTGCGATTTGACAGTAATTTTAATCTATAGTATAAGTATGATATGGATGGTGTTAAATATGATGAATATCAATATAAAGTTGTAGTTAGTGAAAGTAAAAATATATTAGTAGTTGCTGGTGCGGGGTGTGGTAAGAGTACTACGATTGTTTCTAAAATTAATTATTTAATTAATAATAAAGATATATTACCTAGTCAAATATTGTGTGTGTCTTTTACTAATGAGTCTTGTAATAGTTTAAAAGAAAAACTTAGTATAAATAATTATGATGTAGAAGTTTTAACATTTCATAAACTTTCTCTTAAGATACTTGAAAACAATAAAATGAAATATAAAATATGTAGTGAAGACTATTTATGGTATCTTATTAATGAGTATTTTTATGGATTAATATATGGTGAAGAAGTGTATATTAAAATAGTTATTAAGTATTATCATAAAATATGTTTTGGAGATATTAACAAAATATATAGTAAGATAGATAAGAGTGATTTGATAAGTTTAATATATAGATTTATATGTTTATTTAGAACTAATGGTTATGATATAGAATATTTAATTAAACTTATTAATAATAGTTTTGGAAGGAGATTATATTTTTTATATTTAGTTGTACGTATTATTTATGAATATAAGATATCTTTAGATAGTGAAGAAATGATTGATTTTGATGATATGATTTTAATTGCTTCTAAGAGTAAAATTAGTTTTATGTATAAATATGTTATTGTTGATGAGTTTCAAGATACTTCTTATATAAGATTTAATTTAATTAATAATATAGTTAAATCATGTGATTCTAACTTAATTGTTGTTGGTGATGATTATCAATCTATTTATGGGTTTAGTGGGTGTGATTTAAGTTTGTTTTTAGGTCTTAATAATAGTGATTTTGAAGTTATAAGAATTATTAATAGTTATAGAAGTAGTCAAGAATTAATAAATGTAGCATGTAAGTTTGTTAATAAAGATAAGCTATTAATTAATAAAGAACTTAAATCATGTAAAAGTAATAGTAAACCAATTAAAATAGTTTATTATAAGAATATTAAAAGGGATTTTAAGAAACTTATGGAATATTTAGTTATTAACAATATAAATAATATTATGATACTTGGTAGAAATAATAATAGTATATGTGAGGTTACTAGTGATGAAGTTATATTTCATGATAATAAAATACATTATAAAAATAAAGATATGATATATTATACTGTACATAAATCTAAAGGACTTGAGAGTGATAATGTTGTTATAATTTCTTTATATGATGGTGAATTTGGATTTCCGTGTAAGATTAAGAATAATAATGTACTTAATCTTGTTATGAGAGATATGCAGAAAAATAGTTATAGTGAAGAGAGAAGACTTTTTTATGTGGCTCTTACCAGAAGTAAAAATAATGTTTATTTATATACTTCGTTATATAATCCATCCATTTTTGTTAATGAAATAATTGTTAATAGTTATAAGTATGTAGAGTTTATTAACATTTAATTTCTTTTCTTAATTTAATAATAGAATATATATTTATATAGCATATTATAGATAATAGTATGTCTGTTATTTGCCATATTATATTAGAGTTTATGTATGAAGAAATAATACATATAATAATTACTAGTGTTTTTAGTATATTTATTTTATTTGGTTTATTTAGTGCTTTTAAACTAATTTCTCCATAATAATATGCTGTTATGATTGTAGTGAATGCAAATAAGAATATAGATATTATTAAAAATATATTACCAATAGAACCTAAATGATATGTTAGTGAGTGTGATATTAGTTTTATTCCGTCATTTTCATTAATAAGTTTATATGGTGAAGATAGTACTATTATAGAAGTACAAGTACATATTAACATTGTTATAATATATACTCCTAGTATTTGAAGTAGTCCTTCTTGTTTTGGAGTTTTATTACTAGAAGAAGAAGAGGTTATACCTGCGGTACCTACAGATGTTTCACTTGCGAATATATTTCTTTTTATACCAGTTATTATTACAAATAATAAACCACCTTTTATTGAATTGTTATCATGAAAAGCATAATATATTATTTCATTTAATATATGTGGTATGAACTTTATATTTGTTATTATTATATAAATTGTTATTATTATATATAAAGTTAACATGAATGGAACTATTTTTGAAGATATATCAGTTATTTTTTTAGTACTTTTATAAAGCACTAATAAAAGTATTAAACATAAGAAAAATACTAGTATAGTTTTATTTATATTTAGTGTATCATTTATTAGAGTTATTACTGTATTTGATTGTATAGACATAAAACCTATTATGTAACAAATTAATATTGATAAAGAATATATTTTTGATAGATTGTTATTCTTTAAACCATGTTTAATATAATAAGAAGGTCCACCTTTATATAAATCATTATCTTTTATTCTATATTTCATAGAAAGATATGTTTCTGCATATGTTAGGGTGGAAGTTAGAAATGAAATAATCCATATATAAAATATAGTACCTGGGCCACCATATAATATACTTATAGCTATTCCTGATATAGAGCCTATACCAATTTTACCTGAGAGAGTTAAAAGTAATGATTTCGTTTCTTTAAAACTTTTTATATTTAGTGATGAGATTATTTTATGTAATTTTAGAGTGATGAAGTTTAATTTAAATAAAAAATATATACTTGTAAGTAATATAATTATAGATAATGGTAACCATAATATATTTGATATTGTGTTCATAGTTAAGTATATTTTTAGTTTTAGATTTAATGAGTGGTTAACTTGTAAAAAATTTGGTTTTATAGTATTATATAGATAGTTTGGAGGGGAAGTATATGTATATTTTATCACTATGTGAAGATTATAGGATTTTGAGTGTTATATATTTAATTAAAACTGTTATTAAAATAGTTAGTATTTTTGTGCCTATAATATTAATTGTTTCTTTGGTTATAAAATATACTTCTGATGTATTAAAAGGGGATGAAAAGAAGCAGGTTTTTGGTAAAGATATTATTAATAAGATAATGGCTGCGATTATTATTTTTCTAGTGCCTACAGTTATTAATATGCTTATATCAATTATAGGATTTAATAGTGAAAATAATTGTTATTTAAATGCTAATAGAGATTATATTAATTCTTTAAAAGAAAAGCATGATGAAGATAAGAAAAATGATTATGATGATATCATAAAAGATAATGATAAAGCTAAAGATGATTTGATAAATAGTGGTAATAATAAACCTAATAATACTGGTAATAATGGAAATAATAGTACAGGAAATAATACTGGTAATAATACTGGTAATAATAGTAGTAATGGTAATGGAAATAATGGCAATAGCGGAAATAATAATTCAAGTAATAATGGGAACAATAATGTTAGTGGTGTTATGGAAGTTCATTTTATTAATGTTGGTAGAGAAGATGCGATAGTTATTAGAAGCAATAATAAAGTTATATTTATTGATGGTGGTAGTTATAGCAATAAGAGTAAAATTACTCCATACTTACAAGCTCTTGGTGTAAGCAGAATTGATGTAATGATAGGTTCTCATTTACATTTTAATCATATACAAGCACAAGCTGATTTACTTGATAATTTTGATGTTGGGACTATATATTATCCACAAGATTTAGAATCATGTCTTTCTGCTACTTATTGTGATAGTGATGATCAAAAATATATACTTGATGCGATAAAGAGACATAGTAAAAGTTATAATATTATGAAAGTAAATGATAGAATATCTGTTGGTGATATGAGTATACTTTGTGTTGGACCTTCTGATTTTCAGACTAAGAGTCAAAATATATATAGACAAAATTATAATTCACTTAATTTTATAGTTAGTTATGGAAGCACTAAGTTTATGTTTACTGGTGATCATATGCAGTCATCTAATTTGACTCGTAATTTTGATGCGAATACCTTAAATGTTGATGTATTAAAATATCCTCATCACGGATATGATTCACTTACTAATGCTCTTATGGATGCGATGAGTCCAGAATATGTTGTTGTTACAAGTAATCGTGGACAAATGCAAAGTAGTACTGAAGAAGCACATTTAAGAAATATAGGGGCATCCATATATTTTAGTGGAACTAGTGGTAATATTGTTATTACAAGTAATGGAAAAGATTTGAAAGTAGATACTGGTGCGAATGCTAGTAACTATAAGAGATAATATGTTACAAAAATGTAATGCTTAAGTTTTATATTATTTGATATTATTATGTTGTGATGTGAAATGAAAATTATTTTAATAATTGAAGGTGACATACAATTATCTGATCCAATAGGGACTTTGTTTTTAGTGTTTCATATAGTTTTCTTGGTATAAATAAACCTTATATTAATATTTGTAAAGCACAATATTTTTCTATTGATTTCGGTAAAAGTATGCTATAATTTATATGTAGAGAGGAGAAAAATGAAAAAACAAAATTTTTTAATAATAGGTTTGATATTATTAGCAGTTATATCATTTATAATAATCATATTAGTATCAAGTGGCGGAAATAAAGGCGGAGGTTATACACCGAAAGACATTATTAATACTATAAATAAAAATAACAAAAATGTTTTACCCGAACTTGAAACTATGAAAGTAGATATAAAGAATATTGATGAAGTTACTAGTTATACTGGTTTAAAAACAAATGATGGTATCGAATCAATTGTTGTATCAGTACCATTGATAACAGCACAAGCTTATTCAGTGGCTATTGTTAAGGTTAAAGATAATGCAGATGTAGAAAAAATTAAACAAGAGATGCTAGATAATATTGATATGAGTCGATGGATTTGTGTTTCTGCAGAACAATTATATATCACTAACAGTGGTAATGTAATATTCTCTGTAATGGCTGATAAAGA
>CAKOHK010000016.1 GCA_934085595.1 uncultured Bacilli bacterium
AGGTATATCAAGATGAGTATAAGAAAAAATGTAATATATTATATAAAGAAAAACATTTTTATAGTTTTAGTGTTGATAAGTTTATGTCCAGTACTAGCAATAAGTTATGCAAAGTTTACTATAAATAGTGAAAGTTACAGAAGTAATGAAATGTATATTTCAGAGCTTTTGTATTCTATAAAAATAGATAACGAAAATACATACACTATAGATATAGAACCAGGAGAAACAGAACACACTATTGAAATAACAAGTTTAAATGCAGTTTCTACCAATTATAAACTTGCATATCTAAACAACGATAACTTAGGTGTTAAGTATGCAAGTGATTATCTAGAACCATCATTTGGAGGAATCGTAACAACAAGGGAAATCTCTCTTACAATAAAAAACACAAGTACCAAAAATCAAACATTATCACTTATGATATTTGGAGGATATTCATTTAACGAAGTAAATGAAGTAAAAGTATTAGATACATACACAGAAATAGATACGAATTATTTACATTATGATTATGAAACAACAGCCTTATATATTGATAATACTAGAGTAGATGAACTTGATAGTACGAAAAAGTATAATCTTGTTAGTTATACATGTAGTAATAATGCACAAGTAACATATGACACGGATAATAGAATAATAAATATAAAATCTGATAAGCAAACAAAATGTAGCTTATATTTTGAAGAAAAGAAAGTAACCCTTGCAAACTATCTAATAGATAATTATAGTACTTTAGGTCTAACTAAAATATCTCAAGCAGCAACAGGTAATCAAAATTATGCTACTACTGAATATAGATATCAAGGAGCAAATCCAAATAACTATATAACATTTAATGGAGAAACAGGAGTATGGAGAATAATTGGAGTATTCGAAGTGGAAACACCACAAAGTGACGGAACATATATAAAAGAAAGTAAAGTAAAGATGGTAAGAGATGAAATCGGAACATCAAGATGGAATTCTACTCCGCCTGTGAGTACTAACGACTGGACAACTGCGACCTTGATGACTACTTTAAATAGTGGAGATTATTATAATAGAACTGGTACATATGTAAGCAACGGTTTAACAGATAATGCAAAAAATCAGATAAGCAGTACAAAATGGTATTTAGGAAATGTTGTGTATAATAATGGCTATGGTAATACAAAAGAAATATATGCTCAAGAAAGAAGTACAAGTGTGCATAGTGGAAATAAACAAACATGGGATGGGAAAGTAGCATTAATATATCCAAGTGATTATATGTATGCAAGTAGTGCATGCTATAATGATGAGAGTGTGAAAGGAAGTAGTTCTGATTCAAGCGAGGATTATAGCAGTGATACATGTTTAAGTACTAACTGGTTATTTATTGGATCATGGTATTGGGCTTTGTCGCCTAATTCTTCAAATGCGGTCCAAGTAATGGGTGTGAACGGGAGCCTGAACAGCAACTATGCTGGTAGCGCTGGGGGTGGTTTATGTCAGTCAGTATATCTTGATTCCGGCGTAAAGTACATATCAGGAGATGGTAGTAAAGAAAAGGCGTTTGAGATAGAATAGAAAGAGAGAATGTAAAGTGCCCTGCACGGTGAAGCTGTGCAGACACCGATCTACTAGATATTAACAAACAAATAAGGTTTTGCTATACCAATTATTTATATATATGGATACAAATGATACATTTTTGATGAAATTAAAACCTATAAATTAGTTTTAACTATACTTATAGGTTTTTATTTATTTTATTTTTGCCCTTTAATTCTTTTATTAAACTCATAAAGTTCTTTTTCATATTTATTATTTTTAGGATTATAATATTTTCTTCCTATTAATTCTTTAGGCATATATTCTTGTTTTACATAATAATTAGGATAGTCATGTGGATATTTATAATTAAGTGAATTAGTAGTTATATGTTCTGGAACACTACCAGTATTTTTACTTCTAACATCATTTAATGCTTCATCTATAGCTAGGTAAGCAGAATTACTTTTTGGACTTAAAGCCATATCAATAACCATAGTAGATAATATTTTAATAAGATCAGGATAACCGACTCTCTCACAATTATTAATCGCAGCATTAAGTTTAACTCCCATCATAGGATTAGCAAGCCCAATATCCTCATAAACTACATCACTCATTCTTCTATATATAATATCATAATCTCCTCTTTCAATAAGTCTAGCTAAATAGTGAAGAGAAGCATCTACATCACTACCTCTAATACTTTTTTGAAAAGCACTAATCGTATCATAATACCCATCTTCATTTTTGTCACTATAAAATGAAGGAGTGTTACTTGTATTAATTATACCCTCTATAGTAATCTCTTTATTAAGTCCATAATACATAAACTCTATTAAATTATAAGCATATCTAATATCTCCATTTGAAATATTTGCTATATAACTAATAGTTTTATTATCCATCTTAATATCAGGTAATACTTCTTTAACTCTTTTAATACCTTTTTCTATATCTTTACTATTAAGTTCATGAAGTTCTATAAGCTGGCATCTACTTCTAATCGCAGGATTAATTGAATGATATGGATTAGCATTAGTAAGCCCAATTAATTTAATAACTCCGCTTTCAATAAAAGAAAGTAAAATATCTTGTTTATCTTTATTCATACGATGTATCTCATCAACTATAAGTATCATCTGTCCATACATTTTAGCCTCTTCAATAACAACTTCAAAATCTTTTTTACTATTAATAGTTGCATTAAGCATTCTATATCTTAAATTAAGTTCATTCATCAAACACAAAGCAATAGTGGTTTTACCCGTACCACTCTTACCAAATAATATCATATTAAATATTTTCTTATTTTTAACAAGATTATTAAGTACTTTATTTTTACCAACCAAATGAGTTTGCCCAAGTACTTCACTTAATTTACTAGGTCTAAGTTTATTTTGTAATAGTTCCATAATACGCCTCCTTCTATATTCTAACATTTTTAATTTAAATTATAAAGTCAAATAACTTTACATAACATATAGATTTTTAATATATAATTTGATAAAATAATAACGTGATGAATAATGAATAATAGTGATATAAATGAAATTATAGAAGAGTATGTAGAATATTTAAAATATGAAAAAAATTATTCTAATAATACATATGAATCTTATGAAAGAGATATAAGAGATTTCTTAGTTAGTACTAATAAAGAAATAATAGATATAAGTGATAAAGATATTGATACATATATAATGAACAATTTATCGAAACTAACTGAATCTACTATTAATAGAAGAATAGCTAGTATTAGAAGTTTCTTTAAGTATTTAAATAACTATAAAGGTTATATTAATATAAGTGATGAAGTTAAAAATATGAAAAAGAGAAAAACTCTTCCTAAGTATTTAACTATGGAAGAAGTAGATAGACTTTTAAATATTAATTTGGTTAATAAATATGATTATAGAAATAAAGCTATGCTTGAACTATTATATAGTACTGGTCTTCGTGCGAGTGAACTTATTAATTTAGATACAACTAATATAGATTTTGATAATAAAATACTTAGTGTATATGGAAAAGGAAAGAAAGAAAGAATTGTTCCTTTAAGTGAAATTGCGATTAAGTATTTAAAGATATATATTTATGAATATAGAAGTGATTTATTTGTTAAAAAGAAACCTGCGACAGACGCTTTATTCTTAAATAATCATGGTGAAAGAATGACAAGACAAGGTCTTAATTTATTGCTAAGTAAAATAGCAGAAAATGCTAAAATAGATAAATTAATAACGCCACATGTTTTAAGACATAGTTTTGCAACTCATTTAATTGAAAATGGAGCAGATATAAGAAGTGTACAAGAATTATTAGGACATGAAAATATAGTAACAACTGAAGTATATACACATATAGCAGATAAATATATAAAAGAAAATTATGAAGAGTATTTTAATAGAAGTAAGAAAGATGGTGAAGCAAATGTTTAAAAGAGTATTTTTAGTGGTATTAGATAGTTGCGGGGTAGGAGAAAGTCCTGATGCGATTAAGTATGATGATGTAGGAGCTAATACTTTACTGCATACGATTGATGGAAGAAATTATAATTTAGATGTACTTGAAAAAATGGGATTTACTTCATTAGTAGGTAAAGAATGCGAGGGTATAAGAGGTATATATACAAAAGCTAAACCTATGAATCTAGCAAAAGATACACTGAATGGTCACTATGAAATGATGGGGATAGTACTTGAAAAACCATATATGACATATCCAAATGGATTTCCTCTTGAATTAATTAGTGAAATTAAAAAAGCTACAGGAAGAGATGTAATTGGAAATATTGCAGCAAGTGGAACTAAAATAATTGAAGATTTAGGACAAATGCATATGGAAACGGGAGCAATAATAGTTTATACTTCTGCTGATTCAGTACTTCAAATAGCGGCTCATACTGATATCGTACCACTTGAAGAATTATATGACATATGTGAAAAAGTAAGAAAATTAACAGAAAATGATAAATATAAAATTGCAAGGATAATAGCTCGTCCATTCCAAGGAAAACCAGGATCATTTTATAGAACACCAGATAGACATGATTACACAATGGACCCACCAAGAAATGTACTTGACTTATTAAGCGAAAATAAAGTAAACACAATCGCAATTGGAAAAATATCTGATATATTTAATGGGAAAAGCTTAAATGTAAAAATAAGAACAAAAGGTAATTTAGATGGAATGTTCAAACTAATAGACTTTGCTAAAGGTAATTTTAGTGGACTATTATTTGCAAATCTAAATGATTTTGATATGTTATATGGACACAGAAGAGATAAAGATGGTTACTTAAAAGCACTAGAAGAGTTTAATTATTATTTACCAATACTTTTAAAGAACTTAAAAGATGATGATTTACTTATAATAACAGCAGACCACGGAAATGATCCAACATATAAAGGAACCGATCATACAAGAGAATATGTACCAATATTAATGTATAATAGAAAGTTCAAAAAAGCACTTCGTCTTAAAGACAGAGATACTTTCGCAGATGTAGGAGCAACAATACTAGATAACTTTGGAATTAAAAATACTCTAGGAATAGGCACTAGTATGTTTGATGATTTAAAAGATGAAAATAAATGATGAATTAATAGTAGACATAATAGATAATGATAATATAGGAAATGGAATAGCAAAGCAAAATAATCTTGTTATCTTTGTAAAAGGAGCATTAAAAGGCGAAGAAATAAAAATAAGAATAACTAGTCTTAAGAAAAACTATGCTTACGCTAGTATAATGGAAATACTAAAAGAAAGTAAATACAGAGAAAAGCCAAAATGCCCATATTATAATATTTGTGGTGGTTGTTCATTTATGCACACATCATATGAAAATGAAATTAATATTAAAAAAGAATACTTAGAAAAATTATTTAAAAGAGAAGTAAACATATTAGAAACTAAAAACATATATAACTATAGAAATAAAGTAGTATTTCATGTAAAAGATAATAAAATAGGTTTATATAACGAACAAACACATGAAATATGTTCTATAGATAAATGTCTTTTATTAAAAGATGAAATAAATAATATATATAAAGAACTTAAAAAAATAGATTTAACTAACATCAAAGAAATAATGATAAGAAGTGTAAATAAAGAAATAATGTTAAATGTAATAACAACAGCTAATATAAATAAAAAAGATTTATTACTTTTAAATATAGATAGTTTATATATTAATTCAAAACATATAAAAGGTAAAGAATATCTAATAGATGAAATAAATAATTTAAAGTTTACTATATATCCAGAATCATTTTATCAAGTTAATAAAGAAGGAATGATATCTATATATAATAAAGCACTAAGCTATATAAATGATAGTGATAATTTACTTGATTTATATTGTGGTACAGGAACTATAGCTATATGGATGAATAAAATATCAAAGAATATAAAAGGTTATGAAATAAATCATTCATCTATAGAAAACGCTAAATTAAACTTAAAATTAAATAATATTTCTAATATAGACTTTATATTAAATGACGCTAAGAATGTAAAAGGTTCTTATGATACTATTATAGTAGATCCACCAAGAAGTGGTTTATCTAAAGAAGTAATTAATTTTTTAAATGATAAAAAAGTTAAAAAATTAATATACATATCATGTAATCCAAATACTTTAAAAAGAGATATAGATTTACTAGTAAATTATAATTTAATTGATATAAATGCATGTAACATGTTTAAAAGAACTAAGCATATAGAATGCGTCTGTCTACTGCAAGCAAAAGACTTTGAAAAATAAGTCTTTTAAAATGTAAAAATAATAATAAATGAATGAAAATAATATTGTTATATGATAAACTATTTATAGTGAGGTAAGATATGAGAGGAAAGATAATTGTAATTGAAGGAACAGATGGTTCTGGAAAAGAAACACAAAGTAATAATGTGGAAAAATATTTAATAGAGAAAGGATTAAAAGTTAAGAAATATAGTTTCCCAGTATATAGTTCTCCAACAGGTAAAATAGTCGGAGCATCATACTTAGGAAAACAAGAACTAGGAGAAAGTGTATTTCCTGAAACAGCAGCAAATGTAGATCCTTTAGTAAGTAGTTTATATTATGCAGCCGATAGAAGATACAATTTTCTAAATGAAATAGAAACAGCAGTTAATGAAAATGATGTAGTAATATTAGATAGATACACAACATCGAATATGGGACATCAAGCATGTAAAGCAAAAACTGATGAAGAAAGAGATAAAATATTGAACTTTATTGAAACACTAGAGTTTGATTTATGTGAATTACCAAGACCAGATTTAGTAGTATTTTTATATATGCCGTTTGAAGCATCAAGAGATTTAAGAAAAGGTAGAATTAGTGGAGATGGTCTTGAAAATAGTGAAGAGCATCAAAGAAAAGCAGAAGATAATTACCTATTTATAGCAAGAAAATATGGATGGAATATAGTAAACTGCATTAATAAAGAAAAATACACAAGATTAGAAGACATCAAAACAATAGAAGAAATAAGCAAAGAAATAGAAAAAATCATAGAAGAAAAACTTCAAAATAGCGAAAAAAGTAAACTAAAAATGACGAGGTATTAATGAATAAGAAAACTATAGTTATAGATATGGATGATGTAATAACATCAGAAACACTAACAGAAATAATAAATGAATATGAAGGAAAGCATTACAAAGATGAAGATTTTAAAGATTTCTATAAACAAGATATCGTAGAAAACAAAGAAGACTTTTTCAAATATTTTCTTACTAAAAATGAATATAACTATGGAAAGATAAATGATAACGCTATAGAAGTAATAGAAAAACTAAATCAAAAATATGAAGTATTTATCGGAACATCATTTATATTTAAAGAAATAGTTGATGAAAGTGGAATATTTGTAAAGAATAAATATGATTTCTTACTTAAAAACTTTCCATTTTTAAACCCAATGAACTTTGTATTTGTAGGAAATAAAAAAATATTAAAAAGTGATATTAAAATAGATGATAAAATAGAAAATCTAATTAATGGTGATATAAAACTATTATATACAGCTTATCATAATAAAAATATTTCAAAAGAAGAATTAGAAGAAAAAGGAATTATTAGAGTGAATAACTGGCTTGAAATAGAAAAGTTATTATTAAAGGAGGAATAAAATGACTAAAGAAGAACTAGAAAACATAGATGATATAGACATGTTATATGATTTACTTGATAAGGCATATTGTGCAGAAACTGATAAAGGAAAAATTAAATATGCAAATAAAGTATTAGAAATGGATAAAGATAATGTTGATGCAAAAATGATAATTGTTAATACTGAAAAAGACAATATAAAGAAACTAGAAAAAATAAATAAACTACTTAGTGAAACAACAAAAATTATGGAAAAAGAAGGCTGGTTTGATGAAGAGTATATTGGAATGTTCTGGGGAAATATAGAAACAAGACCTTACATGAGAGTAAGATATAATAAAGTAACTACTTTAATAAAACTAGGAAGACTAACAGAATCAATAAAAGAATGTGAAGATTTAATAAGATTATGTGAAAGTGATAATATGGCAGTAAGATATAAATTATTAAGTCTTTATGTAGCACTAGAAAGATTTGATGAAGCTGAAAAACTAAGTAAAAAATATAATATTGATAAAACTTTAAGTATGCTATTTCCTATATCAGTAATGTATTATAAACAAGGAGAATATACTAAAGCATCAAAATTAATTATCAAAATGAATAAAGAAAATCCAAGCATAATCAAATTACTATCTTATGGATTTTTAGAAGATTATTTAGATGATGGGATTGAGATAGGTGGATATATAGGTGGAACTGCTAATGAAGCAGCAGCAGTACTTGTTGATAATGCTAATTTATTACTAATCACTAATTCATATATAGATTTCTATAAAGATGTATTAAAAAAAGATAAAAAAACTAAACAAACAAAAACGAGAGCTAAATAGCTCTCATTTTATCTGCATCTTTATATGGATTCTTTCTATCAATTTTATCTATATAAAGTATTCCATTTAAATGATCAATCTCATGCTGAAATGCAACAGCTATTTCCTCACGTACTCTAACATTTACCTCATTACCATTCTCATCATAAAAACTAACATTAACTCTAGCATATCTAGGTACAATACCAGGAATATCATGAGTAACACTAAGACATCCCTCTCCCTCTTCAACATATATTTGTTCACTAGAATTACTAATTATTTTAGGATTTACAACTTTATATTCAACAAAACTACCATCATCCATCTTATAACATATTACAAAAAATCTCTTTTTAACACCAAGCTGAATAGCAGCAAGCCCCATACCAGCTCTAATATGATTTTTATTAGCATACTCCTCATCCTGACTAAGCCTTAGATAATTAATCATTTCATCCATTAACTCTATATATTTTTTATCCATAGGAAAAGTTACTTCACTACTAACTTCTCTTAATGTTTTACCATTCTTTTCATTTAATATATCACTTTGCTTAAACATATACTTCACCCGAGAGAGATTATATCATTTTTTTTATAAAGTTGCAAATTATAATTGAAAAAAGATAATAATAATTATATAATTATTTATAGGATAGATAGGTGAGTTATGAAAAAATATACAAGTATTAAAATAATAGCAATAATAGGTATAATGGCAGTTATCTCATTTATGGGATTTGCTACATACGCATATTATACTGTTAATATAACTGGAGAAGGTAAAAAAATAGATTTAGACACAACTCTAACAAACTTTAAATTAGAGTTTAAAAATACAAGTACAGCATCAATGACAGGAGCATATACAGGAGATTCAATTGTTAAAGAGTTTACTGTTAAAAACTTATATAGTACTACATCATACTATGATATTATTTTTGATGAACTAGCCAATAGCTTTGTAAATAAAGATGATTTAGTATTTGATATTGTAAGTACTGACGGTGGAGCAAATAGAGTAGAAACAATAGCACCAAGTGCAAATAGCGATAATTCTTCTGTAGTAGTAGCTGCTAATATACCAATTGAAAGTGGTAAAACTCATACATATAAAATAACAATAACATTCAAAAAAACAAAAGAAGATCAATCAGCAAACATGGATAAAACATTCTCAGCTAAAATATATATAAGAGGTTCTCTTGGAATATTTAAAGGAAATAACCTATATAAAGATGGAACTATTGCTAAAAAGATATTAGCAGATAACACAATAAAATCAGCAAAAGATATAAATTATAACGCATCAGCAGTAAATGGTCTTTATAGTACAAATAGTTCTATAGATGGAAAAACAGTATACTTTTTTAGAGGAAGCAATACTCTTAATAATAATATAATAATAAATAATATGTGCTTTAAAATAGTAAGATTTACAGAAAACAAAGGAATAAGACTTATATATAATGGAGTATCTTCTAGTGGAGCATGTTCTAATACATCTACTAACCCATATACCATCGCATTTAATACAAACGCTATATATAATGCATATGTTGGATTAATGTGGGGTAGTGCTAATAGTAGCACTTATGCAAGCGAACACATGAATACAAATAATTCAAATGTACTTACAAACGCTTTATATTTATGGATGCAAAATAATATGACTGCTAATAGTAATTATTTAGTAGATAGTGTATATTGTAATAATAGAAAAACAAAAGACTTTACATATAACAATGCATCTTACGGAAATAAAGGGAATGCAAACTTAAATACAGGATATGAAACATTCTATAGATTGAATACTTTAACTAGTAGTAAACCAAATTATGATTGTATAAATGCAAATGATAGATTTACAGTAGATGCATCAAACGGAAACGGAAAACTAACAAGCAGTGTAGGATTATTATCTGCAGATGAAGCAGTATTTGCAGGATTAATACCAGGAGTAGCAAGCGCTAATAACTATTTAAATAATGGAACATCTTATTGGACACTAACCCCAGCATATTTCTATTCATACAAAGCATATAATTATAATGTAAATGCTGGAACACTAGGAACTTCAGCAGTAAACACAAAACTAGGAATAAGACCAGTAATTACAATTGGCGGTAATTTAAAATATATAAGCGGAACAGGAAGTCTTACAAGCCCATATCAAATAACTAAATAATAGGAGGCAAAATGTATATATTAGATGCAGTAATAATAGTAGGCTTTATAATAGGTATTCTAGGAGGAATAAGAAGAGGACTAATAAAATCAGGAGTATTACTAGTAGGATTAGTTTTAATATTAATGATTTCATTCTACTTAAAAAATCCAATATCAGCATTCTTCTATAAAAGTATGCCATTTATATCATTTAAACTCTTGCCACCAATATATAATATAATTTTATATGAATTAATAGCTTTCTTAGTAATATTTTCTATATTATATTTAGTATTAAGAATAATATTAAAAATAACAGGAATATTAGAAAAATTATTAGACTTAACAATAATTTTAGGCTTCTTTTCTAAAATAGGAGGTGCTATAATAGGATTTATTGAGGCATACATTGTAATATTTATATTATTATTCTTATTTAGTCAACCATTTATGCATATAACAGGAGTAGAAGACTCAGTACTAACAAATAAAATATTAGATAGTAGTCCAATATTAAGTTCATATATAACAGATGCAAGAAATGCATTCAAAGAAGTTGATGATTTAAAAGACAAATATGGAAATAACACAAAAGAATATAATAAAGAAGTAATAAATGTATTCCTTAAATATAATATTATTAGTAAAGATAATTTAGATGTACTAATAGAGAAAGGAAAAATAGATTATTAATGAAATATTTAGAAGAAAATGATAATTTCGAAGATTTAATAAAAGAAGGTATATATCTAGTAGACTTCTATGCACAGTGGTGTGGACCATGTAAAATGTTATCACCAATACTTGAAGGTATAGAAGATAAAATAAATATTATAAAAGTAGATATAGATAAGTTTCCACTTTTAGCAAACAAATATAAAATACTTAGCATACCAACACTAATATTCTTTATAAATGGAGAAGAAGCAGAAAAAAGAGTTGGATTTATGCCAGAAGAAGAATTACTTGAAATAATAGATAGTTTAAAATAGCGTTCGTAACTGTTCGCTTTTTGTTTGCCTCTTGACATGGGGGGGGGGGGGGTACCTATTATAATTATTAATAGAGAATAGAGGTACAAATAATGAAAGATAAAAAGTTTATATTCACAAGTATACTAGTTGCAGTATTTTTATTAACAATAGGACTTACATATGCTTACTTTAGTTTAACAGTTAGTGGTAATGATGTAGCAGAAACTATAAATGTAAGTGCAACTAAAATAGAATTAAAGTATACAGATGGAAAAGAAATTAATGTTAGTAATATAGAGCCTAAATGGACTACTACTAAAACTATAACAGTAGAAAACACTGGTAATGAAGAAGCGTATTATGTTTTAGGATGGCAGAAACTTTATAATGAGATTCAAAAAGATGAACTTGTTATAAGAAGTACATGTACAAGTAGTGGAGTTACTGGAGGAACTTGTGATAATACTGATAATGTAGTTATTCCTCAAACATCAGAAGTGAATGCTGGAGCAAATAAAGTATTATATCCATATAAAGAAAATGTATTAATATTGCCTGGTGAAACTCATACTTATACAGTAACTATTGAATTCATAAATTACACTGATAAACATCAAAACTATAATCAAGGCAAAAGATTCTATGGAGTTCTTGGAGCAGCAGAAAGTACTAAGAAATTACCAACTCTTGCAAACTACTTAATAGATAATTATAGTACATTAGGTTTAACAAAAATAGACCAAACAGCAACAGGTAATCAAAACTATGCAACAAGTGAATATAGATATCAAGGTAAAACACCAAATAACTATATAACATTTAACGGAGAAGAGAATACCTGGAGAATAATTGGAGTATTCGAAGTTGAAACTCCTAACGACGATAGAACATATACTAAAGAAAATAAAGTAAAGATAGTAAGAGATAGAATAGAAAATGTATCGTGGAATTATAAAACTTCATCAGTTCATAATAATGACTGGACAACATCAACTTTGATGACAATGTTAAATACTGGGCCATATTATAATAGAACTTCTGGCTATACACAACTTGCTTGTTCAACAGGATACGAAACTACAGTAAGTGAAACAGTGATATGTAATTATGAAAGTAATGGTTTGACTAATGAAGCGCAAGAACAGATAAGCAGTACAAAATGGTATTTGGGAAACACGATATATGATAATGGCTATGGAAATACAAAAGAAGTCTATATGCAAGAAAGAAGTACAAGTGTACATAGCGGAAATAGTCAAACATGGGATGGAAAAATAGGCCTTATATACCCAAGTGATTATATGTATGCAAGCAGTAGCTGTTATAATGATGATAGTAAAAGAGGATATGGTTCGAGTGGCTCTTCACCATATGATACGGATTATAGAAGTGAAACGTGTAAAAGTACTAACTGGTTATTAGATACAAGTAAGTGGTTTTGGACGATATCACCTAGTTCTATTAATGCAGATGTTGCAATGAATGTGGGCGATACTGGACGTGTGAGCAATGGCAGTGCACTTGATAGTATTGGAGGTTTGCGTCAGTCCGTATATCTTGATACTAACATAAACTATGTAAGTGGCAATGGTACTGCTAGTGATCCATTTATTATTAAATAGACTTAAGAAAATAGACTACCTATTTTCTTTTTATTGTGTTATAATTAGGTGCAAAGGAGAGTGAGGTTAGGCTGTTTTCCTAACGATATTATGAATTACGAAGATATAAATACTTACGATTATGATCTAGATGAATCTCTAATAGCACAAACTCCTATAAAGGATAGAGATCATTCAAGACTATTAGTCGTAGACAAGACAAATGGAAAAATGGTAGATGAAACATTCTACAACATAATTAATTATTTAAAAGAAGGAGATACTTTAGTACTTAATGATACAAAAGTTTTACCATCAAGAATATATGGTCATAAAGTAGATACTAATGCAAAAATAGAAGTATTATTATTAAATGAAATAGAAAGTGATAATTGGGAATGCTTAGTAAGACCTCAAAAAAGAGTACATATAGGTACAACTATTAAGTTTAATGATAACTTATCTTGCACAGTAACAGAAGTATTAAAAGATGGTATAACACATGTAAAGTTTAACTATAATGGAATATTTTTAGAAGAACTAGAAAAAATAGGCACAATGCCATTACCACCTTATATACACGAAGCATTAAAAGATCAAAGTAGATATCAAACTGTATATGCTAAAAATATAGGTAGTGCAGCAGCTCCAACAGCTGGTTTACATTTTACAAAAGAATTACTTGAAAAAATAAAAGGAAAAAATATAGATATTTTATATGTAACATTAAATGTAGGACTAGGTACATTTAGACCAGTAAGTGAAAATGATATAACTAAACATGATATGCATAGTGAGTTATATTGTATTTCAAATGAAGTAGCAGACAAACTTAATAAAGCTAAAAGTGAAGGAAGAAGAATTATAGGTGTTGGAACTACTTCCCTTAGAACACTTGAAGCAAATTATTCTAAATATAATATGTTTAAAGCTACAAGTGAAAAAACAAATATATTTATATATCCACCATATAAAATAAAAAGTATAGATTGTTTAATTACAAACTTTCACTTACCTAAAAGTACTTTAGTAATGTTAGTAAGTGCATTTAGTAGTATTGATGTAATTAAAAAAGCATATGCTCACGCAATAGAAGAAAGATATAAGTTCTTTAGTTTTGGAGATGCTATGTTTTTAACAGATTTAAAGGAGAAGTAATATGGATTTAAAGTTTAAATTATTAAAAAAATGTTCATGCGGAGGAAGACTTGGTGAGTTTCAAACTAAATATGGAACTCATAAAACTCCTATGTTTATGCCAGTTGGAACAAGAGCTACTGTAAAAACACTATCACCAGAAGAACTTAAAGATGCTCATGCTGATGTAATACTAGCAAATACTTATCATTTATGGCTAAGACCTGGAGAAGATATAGTTGATTATGCAGGAGGATTACATAATTTTATGAATTATCATAACGGTCCAATTCTAACTGACTGTGGTGGCTTTCAAGTGTTTTCTTTAGCTAAACCAAAAGATATAAGTGAAGAAGGAGTAAAGTTTAAAAGTCATATAGACGGAAGTAATTTATTTTTAACTCCAGAAAAGAGTATAGAAATACAAAATAAATTAGGATCAGATATAATAATGAGTTTTGATGAATGTCCTCCATACCCAGTAACACATGAATACATGAAAAATAGTGTGGAACGTACTCTTAGATGGGCAAAAAGAAGTCTTGCTGCTAATAAGAAAAGGGATGTACAAGCACAATTTGGAATAGTACAAGGTGGAGAGTTCCCTGATTTAAGAAAATATTCAGCTATAGAAACAGCAAAATTGGATTTTGACGGTTATAGCGTTGGAGGGGTAAGCGTAGGAGAAGATCCAGATACAAAACTTAAAATGATAGAATACGCAACACCATACTTGCCAGAAGATAAAATAAGATATCTAATGGGAGTAGGAGAACCTATGGATTTAATAGATGGTGTAATAAGAGGAATCGATATATTTGACTGTGTACTTCCAACTAGACTTGCAAGACATGGAAATGCACTTACTAAAGACGGAAGAACTAACTTAAAAAACGCTAAGTTCATAAAAGATTTATCACCTATAGAAGAAGATTGTGATTGTTATACATGTAAAAATTATACAAAAAGTTATATAAGACACCTATTAAGTGTAGAAGAAACTCTAGGACAAAGATTAGTTTCAATACATAATATACGTTTCTTAACTCACTTAATGGAAGAAATAAGATATCACATAGAACAGGATGATTTATTAGAATTTAGAGAAGAGTTTAAAGAAAGATATACAAAAAACAAATCAAAATAATAGCAAGCAATACTGCTTGCTTTTTGTATAAAATAATTTGCAAAAATTTAAAGTGCTTAAAACAAAAGAATGTTTGATGGTTGACGGGGGGGGGGGGTACCCTATGATATAATTCTAATATAAGAAGGTATATCAAGATGAGTA
>CAKOHK010000017.1 GCA_934085595.1 uncultured Bacilli bacterium
ATCAACACTAAAACTATAAAAATGTTTTTCTTTATATAATATATTACATTTTCTCTTACACTCATTTGATATACCTTCTTATATTAGAATTATATCATAGGGTACCCCCCCCCCCCCCGTCAAGTGGCGAATGTGTATTTGCTTTAAGTGTCTTAAGTTTCTGCAAATTATTTTATACAAAAAAAGCAAACGTTGAACTGCACCCTTTAGAGTAGACATCATAAAAAAAGCAGTTTAAGAAAAGTGTTATAATACACTTCCGAAAGGAGGTGTATTTTTTATGGCATTAAAAGGTCAAAAATTTAACAAATATTCTGATGACTTAAAACAAGAAATCATGAATAAAGTCAAACAAGGAATGTCTATTAGATATGTGGCAAAACAATATAATATTCCATCTGGTACTATATTTACTTGGACTGACAAGAAGAATCATCCTGAAAAAGTTACAGGATTTAAAAAAGGAAGAAGAAATGAATCAAATTTAACTAAAGAAGATTGGAAAGAAAGATATGAAATATTAAAAAAATACCAGGCCTTCCTCAAGGCACAACAAGAGAAAAAGTAACATTTATAAATTTATATAGAAAAAATTATAAACTTACTAACATGTGTGCCGTACTTAATATAAGTCCTAAAACTTATTATAAATATAGAAACAAGGAAGATCCTGATTATTATGATTATTTAATAATTAAAGAAATATTTGATGATTCTAAAGGTACATATGGATATCGTAGGATTGCTGAAGGTCTACTCCAAAAATATGGTGTAATTATGAATGGAAAGAAGGTTTTAAGAATAATGAAAAAATATAATTTAATGGCTGAATATATAAGAAAATCAAAGAAAAAACATAAAAATGAAAGAATAGAAAGTAATGTTAAACCAAATTTATTAAATAGAAATTTTACTACTAGTGCATTAAATAAAGTGTGGGATACAGATGTAACTTATCTTATATTTAAAGGCTCAAGAGCTTATCTATCAACAATAATTGATTTATACGACAGACATGTAGTTGCTTATAAAATATCAAAACATAATGATAATAAGCTTGTCATGGATACTTTAAATGAAGCTTTAGACAAAGAAAAAGATGTACATGGATTAATCATTCACAGTGATCAAGGTTTTCAATATACATCTTATGAGTACAAAGCAATTTGTGAATCAAATGGAATACAAATTTCTATGTCAAGAAAAGGAACTCCAATAGACGATTCACCAATTGAGAGTTGGCACTCACTCCTAAAAAAGGAAACTTTGTACAACAATAATATTACATCTTTACAAGAATATATTCAACTTGTAGATGAGTGGATATTATTTTACAACACTACTAGACTAAAGTCAAAAATCAAGAAAAAGAGAAAAACTTACACAAAAAGAGAAAAATAGTTTTTCTCTTTTTAATATACTGCTTTTTTTACAATGTCTCCCAAATAGGGTTCATATCACGTTTTGCTTGCTTTTAGAACTCTCTGTTTTTATCTTTTTTAATATCTTCAAGAACTAATCTTCTTTTTCCACTATTGAAAGCATTTTTTGAATCACACATAAATGCTACTTCACTTCTTATGTAGTTTAATCTTTTTTCATATTCATCATACCAATTTTGAATTGATTTATATAAATGTAATGTACCTAGTATTTCGCTTAAATCTGTTACTTCTTCTAGTGCACTATAATATATTTTTCCTCTTTCGATAGTGTCCATATCAAACTCAAATATTTCTTCACCTGTTAGAAAATCATATAATCTACCATTTTCCATATATGCATACATATTAGCTTTATAATAATATTCATCACATTCTGTATCTAAACCATCTATCCTTATTTGATTTATTGAGTTGTATCCTACTACTCCTGTGTAACCTACTTTATAATATTTTTTCATTCCTTCTCCTTTATATTACTATTATATTTAATTATATATATTAATTAACAAGATTTTTTCTCTAATATAAGTCTTATTAAATCATCTTTTGCTTTTGTTTCGTCTTCTGTTTCTTTTCTTTCATAATATTTTTTTATTGCTACTTTATCTTCTGTAATTTCTGCTAGCGCTTCTACATGCAATCTTTCTTCTACTTCTCCTAATAAGTGCATTATTTTTCTTAATGCTTTTTTGCAAGAACAATTTTCTATAGAAGAATATGCTAGTGCTTCTTCATCTTTATAAGAGGCTGTTTCTGGAACTAGTGGTATATCTGTAACTATATCTCTTAGAATACCTTTTCTCATATATGCGTAGGCTTTGTATTCTCCGTAACTAAAAGCTTTTCTAAAAGTTACTGCATAAGTTTCAAAGTCATCACATTCTTCTTTAGCATTTAAAGTTTTGAAATGATTATCTAAAAACACTTTATCTTGTACTCTTTTACTTGGTGAGTCTTCTACTTGTTCAAGTGCTATTATAAACTTTTTATATTCTATTTCATCTAGTCTTTCAGTTTTTAATTGTTTTACAACTTCACTAGTACTTATTTGAGCAAAAATATACCTGGTATCTATTTCATATACTCCTTTAACTCCTTCGTAAGTTATTACTTTACCAGTATGTATCTCTCTCATGGTTTTACCATCAAAATACCCAATCGTTCTAATAGCCTCTGGCATACTATAATCACCAGTTTTGATAGACAAGCTAAAGTACTTTGTTTCTGTCCAATTCTCCATAAATATTTTCCCCCTTAAGTAATGGTTATTATATCACTTTTAACTTAATAAGTAAAGAAAAAATTAAAGAACTAGTAATCTTTAATTTTCTTTATAGTTTGATGTATAGAGTTCTTTATCTTCATCTGTTTCTTTTTCTATTTTTATTTCTGGTAAATCATTTTTACTTGAAAGGCCAAAATAATCTAAGAACTCGTTTGTTGTTTTATATAAGTTAGGTTTACCTATCGCATCACTTTTACCACATACTTTAATAAGTCCTCTTGCCATTAATCTTCTCATTATTTGAATAGAACTTACTCCTCTTATATTATCTACATCTCTTGTGGTAATAGGCTCATTATATGCTATTACTGCTAGTACTTCTAATGATGCATTTGATAAAGTTTGATTTTTAGAATCACTAACTAGTTTTTCATAATAATCTTTGTGTTCTTCTTTAGTAGTTAATTTAAAAGAATTACCTAAAAATGATATTCTAAGTCCTCTTTCTTTACTTTCATAATCTTTTCTTAAACTAAGTAATAATTCTTTTGTTTCTTCATCACTTATATTTAATATCTTACTTATTTCTCCTAGAGATATTCCTTCATCTCCTACCACAAATAAGATTCCTTCTAATACTGCTTTTAATTCCATGTTAATCAACTCTTTCTAAGTATATATCTGTAAAATTGTTATCTTGTTTTATATTTATTTCTCTTGCTTTAGCCATTTCTAGTACTGATAAGAATGTTACTACTACATATGGTTTATCAAATCTATCAAATAGTTCTGTAAATACTACTCTTTTATTAGTAGTAAGCATATTTCTTATAGTTATTATTCTATCTTTTACTGATAATTCTTTTTTTGTTATTTTTGTATTTACTGGTTTGTTATATCTTTGTCTTTCAAGTAATTTTTCAAATGCATTTAGTAAATCTTCTACGTTTACACTTCCATCATTTTCTAGTTTATATGATTTAAAATTGTTTAGTGCTTCTGGTGCTTTTGTGTAATAATTGTTTCTTTTTTCTTCTAGTTTTCTAAATACTTCTGTGTTTTCTTTATATTTTTTATATTCATATAATCTTCTTTTTAGTTCTTCTTCTGCATCGATATCTTCTTCTTTTTCTTCTTCATCTTTACGTGGAAGTAATTTTTTACTTTTAATTTCTATAAGTTCTGATGCTAGTACTAAGTATTCACTTGAAACATCTAGATTTAAGTCTTTAGATTTTGATATAAAGTCTAAATATTCTTTAGTTATTAAAGATATTTCTATATCAAATATTTCCATCTTATTCTTTTTTATTAGATGAAGGAGTAAATCAAGAGGTCCCTCAAAATCCCCTATTGTCATATTGTTCATTATTTACATGTCCATCCTTTGTTTGTTAAATCATTTTTAATGTAATAATAATTCGTACTTATATTATAAAGTGGTTTGTATGTGTCTTTTACTGTAGTTAAATCTATGGCGTAACTTATAGTGTTTTCTTCGTAATTAGAGTTTATATTGTTTGTATCTAAATTAGTTTTTATATTTTTAATGTCTTCAATATATTTATTTACTTCAATTGTTTTAACTTTATATTCTAATGTGTTTTCTATTAGATATGTTTTTAGGTCATAGAAGTCAAAGTTAAATGTATCTTTATATGTCATAGTCATGTTATCATTATTTATTACTTTAGTACATGTAAGAGTGTTATTTGTAATTTCTGTTCTTGTGTTTATTTTAGCATAGTATGCATTTTTAGATATATAGTTATCTAGTTTTATTGTATATACACTTATTATACTATCTTCTAGTTCTTCTTCCGGTGTAAACTTTATTATATCTATTAGTTCTTCATTTGAATTATATAGTTCTATATAGATATTTAATTTACTTACGTTTGTTATATTTTTTGATGGCATATAATTTAATAATATAGAGTCTGTTGATACTCTAAAGTTATAGAACTTTATATTATTACTAGTCATGTAGTTATCTTTATCATTTATTTTTATATAGCCATTTACTAAATTAGAACTTACTGTATTATTTTTACCTATGTTTAATTCTCCGTTTGTTACGAAGTTTATGATTTTATCAGAGAATAATACACATATTGCGATTAGAAATAGTACTATAAAAAATGGTGTGTTACTGTTTTGTTTTTTGCTTGTATTTATTTCATTTATTATAGGTGTTATGACTATTTCTTGCTCTGGTGGTTGAGCTTGGGCTACATTATTGTTAGTAGGTGTATTATTTTCAGGGGGTTGATTTACATTAACATTCGCATTAGGACTCACATTAGTATTTGCAGCTGTATTTTGATTTTGATTTGGAGTTTGCGTGGTACCTTGACCTACTATATTAGAACCCACACCCACGTTAACATTTGTATTATTATCATTATTATTCATATTATCCCTTATCCTTTTCATACTAATTATATCAAAACATCAGAAAAAAGTATATTATTTAAAATATATTTGTAATAAAGTATGATGCTAACCGTAAGGCTTTAAGGTTTTCAACCGTAAACTTTTAAGACTTTTAACCGTAATATTTTAAAACTCTATTACATTATTTACTATTAGTCTATATGCATCATTTTCTTTTTCTACTCTTACTATAAACTTATATATTTTATTTTCTTCTATGTATACTCTTTTAAATATAGCCGGGAATACAATCGCTTCTATAGTCATATACTCATCACTTAATGTTAAGAAACTCATTTTTTCACCTTTTTTAGTATTAATAGTTTTTATATTTTCAACTAAAAGAGCACAAGGAACTATTTTATTATAATTATTTTTTATATTTTTTAAAGTAACTAATCCATATCTATTAATCATAGTGACTGGATGATTAGATAAATAAAATCCATAATTTTTAATTTCTAATTCACATAATTCTTTTTTATTATACTCTTCACACTTTTCTAAAATAGGTTTTGTTACAAATGTTTCTCCTAGATCATTACATAAATTAATATAATTTATTATTATTTCAAAGTTATTTATTACTTCTTTTTTATTTATATTAAATATATCAAATGCTCCTGATTCTACTAATGATATAATTACTCTTTTATTAACGCTACCTTTATAACATCTCTTTAAGAAATCATAAAAGTCTTTAAATAGTCCGTTTTCATTTCTTTCATTTATTATTTCTTCACTTACATTAGATGCGATATTTTTTATTAGTGAAAATGGCATTATTATACTATTATTATCTATGTAAAAGTCTTTTTTTGATGTATTAATATTTATTGGTTTAATATTTATTTTATATGTTTTACATTCTAATAAATATTCTTTTATTTTATCACTTGATTTGTTCATATTAAGTAAGTATGTCATGAAATATAAAGGATAGTGTGCTTTTAAATAAGCCATTTGGTATGCAATTAGTGTATAAACTACTGAGTGTGATTTATTAAAACCATAGCCTGCGAATAATACTACATTATCATATATTTTATTTGCTATATCTTTAGAATATCCTTTTTTATCTAAAGCTTCTACAAACTTATTTCTTTCACTTTCAATAACATCTACTTTCTTTTTAGACATAGCTCTTCTTATAATATCTGCATTTGCATATGTATATCCAGCTAGACGTCTTAATATTTCTAGAACCTCTTCTTGATATATTATTATTCCATATGTACTTTCAAGTATATCTTTTAATTCTGGTACATCATATTTAATATTATATTTATTTTTTCTATTTGCTATATATATATCTATATTTTTCATAGTACTTGGTCTATATAAAGCAATAGCGTCTATTAATGTATTAAAATCATTTGGTTTTAGTTTTCTTAAGAAGTTAATCATTCCATTACTTTCAAATTGGAATATACCACTTGTATTAGCGTTTTCAAATAAAGATAGTGTGCTTTTATCATCTAGTGGTATTTTATTTAGATTTATAGTTATATTTTTATCTTCTTTTATTTTATTTACTATATTAAATATTGTATTTAGATTCTTTATACTTAAGAAATCCATTTTTAATAAACCTAACTCTTCAATATATTGCATACTGTAGCCTGTTAGTATATTATTATCTCTTTTATAAAGTGGCATTATATTTGATAAGTTTTCATTACTTATTACTACTCCTGCGGCATGAATAGATGTATTTCTTTTAAGACCACATAGTTTATTGCTTATTTTAAATAATCTTTTTAAGTCATCATATCTATTTATGTATGTTATAAAGTCTTTATTATTTTTTAGTTCTTCTAGTGTTTCTTCTGTTTTTATTAGTTTACATAGTCTATCTATTTTTGTTGGCTCTATTTCGAGGGTTTTTCCTACATCTCTTAGTACTTGTTTTGGAAGCATTGTATCAAATGCAATAATGTTACCTACATTCATTTTTCCATATCTATTTTTAACATATTCTATTACTTCATCTCTTCTTTGATTATCAAAGTCTACATCTATATCAGGCATAGTTATTCTTCCTGGATTTAAAAATCTTTCAAATATTAATCCATATTTTAATGGGTCTATTTCTGTTATTCCAAGAGTATAACTTACAAGACAACCTGCTGCACTTCCCCTACCTGGACCTACCATAATATTATTCTTTTTAGCATATAATACATAATCATATACTATTAAGAAATAATCTGTAAAATTCATACTTTCAATTACACTTAATTCATAATTTAATCTTGTTTTATATTCATTTGGAACAACATTATTAAGTCTTTTATATAATCCTTTTATACTAAGTGCTCTTAAATATTCTTTAGAGTCTTCTCTATATACTGGGATATGTTTTTGTGATTTATCTATTTCTATATTTATAAGACTTATAAAATCTATTGTAGTTTTAGTATCTATTTCATCTATATTATTTAAATAATGATTATTATATTTTGGTATGTCTTCATTAAATATTTCTTTATTTTTGATTGCGTATAAATATCTTAAATATTCGTTATCTTCTTCATTTAAACATAATATTTCTTTATTAAATAAAATGTTATTTGTTAGAGATAATGCTTTTTCTCTTTCTTCTTTATTTGTATAACCTATATATACTTCTTTAAATAATTTATTTATTTCTTCATAATTATCTATTTTAGATACTGCTATAATATCATTATATTTTGATATTTCTTCTAAACTAATAGAACTTATATTCTTTTTTGATACTATGTTACATAAACTAATATAACCATTATAGTTTTTAGCATATAGACAAATATTATATTCTTTTATTTCTGCTGCGATTAACATTTTAATGTTATTCTTTTTTGATAAATCATATAATTCCATACATGAAAACATATTACTATCAGTTACTGCGAAAGCAGGAATGTTTTTTTCTATAAGAAAACTAATTAAATCATTTGATTTAATTAAGCTACTTAATAGTTCATAATTAGTTTTAATGTTAAGTGGTATATAATTCATTATTTATTATCTTTTAGTCTCCTTATTAATTCACTATATTTAAAACTGTTTTCAAGATACATATTATCTATATTTGAATATGTTACATTTTCTACTGATTCATATAGATTAAAAGTTGTTTCTTCTGAAAATACTTCTTCTATTTTATTTAGTGGTATATCATATACTTCTTCTGCTAGTATGTATAGTAAGAATAATACTTCTAAATCTTCTTTGTTAAAGAATAATATATCACCTAAATATTTTAAATATTTATATTCTATGTTGTCTATTAAATATTTAATTTTATCATTTCTTATTACTTTAAAGTTTATATAATCATAGAATGCTTTAAACATATCTTCGCTAGTTAATATTTCATAATATAATTTTATTAGATTTAAATTAGTATCTTTATCCATATAATCTTTTAGGTATACATCATAACCTATTATTTCGTTATATAAACTACTAGTATTAGTTTCTCTTAATTTTTCTATTTCATCTATACTTTTATATTGATATATAAAACCAGAAAGTGGTGTTTCTTCTATCTTTCTTATTAATTCTTGTGCTTCTTCTACTACAGCGTTATTAGACGCTAGAGTATGAGTAGAATTATCAAGTTTTTCAATTAATGTTTTTAAATCATCTTTATAACTTATATTACTTAAAATAATATTTTTAGGTTTTACACTTTCTTCTTTATATATTAATTCTTCATATGAAAAAGTAAGTCTTGATGCTAGTAAAACTACTAGATTTCCAATAGTGATAGCAAACTTATCATCTTTATTTGCGTGTACAACTATTATATTTAATAAGTCATCTATTAATTTGTCTATATCATTATTTTTATTTCTTTTTAAAACTTCCATATTATCCACCCTTATGTATATCTTATCACAAACATATATTATTTACAAAATAAAACTTTTATATTTTAAAAGAAAGGCTACATATAGTCTTTCTTAATTTTATCTAGTATTTCTAGTGCTTTAAGTGGTGTTGTTTCAAGTACATTTATTTCTTTTAAATATTCTCTTAATTCATCTTTATCATTATGTTCTTCAAAGTTTAATTGATATTCTACTACTCTTCTAGTTTTGTTATTGTCTTTAGTTTCATATTCTTTTAATAATTCTTCGGCTCTTATTAATACTTCTTTTGGAAGATGAGCAAGTTTAGCAACATTAATACCATAACTTTTATCTACTGGGCCATCTAGTACTTTATGCAAGAATGTTATATCTCCGTTTTCTTCACTAATAGTGACGTGTACATTTTTAATATCTTTAAACTTATTTTCTAAATCAGTTAATTCATGATAGTGTGTTGAGAATAGTGTTTTACATTTTATATTTTTAGAAATATATTCTATTATAGAACCTGCTAAACTCATACCATCATAAGTACTCGTACCACGTCCTAGTTCATCAAATAATATTAAACTATTTTTAGTTGCATTTAATAGAGCATTACTTGATTCTTTCATTTCAACCATGAATGTACTTTCTCCACTAGTTAAATCATCACTAGCTCCGATTCTTGTGAATATTTTATCAAATATAGGCATATTACATTCTTTAGCTGGTACATATGAGCCTATTTGATTTAATACTGCGATTATACCAAGTTGTCTCATATATGTAGATTTACCACTCATGTTAGGACCTGTAATAATTAATATATTTGTTTTAGGATCCATAATTATATCATTTGAAATATATTCTTTATCAATAACACTTTCAACTACCGGGTGTCTTCCACCTATTATATGTAAATTATTATCAGTATTAATAGTAGGCTTTATAAAATTGTTTTCTTCTGCTACTTTTGCAAATGTACTTATAACATCATAATAAGCTATTATGTTAGATACTTTTTGAAGTTTACTTGTATATTTTTTTATTTCTTCTTTTATGTTACAAAAAATATCATATTCTAAACTATTTATTTTTTCTTCTGCATTTAATATTAGGTTTTCTTTTTCTTTTAATAGTGGTGTTATAAATCTTTCACAGTTTGCTAGAGTTTGTTTTCTTTCATACATAAACTCATCTTTAACAAGTGATAATTGTCCTTTAGATATTTCTATGTAGTAACCAAATATTCTATTATAACCTACTTTTAATGTTCTAATTCCTGTTCTATCTTTTTCTTCTTTTTCAAAGTTTGATATAAAGTTTTTACCACCACTTCTTATACTTCTTAATTCATCAAGTTCACTATTAAATCCATCTTTTATTATATTTCCTTCTTTAATAGTAAGAGGTGCATCTTCATTAATAGAACTTTCAAGTAAGTTATATAATTCATCAAATGTTTCAATAGTATTTTCACCTAGTTCTTTTAATATATTATTTATATCTGGTAAAAACTTAATACTATTTTTAAGCTGTAGTATATCTCTTGCGTTTAATGAACCACAAGCAACTTTACCTGATAATCTTTCTAAATCGTATATTCCATATAATAATTCTCTAAGTTCACTTTTAAGTAAAAACTCTGTTTTAAGTTTCTCTACTAAGTTTTGTCTTTTAATAATTTCATCTTTATCTTTAAGAGGACTTACTATAAAACTTTTAAGCATTCTACTACCCATAGCTGTTTTAGTTTTATCCATAAAGCCAAGTAAACTATGAGCTCTATCTTTATTTCTTATAGTTTCTACTAGTTCTAAGTTCCTTATACATTCTTTATCTAAATCTAAATATAATTTAGAATCTACATATATTACTTTTTGTAAATGAGATAAATCATTTTTTTGATTATCCATTATATAACTTAATAATAATTTAATGTTATTTATTAGTTTTTCATCTTTTATATCTTCAAATATTTCTTTATTGTTATAAGTTATTTCTTTTTTATATATAGATATATAAATATTATAATTGTTTTTTAATATGTTTTTAACTTCTTCATTAAATGTTTCATCTATTACTATTTCTTTTATATTTAGGTTTACTAAATGACTTATTAGTTTATCTATATCATGTGGTATATATTCAGTGTATACTTTACCTATTAGTACATCTATATATGAAAGGATATATGCATAACTTAGGTCTGTTATTCCTGCGATATAGTTAAAGTCTTTTTCATTTATTAGAGATGTATCTGTTATTGTTCCTTTACTTATTACTTTAATAACTTCTCTTTTTACTATGCCTTTAGTTTGTTTTGGGTCTTCCATTTGTTCACAAATAGCGACTTTATATCCTTTATCAATTAACTTATCTATATAAATATTCGCAGCGTGATGAGGTACTCCACACATAGGTATCTTTTCACTTAAGCCTGCTTGTTTACCTGTTAAAGTTAACTCAAGTTCATGACTTGCGATAAGTGCATCTTCAAAAAACATTTCATAAAAGTCCCCTAGCCTATAAAAAAGAATAGTATCTTCATACTCTTTCTTAGTAATCATATACTCTCTCATCATAGGGCTAACATCATTTAAATTAATCTCATTTCTTTCCATATGAATTATTATATTACTTTTTTTAGAAAAATCAAAATAATTTAATCATATACGTTATTTTATGGTAAAATTGTATTCATGAAAAAGAAAAATTATAAAATTGGTGTGTTTGATTCAGGTATTGGTGGGATTACTACTTTAAAAGAAATTAGAAAATTAATGCCAAATGAATCATTTATTTATTATTTAGATAATAAAAATATTCCTTATGGAAATAAGAGTGAAGAAGAACTTGATTTAATAACAGAAAACATTATAGAGTTTTTTCATAAGAAGAAAGTTAAAGCTATAGTGATAGCATGTAATACTGCCACTACTAGATGTGTTCATTATTTAAGAGATAAATATAAGGATGATATTATTGTTGGAACTGAGCCTGCGATAAAGGTTGCTTGTGATAAAGGTTATAAAAATACTTTGTTACTTGTTACTCCATTAACTGCTAAGAGTGATAGACTTTTTGAACTTATTAATGATAATGCTAGAAGTGATCAGAATATTACTGTTATTCCATGTTTTGGCCTTGCTGATACGATTGAGAGTAAAAATAAAAACAAGATTAAACTTGCTGTATATAATCTTTTATATGAATATAAAATGTATGATTATGATTCAATAGTTCTTGGATGTACACATTATATTTATATTAAGAAGTTATTAAAAGAATTATTTCCAAATGCTAAACAAATTGATGGGAATAAGGGCGTTAGCCGTGAGCTTAAAAGAAGACTTACAGAAAATGATTTACTTACTGATAGAAAAACTAAAGGTACTGTAGAATACGTTAATTCTAAAGATTTGTAATAAAAGTAAATACTAAATCTATTATAAAAATAATACTTAATATTATAGTAATAGGTTTTGGTATTTTTTTGATGTATTTTTCTATTTTAGAGTTTATGAATATTACTAGATAACTTACTAATCCCCACACTATGCTTACTTCGAGTGCTATGTATTTACCAAAAGAGAAATATAGATTTGAATAGTTCCAGTAATATCTATGAAATAATGTTTCAAGTAAGTTTCCACATATAAATTCAAGAGTTGTTAGTATAAGAGATGATATTATAGGAAGAAGAATATATCTTTTAGTTTTACTATATTTTTTAAGTTTATTATTTATACATAGTATTATGAGTACACCTATTCCATATATTTGTGTGTATGGGCCATACAAAAAGCCACTTTTAAATGTTCCTTCATTTATTAAGTTAAAGATGCTTTCATATATAAAGCCAATTATACTATAAACAAAAAATATATTAATATTATACATATGATTAGTATGTACATATTAATATATTTTATTAATCTTTATTTTATAATGAATGGGTCAGATGTGGTTCCAAAACCACTCACATAATTTACATTAGTATCAAGATATACGGACTGACGTAAGCCACCGAAACTGAAAGACGTAGAGTTGCTGTACACGTAACCGGAATTGTGCACAGTCAACGCAAAGTTCGAATTGTTAGAACAAGGTGACATGGTCCAATACCACTTATTTATATCAAATAGCCAGTTAGTACTAGTGCAAGTTTCACTTCTATAATCTTTGCTTGAATCGGAAGCGTTATAGCCTTTTTTTGTATCATCATTATAACAGCTACTGCTTGCATACATATAGTCACTAGGATATATTAGCGCTACTTTCCCATCCCATGTTTGAGTATTACCACTCCATACACTTGTACTCCTTTCTTGAGTATATATTTCTTTTGCAGTTCCATAGCCGGAATTATACACCACATTTCCTAAATACCATTTTGTACTGCTTATTTGATTTTTTGCATTTTCCGTTAATCCAGTTTCGCTATAAGAACCACTTCTATTATAATATTCTCCACTATTTAAAGTTCTCATTAATGTTGCTGTTGTCCAGTCATTAATGTTCGTTGCTGAATTAGTTGAGTTCCATGCTGCAATTCCTATTCTATCCCTTACTATTTTAACCTTATATTCTTTTGTATATTCACTTCCATTTAGCGTTTCTACTTCGAATACTCCAATTATTCTCCATACATTTTGTTCGCCATTAAATGTTATATAGTTATTTGGACTTGCTCCTTGATATCTATATTCTGTTGCATCATAGTCTTGATTACCTGTTGCTGTTTGGTCTATCTTAGTTAAACCTAATGTACTATAATTATCTATTAAATAGTTTGCAATAGTTAGTACTTTCTTACTACTTTCGGCTGCTCCAAGAACACCGTAAAATCTTTTACCTTGATTATAATTTTGTGTTTTGTCATCGTAATTTATAAACTCTATAGTTACTGTATAAGTGTGTTTCTCACCTGGTAATATTTTCACATTTTCTTTATATGGGTATATCACTTTATTTGTTTCTGCTGTTACTTCACTTGTTCGAGGAATAACTACATTATCAGTATTATCACAAGTTCCACCTCTTGCTCCTGTGCTTGTACATGTGCTTCTTATAACTAATTCGTCTTTTTGAACTTCGTTATATAATTTTTGCCATCCAAGTGCGTAATATGCTTCTTCATTACCTGTATTTTCTACTGTAATAGTTTTGGTAGTAGTCCATTTAGGTTCGATGTTATCTACTTTAATTTCATTTCCATCTGTGTAAATTAATTCTACCTTAGTTGTACTAACATTAATAGTTTGTGCCACATCGTTACCGCTTACTGTTAAACTAAAGTATGCATATGTTAAACCAGCAGTTAATAAAAAAGCAACTGCTATTATGCTTCCATAAATAAACTTCTTATCTTTCATATTATTTGTACCTCTATTCTCTATTTATAATTATAAAGGTCGCCTTTTTCTGTGTCAAGAGGCAAACAAAAGACGAACATTTATTATTGAACTTGTCAATAAAAAGTAGACAGTAAAAAACATTTATTTAAACCCTAGTTGAGTTCTATACTCAATTGGGGTTT
>CAKOHK010000018.1 GCA_934085595.1 uncultured Bacilli bacterium
TCTTTCGATTAATTAAACGCCCGGTATTTTTTCGCAAACGCACCCCTACACCCGTACATAGATACATACATAGATAACCAAAATACCCCAATGTAGTTTTGTAACAATAGAAGTATATATGAATAGACTTATAACACTAGTCACGAAAGTTATCGTAGAATTCTGTATACCTAAAACGCACGGAGTGTTCCTATCCATAACCGCTCGCGCTATTGACAGTTTCTTTTGATATTCAGACTCAAGTGTGATCTCATATCGAACACTCATTCGTATATGATTAATTTGTTGAAAAATCCGATCCCGAAGCACTCTACTTTTTTTAGAAAAAAAATAATTTACAATATATACTATACTCTTCACCGTCAGTAGACTAATAGTCCATATAATAATTGTTTTCAGGAACGAAACCATATCCATCTTAAGTGTTATAGAAGATACTACATATTTGGCAAAACAATTTTGTAGTAGAGGTAAGCTTAATGATGCAATCGAGATAATGATAATCATCGGAAGAAATATCACTCCGCATTTTTTGCAAACATTATATGAATAAATCAAAACATTAACATACTTCCTGAACTTATTCATCAGATCCCCTATATTTTTTATACTGTAATTGCAATCTGTTTCTATATTTGGTTAGCGTTAAAACAAGTTTACATATAATCTTGTTTTTCATTAGCCTTCTAGGCGAGGTGACATTTTTTCCCAAGAAGCATCTTAAAAGGTTCAATCTTGTAATTTTACGATTAAGTTTCGGAAAATCTAAATCAATATTTTTTGTAATATTGGCAACAACTTTTGCGACAACCTGTGTCTTTTTTACTCTTCTAAGGCGGTAATTATTATCCCCTGCCTCCCAAATGTACCAAAGTCCAATAAACAGAGCTCTATGTATTATATTATTACCACTAAAATTATAGACAAAAATATCGCCAAATTTTATTTTTCCCTGTTGTTCGAGCAATACAATATCGCCGTTCATCAAAAGACAATTCATGCTATTTCCATCAATCGCCATCATGGATATTTTCATTCCTCTTTTCCCTCAATATTTGCTTTTTATCTTTTTGAACTGCATTTATATATTGCGCTAGTATATTTGCAAAGTCCCGGTGATGGTTTATGGGCATTTCCAGTAGTAGAATAATTTATACCAGGGCATACCGGGCATAGGTCAAATCTCTCGCATTTTGAGCACTCAAAATCCATATAACTAGACTGACGAATCCTTACCAATTCTTTGCTATTATTCCATATCTCTATCAAAGGGCTTTCAAATATTGATCCAACCTTTACCCTCCAATTGGCGCATGGATAAACATTACCGTTAGCCGCAATACATATAGTATGAGCCCCAGCGGAGCAAAAATCTGATGCCGAACGTCTTTTTACCGCATTTCCAGCATGCGAAGAATGAACTTTTGTATCTTTCATCAACAATTCTATCATTTTATCCTCTGATAGAGCTTCTGCTAACTGACAACCACTTTCTTTCCCGTAAATAACAAACGCAATATTAAACGGCACTTCATTTTCACGACACCATTCTTGAAGATCCAACAAATCGAAATAGAGACTATTTATTCCAACAGATAAAACGGTAATATTAATACCAATTTTTCTCGTATATAATATTTTTTCTTTTAATTCGAAAACATCTTGATTTCTCCCAGTAAATCGCAAATACGAGTCACCATCTCTACCGTATATACTAATATTTAAATTATCTAATCCAATATCTTTTAGTAGCCTTATATCTTCATAGGTGCAAAGCGTAAGGTTCGTAATTACTGTTACTTCAAAATCCATCTTCTTTGCAATTTTCACAATTTCAAAAAGTATATCCTTATGTAGAAAGACCTCTCCCCCGGTAATTACTATTTTAAAACATCCCATTTTACTCAGTTGATTAATAACATCTACACACACTTGTAAGCCAAGGACATTACGCTTTGACTTATCCAAATAACAATGGATACACCTCAAATTGCAAATGTTACTGATTTCTAACACAGCGGATCTTGGGAAAAAACTCTTATTGTACTTCATTATAATTACTTCCTTAAATTGCCTTACATCCTATCATTTCTTTAATCATCAAATTGATTTCCTCAATCTGTGCGTCACAATAGTGGTTTTTGAATATATACACAGGTATTTTATCCATCTCTATTATTGAATCTAAAAGCAACGGTAGCTCTTCTTCACAGTAGAATAACGAATTTAACCCATAAACCAATCCTCGCTTGTTTTTGACGAGACTTTTTTTTAATCCTTCTTCATTACAAATTAGAAACATGCTCTCTATTTTAGCATGAGAAATACCGTATTGATTTGTAATATATTTACTGAAAGGAACATACGATTTCCCTTTTTTATTTATGTTAGAATACCCTTCTTCGAAAAAGCTACGTACATCATGAGAAATGTGAATCGGTTTGGGATATGAATATACCTGCCCATTTCTTACAAATACTCTGTCATCCCCTAAATAATGATAGCCTTTGCTTGCCAATTTTAGTGATAATGTTGTCTTTCCGCTCATAGACTCACCAATAAAAACAATCGCTTTTCCGTTTAATGAGATTGAACTCGCATGATATGCGCAAAAGCCTCGTTCTATCAACAATCTAGTTAACACTTCCGTTAAAAGAAAATAAATAATATTGTAGTTTGTTTTTCCAGAAGAACCAACCAAATCATTCAACGAAATATATAGATCTGCTATCATTTCTTTTTTTTGATATACTGCTTCTGAATCACATATCAAACATTTAAATCGGTCGTTATTTAAATAGCGAACAAGCCTGTTATCACCGTCACTTCTTGTTCTCTTTTCATCTATATTAAGACAAATAGTACAATCTATTTTATCGTCACGACATTTAATAAAGCCATCACAAAAAAGCAAAACCGCATCATTGAGTACAATATCATACATTAATTGCACCCTGATATGCTCGCAAACCACAATGCATATCTTATTCAACTCAACTACCTCTTTATCATAACATTATTTTTAAATTACCAGATACATACCTGCACAAAGCAGGCATGTATCTGGTTTTGCTATTCATCGAGTTGCACATCCTGATCCATCCGATTTCATACATTCAGAATTAGACCAGCTACTTGCCAAAGCCTTAGCAACCGGTTTTGAAATGCACTCAACTTCCAGCTTAACATACTGTTTCTTCATATTAACTACCTCCTTCCTCTCAAAATATGTAAAGAGAATTATCTCTTAACAACTATATCAAGCACTTTCCGTAATCACCAATACGACAGCTGAAATCACATGGAATAGTAATATCTCCATTTACGTTGTAATTTTCTCCTATACAGGGTGTGCAGGTATATTTCAAATCACATGTTTGACATTTTTTAAAATCAGCATTCACAGTCTTTTTTATAATATTAATACTATCCGATTCATTCCATATATCAACAAGCCTTTGTTTAAGTAAATTGCCTAGCTGCATCCTAAAGAAAACACACGGATACACATTTAAATCAACATCTACCCATAATGAATCGCTCCCCGCAACACACTTAAAATTCGTAGACAATGTATTCGCACTATCTTTTGATGCAAACACTCTTTTTAGTAACTTAACATCATCCAATCCGATTTGATGTGTTTCCATACTTAATCCATGCAAAATGTAATTTAATCTATATCGCAAATTTGTTTTCTCAGCCAATGCAACCATATTCGCTATATCGGCAATGTTTTCCTTCATAATTGTCATATTTAATGTAATGCAAGAGTTCCTAGCAATAATATATTTTAAATTATCAAACATTACATCAAATGACCCATCAATTCTTGTTATACTATCGTGTATGTCTCTATTGCTTCCATATATACTAATGCCAATTTTATCACACAATAAAATATCATCTAACCATTCTCCATGTTCGACATTGAGTGATGTAAGAAGATTAGCAGCCATTCCTTTGTTTTTGATATATTTAATTATTTCAGTTATATTTGGATGTAATAAAGGTTCACCGCCGGTTAAAGTTATTTGCATTGCACCAGCAGCAGCCGCTTGATTAACTACTCGTATAATATTTTCAACTTCAACTTTTTTAGGCACAAAATGTTCTAAATAACAGTGAATACACGAAGAATTACAATAGTTAAGTAGTTCTATCGTTACATTGTGTAAAATATTGAGCTCCCTCAAAATCCGATCACCTCGAAAAGCTTATTTTCAATCATTTTAGAAACAAATGAGTCTGCATCTTGTTTTATGACGCTAAATTCAGCGTCATAATGCTCAGAAAGAAGATTTATTATCCCAGAATAAGTAATACTATTATCATTATTTATCATCTCTTTCCAAACAATTTTTGCGGACTCGCTCAAAGCATAAAGCACATCCGTCTCAGGTAATAATATCACGCCTTCATTTTCAACGTCTCTAAAAATGAACTTCGGAACAATCCTATACTTAATATCCATTTCTTCCTCCAATTCTCCTATATATTATGTTTTTTGTTTGTTATCGGGCACATTCATTTAATGTTCACAAAATCAATTCCACAAAATTTCCATTGTACAAACACGCAAACACCACCTTACGGTTATTAAGCGCAGGAGCCACAATAGGTGTTGTGAATATTTTTCCAACTTTCATTTCGTTAAAATTTTTAACTATATTCTCTCCTACTTCTGCCTCATAACATATATGATGGTAGCCACTCTTGAAGTTGATTATCGTAGAGTATTGGTTTATTGGTTCTATTAATTCAATATCAGGAGAATCATCCCGTCGAACAATAACTACTTTGTTCATCTGATTTTCATCGTCAATATCACAAACAATTCTACAACCCATTCGTTGATACAACTGCACTTCTCTATCCACACTTTTTACAATGATTCCTATATGATTTACTTTCATTAATACAAATCCTTAAACATTATTTTTATTGAAATATATCTCTATTCATAATTATCTTGTCACGATCAGAATCTAATAGTTGTGATTGCACATGAATAGGCAATTCTTTGTTGTCCAAGCGTCTATCGAATGAAAGTAACCAATTTTTTCGTTCTCCTTCAGACAAGCCAAAACTATCCATAATAGATTCATTCCTATACATTTCAATTCGATCAATATATTCCACAAGTTTTCGATTATGAAATACTAAATTGGTATAATACAACATATAATACATATAGGCACCAATAGAATACTGTTCACATAACTCCGAAACACATTCACAAGTCAATACCCTACTGTTATTCAAAAGCAATCCAATCACCTCAGAAAACATATCAGTTTCAATAGTGTTATGCTGGCTCAGGTGGAAAAGTGAATTCATCTCTTTATAGTGATGCAAAATAAGTTGAACAAACGCCTTTTCAATGGGCAATGTCTTCACAGTTACACCATAAACTTCCATACTTACAGTATCATTCAAAAAATCATCCATGGGGAAACGTTGTCCTTCATACTCTCCCCAAAAAATATCATAGTTAACATCTACATTTAAATAAAAACCGTACTTTTCCTTGTAATACGTGGGAATCTGATGAGAGTATGACATACACAATATTCTATTACGCCTGGAATTCATTTTTTCTACAGGACCTCTTTGATTAAATCCAAGATGTCTAAGATGTTCCTCTATCAATCTTACATTATTTTTTTCAATTATAATATCAATATCACTTGATCTGCGTTTATCCGGAACCCCATATATTTGCTGCGACAACACCTCTCCTTTGACAACTGCATATCGAGTAGTCTGCAAAAGCTCAAATACTCTTGCCATTTCATTGTATAATACTTCTCGTTCTATTTTATATAAACTTGATATCATGTCTTCTTCCCCATTATTTAATTGTATCGCAACACAATTCGCTTTTTGAAGAAATCGGTAGTATAAAGACTATTACAATCAGTTGAACTTTTGGAACATGCTATAATCTCTCTTATGTATGTGCTATTTCATTGTTAATCAAAAATTGATTTATTATCATTTATTTTTTCAAATCCGAGAGTGTTAGATCTTTATTAATATTGTTAAAGATATCTTCTTAATCTAACCTATCATAAAATGATACCCGCCATCGTTTTCGCTCCTTTGCAGATAAACCATAGCTGTCTAAGAGCTCACAGTTTCTATAAATCTGCAACTCGTTTAAACAACGATGTAATATAGAATCATTAAAAATCTCCTGGGTGTAATAAATTATATAATAGATGTATTCTTTAATTAGATATAACTCACCCACCATTCTGATTGATCCGCTTGACAAACATTCATCATTATTTTTCAACATATCATAGATATTTCTGAACATATCTGTGCAAATTGTGTTGGCTCAAGTGATACAGCGAATTCATTTCTTTGTAGTGATGCAGAATCAGTTGGACAAAGGCCTTTTCGATTGGCAATGGTTTTACGGCAGCACCATGGATTTCCATTTCCGCCGTGCCATTCAGAAATTTCTCGATGGAACAATGTTTTCCCTCATACTCATCCCCAAAAATATCGTAATTTACGTCCACATTCAGATGGAATCCCATTACATCTGAATGGTACGAAAGAATTTGATGGGAATATGCCATACACAAAACTCTGTTTCGCCTTGCCTCATTTTGGGTTTCTGGGAATCATTGCTCAAAACCAAGCTTCTGTAATTCTTTCTCTAACAATCGCACATTGTTTTTATCAATTAGAATATCAATATCACTCGTCCTACGCCTGTCCGGTACTCTGTAAATTTGTTGGGATAACACCTCACCCTTCACCACGGCGTAATTAACTGGAGACACTGCCTCAAATGACGGTCGAAGTTTTTTGTATAATATCTTTCTTTCAATTGTGTACAAATCATCACCGATATTCATTCACTACCGCACCCTACGCTTAAACTTTACAATTTTTGTATTGTATCTTGAAGACTGCTTTTATAATGACCAATATAATTAGTTAAAGAATTGGTATATACAAATATAATCAATCACACCGATCTTTCCAGTTTTTTTGCGTTAATAAGCGAAGCACTATACAATGCCATCATTATACTTAATGCAGTATAAACAATTTGAATATTCGTAAAAATGCACACCATCAATAGCACATCTATAAATAAACAAAACATCCGCACATTCTTCTTTGATCTTTTATATACATCTCCGTCTATGGGATGTTTTTGATTCAATACAGGAGTAAGAGCGAACACTAATATCGTAAATATCACTCCAATCCAGATACCTATACTCCTCGTTCTAAAGCGAACATACCGATAACCCACCCAACGACCATAATCACAATACATCCTATTTTAGTATTAGCGTGATAACCTCCACCATAGACTTGCATAACTGCAAATGTGAAAAGAATAACTACAGTCTCAACAACTTTATGAGTTACAGATGCCAAGCTCATTAGTACCAGTACATCAATAATATACGAGTATATAATTCTAAGCGAGTATCTATATATTTCAACCGTATCATCATCACACGAAATATACTTTTTAAGGAAACCTAAATTACTGTTGATTAATCTTTCAATCATAATTGTGTCCTTTTGAGTGGTTTATCGTTGTTCACTTGAAGTAGACAATTACTTCTTGAGGCATTCCGGCATTTCGTGCTCGTACTGTCCAAACACACTAATGCTGTTTGTTGCAATGTTCGCAATAGAAGAAAGTCCGTTAGCAATAATATTACAAAACAGGCCCATTAATTTTTCCAACATTGGTTGCACCCTCCTATCTTCTAAAATTGTCGTACATAGAATATCACACAAAAGTGTTTTTATGTCGATTTTGGCGTAAAACGTATTATTTTTGGCGTGAACAGCACAAAAAAGTTCTGAAACCCATTTTTAGGGTTGTCAGAACTTTTTAAAAGAATTTTTACTCGTCTTTAAGCGGAATGCTAACTAAAATTTTAAATATATTTTTCTCGGCATTTATGCTGCATAATCCCTCGTATTCTTCAATTATACTTTGAGTATGCCTGAGACCTATTCCATGCATCACATTTTGTTTTACCGATTCAAATACATCACCGTTTTTCTTATAATTCCCGTCTGAAGAATTTTCCACTTCAATAATCAATTGTCTTTTAATTTTTTCAACATTGCAACGAATGAACGGTTTGTCAGATATTCTTTTGCAAGCTTCTATTGCATTTTCCAATATATTCGAGAGCATTGAACAGAAATCGACATCATCTATAGGCAAACTTTCCGGCAGAGAAGCTTTACAATCAAAATCGATTCCGCACTCAATCGCCATGCTGATTTTTGAAGACAGCACCGCATCCGCAATATAGTTACCGGAACTAATTCGCAAATACGTTCCTTTCACGCTATTCGTCAACTTTTCAAGATACTTAGTAGCTCCGGTGATATCATTTTTCCTCAGCATATCATTCATACAATTCAAATGTTGTTTCATATCGTGCTGCCACACTCTGATCTGACGGTTGGTCTCTTTAATCTGCTCTGTATATTGTTCCATTATATCATAGTGA
>CAKOHK010000019.1 GCA_934085595.1 uncultured Bacilli bacterium
ATATTATTTCCTCCAATTTTATTATAACAAAAAATGTAGACAGTTTTTATGTGTCTACATTTATCTTACAAGTTCAAAGATTAAGTTCATAGTTTTATTTTATTATTCTTTAGATTTATCTTCCTTTTTCTTTTCTTCTTTTTTCTCTATTTTAGGAAGTAATTCTTTTCTTGATAAATTAAGTTTTCCTTTTTTATCGTATCCAGTTGCTTTTACAACTATTTCATCTCCTACACTTACTATATCACTTGGATGATTTACTCTCTTGTTATCTAGCTGTGATACATGTACTAAACCTTCACATCCTGGCCATAGTTCTACAAAAGCTCCGAAGTCTTCTACTTTAACTACTTTAACAGTATAAACTTCTCCGATAACTGGTTCTTTTATGATATCTTCTATCATTTTAGTAGCTTTATCAAGAACATCATAACTCATATGATATAACTCAGCATGTCCTTCTTCATCTATTTCAATTTTTACTGCATCTTTAGAGTTAACACTCTTAACATTGCTTGATTCAAGAATGATTTTAGTAATCATGTCTCCACCTTTACCAATAACATCTTTAATCTTTTCTACCGGTATGTCAAGCGTTCTTACTTTAGGTGCATATTCACTTAATTCTTTACGTGGTTCTGGGATAGTATTTGTGATTACTTCTAATATTTGCATTCTTGCCGTTTTTGCTCTTGCTAGAGCTTCTTTTAATACGCTTTCACTAACTCCTTTAATTTTAATATCCATTTGAAGTGCTGTTATACCTTTTTTAGTACCTGCTACTTTAAAGTCCATATCTCCCATATGATCTTCAATACCTTGAATATCTGTTAGAATTGTATACTTTCCATCGCATGTTCCATTTTCAGTAATAAGTCCCATAGCGATACCTGCTACTGGTGCTTTAATTGGTACACCTGCTGCCATTAATGACATACATCCTGCACATATACTTGCTTGACTACTACTTCCGTTACTTTCTAGTACTTCTGATACTACTCTTACAGTATAAGGGAATTCTTTTTCATCTGGCATAACTTGTAAAAGTGCTCTTTCTGCTAGTGCTCCGTGTCCTATTTCACGTCTTCCTGGTGCTCCATATCTACCCGTTTCACCTACACTAAATGCTGGGAAATTATAATGGAACATGAAACGCTTTGTATCTTCTATTCCAAGTCCATCTAATATTTGATGTTCTGCACTTGCTCCTAGTGTTGTAATTGCTAATGCTTGTGTTTGTCCTCTTGTAAATAATGCACTACCATGTGTTCTTGGAAGTAAATCTACATCAGCACTAAGTGGTCTAATTTCATCTATTTTTCTTCCATCTGGTCTTATATGTTCATTTGTAATTAAATGTCTTACAAGTTCACCTTCTAGTTCATCACATACTTTTTTAACATCTTTTAATATGCTTTCTATGTCTTCTTCATCTTTATATTTTTCAGCAAAATATTCATTTGCTTTTTCTTTGCTTTCATCAATTGCTTTGTAACTTTCAAGTTTATCTTTAATTTGAATAGCATTTAGCATATCTTCTTTGATGTAATCTTTAACTTCACTTCTAAGTTCATCACTTATATTTGCAAGTTCAACTTCTATTTTTTCTTCACCGATTTCACTTATGATATCTTCTTCTATAGCACATAATTCTTTAATGTATTCATGTCCAAACATAAGTGCTTCAAGCATTTCATCTTCACTTACTTCTTTACTACCACTTTCAACCATATTTATAGCTTCTTTAGTACCAGCTACTGTTAAGTTAATAGTACTCTTTTCCATTTCTTCACTTGTTGGATTGATAATTAATTTTCCATCTACTTTACCAACAACAACTCCTGCTACTGGTCCTTCAAATGGAATATTGCTTATTCCTAGACATAAACTTGTTCCAAATAATGCTGTCATTTCAGGTGATTTATCTGGATCAACACTAAGTACTGTATTTACTACTTGTACTTCATTTCTAAAGTTTTCATTAAACATAGGTCTTATTGGTCTATCAATAAGTCTTGCTGTTAATGTTGCTTGATCAGTTGGTCTTCCTTCTCTTTTAATAAATCCACCTGGTATTTTACCTACAGAATACAATTTTTCTTGATATAGTATTGTAAGTGGAAAGAAATCCGCTGTTGATACATTATTACTCATAACACATGTTGATAGAATAACTGTATCATCATATCTAACTAAAACACTTCCACCTGCTTGTTTTGCAAGTTCTCCATGTTCAATAACTAAACGCCTACCTTGAAACTCATATTCAAATACTCTTTTCATTCATACTCCTTCTATATTAAAAAAGTAAAAGACACTTAAAAATATAAGTGCCTACTTTCTTAAGTTTAATTTTTTTATTAGTTCACGATATCTTGTTACATCTTCATCTTTTAGGTAAGCAAGTAATTTTTTTCTTTTACCAACCATTTTTTGAAGACCTAACTTTGTGTGATAATCATGTTTATGCTCTAACATATGATCTGTAAGTCTGTTAATTCTTTCAGTTAGCATAGCAACTTGAACTTCAACGCTTCCAGTATCATTTTTACTTCTAGCATATTCACTAATGATATCTTGTTTCTTAACTTTACTTAATGCCATTTTTTCCTCCTTATATAACTATCCGTTTAACTGAGTAAAGGAACGAGGTATTCCAGAACTAAGATAAACTTCTATATAAGGATACTACAAAATAGTTATAAAATCAACTGGTTTTTGTTATTTTTTAGACTTTCTAAATAGATTTTTTATAATATTTTTAATTCTTTCTGTTTTTTCTATGTGCTTTATGTAATATAAAGGCTCTTTATGAATAACTTTATTATCAACTCTAAACTCTAAGTATCCTGCGTTCACCATATTTTTATCAAACTTCTCTTTTATTTTAGCTGTTACGATTAAATCTTTTGATTCTCTTTCAGTTAATAATAAATTAACGTCGTTTTTGATATAGATATAATAATTTTTATAATTTTTTGAATTAATGGAAAAAGTGTATTTATCAAATATTTTATAATTTTTGTAGAGATTAAAATATTTTTCATATAGGTTTTTATGAAGTTCAAACTTATTATTTTCATCAATAGAAGTTATTATTAATTTTTTATTGTCTTTTTTTGCATATGAAACGAAGACTTGTCCACTGCTTTTAGTATAGCCTATTTTACCTGAAACAGTATATTTATATGAAGATAGTAAATCATTTTTGTTATACCATATGTATTCATTAGTATCAGTTTTTGTTTTATATTTTTTAGTACTAGTTATTTTTAAAAACTCTTTATTTTTAATGGCGTATTTCATTAATAATGCTAGATCGTATGCTGTTGAATAATTCTTTGTTTTATCATTTAATCCGTGTGGATTTTCATATGTAGTGTTATGCATATTTAGTTCTTGTGCTTTTAGATTCATTTTATTTATAAAGTTATCATATGGCATTACATTACTTGCAATTATCATAGCTGCATCATTTCCACTTCTAAGCATAAGTCCATATAACAAATCATTTAAAGACATCTTTTCGCCTTTTTGAATATATATCATAGAGCCATTTGCTTCATCTATTTCATCATGAACTTCATATATATCGCTTAAATTACCATTTTCTAGTGCGATTATACTTGTCATTATTTTAGTTGTAGAGGCTATTAGTTTTCTTTCATCTTTATTTTCACTATATAAGACTCTTCCACTTTCTGCATCCATTACTACTATAGATGCTTTTATATTAATAGAAATCATAAAAAAACATACAATTAATAATATAATTTTTTTCATATTTAATTGTATGCTTAATTAGTTATTTAATTACTATTGAAACTATTTTGTCTTTAATAATTATTACTTTTAGTATTTCTTTACCTTCTGTATATTTTTTTACGTTTTCATTTTCAAGGGCTTTTTCTTTTAATTCTTCTTCATTAGAATCAACATTTGCTTCAATAGTTCCTCTTAATTTACCATTTACTTGTACTGCGATTGTTTTAGTACTTTCAGTTAGTTTTGATTCATCGTATTCTGGCCATGGCTCAAATGCTATTGTATTCTCATGACCTAAAATATTCCATAATTCTTCTGATACGTGAGGAATCATAGGATTAATTAGTTTTACAAAACCACAAGCATATTCATAAGGTATTTTACCTACTTTATAACATTCATTCATGAATATCATCATTTGGCTTACTGCTGTGTTAAATGATAATGATTCATAGTCATTAGTTATTTTCTTAACAGTATAATTGTATACTTTAGTTAAACTATTATCATTTTCATTTGTTATATTATCTTTGTTACTAATAAATCTATATATTCTATCTATAAACTTATTTGCTGCTACTACTCCATCATTACTCCATGGTTTACTTGCTTCAAGTGGTCCCATAAACATTTCATATAATCTTAATGTATCTGCTCCATACTCATTTACAATATCAGTTGGGTTTATTACATATTCTGGGAATCTTTTTCCCATTTTTACTCCATTAGAACCAAGTATCATTCCTTGATGAACTAGTTTTTTATATGGCTCTTCTACTGGACTTATTCCTATATCATATAGATAATGATTCCACATTCTTGAATATAATAAGTGACCAACTGCATGTTCTGGACCTCCTACATATAAGTCTACTGGCATCCAGTGTTTTAATAATTCTTTATTTGCAAGTTCATTATCATTGTGTGGGTCAATATATCTTAGATAATACCAACTACTTCCAGCACTTCCTGGCATCGTAGATGTTTCTCTTGTTCCTTTAACTCCATTATATGTATATTCTTTCCATTCTTTAGCATTCTCAAGTGGTGCTTTTCCATTGTGGCCTTTATAATCTTCTAATTTTGGAAGTATTAATGGTAATTCTTCATCACTTAAAACATGTATTGTACCATCTTCCATATGTACAACTGGAACTGGCTCTCCCCAATATCTTTGTCTTGCAAATATCCATTCTCTAATTCTATAATTTATTTTCTTTTTACCACAGCCTTTTTCTTCAAGATATTTTATCATTAAATCAATTGCTTCTTCTTTATTAGTGCCATTTAAGAATCCTGAGTTTATATGAATACCATCTTTTGTGTATGCTTCTTTTGAAATATCTCCACCTTCAAGTACAGGTATTATTTCAATATTAAACTTACGGGCAAACTCATAATCTCTTTCATCATGAGCTGGAACTGCCATTATTGCTCCTGTTCCGTATGTAGATAAAACATAATCAGAAATATAAATTGGTATTTCTTTATCATTAACCGGATTAATAGCGTAAGCACCTATAAATACTCCTGTTTTTTCTTTGTTAAGATCAGTTCTTTCAAGTTCACTTTTCTTAGAACATTCTTCTTTGTATTTTTTAACTTCTTCTTTTGCTTCTTCTGTAGTAATTTCATCTACTAATTTATGTTCTGGGCTTAGTACGCAGTAAGTTGCTCCGAATAGGGTATCACATCTAGTAGTAAATACTGTAAAGTCTTTATCAGTATTTTTAACTTTAAATGTTACTTCTGCTCCAATGGATTTTCCTATCCAGTTTCTCTCTATTTCTTTTGTTGATTCTGGGAAGTCTATTTTATCTAGACCATCTAGTAGTTTTTCAGCAAAAGCAGGTATATCTATTACCCATTGTTTCATATTTTTACGTACAACTGGATAACCTCCTCTTTCGCTTTTACCATCAATAATTTCATCGTTTGAAAGTACTGTTCCAAGTTCTTCACACCAGTTTACTGGCATATCAACGTATTTAGCATATCCATCTAAATATAATCTTTTAAATATCCATTGTGTCCATTTATAAAACTTAGGATCACTTGTTGATACTTTTCTATCCCAATCATAATCAAATCCAAGTGATTTTAATTGTCCTTCGAATGTAGCAATATTCTTTTGTGTAAATCCATCAGGATGATTACCTGTTGTTACTGCATATTGTTCTGCTGGTAAACCGAAACTATCATATCCCATTGGGTGAAGTACGTTGTATCCTTGCATTCTTTTCATTCTTGAAACTATATCAGTGGCTGTATATCCTTCTGGATGGCCTGCATGAAGTCCTACTCCTGATGGATATGGAAACATATCAAGTACATAATATTTAGGTTTACTAAAATCCCATACATCAGTTTTAAATGTATTGTTTTCTTCCCAATATTGTTGCCATTTCTTTTCTATTTTTTTAAAATCATACATAATAAATCCTCCATATAAAAAGGTAGTACACAAAGGACGCATATAAGCGTGGTACCACCTTATTTTATTCTCTTAATTATAACGCATTTCTGCGGAGTTAACTGCTAGGTAAACAAGTTCATAAAGTATTATTTGAATATTTTCACCATACATATTCTCTCTTTAAAATAATTTCTTTATTACTACTTTTACTTTGTGCATTTGAAAACTATTAACATATTATCACAATATTCGTGTATTAGCAATACTATTTTCTATTAAGATTTAAACTAAAGCCTTTGTCTTCTTCTAGATTAGTATCTTCTTCTAAGATGTTTCCTTCTGTGTAAACATAATTATTTGTAATAACAGGCACTGTTATTTCTTCTTTTTCTACTGCTTCTTTTTTAGTTTCTACTTCTTTAGTAGTTTTTTGTGCTTCATTTGGATTTGGTCTATAAGCAGCAGCATAATCATATTTTTCCCATATTGTGGTAAGTTTTTGATATTCTTTCTTTTCTTCTTTTGTCATTTTTCTTAGTACACCACCAAATCTTTCAGTAATAGGATGTACTTTGTAGTCACTATAAAGCCTTACTGCTTTTAAAAGGTTATATCCTGGTATTAAGGCATCTTTTATTTCAAAATCAACTGTTTCTAATTGCCCATTGTTTTGATTTACTTTTTTCCAGTCAAACATATATCCCTTATCAGTTATTTCTACTACTTCATTAATTCTAGTTTTAATCGCAACGCCTAAACTAACGGAAAATGTTCCAAGTTCAGTTAGAATAAGTCCAGTTATAATAGTTGATAACATATTGTTTCCTCCTAGATAGCCTTATTATAGCATACTAACATTATATGTACAACATTATTTTATGATGAACGGATCGTTAATTGTTCCTGTACCAGTTATGTAATTAACATTTGGATCAAGATATATACTTGGGCGTATGTCATAGCTATATTCATTTACAAAACTTGCGTTTGCTGCTCCTGTGTATACTACAGTTCTTGCTGTTGCTGCTGTATAAGTGTGTGGTGATATAGTCCAATAAATAGTAGAATATATTAACCAGTTTGTTGTTGTACATTTATCAAGGCCATAATTGTTACCATTTACAGTGCTATCGTTATAACATCCACTACTTGCATACATGTAGTCACTTGGATATATTAAACCAACTTTTCCATTCCATGTTTGACTATTTCCACTCCATGTGTTTGTACTTCTTTCTTGAGTAAATGTCACTCTAGCATTTCCGTAAGTTGTACCCGCAGGAGCATTCCCAAGAAACCATTTTGTTGTGCTTATTTGATTTTTTGATGCTTCTAGTAAACCTGTACTTGTATATGAACCGCTTCTGTTATAATAATCTCCTATATTTAACATATCTTTTAATGAAGATGAAACCCAGTTGTTACTTGCTGCTGTGTTCCAATAAGATGTACCTATCGAATCTCTTATTATTTTAACTTTATATTCTTTTGTATAAGTTTTGTCACTTTGTAATGTTTCTACTTCAAATACTCCTATGATTCTCCATACTCCTGTTTCACCATTAAATGTTATGTAGTTGTTTGGAGTTTTACCTTGATACCTATATTCTGTATTGTTATAGCCTAAATTACCTGTGGCTGTTTGGTCTATTTTAGTTAAACCTAAGGTGTTATAATTGTCTATTATATAATTTGATAAATAGGAATATGGGCTTTCTTTAAAGTATAGATTGCATTTAGTTTGTTTATCAGATTTTATATTTATTATTCTATTGATTGTGTCGTATGTAACTGTAGCGTCGTTTGTGCAAGTATAATTTGACAAAGTATATTTCATATTTGGATTAAGTTCTTCTACTCTTTGATTGTCTATATAAAGAGCAGTTGTTTCATAATCATATTTCCAGTAGTCATTTTTAATTTCTGTATATGTATCAAGTACTTTTACTTCTTCCACATCGTTAAATGAATATCCTCCAAATACCATAAGTGATAGTGTTTGTTTTTCTGTACTTGTATTTTTTATAGTGAGAGAGATTGTTCTTTTAGTAAGTATTCCTCCAAATGATGGTTCTAGATAATCACTTGCATATTTTACTTCTAAGTTATTATTATTTAAGTAAGCTAACTTATAATTTGTACTTATAGCATTTAAACTTGTTATTTCTATTATATGTTCTGTTTCTCCTGGCTCTATGTCAATTGTATAAGTATTCTCATTATCTATTTTTATAGAATATAAAAGCTCTGAAATATACATTTCATT
>CAKOHK010000020.1 GCA_934085595.1 uncultured Bacilli bacterium
AGAATAGAGGTACGTTGTATGAAAAATAAGAAGTTGTTTTATGGATTATTTTTAGCTGGTGTTTTTGTATTAACATCTGGGCTTTCTTATGCTTTTTTTAGTCAAACAATTACAGGTAATGATGTAGCAGAAACTGTTAATGTAACTACAACAGAATTAAAGTTAAACTTTGCAGATGGAAAATATATTGAACTTAAAGAAGCAATGCCTGGGAGTTCTGTTACTAAAACATTTAGTGTAGAAAATACAGGAACAGAAACAGGTTATTATAAAATAAACTGGCAAGAGTTTAATAACAAGATTGATAATGATGAACTACAAGTTGAATTTACATGTAAAAGTTACAAAGGAAGTACTGAATCAGGAACTTGTTCAAACTTAACAAGAGAAGCAGCATATAATAGAGATTTAAAGAGTAATATAGAGATTGCTTCTGGAATCAGACATGAGTATACTTTAAAACTTACTTTTATGGACACAAATCAAAATCAAAATGAAAATCAAGGTAAAAGTTTTGGTGGAGTTTTAAGAGTAGAAGCTGATGATGCTGGATGGGAGAATGATTGTACAAATAATAATTCACTTAGATGTAAAATATTAAGTGATAACACATTAACTAGCGATAGTAGTATAGACTTTACTAAAATAAGTTCTCCAACAAATGGCCAAGGATTATATAGAGATGATAAATACGGTGATAGTGAAAACTATTATTTTAGAGGAGGTTCATTTTGTGCGTACACTGATTATTTAAGTGAAAATTCATCAGGTGCAAAGTGTACAGCAGCAGGAGGATTATGGGATGGAACTACATATAAATGTAACCTAGATTTAAGCAAAGATACATGTGAAGCTAAAGGATTTACATGGTATGAGCTTAAAAATAATGTTAAGTTTGGTGATTACTACTGGAAAATAATAAGAATAGATGATAATGGGGATGTTAGACTTTTGTATAATGGAAATGCAACCAATGCAAGAGGTACAAGTGCTCATGTAGGTACTTCACCATATAGATCAGGAAGAAATGGAGATAATACTTATGTAGGGTATATGCAAGCAAGCACACCAACTGAATATAAAGAAGGTATAAGCGGTAATAAAAGTGGATGGAGCGAAAGCAATTCTACTACTCTAAAGATGTCTAAAACATATACATTTAATAAAACAACTGGTGAGTTTACACTAGGGACTACTGTAAATGGTTCATACACAGATGCATTTAAAAATTATTATTTATGTGAGAGAGGAGGTAGTACAACATGTGCTTACTTATTCCAGATAGTAGCAACGGAAAAGACAAGTGCAAATGTTAATAAGATTAAAACTATGAAAGTAGTTAATTCATACTTTACAACAAGTAAGAAACAAGCAGCAAGTAATGAAATAGATAGTAATATTAAAACATATAATGAGAATTGGTATACAAATACAAGTAATTTAAATACACTATCAAGTATGATAAGTACTAATGCTGGATATTGCAATGATAGACTTACAACACAGACTAAGGATGGAGGAATTGGATTTAAAGAAACAACATTTGATAGTACATACAGAGTTCGTGATTTACATAAGCCATCATATAAATGTACTAATGAATCTAATGATTTATTTACATTAAGTAGTAATACTTATGGAAATAAGAAATTAAGTGCTCCAGTAGGACTAATAACAGCAGATGAACTAGCATATGCAGGAAGTCTATATTATAATTATAACTTTCAAGTATATACGCACTCAGGGTATTGGTACTGGACCCTAAGTCCCACATTTTTTTCCAGCGGGCTGTCTCATTCCTCTCGTTTGAATCGCAATGGCAATTTCAGTTACGATGGTTCTTATGGCGATTACGGCGTGCGTTCCGTAGTTTCCTTGAATAGTGCAGCTTTGGTTAGCACCGGAAGTGGAACACTTGTTGATCCATACATTATAGGAAATTAAGTATATTTTTTTGATATACTTTCTTTTTCTATATACCCCCTTATTTACTTATTTTAATATAATGATATATTATTATGATGGTGGGGATGAAATGGAGTACTGTAAAAAGACTATAAGAAGTGATGAAGAAAAGAAAAGACTTTTATCTAGAATTAATAGAATTAGTGGTGAAGTTAATGGTATTAAGAAAATGATAGAAGATGATACTTATTGCAATGATATTTTAATTCAAGTAATAGCAACAAAAAAAGCAATTAAAAGTGTTTTATACACTTCTTTTATTTGTAATTATTTTTGTTTTATTCTATAATTATTTATAGAGGTGCGATATGGAAAATACTGTTTTATATAATATGACTTTTTTGGATGATATTTATCCCTATTTTATTGATAAATATTTAAATACTGATATATTAGGAAAGTTAAGAAGTGTTTCTTATTTTAATAATAGTGAATGTGAGTATACTATGTATGATCATTCTAGAAATGTAGCACATATGATGTGGCATTTCACACATGATGTTAATAAAACTGTTTTTGCTTTATTACATGAACTTTCTAGTAGTGATATTATTTCTAGTAGAGAACTTGAGTTTTGTTTAAATAAAGATAATGTTGATGTTAGAGGGTTTAATGATTTTATTATTTTATCTACTATTATTAATGTAGATGAAATACTTAGTTCTTCTTATTTTATTGCAAAAAAATATGATGCAAGTGATATAAGAAAAGTATTTTATAGTATGAATATTGATGATGGTAATAAAATTAGTTTTAGTGATGGAGAAAGTGCTGATTTATTTACATCTATGATTAAAGATTATACTTTAGATGAAAATGTTTATGCTAGAAAGCGTATTAAATAGTTTTAGGAGTAGTAAAAATGGAAGAAGAGCTTTATAAATATATAGATTATATTAAAAGGAAACATGGAAATCAAAAGAGAAAACTTGGGAATCCTTATTATGAGCATCCGATTAGTGTAGCACGTATGATAAGAGAAAAGGGCTATCCGATTGATTATCAAATAGTTGCTTTACTTCATGATACGTTAGAAGATACTGATGCTACATATGAAGAAATAGCAAAACTTAGTAATAAAAATATTGCTGATATGGTTGTGAAGTTAACTAAGGAACCAGGATATAATCCTGAAGAATACTTAAATAGGATACTTGTTAATGATATTACTAGAATAGTAAAAGTTGCTGATAGAATACATAATTTAAGAGAATCAATAATGCTTGATGATGAAGATTTTATTAATAAATATATAGAAGAATCAGATCAATTTTTATATTTACTTGCTGAAGGTACTGTTTTCGAAGAAGAGTTTTTAGAGGCAGTAGAAGCAGTTAAGCATAAAGCAAATAAAAAAAGTTTATAGTACAAAGAATATTCTTTGTATTTTTTTTATAATTTTTTTAAAAAAAGAAGTGTTTTAAAAAGTTTTGGCTAATAATTAATATGGAGGGTATTTATGAGTGGACTTGTTGAGTTTTATAATGATTATAAAATGAAGATTAAAATGATATTTTGCTTTCTTTTGATATTGGGTATTTTTGGGCTTATATATTTTTATTATATAAAGAAGGATAAAGAGAATATAGTTTTAGAAAATAATAATGTTGTAGAAGAAAAGGTTTCTTTAAAAGAAGAGAAAACTGATAAGATATTTGTTGATATAAAAGGAATGGTGGTTAATGAAGGGGTGTACTCTATTGATAATGGAAAGAGAGTAATTGATGTTATTGAACTTGCTGGTGGACTTAAAGATGGGGCTAATACTAGATTTATTAATTTAGCTAAAATTGTTAGTGATGGGGAAGTTATTGTTATTTATTCTAATGATGAGATTGATAAAGCGAAAGAGCCTAAGATTGTGTATGTGGATACTCCTTGTGTTTGTGAAGAAATAAAAAATGATGCTTGTTTAATTGATAATATTAATAAAGATAATAATGGGAAAATAAATATTAATACATCGAGTGCTGAAGAACTTAAGACATTAGATGGTATTGGGGAAGCAAAAGCAAATAGTATAATTGATTATAGAAATAAAAATGGTAATTTTAAAAGTATAGAAGATCTACTTAATGTTAGTGGAATTAGTGAAAAGATATTTAATAATATTAAAGATAAGATTACTACAGATTAATGCTTATATAATTATTGTTTTATTATCTATTATATATGCTTTAATTTATATAAATAATAAGGTTATAGTTTATGAAGATATTGATAAGCATGAAATGACTTTTAAAATCGTTAATTTATATGTTTTGGATGATATAGCTTATATTGAAGGAAAGGGCGTAAGTTATAAATATTATGTTAAGAGTGAAGAAGAGAAAGAAGCTTTTAATAATAAGTATGAGTTAGGTGATGTTGTAAAAGTTATAGGAGAAAATAGTATCCCTAAAAATAATACTTTGCCAAATATGTTTAATTATAAAAAGTATTTACTTTCTAAAAATATATATTATGTGTTTAAAGTTGATAATATGGAACTTGTAAGTAAGAATAATAATATATTTTATAAGTTTAAAAATTATGCTAGAAAGAGAATAGAAGTTAGTGATAAAGATGGGTATTTGAATGCTTTGATTTTAGGTAATAGTAAATATATAGATAGAAGTGTTATGGAAAACTATAGAATTAATAATATAACTCATTTATTTGCTCTTTCTGGGATGCATGTTAGTACGTTTGCTTATGTTATAGAAAAGATATTAGAAAATATAAATAAAAAACTTAGACTTGTTATTACTTTTATTATATTGCTTTTTATTTCTTTTTTGGCTTCTTTTACTCCGTCTATATTAAGAGCTACTATATTATATATGTTTATTGAGATTAAGAAATTATTTAATATTAAAATAGATAACTCTAATATATTGCTAATTATATTTTCTTTCTTTGTTATTTTTAATCCATATTATTTATATAATCTTGGGTTTATTTTATCGTTTACAATTTCATATTTTTTTCTTTTTGGTTCTAAATATATTAAAATTAAAAACAAAGTTTTAAATAGTTTAGTTATGAGTATGCTTGCTAGTCTTTGCAGTTTACCAATTATTATTAATAATTTTTATCAAATAAATATTATTGGATTTATAAATAATGTATTTTTTATTCCTTATATGAGTGTAGTTTATATTTTTTCACTTATAACTTTTGCTTTTCCTTTTATGTATTTTGCTTTTGATATATTAATAAATGTAATGGAAAGTTTATCTAGTTTTAGTACAAGTGTAATAAATATTAATTTAAGCTTTGCACATTTAAACCTAGTTTATATCATTATATATTATTATGTTTTTATATCTTTTGTAAAAAGAAGAAAGAAGAAATATATTATTTTATTGTTTATTATGATTTTGTTTTTTTATATTAATAAATTCTATAACTTAGGAATGAATGTTTATTATTTAGATGTTGGGCAAGGTGATAGTAGTGTTATAAGATTTAAAGATAAAACTGTTTTAATTGATACTGGCGGTGTAATATATGATAACAGTAAATATGTTAGTAATACTTATATTCCGTTTTTATATAGTGTTGGTAGTAAGAAAATAGATTATTTGATAATTACTCATGGGGATATGGATCATATTGGAAATGCAAAATATATTATTAAAAATATTAATGTTTTAAATGTTATATTTAATTGTGGCAATTATAATAAGCTAGAAAATGAATTAATAGATGATCTTCTAAAATATAATATCAAATATTATTCGTGCATTAAGAAATTAGATATAGGAAGGAATAAATTAGAGTTTCTAAACACTGGTGAGTATAATAATGAAAATGATAATTCTAGTGTTATTTATTTCAATTATAATAATTATAAGTTTTTATTTATGGGAGATGCTGGGACTAGTAGAGAAAATGATATATTGGTGAAATATAATTTACCTGATATATATTTTTTGAAAGTTGGACATCATGGTTCTGATACAAGTAGCAGCGAAAAGTTCATTAATGTTACTAATCCTAAATATTCAATTATTAGTGTTGGAAAAAATAATAAATATGGGCATCCAAAGGAAAGTGTACTTAATAATTTAAAAAACAGTTATATTTATAGAACAGATAAAGATGGAACAACCGAGATAAAAATAAATAAAAAGGAATACGAAATAAAGATTTGTAGTCCGTAGGAAGGAGTAATATGAATTATTATAATGAGATAAAAGAAAAATTAGTAGATAATGAAATATATTTAAAAGTAAAAGACTATTCGAAGGAAAGACATAAAGTTATTACATATTTTGAAATTGGCAAGTTGCTAAATGATGCAG
>CAKOHK010000021.1 GCA_934085595.1 uncultured Bacilli bacterium
TTAAAAAAGCTAATTATTTTGAAGTATTTGGTCATCTTTTGAAAGATGTTATTAATGGAAAAGTAAATGTGTTTTGAATATAAAAATATTAAAATTAAAAATTGACAAGCAAATAAAATTGTATCATTTCATTATGAAGTGATACTTTTTAATAATAATATGAAACTTAAATAAATGTGTGCTATACTTGTTAAGTAAATGGAGTTTTGGAGATAACTTGAAATTAAGTAGAAAATTTAGAAAAATATTACATAATGAATTTTTGACATTCAAGACAAAATGTTTGAACTGAAATGTGTTAAACTGTTTATAAGATCTATGGTTTATGCTAGAATATTTAATGAAATGATATAATAAATAGGAGTAAAATATGAAAAGATATATGAAATATTTAATAAGTACAATAATATTTTTTGTTATGTATACTTTAATAGAGTATATATTAATTAGAAATATAGACTTTAAAATGATTATTGTTACAACGATAATATATGCTGTGCTTTATATAATAATTGATTTGGTTTGTGATAAATTGTTAAAAAAATAAATATTTTTGGTAATATTTATTTTTTGTTTGGCAGTAAAACTTCTAAGTATTCTAATAGTTCTTCTTTTGTGTATTTATCACTATTTTGAAGCCATTCTATTCCTATGTTTAATACGCCTCCTAGGTAAAACTTTGCAATTATATCACTTGGTACTTTAAGGCCTATATCATCTGATTTAATTTTTGATAATATATCTTTATTTACTACACTTAATAATATATCCATCATAATACTATTTCTGTTGTTTATCATTATAGAGTTATATATATCTTTTTTATCTTCTATATGATCAAGAAATAAACTTATCATTTTTAGATAATATTCTCTTGTGTTTAAATTATTATTATTTTTATTTAATTGCTGACTAAATTCTTCTTTTAAATTATTTATTAAATCTACTAATAGTTCATATTTATCTTCATAATGAGAATAGAATGTTGATCTATTTATTAATGCTTTACTACATATATCAGATACTTTTATTTCTTCAAAAGATTTAGTTTTCATTAATTCAAGTAGAGTATTATATAATAATTTTTTTGTTTTGATTACTCTTAAATCATTTGCTTTTTTCATTTAAATCACCTGTTAACATTATACTATAGTTTGTCATTTTGGTAAATGCTTTAAGATACATAGTAATACATATTTACAAAAATGTTGGTTATTATACAAAATAAAGTTTAATATAGTGTTAATTTTATAACTTTAGTAATAAAATATCTTAGCGTGAGATGGAGGAGATATGAAAAAAATAGTTAATAAAATTTGTGAATATCCTAAAAGAGTTTTAGTTATTTCATGTATACTTCTTGTTATTTCTTTTATTGCGATGAGTTTAACTAGAATTAATTATGATATTTTGGTTTATTTGCCAAAGGATATAGAAACTATTCAAGGCCAAGATATATTAACTGATGATTTTGATATGGGTGCTTATAGTATTGCAGTAACAACAAATATGAACAGTAAAGATATACTTAAGTTTGAAAATGATATATCAAATGTAAAAGGAGTTAATAAAGTAGTTTCTATTTATGATGTTATTGGTAGTAATATTCCACTTGAAATGCTTCCTAGTGATATAACTAAGTATTTAAATAATGATAATACTGATATTTTATTTATTACTTTTAATGGAAGTACTTCTTCCAATGAAACTTTAGATGCTGTTAGTGAAATAAGGGAAATTACTAATAATAAACTTAAACTTGGTGGTATGAGTTCTATGGTTCTTGATACTATGAACTTATCTAATAAAGAAATTGCTATATATATAGTTATAGCAGTTGTGCTTTGTATTTTGATATTAGAACTTTCTTTAGATTCTTATTTAGCTCCAGTTTTATTGCTTGCTAATATAGGGTTTGCAATTGTATTTAATTTAGGAACTAATTTGTTTATGGGTCAAATATCTTATATTACTAAAGCGTTAGTTGCAGTTTTACAGCTTGGAGTTACAACAGACTTTTCAATATTCTTATATCATTCTTATGAAAGTAAGAAAAAGAATATGGATAAAAAAGATGCAATGAAGGAAGCTATAAATGAAACGTTTTCTTCAGTTATGGGTAGTTCACTTACAACAGTTGCTGGATTTCTAGTTCTTTGTACTATGAGTTTAACTCTTGGTAAGGACCTTGGAATTGTAATGGCTAAAGGCGTTATTCTTGGAGTTGTATGTGTTCTTACATTGTTTCCTAGTATGCTTTTGGTTTTTGATAAACAAATTGAAAAGACTTCTCATAAGAGCATTAATTTAGACTTTAGTCCTCTTAATAGATTTATTGTTAAAAATCATGTCTTGTTATTTATTATATTTTTAGTTTTATTAGTACCTGCATATTTAGGATATAAAAATATTGATGTTTATTATAAGATGGATAGATCACTTCCTGAGACTTTAGAGAGTATTAGTACTAATACTTTGCTTAAAGATAAGTTCAATATAGTTAGTCCTGAAATTATACTTGTAAGTAATGATACTAATGAAAATACTATTGATAGTATGGTTAATGAAATTAAAAATGTAGATGGTGTTGATTTTGCTTTAAGTTTTAGTGATATAAGTAAACTTGGAATAAGTGAAGATATGCTTAGTGATAAGATGCTTAAAGTGTTTAAAAGTGATAATTATCAAATGGTTTTAGTCAACTCATTATATGAGGTGGCAAGCGATGAGATTAATGAGCAGATAGGTGAAATAAATGCTATTGTTAAGAAGTATGATGATAAAGCAATAGTTGCTGGTGAAGGACCATTAATGAAAGATTTAATTACTATAAGTGATACTGATTTTAATAATGTTAATGCATCATCAATTATATGTATATTTATTATATTGTTTATAGTTCTTAAGAATTATTCATTACCTTTCTTATTAATATGTACTATTGAGGCAGCTATAATTATTAATATGTCATTCTCATATTTTGGAGGAGTTACACTTCCATTTATTGCTCCGATAGTTCTTGGTACTATACAGTTAGGTGCTACAATTGATTATGCTATACTTCTTACAACTACGTATATTGGTAAGAGAAAAAATGGTATAAGTAGTAAAGATGCTATGATTCAAACACTTAACTATAATGGAAAGAGTATACTTGTAAGTGGCTTGTGTTTCTTTGCAGCAACGTTTGGAGTTGGAGTATATTCAGATATTGATATGGTTGGTTCTCTTTGTACTTTAATAAGTAGGGGAGCAGTTATAAGTATGATAGTAGTTATATTTGTCTTACCTTCAATACTTATAATATTTGATAAATTAATTATGAAAACAGAAATTAGAAAGGATAAAATTATGAAAAAAATAAATGGTTTATTTGCTGTAGCAGTTATGGCTTTATTATTAAATCCTATTAATACTATGGCACTTACTAAAGACGAAATGGTTTTTGGTAAAATTGATAATAGTGGTGAAATTAAAAGTATGTTTATTAATGAACATTTAATAAATAATGATAAAAAAGATAGTCTTGATGATTATAGTGAACTTAAAGATATTCTTAATATTAATGGAGATGAAACCTATAGTATAGATGGTAATAAGTTAACATGGAAAGCTAATGGAAATGATATTTATTATCAAGGTAAAACTGATAAAGAGTTACCTATTAGTGTTAGTGCTTCTTATAGTCTTGATGGCAATGATATGAATGTTAGTGATATGCTTGGTAAAAGTGGACACGTAGTTATTAAACTTAAATATACTAATAGTGATAAACATGTGTCTAAAATCAATGGTAAAAAAGAAACTTTATATACACCATTTGTTGTAACTTATGGAACAATTATTTCATCAAAAGAAAATACTAACATTAAAGTAAGTAGTGGAAAAATAATATCTAATGGTTCTAAAAATATTGTTACAGCTATTGCGTTACCTGGTCTTTATGAAAGCCTTGGGTACAGTAGTCTTAAGGATATGAATACTATTACTATTGAATATGATACTACTAGTTTTGAACTTGGTACTAGTTACTCAGTCATTACTCCAAAAATTGTAGATTCAAGCGATTTAAAAGTATTTGATAAATTAGATAAGCTTTATGATAGTAGTAAAGAATTATCTGATAATATGAATAAGATAGATGATAGCACTAAATTATTAAGAGATGGATCTTCTACATTGAAAAATAGTTTAGAAATGTCTATTAATAAACTTTCAAATGATAAAAGTAGTGCTCTTACTGATGAGCAAATTAGTAAAATAGCTAGTCAAGCTAATGCTAGTGTTATGGGAAGTTTAACAGATGAATATAAGAAAAATATTCAAGATAGTACATTTGCAATAGTTGAAAAAAGTTTAGAAGCTGAGGATAGTGAAGCTACTAGTTATGTTACTAATTTAGTTAGTGAAAGTTTTAAAGAATTTTTAATTCAAAGTGGAAAAATGGAAGATTATATAGCTTGTGAAAGAGCTAAAGCTACTTTAGAAGATGTAACAACTAATGAATCATGTATAAAAATCGCTAGTGATAAATCAATTAGTGCTGCTTTAAATGCATTAAGTAAATCTAATAATGAGACTGCTAGTTATGTAAAAAATCGTACAGCTAGAAAGGTATCTGATGCTGTTTCAGTTAGTGTTTTAGAAAATACTGCTAATAGTGTATCAACAAGTGTTGCAAGTAGTGTTGCTAGTTTAGTTGGTAATGGTGTTAAAGAAGAATCAGTGAAAAGTATTACTTTCTCATTAAATACTTTATATAATGGAGTTAGTCAAATAGATAGTGGTATAAATGAACTATCAGATGGAGTTAGTAAGTTTAATGATGAGGGTATACAAAAACTTAATAAACTTATTAATGGTGAAGTAAAAGAAAGTAGTACAAAAATTAAAGAATTAGTAAAACTTGGAGAGAAATATCAAACTTTTGCTGGTAATAGTGATAATCAAGATAGTGAAACAAAATTCGTATTAGTTATGGATGGACAAAAACTAGAAAAAGAAGTAAAAGTTAATGATAGTAGTAAAACTGAAACTACGTTTATACAAAGAATTAAAAATTTGTTTAAATAATTATTTAAAATAGAAATATTAGTTAGTATTTCTATTTTATTTTTGCTATAATAGATGTATAGTAGTGGAGGGATAAATATGAGTTATTTAGATAGTCTAAAAGATATTACTTTTATAAAAAATATAAGTAATTTAATTAACAACAATTTACTAGTTATGATTTTGTTATTAATATTATTGTGTGTTTTAACTATAGTATGTTTAGGTAAAATATTTAAAAAAGCTAATCAAAAATCGTGGAAATTGTTTATACCTGTTTATAATATATTTATTATGTTTAAAATATGTGATATGAAATGGACTAATATATTTTGGTTTATAATACCTTCTATATTTACTTCATTTGTAGTTTATTTATCTAATTTAGTTTCTTTATATATGTTGGTGCTTTTGGTTATACCTCTTGTTTGTAGTGTATATTTTACTTTTAAAATACATATAAGATTAGCGCAAAAATTTGGCAAATCTAAATGGTTTGGTGTATTCCTGCTAGTGTATCCTATTAATTTAGTATTATATTGTATTCTTGCTTTTAGTAAAAAAGTAGCATATATTCAAAATAATCTTGGAGTAGTTAATAAAAAAGAAGATTTGAAGAATAATGTCCAAATGGATGTAATTGTTAATGATAAAAAAAATATAATTTGTCCAAGATGCAAAAAGAAATTATGTGAGAATGCTATTTATTGTACAGTTTGTGAGAAATATATTGACGAAGAATAAAACATTATGATTATTAACCATGAAGTTGTAAGATAAATGTAGACACATAAAAACAGTCTACATTTTTTTGTTATAATAAAATTGGAGGGAAAATATG
>CAKOHK010000022.1 GCA_934085595.1 uncultured Bacilli bacterium
TAACATTTCCTCATTTCTTTCTATATTTTGGCTTTAATTGTTATACATTTATTTGTTACACAATGATTATCGCCACCCCCTGCATTAAAGTGATTAGATATAACAATAACATCTTTACTATCTCCGTAAAAGCCTCTTGCCTTCTTAGCTCTATCTCTTGGTCCTAAAGTAACATCACTATCTCTTATAAGTTTAACCGGAACACCCAATTCCTTAAATCTATCATACATATATTTACTTATAAGTAATGTATAATCTTTTTCCTTAATTCCATTTCCTGTAGCCCCAGGATCTGTTCCTCCATGTCCAGGATCAATAACTACACCTTTTAACGCCATAAAATCACCTAATTTATTATATGAAGATGTTCACATTTTGCTAATAAAAACAAATAATATCTTATACACTAATCATATCTTCATAACCTACATTCACATGAATAATCTATTATTATTTAGTATCTAAAAGTGCTCCTCATTAAAAGGTTAGCCAAATAAAAACAAATCATCATTTAAAAACATATAATAAAATTACTATATGTTAATATCTAATATTTTGGTGCTCCATAAGCATAAATATATGAACTATTAAGTTTATATTTTTTATTTTTAACCCAAGTATACTCAACATTTCCTTCTATTGTATATACATATCCATTTTCTACTTTTTCAACAAATCCAACATGATCAATAACACCGTTATTATTCCAATCAAAGAATATAATATCAGCTGCTTTAGGAGTATACTCTTTTGGGAACTTTAAAAGTCCTCTTTCTCTATACCAATCTACTCCTTTTTTAACCCATATAAACTTAGGAACAGCTGTTTCCAAAACATTATTTTGATCAGCAACCCAACTAACAAACACACAGCACCAATGTACATATCTATTATAGCCATACCAAGTCCAGTACTTTTCACCAGTATTTCCAACTTGTTTTTTAGCAGTCTTTATTATATTATCTCTAATTATTTTCTCTCTATTGACTTTATTATATATACTATCAGCGATATCTTTTTCGTTACTACTAAAATATATCTTAACTAAAGCACTATTACTAGAAACATCAAGTCCTCCAAATAATCCATCAATTATCTTTTTATCAACATTGAATTCTAATATCTTACCATTATTTTTATCATACATTTTAATAGATTTATTATTATTTACTAAATAATCTAATACTTTATCATGACTAATATTTCCAACATAACTATTTATATTATTTAAACTAACATCTATATCTTTATAGTTAATATCTATTACATTATTATTTACTTTAATAGCTTTGTCTTCAAAAACCTTAGCATTACTTTCTTTAGATGGATTATTAAAACTTATAATTTCTGAAAAAAGTAAAATTGTACAAATAATACATAATATAGAAAGAACTATAATACCTAAATACTTCTTCATGATTCTCTCCTATTTCTAATAATCAAAGTAGTTATACCTGCTATTAAAACCATATCAACAGCGCTAAGCACTATCATTTTAAGTAAATCTCTACCTTTAAGTTTAAAACTAAAAACAATATCTTTATCACTAGAAGAATTAATATTCCATTTTAAACTCTTACCATCACTACTTACATCATCAGCATTACTACTACTTACTCTATAAGGTAAATTAACTTTAAATGTTATATTATAATCAACTATATTATCATTATCATTTACATTACTAATATATTTAAAATTACCATAATATTTATCTTTTATTTTAGTAAATATTTTAATATTTTTAAACTCTTCTTCACTATTAAAATCATTAAGTATTACTTCTTTTTTATTATTATCACTTATATCATTTATATCATTAATACTATAACTGTATATTATCTCAGCATTATCTTCATTAATTATTATTTTTTTATCAAAACCTTCGTAATATTTAATATTAACCTTATTATTTAAGTACTCCTCTATTTCTTTATCACTATTATTTTTATATACTCCATTATAATTACTTAAATTAATAACATTATTTATAAGTTCTTTATCAAATATAACATCAACTTCATATTTAAAATTACCATTTTCTTTAATTTCCATATCACTATTAACATCTAATGAACAACCACTTATCATAATCATAATAGTAATTATACTTAGTACTTTAAATAACTTATTCATAAAAACACCTACTATAAAATTATATCATGGTACAATATATCAAGTAAACAATAAAATGAATACAAATGAGTTTTTAAGAAAATTTATAAGCATATAATTTTTACTTACACATTGGTTTTAATTTTATTACTAAACAATGACAAAATTATTGCTCCAAAACTATTACCTAAAACCATAAACAGCATTGATATCGCCGATTTAAATGACCAAGCTTTTGCTAATGAAATATAGTACATATTGGCAATACAGTGTTCAAATCCGCATAATATAAATACAACCACACATATAAATATAGATAAATATTTTATTACAGAGTCTTCTCCTTTTTTAAAATTATTAACTGCTATATACATAAGAATTCCACAAAATACGGATAATATAAATACGCTTAAATAACTATCATTTATTTTAATCATAGATATTTCTTTTGCTCTAATTCCTATACTTGCAATTCTCGTATTAAGTACTAAATATGCTGGTATTAATGTCCCAATAAAATTACCTAACAAAGTGAATATAAGAGTTTTTAAGTACCCTAATTTATTTTCTAGTATATAACCTATCATTCCTGTATATAAGTTCATTTTATAAACACATATTGTAAGAAGCCCTATTGCAAAAAGTATAGCTCCAACTACTTGGTTTGAAACACTTAAATAGATTGTCCCTCCAATTCCTATCATTATTCCAGCATATATTCCTTTTGATAAAACGCTTATATTCTCTTTTATTTTTTCTTTTCTAATTATTTTCATCATCCACCACCTTATATTTAAAATAAAAAGTATGCTAAAACCTATTTTTGAATCTCACATACCATGTTTTCTATTATACTTTTTTTAGAATCTATAATTCGTTGATTACTAGAACCTCTAAACGGAACATCATAACTTTTTAATGCTTGTATAAATGGTTCATCTACTAATACATCTATATTTATAAGTAGGTTTTTTTAATTAGTTTCTTTATTAGTTCTTATTAAAAGTTCATCCATCTTGAAAACCGGTATAGCACCATACATTTAAACCTAAGCTTTGACAATGTTTTGCAATTTCTAGACAAGCATCAACTTGGATTAATGGTTCTCCTCCTGATAGAGTTACTTTTGTTTGAAAACTCACATTTCTTATTTTTTCACAGACTTCTTTAACATCAATGAGAAAACCATTTTCTATATTCCATGTTTCTGGATTATGACATCCTTTACAATGATGAGGACAACCTTGTGTCCATATAATAGTTCTTATTCCTTCTCCATCAACAATGCTTTCTTCAGTTTAATTAGCAGCAAGTCTTATTTGCATATTTTTCTTATTTAAAATGCCACCAGTTGTATGTTTTACTCTATCTCTTTCTTCAGCTTTTTTACTATAATTAAATCTTTCAACAATACCAACTAAATATCTTATGATACTTCTAATTCTATCAAAACATCTTTTATAGCAAGTGCTACTTTTGTCCCATCAAAATCAACTTATTTTCCATCTCTTTTAACGACTTTTATTACATCTATAAGTTCTTCAGTACTAACTTTTTTATCATCTCCCTTCTTTTAATAATACTAATTGACTTCTTCTATGATTAACTTAATTATATCTTCTGAAATTGGAAAAAGTCAACATTAAAAACAAAATTATTTTTTATATTTTATGTAAATCATTTTCTTGATTTTTCTGATTTTTTAATAAAAAAAATAAAGCAACATTTTATTCAAAAAAAGTTTTTTTAACAAAATTATATTTTCTGTTTTTTTATTTTTTGATATTTTTTGAATATTTGCATTACTTTCTTTAAATAAACCTTTCCCAATGTTCTTTTGCTGACTTTGATACACAATTATAATATTTATGAAGTTGATCATTTATTAATTTTGCTTTTTTATTTAGTGGAGTACCATCATTGTAAT
>CAKOHK010000023.1 GCA_934085595.1 uncultured Bacilli bacterium
ACATATATAAAATACCATACTTATAACTAAAAACTGATTAAATATAACATTAATAACATTACTAATATTAATAAAATAAATATTACTCTTAATAATAAACTTAAATATTAATCCAATAACAATAATAAAACTACCAGAAATAATAAAAGTATCTCCTAATCTTCTTAATATATTAATCTTATTCTTTTCCAAAACAAATAATAAAACAATAATAACAAAAATAATTATAAATAAAATAATCATAAATCACTAATAAGATTAACATCTAAATCATAAATATAATCACTAATATCACTTCTATATACATTACTCTTATCAATTACCTTATTCTTAAGTATATTATTAATACTATCATCATTATTAACATCATTAACAATCATATTATAAATATCATCATTACCAAGTTTAGTACCCCCTCTTAACTTATAACTAACAACATTATCAAGTACTGTCTTCAAACTATCATTAAGATAACTAGAATTCATTAAAACATCCATCTCACTATCACTAATATTAAGTTCATCTCTAACATCATAATAAGTACTATTATAATTACCATTATCATCACTAAGTAAATCCTTAATATTAATAACATTAACTATCTTATCTACCCCATTATCACTAACAACATTAATAATAACAGCATAAGTCCCCATAATAGTACTAACCCCCACAAGTAATACTAATAAAATACTAATAAAAATCTTCTTCATATATATTTCACCATTATTAATATTACCAATTAACTTCAAATAATACCTAAAGTAAAAAGATAGTAATCACATACTATCTCTATATTAATTTTTGGTGTTTGTCCACAGCAAAAATCCCCTACTTGGGATCACTATTTCACTATCATTGTATACCGACCTAATTTCCGCTGCCTAGTGAAAAGGGTTTCACTAGGCACTTTAGATTTCAGATTCAAGTCTTCGTTTCTATCCAACAAGCTTAATACCGAACACTTTTTTATTTATTAAATTATAGTATAATTATACTTAATTACACTATTATTTCTCTTATTTGATAAAGCGACCACTTTATGTTATCATATATATAAACTCAAAAATAGAAAGCAATGATCATTTTATAAAAAAATTATACAATAACAATATTGAAATTTCAAGTAAATTTAAAGATTTTTTTAAGAAATCAATATTCCTCTATCAAATTATAAGCATGAACTTTTAATTGAACGCATCCTTGGACTAATTAATTCCGAATCTTCTGTAATTTCACACATTACTAGAAATGTCAAAAACTCTAATTTTAACATTGATGATGAATCTCTTCAAAGAAAAATAAGAAGATTCTTTGATAGTAAATATTTTAATCCTTATGATATATATGATTCTATTATTAGTTATGTTATTAATAACTTTAAAGTTAAACATAAAGATAGCTTACATATTTCTATTGACCATTCTTTTTGTAAGGATGATTTCACCACCCTTATGTTTACTTTAAGAATTGGTCTTCAATCTATTCCTATTTGGTTTAGATGTTTTCCCGACACAAATGATCCAAGTGCATTTGATTCTAATTTAATTATTGAAGGAATAGATTATATTTGCAATCTTTTCAAAGATAAAAGTTGTAATATAGCTTTTCTTGCCAATAGATGGTTTCCCAATATTAAGGTTTTTGAACACATTAATAATCTTAATTGTACTTATGTTTTTAGAACTAAAAAAGAGCAAAAAATTAGATATTATGATAAAAGAGAGAAACATTATATTTGAAAATCACTTTGTGATTTTGAACACAAAAAATATGTTTCCAAAACTTTCGAAAATATTGATTATACTTTTTCTAATCCTATTAAAACTAATATCATCTTAGGTAGAACAAATGGTACAGATGACCCTTGAATATTAGTTACAAATGGCAATGTTAACAAAGCTGTTAAACATTATTCATATCGTTTTGGTGCAATTAAATTTCATTTTAAAAACACTAAATCTAATGGCTTTAATCTAGAAAAAACAAAGATTAAAAAATTATCTGCTTTTACTGGAATTAGTTTAATAGTTAATATTGCAACTTTATTTTTAACTATTTTAGGAGCAGATTATTGTAAAAATAAAGGTTATTATTCTAAAAAATTAAAAATAAAAGATACTAAAAAAACTAAGTCAAACAATATAGTAAGAGTTATATCTTTATTCAATCTAGGATTAACTATCTTTAAAAAAACATATAATAGTTTCATAAATTCTAAAATTAAATGTAATTTTATTTTATATGATGTCTGAATCACTTCATAAATATATATATATATATATATATATTTAAATAGCATTTTACGATGTTATATTTTCGTCGTGGTAAAAATTTAATAAATTTTTAAATTTTTTTGAGATCACGATTTTTCTGAACCATTTATTCGGAAAAATCGTGATCTTTTATAATTGTCGGGCGATACTTATTACTTTATAAAGTCTTATGTTATAAGGCTTTTTTAATTACTGTCCAGTATTAAGATTCTACAACGAATGGGTCAGTCATTGTACCTCTTCCACCATTTATAGCATCTGCTGTTAATGAAAGTACTGGGCGAATTCCATCACACGAAGCACCAAAAGTTGACCTATTTTGAATACCAGTCACAGAATATTCTACAATGGCCGCTCCGGATGCAAATGCCCATGGAGTCATTGTCCAAAAAAGTATATCATTGAATAAATAGTAATCCCTATTATGTATATTATTAACTATAAATGAAACTCCACCAGCATAGGCGATTTCATCTGCTGTAATTAAAGCTACTGGATAAGTTAATGCCTCATTCCCAATACTTCCTGTTGAAAATTTATCATTATCATTTGGACATATTAAACTAGGAGTGTAATTTATATAATTTCTTTTAAAACTACTGTAGGCGGTTAAATTTGTTCCATAGCCTAAACCAGTATTAGAAATTTGTCCATTTACATCACTATCACTTGTTGATATCATACTACGATCATTACAATATATAGCATCTGCAACATAATTAGAAAAGCCTTCATCTACAATATTTATTTTATACCAATCATCTATAAATGTTTTTATAGTACTATTATTTGTATTTGAATGAGTACTATCATATGTTGATTCTCCTGCAGTTCCATACATATATCCTACATAAGCATTATCATCATAACCGTTATTATATTCTGAATTTCCTACACTAGTATCTGTTGTAGATTCTCCATTAGCATGAGCACTAGTACCAGCATAAATCATCCTAATTGTTCCATCACCATTTATTCTAATTATTCTCCAGTAAAAGTTTGCAAAATAAACATAGTTATTTTCTACTGCACCTCTAAAGTAATATGATGTTCCAAAATCATCTTCAGTTTTATATATTCCTTTAGTACCATCACCAAGGCCAGCATTTCCATTACTATCTATTCCATTATTACCACTTACTGTAGTAAAATCCGGAGTATCTGTTGCTAAGACTATGGTATCATTTAAACCGTGAAGCATATCTAATGTTGCTTTTGATGGATTTTCTGTATATACTGCTTGTCCATCTATAACAATCTTAGAATTAAAAGTCTTACCTATCTGACTATTAGGAGTACTTATACTAAGCCATACTCTAACACTAAT
>CAKOHK010000024.1 GCA_934085595.1 uncultured Bacilli bacterium
GTACCCCCCCCCCCCGTCAAGTGGCAAATGTATATTTGTTTTAATTTTTTCAAATTTTTGCAAATTATTTTATACAAAAAAACGAACACTTTCGTGAACATTTTTTATCTATGTTATTCCATTATAAAGTTTATTATTTCATTCATTACATATATTTTATTTTCAGGTATTTTTATATAATCATTTTCTTTGATTAAATATCCTTTTTTAATAGCTTCTTTTATTTTAAATATTTTATCTATACTATAACCAAACTTTTCTTTAAAGTGACTTATACTTATACCATTCATTAATCTAAGTCCTAACATTACTTCATTTTCCATATCTTCTTCAGTTGATACAAGTAATTCATTTAATCTATAATCACCTTTTAAATATTTATTAAAGTTTCTAGTATTCTCATATCTAACTCCATTTATAAAGCCATGAGAAGACAAACCAAATCCATAATATTCTTCATTTTTCCAGTAAGTTTTATTATGGATACTTTCATGATTATTTAAAGCAAAATTACTTACTTCATAGTGCTTAAAGCCATATTTTTTAGTTTTCTTAAGTATATATTTATACATTTTATATTCTAAATCTTCATTAAGAGGTTTAGCTTTTATATTCTTAAGAACAGTATGATCTTCTATAATTAAAGAATACGTACTTATATGTTCTATCTTTAATTTCAGAAACTTTTTTAAGTCGCTTTTCATCATTCTATAAGTTTCTATAGGAAGGGCATACATAAAATCAACATTTATATTATCAAAGCCATAATTTTTACATAATTTAATATTATTTATTATTTGTTTTTTATTATGATTTCTATTTAAATATTTAAGTTTCTTTTTATTAAAGCTTTGTACTCCTATACTTATTCTATTAACATTATTTATTTTTAATATTTTAAGTAATTCTTCATTTATATCATTTACATTACATTCAAAAGTAATTTCACAATCTTTGATTACTTTAAATACTTTAATAATTTCAAATAATTTTTCTAAACAATCAATACTTAAACTTGATGGTGAACCTCCTCCGATATAAATAGATTTAATATCATCTTCTTCATAATATTTTAATATTTCATCTTTAAGAATTCCCATATATGATAAAGCCCATGATTCTTTATAATAAAACTTACAAAAGTCACAATAAGAACATATGCTTTTACAAAATGGAATATGAATATAAACACTTCTCATATTATTACCTCATACTTATAATATCATTTATTAGGTAACATTTCTAGTGATTTATTATTTCTAATAATTATTTTTATAATATCACTATCTAAATAATTAATGCTATTTTGATCACAATATTCTTTTAAATCATTTATTTCTTTACTATCTATTTTTTCTATGTCTGATAAAACTAGATTATTAAAATATTTAACATTTATGTTATTTTTACAAAAATCATATAGATAACTAGTGTTATTTAATGAATATTCTAGTTTAATTAGTTTATATGTTACTTCATATAATTTATTTAATAATTCTATTGGCTTTTCAAAATCTTCTTTGTTTACTATAGGTAGTAATTTCATAATAATATTTATATAGTGTGATATGTTTACTCCGGTTATGTTATCAAGAGCTTTACTTATTAAATTACATGTTCTAAAGGCATTTATATAAATATCATATTTAGATAATTCATAATAAAACTTCAATAATTTAAATGTATATTTATTTTCTTTATTATTTAATATTTTATTAAAGTTTTTATATTTTAATTTTTTTAGTTTTTCATATTTCTTATCAAATACTTCTGTATTTAAACCTATTTGTTTTAATTTAATTAGTTTGTCTTCTATAAGACTTTCATATTTAATATAATCTATCATTTTTTCACCTATTAATATTATATAATAAGATAATTAAAAATCAAAATAATTATGACTTAATTAATTACGAATGGATTTAATTTGCTTCCATCTCCTTTGACATGTTTAAGTTCTGGGGTTAGATATAAGACTGGTTTAACTTCTCCTTGGTTTGTACCTTCAACATAGAAGTCACTTATTGTACCTTTTGTTACCAAAGTTATTACGTTGTATGTGTATGTCATGTATGGAGATATTAACCACTGCCAGTTTGTTTGTGGTAACAACCAGTCTGAGTTTTTACATTTATCATTTCCATAGTCTTTTGTGCTATCACTTGGATTTACACCGAGCATACTATCATCATTATAACATTCACTACTTGCATACATGTAGTCACTTGGATACATTAAAGCTATGTTTCCATCCCATGTTTCTTTGCTTCCTGATAAAATAGTGTTTCCTCTTTCTTCTTTATATAATGTTTTTGCATTTCCATAACTATCGTTCCATGAGATAGCTCCTAGATAATATTTTGTAGTGCTAATTTGAGATTTGGATTTGCTTATTAAGCCTGTACTTTCATAACTACATGGTAGTGTTCCATTCTTATTTGAACATAAAGCTATAGTATTTCCAGTGCTTTTATTATAATATGCTCCTTGGTTTAACATAGTCATTAGAGTTGAAGTTGTCCAGTCACTATAATTGGTTCCTGATAGAACTGTATTATATTGTAGATCACCTATCGAATCTCTTATTATTTTAACTTTATTTTCTTTCGTATATGTGCCATCACCATTTGGCGTTTCCACTTCAAATACTCCGATTATTCTCCATTTTCCAACTTCATCATTAAATGTTATATAGTTGTTTGGATTTGCTCCTTGGTATCTATATTCTATAGTGTTGTAGTTTTGATTACCTGTCGCTGTTTGTTCTATTTTTGTTAATCCTAGTGTTTGATAATTATTTATTAAATGCAATGTAAAATATGTATTTTCTTCAAAATATAAACTACATTTAGTTTGATTATCTGATTTAATTAGTATTTGTCTATTTAATGCATCATAACTAGCAATAGCATCGTTTGTGCATGTATAATTTACTAGTGTATAATTTTTGCTACTATCAAGTTTGTCTACTCTTGTGTTGTCTACATATAATGCTGTTGTTTCATAGTCATAATGTAAATAGTTTGTGTCTATTTCTGTATATGTTTCTAATACTTTTACTTCTTCCACTTCATTAAATGAATAACCTCCAAATACCATAAGTGATAATGTTTGCTTTTCTGTACTTGTATTTTTTATTGTTAGTGACATAGTTCTAGTCATTATAATACCGCCAAATGATGCATCCATATAATCACTTGCGTATTTTACTTCCAACTTATCATTATTTAAATAAGCTAGTTTATAGTTAGTACTTATTCCAGATAGACTTGTTATTTCTATAGTATGTTCTGTTTCTCCTGGATCTATATCTATTGTATATGTATTTTCATCATCTATTTTAATCGAATACAAAAGTTCCGAAATATACATTTCATTACTTCTATAACTTTCACTATTTATAGTAAACTTTGCATAACTTAATGCTAAAACTGGACAAAGTCCAATCAACACTAAAACTATAAAAATGTTTTTCTTTATATAATATATTACATTTTTTCTTATACTCATCTTGATATACCT
>CAKOHK010000025.1 GCA_934085595.1 uncultured Bacilli bacterium
GCAGATGTGGTTCAACGATTAGAATTCGGCCTTGCCAAGGCTGAGACGGGGGTTTGACTCCCCTCATCTGCTCCATTAAAAATTTAAACACCATTTGGTGTTTTTTTTTATGGAGCATAATGAGGGAGTTACCACCCGTCAATCAAGCAAAATATAAAAACAAAGTTAATTGTTACATTTTTTAAAATTAACTATAAATGTTAAAAGAAAAATTATTAAAAGAAAAAATGACCAAAAACACTAATATTTTTAATCATTTTAATATTATCTTCTTACATACATTTTTCTTATAGCAAGTTGTAACTTAGGATGTGGATTTTCCCATCCTTCTGGCTTAATAATCTTACCCATCTCATTATAGTGTGGTTTTCCATCAGCCCATAATTTACTCATATTTGCTTGCTGCACAATATCAAACAAAATTCCTGGTTTAACTCCCATTTCAACCAAAGTTCCCAATGCAAAATAAATAGTATCTATCATTGCATCAGCCTGTTCTACAATATCCTGTTTTTTTACTGCATCTAAGAACTCATTAATTTCTTCTAACATCCAAGCATATCTTTTTTTGGCTCTATCCTCTGTCAATAATACTGGAACATCTGATATAGGATGTCCAAAGGCTTGTTGAAAGTTCCTTACTTCATTATATTGATAATCAATCATATAATCAACCATTGTACTATCAATTAAATTACTACTATTCATATTCTGAATTGCTTCCTGTAATTTCATATGTGGATTTTCCCATCCTTCAGGTTTTATAACTTTGCCCATCTCATTATAGTGGTGTTTTCCATCATACCATAATTTACTCATATTTGCATGTTGTACAATTCTAAATAAAGCATCTGGTTGAACTCCCATTTCAACCAAAGTTCCCAATGCAAAATAAATAGTATCTATCATTGCATCAGCCTGTTCAACAATATCTTTTTCTTTAACCGCAGTTAAAAATTCATTCATTTCTTCTAATATCCAAGTATATCTTTTCTTTGCTCTATCCTCTGTTAATGACACTGGAAAATCTGATGTTGGATGCCCAAACTTTTGATGAAATTCTCTAACTTCTTGAAACTCTTTATTCATAATTTCGCCTCCTGTAATTATTATAAAATAAATAACTACATTTGACAAATATCAATTTTTTATTATATTTATAATTACAGATTATAGATATATTCAGAAATTATAGTTAATATAACTATAAATTATAATTTATATATTCTTCAATAAATCTCTTTGGTGCTATTGTTAAAAAGTGATTATCGTATATCATATTTATTTCAACAGTTGGTAAAGTCTCCTTTATATTTAATATTTCAATTTCATTATTATCAACTTCATTTTCAACTAAGTTTTGAATTACATATCCTATCCCCAAATCTTTTTTTACTGCTGAAATTATCATTTCACTTGTATGAATATTTATTATATTTTGAATATCAATATTATTTTTCTTTAAAACTTCATCCAAGTCATTACGATTAGCGGTCCCAGGAATTGGTAATATTAATGGATGTTTTTTTAAATCATTCAATGAATTAATACTAGTAGATTCTAATAAAGTTGAATTCTTTTTAATAATAAAACAATATTGTACTTCTTTCAATTTTACAACTTTAACACCTTCATCTAACTTAACATTAATTGGTGAAGTATCAATTACAAAATCAACTTTATGAGTATCCAATAAACTAATTAAGTTAGAAGTAGAGCCTGTTATTATTGTAATTTCTATATTTGGAAATCTTTTATGAAAATCTATTATCTTATCAAATAGAAAGAAAGAGCCTACATTAGAGGGCATCCCTATAGATAACTTACCTCGCTCTAGATTTTCAGTTTCTAACATATTTCTTTCAGCAATAATCAAATTATTAAAAGACTTTTCAACAAAATATAATAGTTCACGTCCCCTATCAGTTAATTCAACTCCATTAAGATTTCTATAAAACAATTGAACTTCTAACTCTTCCTCTAATTTTTTTATTGATTTGCTAATAGCGGGTTGTGAAATATAATTCTTTTGTGCCGCCCTAGAAATACTCCCACATTTAGCAACATCATAAAAAAGTTTATACAAATTCAAATTAATATTATTTTGAAACATAATAAAACAACCTCCAATGGTTATTTATTATAGCATCATTTTCTCATTTTTTCAAGATTTTCATAACGATTTATAAATAGACAACATATAAAACTTTACTAAATAAAAACTATTTTTTATCGTATTTTAATCTTATTCTTCATAGCATAATTAGATATAGCCATAAAATTATCATCATAAGGATATTTATTTTGTCCAAATAAAAGCCACATCTCAGACCAAGTTCTTCCATTTTTTAATAGTTCTTGCACCATAGAATTATTAAAAGTAGCATTATCTTCTTGGTATAATAAATCAACACACCCTTCTTCATCATATAATTTACACTGTAAATCACACTCAAGTTTATCACATTGGTAAGCAAACATTGCTTCTTTAGTTTTATGTTCATCAAACTCTAAAAATAATTCTTCAATAATATTACCATCTAATAAACCACCCAATATGTTATGTACTGCTTTATGTTCAATAATCTCTTTTTCTTCTTTAGATATTTGAAATTGAGTCAAATCACCAATCACAGTTTCACCCAATTCATGAATAGCAAGCATAAATATAACTTTCATAATATCAACATCATACTGATACTCCGACTTAATAGCAATAGCCAGCATTTGAACACCAAAAATATGTTCTGCAACGCTTTCTATTCTTTCTCTATTTACTTTCCAATCTTTCCATCCTGTTCTAATAACATCTTTAAGTTTATTACATAAAACATAATAATTAATAACTCTTTCTTCTTTCATAATTTCTTCCTCCAATATTTTTATCTTTTACTAACATCTTACCAGAAATACCAATCATATCCTCGTAATCAAGTTCTTCTTCAATAACATTATAACTTATTAAGTTCTCGAAAACAAGTTCAATTTCAATTTCTTACTATTTCATTTAATTTTTCATATAATTCTTCTTTTAATATTTTACTTGATAAATCATAGACATTACCAACATTCATAACATGTCCAACTTTCTCATCATCTTCAGCTTTATCCTTAATTACATTCCAATAAATATTTGGATATTTACTTTTTGTTTCATCACTAATTTCCGATAAATATTCTCCGACTTTTATAATCTGATTTATAATTCTGTTAAATTCATTAGTATCATTATAAAAGAAATTTTCATCTTTATCTTTAGTTATTAAATCAAGCTCTTTTATACAATTAATTATATTTTTTACTATTAATTCATCTTTATTCATATCCATTCTCCTAATCTAAATTTTAACCTCTTACCAGAAATGCCAATCATATCCTCGTAATCAAGTTCTTTTTCAATAACATTATAACCTATTAAGTTCTCAAAAACAAGTTCAAAAGTAGGAATAGCATATTC
>CAKOHK010000026.1 GCA_934085595.1 uncultured Bacilli bacterium
ACTGGTGAGTTTACTTTAGGGACTACTGTAAATGGTTCATACACAGATGCATTTAAAAATTATTATTTATGTGAAGGTGGAAATAATACAACATGTTCTTATTTATTTCAAATAGTTACAACTGGTGTATCTTCAACTTCTGGAAATAAAATGATAAAGACAATGAAAGTAGTTAATTCATACTTTACAACAAGTAAGAAACAAGCAGCAAGTAATGAAATAGATAGTAATATTAAAACATATAATGAGAATTGGTATACAAATACAAGTAATTTAAGTGCACTAGCAAGCAAAATAAGTAGTAATTCTGGATATTGTAATGATAGAATGACAACACAAACTAAAGATGGAGGAATTGGATTTAAAGAAACAACATATGATAGTAAATATAGAATATATGATTTACGTAAACCTTCATTTAAATGTACTAATGAATCCAATGATTTATTTACATTATCAAGTAATACTTATGGAAATAAGAAACTAAGTGCTCCAGTAGGACTAATAACAGCAGATGAACTAGCATATGCAGGAAGTCTATATTATAATTATAACTTTCAAGTATATACGCACTCAGGGTATTGGTACTGGACTCTAAGTCCCACAATTTTTTCCGGCGGGCTGTCTATTTCTTCTCTTTTGAATGGCAATGGCTATTTCGGTAACTATAATTCTCGTGGCAATGGCGGCGTGCGTTCCGTAGTTTCCTTGAACTCCACAGCTTTGGTTAGTGGGGGAAGTGGAACTCTTGCCGATCCATACATAATAGAGGGATAATAAAAAATATAAACTCGTGAATCTAATAAGGTGTCAAAACTCTTTTTGACACCTAAATAAATAATATACAGAAAGGAATATGACTTAAATAAAAGTGTAATATATTGTAATGATATATTAAGGGAATAGTTTGAGGTAATTTTTGGATTTTTTTCCGGCGGGCTGTCTAATTCATCTAATTTGAATAACAATAGCAATTTCAGTAACAATAATTCTAATAACAATAACGGCGTGCGTTCCGTAATTTCCTTTTATAACTACTGCTCCAGATCTATAACTATATGTTATGGTAAGACTCTGGTAACTCGAAGGGAAACAAAACTATTTCCTGGTGTAAACCAAAAACACTTGATAGCTATAAGTTTTGTTAGTAAATTATTTGATTGAAAGGGAGATTTATAGTGTTTTGAGTTGAAGTACGAAAGTACTTTTTTAAATTATGAATAAATTAAAATTGTATAATAAAGCTAAAGAATTTTATATATTTATGATAATGTATTTAAATACTGTATCTAAAGTACATACTCATTATAAAATTAAATTACAAGATAATTTATCTCTTTTAATAGAAAATATAGTACACGCTAATATTAATAATGGAAGTATTAGAAAAAAATATATTAAAGAATGTTTAGTTAATATAAGTATGATAGATTTTTATACTGGAATAATGTATGAACTTAAAATAATAGAAGGGCAAAAATATAAAAAAATACTTAAATCAATGGATGATTTAAAATCTTTAACATATGGGTGGCTTAATAGTGAAGAAGTCAAAGATTAAATATTTAGATCCTCTTAAATATGATAATATAGAGAGGGTATATATAGATATTAAAAGTAGAACTAAGAATAAAAGAATTATATTTAATTTTGAAATATATAGAAAATCTAATTTATATAATATATTACTTAGTATGTATAATAAAGATATTATATTTGGTAAATATAATGTATTTCTTATTAAAGAACCTAAATATAGAATAATAATGAGTCAAAATATATTTGATAAGGTTATTAATCATGTTGTAAGTAAATATTATTTATTACCTAGTTTAGAAAAATGTATGATAGATACTAATGTTGCGACTAGGGAAGGAAAAGGTTCAGCATATGCTTTTGATGTAATTAAGAAATATTCTAGAAGTTTTGATAAAAGTAAAAAGATATATGTTATGAAACTTGATATATCTAAATATTTTTATAATATAGATCATGATATATTATTTGATTTAGTTAAGAAAAGAATAAAAGATAAAGATATATTAGAATTAGTTAGGAAAATAATAGATACTACTAATGAAGAATATATTAATGAGAGAATTAAATATTTAATAGATAAAGAAATTAGTAGAAATAATAATAAATGTGAAATAGAAGAACTTAAAAGTATACCTTTATATAAAAAAGGAAAAGGGTTATGTATTGGATCTATGACTAGTCAAATACTTGCGATATATTATTTAAATGAGGTGGATCATTATATAAAAGAAGAATTAAAATATAAATATTATGTTAGATATATGGATGATTTAGTTTTATTTTCTTATGATAAAGATAAACTTAAGAATGATTATTATTTAATTGAAAAAAAGATAAATGAATATAAACTTAATCTTAATAAAAAGTCTAGAATATATGATAGTAGTTGAACTTGTCAATAAAAAGTAGACAGTAAAAAACTTTTATTTAAACCCTAGTTGAGTTCTATACTCAATTGGGGTT
>CAKOHK010000027.1 GCA_934085595.1 uncultured Bacilli bacterium
AAAGTAAAACCCCACATAAAATCAAACTAAATATTTTCTTTTTCAAACTATCATCTCCTATACAGCATTGTATCACAGATTTCACAAAAATTCTACATATTCTCGCTTTTATAACATTTATTTTTTTATATGCCGCTTCAACCTATAGTCTTTCGTGGTATCTCGTAAGCCTATTCTAGTCTTCCTCATAACATTTTTTAGTTTATTTAATAATTCTTTAAGGTGACAAAATGGCACCTTAAAATGTTTAAAGCAGACCTATTCAGATCTGCCTATTCTATTTTGTTTTAATTCTTTTATATAGTTAATTCTTAAATCTATTTCTTTAATAATTTTATTTATTCTATCTTCAGTTATTAGTTTATTACTAGAAAGTATTTTTCTTACTTCAGTAGTGAACCCATCTAGTTTACTTATATCTAACCAGTCAATATTTTTAATTAAATTAACTTGTCTTTTTTCATATTCTTCAAATGGCTTAGTTAGAAAGAATTCTCCCACATACATATCATTTTCATCATACCATAAACTACACCCATTGTCGTATATAGGAGCAACCCTCTCAAATACTAAAGTATCAGTATTTCTAACAACCCCAAAATTATTAAAATGTCTATCTTTATTTGCTAAAATATAATCACAAACAAGCATCTTATCTACTAGTAGATTAGCATTAGGTACCTTTAATTCTTCTAAGCATCTTATATAATGATCATATTTATCCTCTGTTTTTCTCATTTCAAAAAATTCATTTATTTTCCATGCCGGAACTAGTTCTGTCTCTTTTGTAATGAAGTCTTTGCAAACAGATACTGCTCTATCTCCATCATAGATAATATCATACTTTACATATTCATCATCATTTAATATTCTTTCATATAATTTAGTGGCTATTAATTCATTAAATGGTTCCTGATTTATCATTTTGCCTCCAGCTTTTATTAAACATCTATCACCATTTATAATTTTCCATCTTTTCTCATAATTACCATTACTAGTCATATCAGGAGTATTTAAATCCAGCTTAACCGAAGTACTATCCCCAGTAAATAATACTTTACCAATGTCCTCTGAAAAATCATTATCAAAAAAATTAATATCTTCCCATAAAACACTATCATTTACTTCTTTTACCCAATACTGATCTGACAAAGATAAACAGTATGCTTTTGTGTCTAATAAATCAAAACTATCTTTATCATATATATTATTTTTTTCTAATATTTCTTTTAATCCTTTTCTAGAAGCAGGTATTTGTCTATTTTTCCACCACTTATTAAAATCACTTTTAAGATTATTATCATTTTTAAGTAAACCAAAAGGAGCATATATTTCATTATCTGGATATCTTCTGTCAAAATTAACCACTATATGTTCATCAATATCATATTCAAAATCAAATATCTTTTTATTCTTATTCATCAAAGTAAACTTACTCATTCATATCACCTGTTTCTTCAGTTATATCTATTATTATTATACCAATTTTATATCAAAATGTCATTAGTTTTTAAGAAAATGTTGTTATTTTATTAAGAGATAATACTGCTTGTTAAAGTTGGGATGCAAAAATTACACCTCAAAACTTTATATCAAAATATTATTAATTATTAGTTATTTCATTTAGAAATAACAGCACACATACACTTATCAAAATTAGGTATATCACTACTGATATAACATTCAATTATCTTAAAATTATTTCTTATAATTTCTTCTTTAAAAGTAGTAAAATCTACTACATTACATGAAGTACTAGTTACCATTATTTCTTTATTAGTATTTATATTTTTTCTCACTACTTTTTTAAAAGCATCATTAATATTAGACTTATAAGTATTAGTCCCATCACCCATAGATATAACTAAAGCAATACCATTATCATTTAAGTGTTCATATATAAATTTATAGAATAAATTACGATGTTCTTCTTTTAAAAACATATGAATAACTGCTACTGAATAAATAAAATCATATTTATTATTTAATTTATCTTTCATTATATCTAAAGATTTAAAATTATTTACATATTTATTATTAGTCAGTTCATTACATTTAGCAATTACTGTTTTAGAGTAATCAATACCTAATATATTATGATAACCCATATTAAGTAGATGAATTGTATCTCTACCTTCTCCGCATCCTACTTCTAATATACTATTATTCTTAGTAATATTATAGTCCTCTATTACTTTAACTACATCTTTACTAAAATCTTTAATTTCCCATAACATATTATTATCATAAGCATCTTTATATCTGTCTTCATATGCCTCATAATATTCTTTTTTCATAACATTACCTCTCTTATTTTTTTAGTTTATCTAATAATTCTTTTAATATATTATTATCTACTATCTTAGTAATAGCAAAACACTTCTTACCTAAATCTTTAAATGAAGCACCAGAATGATATAA
>CAKOHK010000028.1 GCA_934085595.1 uncultured Bacilli bacterium
TAACAGGATATTTGACACAAGATAAAGTTAATAATTCGGGAGAAACAATGTCCTTAAAGATTCCGAATAAAGAGATAAAAGAGATTTTTGAGACAACAGTTAAGAACTGGTTCAATGATCAAACACGGCTGATCGACAGAAAAGCATTATTTGCAGCAGTATGGAATGGAGATTCCAAGACTCTAACAGCACAGATCAGCAAACTATTAAGAATGACAATAAGTTATCACGATTATCAAGAAGATTTCTATCATGCATTTCTTGCAGGAATTTTTGCAGGTGCTGGATATAATATACAATCCAATAAAGAGCATGGAGAAAGAAGAAGTGATATCGTAATTATCAATGAATATGAAGGAAAAGTTGCTGTTTTTGAGGTAAAATGTTCAAAGAAAGCAAAAGAATTAGAACAAGACTGCGAAAAAGCAATTCAGCAAATCGAAGAAAAGATGTATGCAAAAGAATATGAAGATGAATACGAAGAAGTATTTTGCTATGGAATTTCATTTTATAAAAAGCGATGCATGGTTGTAATGTAATAACAACGAGGAGAGATATGAAACAAGAATGGTTTTCAGGTGAATCAAAAAATATAGAATATAAAATAACACTGCCAGACAAAAGCGAAAAATACATGAAAACTGTAATAGCGTTTGCTAATACCCAAGGTGGAAAACTAATCATAGGGATAGATGACAAAACACATGAAGTAGTAGGGGTTAATGATGAATGTTTATTTGAAACAATGGACAGTATTGCCAATGCAGTATCAGATTCATGCATACCACAGATTATTCCAGAGATAGAACCTTTAACAATAGAAGGGAAAACAGTGATCATAGTTACAGTCGAGGCAGGAAAGAACAGACCGTATTATTTAAAATCTAAAGGAAAAGAAAATGGCACATACATTCGTGTAGCAGGAACATCAAGACAAGCATTTCCAGAAAAAATTAAAGAATTAGAGATGGAAGGTGCAAGAATTTCATGGGATGAATTAACGTGCGTTGGGTATCCTGTTTCTGAAGACTTAGTGAATCGGTTATGCAATGATATAGAAAATTTTCGAAAAAAAGCAAGAATGCCAGAACATCATGTAGCATTAGAGCAGTTGATCAATTGGAAGATTTTAAAGAAAAAAGATGATCAACTGATCGCAACCAATGCATTTGCGTTGTTAACATCTGATTATTTTGAATTTTCCAAGACACAATGTGCTGTTTTTAAAGGAACGGATCGAGCAGTATTTTTGGATAAACGTGAATTTGACGGACCTATTTATAATCAGATTGAAGAAGCTGTGGATTTTGTATTAAGAAATATTAGATTAGGTGCCACGATTGACGGATTGGTACGTAAAGAGAGATATGAACTGCCACCAGAAGCAATCCGTGAGATGATTATTAATGCACACTGTCACAGGAATTTGTTGGAAGAATCTTGTATACAGGTTGCTGTCTATGATGACAGGTTAGAAGTTACATCTCCAGGTGGATTGTATAATGGATTAACTTATGAAGAAGTACTAAATGGACATTCAAAAATCAGAAATAAAGGGCTTGCGAATATATTTAGTCAAATGGGTCTGGTGGAAGCATGGGGAAGTGGAATCAAAAGGATTTTTAATGCAGCAGGAGAATATGGATTGCAAGAACCGAAAATTCAAGAATTTGACAATATGTTTAGGATAGAATTGTTTCGTAATAATGCTATCCGAAAAGAATCAAATAATAATACAAAAATAGAGAAGCATCGGAGAAACATCGGAGAAGCATCAGAGAAA
>CAKOHK010000029.1 GCA_934085595.1 uncultured Bacilli bacterium
ATGTATCATTCAAAACGTAACGGCAGAAACCAAGTTACACTGGCAACTCCAATTTCGGAAGTTTCTTGGCAAGAAGTTGCCCTTAATGCGTTTAACGATATTCTTGCAACAGGTAGAATTAACGTTTCTGATGAAGTTAAACACGATTTGATTAAGAAATTGCAAATGGCAATCGAACAAAATTCAAATCCAAAAGATACATTATATTCGGTTGCAGATACACTTGCAACAACTTATAACCCTCAACACACACTAGGTTCTTCAAAATCTAAGGTGGTTATGGCTACAACTCTTGCAAGACGTTTTGAACTTGAAAAAGATGATGCGGACAAGCTTCGTGTTGCAATGTTGTTGTATGACGTAGGTAACTTAATGTTGCCACAAGAAATTTTACAAAAAGACGGTCCTTTGACAGATGAAGAACGTGCGTACATTGAAAATCACCCACGTTTAGCGGCTCATGACTTATTAGAACCAATTTCAAACGTAAAAGATATTATTCCAATCATTGAAAAACACCATGAAAACTGGGACGGTTCAGGATATCCGAATAAATTGGCAGGTAATGATATTCCATTATCTTCACAAATTATTTTGATTATTGATGCTTATTTTGCATTGACAGAACCTAGAATTTACAGAAAAGCACTTTCACCTTATGAAGCGCTAGATGTAATTAAAGCTGATGCAAATAAGAAATGGAATTCAACTTTGGTAAGTGAATTTGTAAAACTTATTGAAATTGAATTAAGAAAAGCAGGTTAAAAATTTAAAGTTTATACAAAAAAATAAGCCCTTGTTTTTACAAGGACTTATTTTTTATTATTTATTAAAAACTAATTTTCTTGTTTTTCGCCTTGTTCAACAGCTACAGGTATATGGCGAACAATTAAGACCTTTGTGATTCTCACACCGTCAATCCCTTTAACTTGAAGAGTCAAATTCTTCCAAAAAACCGAATCATCCATTTGAGCAATTCTGCCTAAGAATTTAAGAATCACACCGCCAACTGTGTCAACATCTTCTTCTTCATATTCTTCTTCGTCTTCACCAAAGAACTCAGCCATTTCATCAAGTCTTAGCATACCGTTTGCTTCGAATGTATTTTCGCCAATTTCTTTGATATCAACTTCTTCAACCTCGTCAAATTCGTCTTGAACTTCACCAAAGATTTCTTCAAATACATCTTCAAGTGTAATAATACCGGCAGTTCCGCCGTATTCATCAAATACGATTGCCATTTGACCTTGGCATTTTTTGAATTCTAAAACGATATTGTCCATTGTGATTGTTTCAGGAACAAACAATATTGGACGTTTCAATTTTTCAATATCAAATTTTTCACCCTTTAATGCTGCTGCATAAAGGTCTTTTACGTGTATAAAACCGATAATATGGTCAATATCTTCCTCGTAAATTGGATAACGAGTGTATTGATTTTCGCTTACTAAATGGTTCAACTCTTCAAGCGTAATGTCTTTCGGAATACAAATCATATCTGTACGAGGAATCATTACTTCTTTTGCTGTTAAATCCGAAAATTTGAAAGCATTGTGCAACATTTCTTTTTCGGTTTCGTTTAAAACACCTTCTTTAAAACTTGCATCAACCAACATGTCAAGTTCTTCAGTTGAGTGAGCTAAAGAG
>CAKOHK010000030.1 GCA_934085595.1 uncultured Bacilli bacterium
TCTAATTCATTAATTATCTTAGCTGCTAAAGTATCTCTATTACGTAGTGCATATATTACTTCAGCACCTTCGCCACCTGTCGATAATCAATGTGTAACTAACTGTTATTTTTTTCTTCTTTTGCTTTAATATATTTATCTAATTCTTCTTTAGATACATTAATTTCTACTATTTCTAATAGATGATTTTCTATGGCAGGTTCAAATATATTTGACATTTTTTCTTTCATTATAGTAAATCTATCATTATTCATATTAAATAATATTTTTTCTAATTCTCCTTCAAATTTAGGTAAAACTAAAACCAATTTACAAGGTATCTTAGTGAATTCCTTATATAATTCAAGAGTTCTTAACATGTAGTGAAGTTGATAAGAAAAATCTAACATGAATGGTGTAATTTTAACTTCATAAAAGATATTTTCATTTAAATTCGATTTTAATGCGTCAAATCTTGCTTCATTCTTCATTATATTATCATCTACGAGCTTGTTGTTAATTAGCTTAATATCGTATTGAATGTCATAACTCGAAATATTGTTATCAGTGTCTAATGCTTTCTTTAACATGAATATTTCTAAATTACGTCTATATTTATAACGTTCTGATGCAGGCACTTTATAATCTTTATTAACAACTTTAGTCTCAAAATCTCCTGATTCTAAATTATCAACATTTTTATTAATATCATCTATATTTGAGGAACTAATAGTACTAAAAGAATTTGGCAAAAATATATTTTGACTATTTGAATTCTTAATATTAGTAATTTGTTCCAATAATTTTATATTAGCATCTTTTAAATCTTCATTTTCTTTTTTTACTTCTTTCACGTTTTTAGACAAAGATATTACTTTCGGTATACTAAGATTATCAAACATCTCTGACAACGCTAAGATAACTAATAAACTTAAACAAATTATTATCTCAAAGGTAATTTCATATTTAGTATTCGAAAATATAAAATTAACTATTATCAAGGCTGTAATAAATATTATTAAAGCTATAATTATTTTTTTATTATTTTTACTGCTTTCCATATAATATCTCCTATTTCATTTCAATTTCTTTTTCTTCAATATATTCGTAGTTTAATGCATTATTACTAGTAACTACGCTCTCACCAAGTTCATTTTCTAAATCTTTTCTTGCATTACCAGCAATTTTACCACCGCGCCTTGCTACATTAATATTTTCATTTAAACCTTTTGGATTTTTCTTTTTAGCAATTTCTCTAGTTGCTATTTCACCTAAATCAGCAAGTGCTACTTCAACATCAGTCATATTATCTCTTAATGATTCTTTCCTAAGTCCTTTAAATGATTTATATTGTTTTGCAGTCATGCCAGACCATTCTTTATAAATTTCATTTGTTAGGATTGCATATTCTTTAGATTCAGTTATTCCGCCATCTTTCCATACATCAGTTAGTTGTTTTCTATCTTGAATACCTTTTATTCTTTTAGCAATCCATTTTTCATCAAAACCTTTGGATCTATATAAGTCGATCGCTCTTTGTGCTGCTAGCGATGGATCAAATGTCT
>CAKOHK010000031.1 GCA_934085595.1 uncultured Bacilli bacterium
TAATTAGAATATATAATGAAAGAATAGTAAAAACAGATAAAGCCTTTTATGAATTAATGAGTTATTTTGATACTGATTTAAATAAAACAATTATTACTACAGTAAAAATTAATATGTTAACTAAATATTATAATGAAGTATTAACATTTACATATAAATATGTAGTATTAAAAGATTTAACCCTTATACCTATAAATGATGTTATGGAAAATAGAGTAAGAGATTATCCAGATGATTATTACTTGAGTGGATTTAATAGTATGAGTGAAGTTAGATATGAAGAATAATGAAAGAAGGTGATGTATAGGGTAGAATAATTATAATGATAAAAAAATAAGAAAATTAGGAGGAGAAAGAAATGAAAATAAAAAAAATATTATTTATGATGTTAATAGCAGTAATTGCTACTTTAGGAATAACAACTGTTAATGCTGCTACTATTAGTGATGATGGAAAATACACATTAATATTAACTAGTAGTGAGGAAGATGTAACTATTGATGGTAAAGAACAAAAAGTTATAAGATTTAATGTTGCAGAAGAAGAAACAACCATTAAATTATCTGAATTAACAAAAGGAATAGTACCTTTCAATTACAAAAATGAATTTGCATATTGGGGAAGTTTTATTGGTGAAAAAGTTAGCGATGATATAGCAATAACTGATTTTACCTATAGTGGTGATATAGAAGGAAAGCCATATACCAATGGTCTTACACTTTATGCAAAATTTTCTGATAAATTATTACAAGGAACTGGTACATATTATTTAACACTTGATTCATTTGCGGGTAAAGTAAATGGACAAAGTATTATGAAATTAACAAGTAAAAGTACTGAATTTAAAACAGTTGATTTAACCAAATATATACCAGTAAGAGAAGGATTTACATTTAATGGATGGGAGTTAGATGGAAAAATTGTAACTATAATTGATTCTAGTTACTTTGCTAATCGTGATTGTATAGAAGTAACTGCTACATATACACAAGATACTTTTAAGGGTGATGGAATCGTATTAAAATTAAATGCTAATGGTGGTAAAATAGATGGCAAAGAAACTAATAATTATGACTACATAGGAGGAAGTAATTCTGGAACAACAATGTCACTATTACCATATATTCCAGTAAGAGAAGGTTATACTTTTAATGGTTGGAATACAAAAAAAGATGGTAGCGGAGAAAATTATAATTATGTTTACTGGAGATTCTGGGATATAAATGAAGAAACAGATAAAGAGTTTGATAAAGATACTAAAATAAAAGAAGAAAATGGTTATGAAAGATATAAAAATATAACTTTATATGCTACTTGGATTAAAAATAATGAAATCAAAAGTGATGGTGATATAAATGTAAGTATTACTTTTGATAAAGAGATTAATGATAATTATTCATTAGATATTAAGAAAGTAGAAATAAAGAAAGAATTATCTGATAAAAATGTTAAATATTTAGTAGATATTAATATATTAGAAAATGGAGAAGTAGTTAAAATTAATGATAC